>NZ_SGXG01000001.1:3822500-4532500 GCF_004216715.1 Cecembia calidifontis
TCATATTCTCCTGAGGTTAGGGAAGAAATGATCAGCAGTATTAAAAGGATCAGTGAAAACTTTGCGCGTTCAGCAGGTTTGCCGGAATCCAAAATGCCCACTTATTGGATCAGAGAGCCACATACCCCGGCATTGATCAATGATGCCCAGCTTACTGAACAAATGGTAAAAGTTTTTAAAGCCAATCTGGGGGAGGAAAATGTGGTGGAAGTAAAAGCACAGATGATAGGCGAAGATTTCAGCAGGTTTGGAATGCAGGAAAGAAAAATTCCCATCACAATGTTTTACTTAGGGGCTAACGATCCTGAATTTTTAAAAAGGGCTAAAAAGGAGGGGCTTGAAATCCCTGGTTTACACAGCCCTTATTACGCTCCTGTCCCGGAACCTACCATCAAAACCGGTGTAAAAGCCATGAGCCTCTTTGCCATGGATATTTTAAGAAATAATGAAATCATACTTCAGGATAAAAAATAAAATAATATAGCGCACACCATTTGTTCACAATGAATTAACCAAATCAAATTTTACATCATATACCTTTGCATAGTAAAACTTTCTTCATAGGTATAGATATAAAGAAGGCGGTAGATGACCGCCTTTTTTATTGTTTCCTTTTGACTACGTAATTTTTGATCGGAAATTCCATTACTGCCTTTTCCAACTTCCCATCCACATAGTAAAAACGGTTTGTATTTCCGTTAACATTGACTTCATAATAATCCTTTACTTTTTTGATAGGAGAAGGCAGACCGTAAGCCTCAGCCAAAAACTCCTTTGCCTGAACAGGTTCTTCAAAATAAAAAACTGCAGCACTGAAAAGGAATGGTCTTTGGATAACCGTATCCAATTCATGTTTGTAATTAGAAGATTTGATTTTATAATGATCTCCATTCCAAAGGATATCGGACTGAAAATTACCTCTGTTCGTTTTAGAGGACACATTGGCCTTGTTCAATCTTTTTCCCTGGTAAACCACTTTGGTTAGATAGTCCAAGTTGATTTTTCCAAAAAACCAAAAGCTTACGTTACTTTTCAATTCATAGTGCAGTTCTTCCCCTTTTTTCTCCCTCTTTGCCACCATTTCTCCAATCGATATTCCAGCTATGGAAACATCGTACTTAATCACTTCCTGGGCACTCAGGAAATTTGCCTTGAAAATCAAACCGATGATCAATAACCCTAATCTCTTTCCCATACCTGTTTGTCTGTGTACAAATATTCGATTATATCCCAATGGATACAAGTTAAAGGATTAGCTTAACTTAAGCCTTTATGGTTGATAGGAACATTGGGGTTAAAACAAAGACATCCTTTGCATTGGGAGATGACTTAGGAATATTTAATTTCCCACCAGAGAAATAACTGATTTTTTTTTATCGAAAACCGTTACTTTTTTCTACTTTTCATTTCAGTAACCAAACAATCAACAAGTATTCAAAAGTATGGCAGTTTATTCGGTAATCACTGGCTCTGGTAAATATATTCCTGACATCGTGGTAAAAAATGAGGATTTTCTCAGTAAAAGTTTCATCAATGAAAAAGGAGAAAAGATACCTAAAACCAATGAAGAGATCATCAGAAAATTTCAGGAGATAACCGATATCAAAGAAAGGCGTTACCTCAAGCCTGAATACAACACCTCTGATATGGGGTATTTTGCTGCCAAGGAAGCGATTGAATCTGCTAAAATTGACCCCGAAACTTTGGATTACATCATTTTTGCCCACAATTTCGGAGACATCCTGTACAACAATCAAAAATCTGATCTTGTCCCTGCTTTAGCATCAAGGGTTAAACATCTGCTGAAGATCCAAAACCCCAATTGTGTAGCCTATGATTTGCCTTTTGGTTGTCCCGGATGGGTGCAGGGTGTCATTCAGGCAGATTATTATATCAAATCCGGTGACGCCAAACGCGTTTTGGTCATAGGTGCAGAAAACCTTTCCCGTATTGCCGATCCCCATGACATTGACAGCATGATTTATTCTGATGGTGCGGGAGCGGTAATTGTCGAAGCCAGGGAATCCGAGAAACCCATAGGGATCATCTGTCATAAAACACGCTCTGATACTTATTCTGAAGCACATTTTTTGAAAATGGATATTTCTTATTACCCAGAATATGAAGATAATACCCTCTTCATGAAGATGAACGGGAGAAAATTGTATGAATATGCCTTGAATACCGTACCGCTTTTGGTCACTGAAACCATAAAAAAGGCAGGAATTGATATCCATGATGTAAAAAAAGTGCTCATTCACCAGGCAAATGCCAAAATGGATGAAGCCATTATTCAAAGGGTATTTAAACTGTTTGGAGCTGATGATCTCCGGTCGGAAGAAGTTATGCCGATGACGATTTCAAAATTGGGGAACAATTCTGTAGCCACTGTTCCCATCCTGTATGATATGATTATCAGAGGAGAAATGCCAGAACACAGTTTCCAATCAGGTGACTATCTGGTTTTTGCCTCTGTTGGTGCGGGAATGAATGTGAATGCTTTTGTTTATAAGGTACCTTAGTTGGAATTTTATGTTGTACCATGTACAAAGTACCATGTACCAAGTATTACTTTAAAATCTGGTCATCAGGCATCGGTACGGTTCATACTTGGCACTTTGTACCTCGTTCTTGGTACTCCCTAGCAACTATCACCTCAAATAAATAGCTTGCCCTCCAAATAGGTTACGGCCTTACCAGAAATCGCCACCCTATGTCCCAATAATTCACAATTGAGTTCTCCCCCTCTGGCGGAGAGTTGTTTAGCTTTTAATTTGGTCTTTCCCAATTTCTCAGCCCAGATAGGAATAAGGCTAGTGTGCGCAGAACCTGTCACTGGATCTTCCGGAACACCTACTTGGGGTCCGAAAAACCTGGACACAAAATCTACAACCTCCCCTTTGGCAGTAACAATTACTCCTCTGGCAGGTATTTCCTCAATTTTAGCAAGATCAAATTGAATATTCCGGATTTCCATTTCGGATTGGAACACCAGCACCACATCGGATTTCCCCCTGAATGCCTGGACCGGTGATAAGGAGAAACATGCCTTCAATTCCTCATTCAGAGGAATTTCATTAACTTCATCTTTTGGGAAATCAAGTGTCATCAACTCTTCCTGCAGGCTGACTTTTAAATTACCTGACCTTGGAGAATAAAACTGTATCACGGGACCGAGATGCCCTTCATGCTGGAAAAGCACATGGGCAGTAGCAAGCGTGGCATGGCCACAAAGGTCCACTTCTACGGTAGGAGTAAACCATCGGATCAGGTATCTATCTCCATTTTTTACAAAAAAGGCCGTTTCTGAAAGGTTATTTTCCTTGGCAATATTTTGCAATAATTCATCCGGAAGCCATTCATCTAAAGGTACCACAGCTGCCGGATTGCCTCCAAATACTTTCTCTGTAAAGGCATCTACCTGATATATCCTTAATTGCATCTTCTAAATATATACTTTCCCTAAAGTTCCCTGGCATTGAAAGTGTCCCCCATGCTGACATCCCCGTAATCAAAGCCTCTTTTAAACCATCTTGCCCGCTGGGCTGAGGTGCCATGAGTAAATGAATCGGGAACAACCCTTCCCGTTGCCTGTTTTTGAAGCCTGTCATCACCTACCGAACTGGCTGCATTAAGGGCTTCTTCCAGGTCTCCCGGTTCAAGAACTCCTTTGATTCTCTGGGTATGATGTGCCCATACTCCAGCATAAAAATCCGCCTGAAGTTCCAATCTTACCATGAGTCTGTTGTACTCGACATCAGGAATTTTCCCTCTTCTCGACTGAACCTGTGCAAGCGTTCCGTCCAATTTCTGAATATGGTGACCTACTTCGTGAGCTATTACATAAGCTTGGGCAAAATCCCCATGTGCACCTAATTTTTTTTCCATATCCTGAAAGAAACTCAGATCTATATACACCTTTTCATCAGCAGGACAATAAAATGGACCCGTAGCAGCAGAAGCAAACCCACAGGCTGAATTTACAGCTCCCGAAAACAAAACCAATATAGGTTCCCGGTAACCGGGCATCAGTTCATTCCAAACATCTTCTGTATCAGCCAGGACTACTGACGTAAATTCTGCAAGTTCCTGCTCCTCAGCAGAAGGGCTGTAATTCGAGTCTGCCATTTCAATATACTGCCCCTCTCCCAAAAACTGCCCTATTAAGGACAAAGGATTGGTCCCAGTTAAAAACATAAATAGCAGCAATATGCCCACTATGATAAGGCCTGTTTTCGAAAACAAAATTTTGATCAAAGAGCCTAGAAGCATGGGATTAATTCCTCCACCTCCCCCTCCAAAACGCTGGGCCCTCTGCCCTCTACGGTCTTCGATATTGCTGCTCTGACGTCTGCCTTGCCATTTCATAAGTCCCTTGGTTTAATTGCATATAATTTAGGAAATTATAGGCTAGCGTAAAATAGGACAATAACAAAAAACCTTTGGAGACAGCCTGGTGCCCCCAAAGGTTTCTTAAATCTAATTCAAGATTTTTGGATTTATTTCACATCTTTCAACAGTTCCTCAACCGCTTTTTCCAATTGTTGGTCAATACCTTTATCAATTTTGCCCGGCATATTTTTCACCTGGAACTGAGGCTTGGTCTCGTTGTTTTCCATCCATTCACCTGCTTTATTTTTGGCTGAGATAGGCACAATTCCCCATCTACCTCCATCCGGTAACATTTCCCAGCCTGCAAATGAACAGGTACCTGGAGTCGGCATACCTACTGTTTTCCCTATTTTCAAATCCGTATAACCACAGGCGAAGCAATGACCGTCTGAATAATTGGCTTCATTGAACATGGCCAAAGTCGGTTTGGTCCACCTGAATGTTGGCTCATAGCCAACTTCTCTCTCTTCAGTGGCGTATGTAATGAATTTTTCACCGGTAAAGAACATAGCCAGGTCAGCTACCAAATCACCGCCTCCATTAAATCGGGTATCTACAATTACCCCTTTTCGGTCATGGTATTTGCCCATCATTTCTTCGTAAGTAGTCCTGTAAGGACCATCCGCCATTCCCGGAATATGGACATAACCCAAAGTGCCGTTACTTAAACGTTCTACCTCTTCCTGGTTCTTTTTTACCCATCGCTTATAGAGCAATTGATTTTCCTGAGCAAGCGTAATAGGCTTGACCGTAACCTGCTGACGGGTATTGGTTTTTGGATCGAGTATTTCTAACAAGGTGAACTTGTCAGCCTTTCTGTTTAAGAAGCGGGCCACGTCAACATCCCTTGACACCATTTCTCCATCAATTTTTTCAATAATCATTCCGGGAGAAAGGCGGAAACCTGCTTTATCCAAGGGACCATCCTTCATGATTTCAGCGATTTTTATTCCATCAGATTGATGCGTATAATCCATAAAAATTCCTAAGGAAGCAGTCGCGTCCGCTTGGGGAATGGAGCGATTGAACCTAGCCCCTGCATGGGAAACATTCAGTTCACCGATCAATTCAGAAATCATTTCAGCAAATTCATAGCTATTGCCTATACTCGGTAAGTATTTTTCGTATTGGGTTGTCAAAGCATCCCAATCCACACCATGGAAATCAGAAGTATAGAAAGTGCCTTTTGTTCTGATTTTGATATGCTCAAACATATGGGCCCTTTCAGCATCAGCATCCAATGTCATCTCGCCGGCAATTTTGATTGCTTCACGTTTGCTTCCTTTGTCGGTAATTTTGGAGATACTGCCATCCGCCAAGAGGTAGAGGTTTTTCATTTCTTTATCCCATTCCATTCTTCCAAAGCCTGCATCCAGCTTCAGTTCCATTTTGGTTTCTTTACTGCGAAGATCAGTGCTCCAAAGGTTAAAACCCTTTTCAAATCTTGCCAGGTAATAGAGTTTTTCCCCATCCTTATCAATGACTGCATCTCCCAGAGATGAAGAATGGATGGTCAGTTTGGCTTTTCTCTCTCTCAGGTCATCCCAATCGATTTTGATATCCTCTACTTTTTTATCCTCCTTTTTCTCTTCTTTTTTATCCTCTCCATTTTTTCCCGCTTTTTCCATTTCCTTGAGCAGATCAAATTCCTCTTTGTTCAAACGGAACCTATCAAATGCTTCTTTGGTGAAAAACAATGAAAAAACATCATTCTGAGAGCCTCCACTTGTGGCAAATCCCTTCTGCCCATCCCTGTTGCTGAACCAGATCATCTGTTTGCCACCATTTACCCATTTAGGACGTCCATCTCCAAATCCGCTCTGTGTCAGGTTTTCCATGGGTTTTTTACCTGTAGCATCCAATAAGACCACCTCGCCATTGGCCATGGTAGGCCTGAACTCTGCCAAAAGCCATTTGCTATCCGGGCTCCAGGTAAAGTATTGGTCTCCATCCTGCATGTGGAAGACCTCATCAGGGGTCATCAAAGTCACTGTAGATTTGGTAGCAATATCCATTACTTTTAATGTTTTTCTCGCCTCCACATAAGCCAGTTTTTTACCATCGGGAGACAATTGGGGCAGGTAGTTGTCCAACCCGTTGCTTACCAAAACTTCTTCTTTCAATAGGGTACTGGCATAGAAAAACGGCTCTTCCTTTTCCCTAACTCTTTTGGTCTGGAAAATCTGCCATCTACCCTCCCTTTCCGAAGCATATATTATAGATTTCCCATCAGGGGCAAATTGAACAAAACGCTCCTGCTGTGGGGTATTAGTGATCCTCTTGGTCATGGAACCGTCCACAGAAGTCACAAAGACTTCACCCCTTGTTATAAATGCTATTTCTTTTCCATCAGGGGAAATGGACATTTCCCGAACACCCCCATTGATACTTATAAAACTGTCTTGGTTGGATACGGGCTGGGTTTTGATTTCAACAGCCACTTTTTGGGGTTGCTGCCCTTCCTTTAAAGTATAAAGTTCCCCATCATAAGAAAAACTCATCGTACCGTTTTCGGCTATACTCAAAAACCTCACTGGAAAATCCTTCAGGTTGGTCAAGGCTTTGACATCATTGGGATTATCCAGGTTCATTTTAAAGACATTGAAACTTCCATTGGCTTCGCTCAGGTAATAGATGGATTTTTCGTCAGGAGAAAACACAGGATTCCGGTCTTCACCATAAAAGGAAGTCAATTGCTTATGGGTATTGGAAGCCGCATCAAATACCCAGATATCTCTGGCAATGGCCGATTGGTGCTTTTTTCGCCATTCATTTTCACCGCCTTTTTTGTCATGGTATACCATTGTTTTACCATCCTTACTCACCTGC
This sequence comes from Cecembia calidifontis, assembly GCF_004216715.1. Taxonomy (NCBI): domain Bacteria; kingdom Pseudomonadati; phylum Bacteroidota; class Cytophagia; order Cytophagales; family Cyclobacteriaceae; genus Cecembia; species Cecembia calidifontis. Next base: position 3,829,722 of record NZ_SGXG01000001.1, read on the forward strand.
ACATATTCTGCAGGAATGGTCCAGATTTGGTCTACCCTACCTCCTTTAACAGGCACTTTATACAATTCAGGCTGGGAACCGGTGGGATATTGCCTGTGCTCAGCCAAATCCTGTCTGACGCCTCCAAAAATCACGGATTGATTGTCAGCAGAAAAGCTGTAAGGCATTTCATCATTGGAATGGTAAGTCAGTCTGGTCGCCAAACCTCCATCTGCTTCCATAACATACACATCAAAATTTCCATAGCGGTCTGAGGCAAAGGCTATATGTTTGCCGTCCTTGCTCCAAACAGGCATAAAATCATGGGCTTCATGGAAAGTTAATTGGACAGCCCTGCCACCGGTACTTGCCACTTTATAAAGATCGCCTTTGTAGGTGAAAACTATCTGGGAGCCATCGGGTGAAATGGCAGGGTACCTTAGCCATTTTGGGGCTTCATTCGCCATTATTGTTTGGGCCAAGAAGCCCAGCACGAAGCTCATACAAAATTTCATCACTCGCATAGTTACATTTTGATTTTTAAGCTCCTAAAATATCAAAAAACTTATATGCTAAGATTTTTTTATTTATGGTGGGAAACTTATTGATTCTATTGGTAGACCGGAAGAATAAAAAAAACCGCTTAGAAAATCTAAGCGGCTTGGGGGTGGGCCCAGCTGGGCTCGAACCAGCGACCTCCTGATTATGAGTCAGAAGCTCTAACCAACTGAGCTATAGGCCCTATAATTCACAAAACTTTTATTACTAAACAGCCTTGCAAATGGGACTGCAATGTTACATATTTGGATTTAAATAAGCAACCCGAAAATCCATGAGAATACCCAAAAATGTTGATTTTTTTATATTCGATTTAGGCAATGTCATCATCGATATTGATTATGATTTCAGTATCAACGAGTTGAAAAAAATTCTTCCTGAGGCAAAACATGAGCTCACGGCAAAGTTTTTTCCGTCCAAATTTCACAAGGACTATGAAAGAGGACTGATCAGCTCCGAAGCTTTCAGAAATGAAATACGGAGTCTTTATCAAGAGAATTGGAGCGATGCTCAAATCGATCATGTTTGGAACAGCCTGTTGAGAGATGTACCACAGGAGCGTATTGATCTTTTGAAACAGCTTAAATCAAATTTCGGTACCGCTGTTTTGAGTAATACCAATGCCATCCACATCGAAAAGTTCAACGAAATCCTAAAAGAGCATACCACCGAAAAAACGATCTTTGACCTGTGTCATGAGATTTTCCTAAGTCATGAGATGGGCTTGGCCAAGCCGGATGTGGCTATTTATGAAGCTGTTTTGGATAAAATCAAAATACCGGCACATAAGGTACTGTTTTTCGATGACTTGGCCGCTAATATTGAAGGAGCCAAAAAAGTAGGGATACAAACGCACCAAATTACCCATCCCAAAGGTTTGGTAGAATTTTTCGGCCTACATTTATTATAGCAATTCAAAGATGTATACCACCAAACAATATTTAATCCATATACTATTATTATTGATAACAATTCTGACTGCGACATTGGCAGGAGGCGAATGGTTATTTGGAAAATCTATCCTTGCAGATGGTGAACATGCCCTTACATGGGAATATTTTTTGAAATCCCTTCATTTTTCTATTCCTTTTATCGGGATTCTTTTTGTCCATGAAATGGGACACCTGCTTACCTCTATCCGCCACAAAGTAAGGTCTTCCCTACCCTTCTTTATTCCGGGATGGCTTGGATTCCTAGGTGCGCCCTCCATCGGCACATTCGGTGCAATCATCCACATGAAAAGTTTCGTGAACAGTCGGAGAAAATTTTTTGATATTGGAGTAGCCGGACCTTTGGCAGGTTTTATTGTGGCGATATTTGTCCTTTGGTATGGTTTTACCCACCTGCCAGATGCAGACTATATTTATGAAATCCATCCGGAATACCTGGACCCCGAATTCAAGGGTCACACAGAGGAAGATGGCTATATCACCCTTAGGTTAGGTTATAACCTGCTGTTTTATCTGATGGAAAAAGGCCTGGCTGATCCTGAAAAAATGCCCAATATGTATGAAGTCATTCACTTTCCCTATTTGTTTGCGGGGTACCTGGCTTTGTTCTTTACAGCATTGAACTTACTCCCCATAGGACAACTCGATGGAGGGCATGTTATCTTTGGTTTGTTTCCCAAACACCACAAAACCATTTCCCTTGTATTTTTTACGGCATTTGTATTTTATGCGGGTTTGGGTATTATCAATCCTTTCCATGACATCAACCGGTTATTGATATCCATACCCTTATACATTGGGTTTTTATACATAATCTACCGAAGGACAAGTATACCAAATGAAACAAAATGGGCCATCATATTGCTTATTGCGGCTGCACAATATGCCTTGGTTTATATTTGGCCAAATCTGGATGGCTATACCGGATGGCTCTTATTTGCCTTTTTATTGGGAAGAGTGATGGGGTTGGAACATCCGGAAGTCACCGGCACCAGAGAAATGAACGGAAGCAGAAAAGTTTTAGGATGGCTGGCCATTCTGATATTCCTCATTTGTTTTACTCCCCAGCCTTTTATTTTCGATTAAAAAAGAAGCTACCCCACATAAGGCAGCCTCTATAAGATTCTCAATTTAAATTCCAGGTTATTAAAAAAGTCTTGGGGCAAACTCAGTCAAATATACCCTCCAGTTTCTCCAGGTATGTCCTCCTTCACTTTCCACATATTCATATTTCATACCCATGTTATCCAACATTTTCCTGTAGGCCGTGTTCGCATCAAATAGAAAATCCGTTTTTCCGATTGCAATCCAATAAAGTTTAAAACCGTTGTTCATCTGGTTTTTTAAGGTCCCTTCTATATCACTGTATACCTTGGCCGTGGCATCTTCCCTTGGCATGATGGCGGCCGAAAATAAGCCTACATAATCAAATGTATTGGGGTAATACCTAGATATGTGCATGGTGTGAAAACCTCCCATGGAAAGACCAGCAATTGCCCGGTTGGCTTTGTCTGCTTTTACCCGATAATTGCTCTCCACAAACTTCACAATATCCATAAAGTTTGCCTCATAAGTTCCATCCATGGTTTTAGGCACCATAAACTGAGGTTTATAATATCCCATGCTGCCTTCGCCAGGAGCAGCATCCTGTATCACATTGCCGTTGGGCATAACCACAATCATAGGATTAGCTTTCCCTTGGGCAATCAAATTATCCATAATCTGCGCTGTCCTTCCCAAAGAAATCCAGGCTTCCTCATCTCCACCGGCACCATGAAGGAGGTAAAGCACCGGATATTTTTCAGTTGAATTTTCATAGCCCGGAGGGGTGTAAATGGTAATCCTTCTGTCCATACCTAAACCCGGGGAATCATACCATCTCCTGGTGACCGAACCGTGAGGAATGTCATTGGTTTTATAAAGCTCCGCGTGTCCCCCTCCTATGATAAAGATATTGGTCACGGAGGCCACATCTCTAATTAAAAATGGGTTGTTTGGGTCTGTGGTCGTAAAACCATCAATAATAAAAGAATAATTGTACAATTCAGGCCCAAGGATTTGGCTTTTGAACTCCCAAATGCCATTTTCTCCCTTCACCAGATCAGCCCTGCCAGGACCATCCATCTGTCCCATAGGGGATTCGATTTTCACTGTTGGGAGGAAATCATCTGTTATTTGAATCGATTGGGCGTTTGGAGCGAGCAGACGGAAAGTTACGGAATTATCTTGGTGTACCTCAGGACTGATGATTTGTTGGGCGCGGAACAGGGCTTCCTGGGCCTGAAGGCCAACTCCAACAAAACCAAGCAAAAGAAAAGATAACAAGAAGTGTTTTTTCATAGGTTATTTTTTAGAATGTCAATGTGTAAAAATAACACAATGAGATTAAATTCCTATGAAAACTCCTAAAATCCGGAAAGAGAGTTCTTAACCCTCGCCCACCTCTAAAATTCCCAAAGCAAATTTTAGGATAACTTCCTGAAAATACAGGGTATATTGGGCTTGGGCATAATCTGACTGAGCGGTGACCAACTGTTGATTGGCCTGGGCAAGGTCCACGAAATCACTTACCCCTAACCGGAATCTTTCTGAAATGGCTGTCTGTGCTTCTACCGCTGCTGCCAATTGGGATTGTGTTGCCTCTTCCCTTTTGATGGCTGCTTTAAAATTTTCATAGGCCAGCTTTACTTCCTGGCTTATTCTCCTTTCCAAAGCTGTCCTATCCAATTGTTGGTTGTAAAACTCCATTTTTGAACGGGTCACAAATGCCCTGTTTTCAAAATTGTTGAAAATCGGCACTGTCAAACTGAAACCAAAAGATCGCTGGGGGAAAATGGTAAAAAACTGATTGCTGAAAGTCCTTTCATCCAAGCTGGTAAAGAAGGTATTGTAATTGAAAAATGCATTTAACTGTGGCAGATATGTGGCTTTGGCCGCAGAGAGCATTTTCTTGCTGGCATGCTCTAGTAGTTCAACTTGCTTCAAATCCTTTCTTTCTGAGGCTGCTGTAAAATACAGTTCATCCAAAGGCAATTGCAACCAGTCGCTTTCATGCCTTTCCAAAGACACATCCTCCAGTTTTGGCAAAATGTTGGGACCCAATTGAAGAGTTTCCGCCAAAGTCCAAAGATCCGTTTCCCATTGGATTTTGGCATTTAAGGCCACCACCTCAAGCCTGGCAACTTCCGATTTTTGGTTGTACAAATCGGACAAGGTCCTCAACCCAGCCTCCACAAATCCCTCAATCTGCTCCAACTGACGCTTTTGGTTTTCAAGGTTTTCCAAAGCAATCTTGTAAAGTTCCTCATCTAACAAAACCTGCAGATACTGTTGCGCAATGTTGAACATGACTTCCTGCTTGGCCCTTTCAATAGCATTTTTTCCCGCATCTTCAAAACTCTTTCCCGCTTGCGTGTTGTTGATCCTTCTCAAACCGTTAAAAATGGGCATACTGGCATTGATTCTCCCTGTGATGATATTGTTGATCTCATTGGTCACAATGAGCTCACCTTCCACCTGTTGGAATTGCTGTCCAATCTGCCTGAAAGCATCATTGGATAAATTGACCCTGGGAAGGTGATTGAATTGTGCATTTAACCTCTCCATCCTCAGGACTTCCTGCTGGTTCAAAAGTTTGCGGTAATCAATGTTCTGGGACAAACCGATCCTAACAGCCTCCTGAAAAGAAAGGGGAATGGTATCCTGTGCCATCAGTTCTCCTATAAATGCGGCCAAAAATGCCAGTGTTAAGGTCAATTTTTTCATGATCATGATAGAGCAATGTCTTTGTATATTTTTCCATCCAACATTTCAATCAGCCTATTCCCATAATCCGCATTTTCACGGGAATGGGTGGCCTGGATGATGGTTGTTCCTTCTTTGTTCAATTCTTTAAAAACCTCCATGATTTCTTTGGCTTGGGCAGAATGCAGATTTCCGGTAGGTTCATCCGCCAAAAGTACCCGTGGTTTGCCGGCTATGGCCCTTGCGATACCCACCAATTGCTGTTGACCTCCTGAAAGCTGCTCGGGAAACAGATCCTTCTTGGCCACCATCTTGAACCTGTCCAATAAATCCGCGATGATGCTCTTTCTTTCAGCAGCTGAAACATTCCTGTATAAAAGAGGGGTCTCAATATTCTCATAAACCGTCAGTTCATCGATAAGATGGTACGCCTGGAAAATGTAGCCGAATTCGGATTTATGAAGGGTTGATTTTTGCTTTTCCTTCATGGAATTAACAGATTTTCCATCAAAGTCATACATGCCTTCATAATCCTCATCCAAAAGCCCAATGATATTGAGAAGGGTGGACTTACCTACCCCTGAAGGCCCCATCAAGGTCAAAAATTCTCCTTGTTCAATCTTCAGATCTATTCCCTTGAGTATAAATACCCGCTGGAACCTCGATTCAATAAATTTATCAATATTGCTAAGTTGTATCATATTTTATTCAATAAGTCCGGTTTAACTGTAATATGCTGAGGATGCTAAAACTTTTCGCAATTTGCTTTACTTGACACTTTTTCCGAAATCCTTGTCACGTCCTGATTTTACTTGACACTTTTTTCTTTGTTTTTTCTTTTATTTTCAATCCTCTTAAATGCCCTAGAGCCCAAGTAAGGAGACCTGTCAAGGCCGGAGCGAAGCGACGTTTATATAGCCTTGACAGGTCTCTGTCTTGGGCTACTTTTGCGTTTGAGAGATGAAAACACTGTTAGTCCCTCATGTACCTCAATCGGCTTCTTCATATTTAATGAACAATGTGGCCTCTTTTCATTGTAGGCCCATACTCCATGCCTTACTGCTGCAAACGCTTCTTTGAGATTCTTAAACCTGTCCCCAAGTTTATATTCAATCTTCAGAATCCCGTTAACCCGCTCTGCCATTGCATTATCATAGCAATTCCCTGCTTCTCCCATACTGGACTTTATACCTTCCTTTTCCAGTAATTCAGTATAAATCTTACTGCAATACTGAAAGCCCCTATCTGAGTGATGAACAATGCCTTCTGTTGACGGACATTGTTCTATCGCCATTTTTAAGGCTTCTACAGCACATTTTGACTCAAGCGTATTCCCCAAATACCATCCTACTATCTTCCTGCTGTATGCATCGGTAATAAGATACAGGTACCTGAAGGAATCCCCGACACGGATATAGGTTATGTCCGAAACCCAGGCCTGATGGGCAGTGGTCCAGACATTGCCATTGAACAGATCCTCATATTTACTGTAGCGCATAAATGACTGCGTTGTAACAACATACTTCCTCTTGCGCTTGACCAGCAAGCCTTCAGAACGCAACAACTCAAAGAGCCTGTCCCTTCCTATGCTGATCTCCAACCTCACCGCATCTTCTCTGATCAACTCCTGAAGCTTTCTTGTGCCCATCATCGGATGCGTCCTCCGGTAATCCCGGACAAGCTCCAATACCAGGTCGTATTGCGCTTCCTCCTTCAACTTGGAGTCCATCCAACCATAATATGCTGACCTACTGTAACCAAAGTAAGTACAACCGGACTTAACGCTCACTTCTTCAGGCCTTTTTGAAACAGTCCGTTGCCAAAGTTTTTTTTTAAATCCGTCTTGTATTCATCATTTGCAACATCTATCAGCGTCTCAAGCATCTTGTTGGCAACTATCGAATCGGCCAAGGCAAGTTTTAACCTCTTGTTCTCCTCTTCCAGTTCCTTAAGTCTTCTCTTCTCATCCATAGTCTCTATTCTAACCCTTTTGTTCAACAAATGATCCCTGCCAAAGGACCTGACCCACCTCTGGATCGTCTCCGCTCCTCTAATATCATACTTCTTTTGTAGATAAGAATAGGAACTTCCATTTTCCAGCTCCTCTACTACTTGCTTCTTGAAGCTAATACTGTACCTGTTAAATTCCCGAACCGTTTTTGTCATTTTTTTCCTGTTTTTAGTTTGACTTAATCTGTCAAGCTATTTCAGGACGTGACACCTTTTTCCGAAATCCGACTTTCGGCATCCGAATTAATCATTTCCCTTTCCCACTTATCCTTATTCCATTCCCATGCCATAAAAAAGGCCCCAAATCAGCTGATTTGGGGCCTTTCTGTTATTCAAAATGAATTTTAACCCGAACACCTTCGTCCGCTGACGGACAAAATATGACGCTTAAGGCATCTATCAATTTTTATCCATTTAGACTTTTTAAGGATTTTCCATTCCTAATTTTAATTAATCCTGCCAATCAAGTTGTTCATATTGATTGTGAGGCAGAAAACATAAGTCAAATTAAAGCCCTGAGATTGGCAAGTACTAAATTTGGTTAAGATCAATCAATTTAGAGAACTCACTCACTTCTCAAAGATGCTGTAGGATTGGCTGATATGGTTTTTTGGGCATGGAACCAAATGATCAGGAAAATAATTATTAGCAAACCGAATAAAAGCAATCCAATGATTTGCCATGGGAAATTAATCCTATAGGCAAAACCCATCAGCCATTCTTTTCCTGCATACCAGGACAAGGGAATCGCCAATCCCAAAGCCAATAATACCGGCCAGATAAATTCGGAAACCATCACTCCCATTACCTGATTGGAAGATGCCCCAAAAACTCTCCTTATTCCTATTTCTTTGGTTTTGCGCATGGCATTGAATGTGGCCAATCCTATGATGCCTATCACAGCCGTAACAAAACAAATAAATGAAAAAATGATTACCAATCTGGAAACCACGATTTCTGATTTATACAGATTATCAAAGGTTTGGTCCTGAAACCAGTATTTCATAGTAAAATCAGGTTCAATTTCACTGTATACAGATTTTAGGGCATCCACTGCCTCTCTTGCCTTGCCCGGTGCATATTTGACATATATGGCTGAAACCTGCTCAATGGGCTTTCTGTAAATGATTACAGGTTCCATGGATTCCTTCATGGAATTGGTATGAAAATCATTGACTACTCCGATGATTTCGCAGCTGATATAATCATACAATCTAATAGTCGCTCCGACAGGATCGCTGAGTCCCATCATTTTGGCAGCATTCAATGAAATGACCGCCTCGGTGGCCGTTGAATCCTTAGTATCCTTTTCTGAATGAAAACTTCTTCCATCTGTAATCTGAAGGCCAAGTAATTCAGGAAAATCAAATTGGCTCCCGATAACCTGAAAAGAAACCTGGGTTTCTGGAGATTTCCCGGGCCATTGAACCAACACAGTACCTGCACCTGCCTCAAGGGGATTGGCATCAGAAGCACTCAGTTGCTCGATTTCAGCATATTTTAACAATTCATTTTTAAAGGGCCCATAATTTTGAAGCAACCTGTAAGTAGGTTCCAATCTGATGACATTCTCTCTGTCGAACCCAAGATTTTTTGTCTGAACAAAATCCAACTGATAGTAAATAATGCTTCCGAACAGAATGATCCCAATAGATACTGCTAGCTGAAAGGTGATCAAAGCCTTTCGGATGTTTAATGAATCGGAATTTACCGAAGATAAACCTTTGAGAATCCTGGCAGTACGTAAGGAGGACAGTAGGAATGCAGGATAGGCTCCGGATAACAAGGTCATCAACAAGAGAAATCCCAAGAAAAAGATAACGGAATTAATATTGATCAGTTGCATTAAACTCAGTTGCTCGCCAACCAATCGGTTAAAAGCAGGCAGCAGCAATCCTGTCAAAGAAAAACCTACAAGAAAGGCCATAAAGACCATCAAATAGGATTCGAATAAAAACTGGAAAATCAAATGCTTTCTATTTGCTCCGATTGCCTTTTTGACACCGATCTCCTTAGCCCTTAATGAAGCCCTAGCCGTAGTGAGGTTGATGAAGTTGGTTATGGCAACTAAAATGAGTAATAGCCCGATCAGCCCGAATTGAATGATCTGATCTATTTTTCCTCCTTTATTGATACCGTTTTCATAATTGCTGTTCAGATAAAATTTGGAAAAAGGAACCGCTTCATAAACCAATCCATAAGATTTATTGCTCTCCCCTATTACCCTTGGATCATTGAGTTTTTCAGAAATCAGGGAAGCATTTGTACCTGAAATTCCTTTGATATAGACATCAAAAAAATTGCCGTCCAATTGCTCTCTGGTCATTCCCCACTGCTTCTGAAGTACATCCATAGGCAAAGCAAAATCAAATTTGATAGAAGAAAATTCAGGGATATTTCGGAAAACTGCTGTTACTATAACCTCCTTGCTTCGGTCCACCATAATGGTTTTTCCAATAGGATCCTCCGATCCATACAAAGTTTCAGCCATTTTTTCAGAAATGGCTATTGAGGCGGGATTATTTAATGGCTCTTGAACGCCTTTGACTATTGGAAAACTAAAAGTATCAAACAGGTTTTCACTGGCATACACTCCATTTAAATAAACGCATTCATCCACTTTCCTATCAGGCCAAAAGCATAATTCATGCGGCCATCGGTTACCGGTGGAAATATGGGTAACAGCCTCTACTTCAGGCACACCTGTAATATCTATATTGTGTCCTGCCAAGAAAAAGGTCTGTTTGGATCCATCAGCATCCCTATGGGTTATCACCTTATACAACTTGTCTGCATCCGCATGAAATTTATCAAAAGACCATTGATGTTGTCCCCAGAGATAAATCAATAATGCACATGCAATGGCAATGGATAGACCTAACAAGGTCAAAAAAGAATGACCTGAGAACCTTTTGAAATTTCTTACAAAAATCTTTAAATAATTGATTATCATATTGGTGATATTTAAAACTTAAACTCCTGCTTTTATGGGTGCACTTAGTTTTTTTTATACCCATTCAGAATAATTGTTACACAACTTTAAAAGCATCCACCGGATTGACCATAGCTGCCCTGATGGATTGACTGCTAACTGTCAGTGCAGCAATAAAAGCCGCGATGAAACCTGCTATAATAAAAACAAGCCATGAAATAGAAATGCTATAAGCAAAACCTTCCAGCCATGAATCCATGACATACCAAGCGATTGGCACAGCGATTAGAAAGCCAATAAGTACCAATTTGAGAAAATCCTTACCAAGAAGAAGAACAATATTGCCAATACTTGCTCCCATGACTTTTCTTACTCCAATTTCCTTGGTGCGCTGTTCTGTAGCATAAGCAGAAAGACCAAATAAGCCCAATACTGAGATAAGAATGGCCAATCCGGCAAAAAAACCGAAAACCGTACCTACTTTTTCCTCAGCCTTATATTGTTGCTCAAACCTGTCTTCAATGGTGAAATAATTGAAAGGAAAATCTGGTTTCAAAGCAATCCATTCTTCTTTTAAATAGGCTATGGCATCTTCCTCTAAACCTTGTTTTAACCTGATTGCTATCAAATTGAAACGGGTATCGGGAATCATAAAAACCATGGGGCTGATAGGCTGATGTAGGGATTCAAAGTGAAAATCTTTAACCACCCCTACGATATAACCCCTTCTTGGTCCATAATGAAGTGCTTTGCCTAAAGCCTCCTCCGGAGAGGCCCATCCAATAGCCCTAATTGCAGATTCATTCAGCAAAAAAGCCTGGGTGCTGTCAGAAGCAAGTTGATAATCAAAGTCACGACCTGCTGCCATTTCAATACCAAAAGTTTCCATAAAACTATGACTTACATGGATGTCGGCCAGGCGAATATCCATAGGCGTAAGACTTCCGTTGACCTCAGCCCGGGTTTCCATAGCATCCAACAACCTTCCAGAAGGCACCCGGGAAGCCAAAGCCAGGGACTCTATTCCAGGGTGCTGTAAATACCTTTGGCTCAGATTCTCATAATTATCCACCAATTCTTGATAGGCCGGTAGAACAATTACCCTTTCCTTGTCAAAACCCAATTCCTTATTTTTCATAAAATTGAGCTGATTGATCACTACCAAGACCGCAACTATCAAAATGATAGAAATGGCAAACTGTCCGACGACCAATGCTGACCTGAGTTTTTCATGGATAGAACCAATCTTGTATGTACCTTTCAGCACTTTTACAGGCTGAAATCCCGAAAGGAAAAGTGAAGGATAGCTTCCTGCAATCATCCCGACAACAATGACCAAAATCAATAAACCCAATAGGTACTCTGGATGATGTAATAAATTTAGGCTAAGTTCCTTTCCAGTGAAATTGCCAAATACAGGCAGGGCCAACCATGCCAAAACCAAAGCAAGAACTGCTGCCATCATGGTCATCAAGATGGTCTCGCTCATAAATTGACCTACTAGCAATTCCTTTTCAGCACCTAAAACCTTTCTCAGCCCAACTTCCAATGCCCTCTTGGCAGACCGGGCGGTTGCTAGGTTCATAAAATTCACGCAGGCTATCAGTAAAATAAAAATGGCGATTGCAGTATAAATATATACATATTCAATGCTACTGTTGGGTTCCAATTCTGAATCCAGGTTGGAGTGCAAATGGATATCAGTGATGCGCCATGGATGCAAAGCAGTCCAAGTCGAAGGCATTGTTCCGTCTTCCCCTACTTGGATATGGCGGTTGAGAAAATCTGGTATCCTGGCTTCAATACTGGCAATGTCAGCCCCTTCTCTGAGCAGTAGGTAAGTCCCAAAATTATTCGATCCAAAGTTTTTCATCATTTGTTCATAACCTCCATAGAAATCAGTTACCAGTTCCATAGTAGCCAAAAAGTCAGCTTTAAAGTGGGAATTATCAGGAATGTCTTGCATCACCGCCCTGACTTGCATATTGGTAGAAACAGGACCTGCTTTTAACTCCAAACTTTTACCAATGGGATCAGCATTGCCAAAATATTTCCTTGCCATACTCTCTGAGATGATCAAACCATCAGGAAAACTCAATGCTGTTTCGGGATTGCCATCCAATACTTTCCAAGAAAAGACATTAAAAATTTCCGGATCGGTGAAATAGAATCTGTTTTCTTCGAAAATGTTATCTTCATTTTTAAGAATCAAGTTGGTATTCATTACTCTGACTACCTCTTCCACATCTTGTTGGAAATCTGATTTGAGCAAGGGGCCAAAAGGTGGCGCCAAGTGTCCTAGATGAAGGTTAACCTCCCCGTTTTGACTGAAAAAAGAACGTGACAAACGGTAAATCCTATCAGATTTTTCGTGGTATTTGTCGTAACTCAACTCATGCTGGACAAAAAGAAATATCAATATACTGGCAGTCATCCCAACAGAAAGACCCAAAATATTGATCAGCATGTACGCTGGATTCTTTTTAAGGTTTCTAATAAAAATTTTGAAGTAGTTTGTCAGCATAATTTTCATATTTTGATTGTAATCGATGCGGCACTTAAATCTATAATACTCACCCTTCTCGATTGATCTTATTTCATGTCTCTTTTTTCATTCTCAATTGAAAGGGTCCCGACTGACATTCCTTGACACTTTTTGAGAGCGAATGCCTTCTTATTGAAAATTTTTAACCCTTAAATCAACTCTTCAAAACTTCCTTGTCACGTCCTGATTTTACTTGACACTTTTTTCTTTGTTTTTTCTTTTATTTTCAATCCTCTTAAATGCCCTAGAGCCCAAGTAAGGAGACCTGTCAAGGCCGGAGCGAAGCGACGTTTATATAGCCTTGACAGGTCTCTGTCTTGGGCTACTTTTGCGTTTGAGAGATGAAAACACTGTTAGTCCCTCATGTACCTCAATCGGCTTCTTCATATTTAATGAACAATGTGGCCTCTTTTCATTGTAGGCCCATACTCCATGCCTTACTGCTGCAAACGCTTCTTTGAGATTCTTAAACCTGTCCCCAAGTTTATATTCAATCTTCAGAATCCCGTTAACCCGCTCTGCCATTGCATTATCATAGCAATTCCCTGCTTCTCCCATACTGGACTTTATACCTTCCTTTTCCAGTAATTCAGTATAAATCTTACTGCAATACTGAAAGCCCCTATCTGAGTGATGAACAATGCCTTCTGTTGACGGACATTGTTCTATCGCCATTTTTAAGGCTTCTACAGCACATTTTGACTCAAGCGTATTCCCCAAATACCATCCTACTATCTTCCTGCTGTATGCATCGGTAATAAGATACAGGTACCTGAAGGAATCCCCGACACGGATATAGGTTATGTCCGAAACCCAGGCCTGATGGGCAGTGGTCCAGACATTGCCATTGAACAGATCCTCATATTTACTGTAGCGCATAAATGACTGCGTTGTAACAACATACTTCCTCTTGCGCTTGACCAGCAAGCCTTCAGAACGCAACAACTCAAAGAGCCTGTCCCTTCCTATGCTGATCTCCAACCTCACCGCATCTTCTCTGATCAACTCCTGAAGCTTTCTTGTGCCCATCATCGGATGCGTCCTCCGGTAATCCCGGACAAGCTCCAATACCAGGTCGTATTGCGCTTCCTCCTTCAACTTGGAGTCCATCCAACCATAATATGCTGACCTACTGTAACCAAAGTAAGTACAACCGGACTTAACGCTCACTTCTTCAGGCCTTTTTGAAACAGTCCGTTGCCAAAGTTTTTTTTTAAATCCGTCTTGTATTCATCATTTGCAACATCTATCAGCGTCTCAAGCATCTTGTTGGCAACTATCGAATCGGCCAAGGCAAGTTTTAACCTCTTGTTCTCCTCTTCCAGTTCCTTAAGTCTTCTCTTCTCATCCATAGTCTCTATTCTAACCCTTTTGTTCAACAAATGATCCCTGCCAAAGGACCTGACCCACCTCTGGATCGTCTCCGCTCCTCTAATATCATACTTCTTTTGAAGATAAGAATAGGAACTTCCATTTTCCAGCTCCTCTACTACTTGCTTCTTGAAGCTAATACTGTACCTGTTAAATTCCCGAACCGTTTTTGTCATTTTTTTCCTGTTTTTAGTTTGACTTAATCTGTCAAGCTATTTCAGGACGTGACACCTCATTCCTAATTTCTCACTCTACATTCTACATTCCCTCAGTCCTCCTTCAGATTGCTAACAGGGTTCTGGGCAAACACCTTCATGGTCCGGTAACCCACAGTCAGCATTGAAATAAGGAACACCAAGGCAATAGCAACAATATAAATCCAGGCAGGAACAGTTGTTTTATAGGCAAAATCTGACAGCCAGTTCCCAGAAAACCATATTCCAAAACTTACAGCCAAGAGAGCTGAAACAAGCAGCAAGGCAAAGAAGTCCGCAGAAAGCATCTTCAAAACATCACTTGTCCCTGCACCCAGCACCTTTCTGATGGATATCTCCCTTGTCCTTCGCAAGGCTACATAAGAGACCAAACCGAATAATCCCATGCAGGCTATAAACACTGCAATCCCGGCAAATAAGGAAAATATCGTTCCTATCCTTTCTTCTGCCCTGTACATGCTGGCATATTCCTGATCTACAAACTTGTAGGTAAATGGCCTATCAGGAAATAATGCAGTCCAGTTCTTTTCAATTTCAGTTAGAAAATATGCTGGAATGCCTTTAGGTAACCTGGCCAATATTACATTCGCATTATCCGGATCAATGAAAATGGCCAAAGGTCCCACCTGATGGTGCAAAGAATTAAAATAGAAATTACCGATGACGGCTTTGACTTCAGAAAGTCCCCCTCCAAAATCCACTTTTTTCCCTATGGCTTGCTGTGGGGTCCAGCCCAATTCTGCAACAGCAGCCTCATTGAGCATGCAATAGTTATGGATATTGGATTCAGAAGCCTGGCTTCTCGATAGATCCGATTCAACAAAATCATTGCCTGCAAGCAGGTTTAACCCTAAAGTCTGAACAATGCTATGGTCACCTGAATATCCTGTGATCATGATCTCTTTCTGGTTGTCTCCCCCTGGGAAGATCCTGTAACCTGCCTTGATGAATATGGGCATGTCTGCCGCAAGACTTGCTGATTGAACCAAGCCCTGACGCATAAGTTCATTCTGAAAACTATCTATTGACTTGCCCATCCGGTAATGGTAGCCCATGGCAATAAGTTCTTCTCTTTCATAGCCTAAATTGACTTCCTGCATATACTGCAACTGTCTATGGACAATCAGGGTGGCAATCAAAAGAGAAATGGAAACAAAAAACTGAAAAACTACCAAGGACTTCCTTAACCAAGCTCCTCCCCCAATTTTTGTCTGTTTACCAAGGGCTTTGAGGGGTTCCATGCGCGAAAGAATCAAAGAAGGGTAAAAACCGGACAGAAAACCTATGCCTAGCAAAAGGATAGATAAAAACAACATTCCGATGGGTGTGAAAATCAGATCCAGTTGTAGGCCCACCCCCGAAAGATTTTCAAAAAATGGATTTAAGAAATATAACAAAGTAATCGAAAAGATTATTGCAGAGAGGGTAAGTAGGAAGGACTCCGAGACAAACTGACCAAACAATTGTTTTCTGTTTGCCCCAAGTATTTTTCGCATACCCACTTCCTTATTCCTCTCAGTGGCCTCAGCTGTAGCTAGGTTGATATAATTGATTACACCTATTAAAATCAATAACAATGCAATCAGTCCAAAAATATATAAGTTTTTCACATCAACAGCTGGTTTTATACCGTTGGGAGCGGAATTCCCCAAGTGTATGCTGGACACCGGTTGATAGTGAAAAGCTGTCTTAAAACCATAACTTCTTTGCATTTCACCAAAATACTTCTCTACCATTTGGCTGATTTTCTCCTGGAAAAGTGCGTGGTCAATTCCGGATTTCAACTTGGCATAAGAAAGGTAATTTGATGGCATCCATTCCGGATTTCTCCCATGCCTGTGGGTTTTGAATGATCCCAAAAGATCAAAATCCAAATGACTATTGGATGGAAAGTCCTCCATCACTCCGGTAACCACATATTCAGCTCCATCCACCTTCAAGCTTTTTCCCAAAGCATCAATTGCATTACCATAATATCTGGAGGCAGTGCTAAAAGGCAGCACCAATTGATTGGGTTCCGTTAAAACTTTTTCTATACTTCCTGCGAGCAGTTCAAAATCAAAAACTTCAAAAAAGCGCTCATCCACAAAAGCAAAGCGGTCTTCCTCCACCAAGAGATCATCCCCTTCCACCACTACAGATGAAAACATACTCAGGTCAAAGACCAAAGTGGCCGTTTCTACTTCTTCAAATTCCTCCAATAACACAGGAACAAGCATTGAAGGTGTAGATTGTACAGTCTGGGTCTCTCCATTGGAAACAAATTCTTGGTTGAACTTATAGATCCTTTGGTAATCCGTGTACATGCGGTCAAAAGACCATTCATGATAAATGTAGAGGGAAATGGCCAAAAAACTGACAATGGCAATACTTAAGCCCAGTACATTGATCCCTGTGTAAAGCTTTCGCTTTTTAAGATTTCTAAAAGAAATTTTAAAATAGTTTTTCCACATAGCGCTCAATTCAAAGAGTGGATTATAATCGTTGGTTCAGCTTCCAAAGGGCAGTAGCCAATTAAAAGACCTGAAACATATATCCATCACCATGCCATGAAAAAAAGCTCAAAAACAAACGATTTAAGGGGTTATTCAAAAAATCCAGGAAAAATATCCGAACAGTATTGCCCGTCAGCGGACAGATTCAATACTTAAAAAGAAAGAGATTTAGCCAATTCTCTTACCAACCGCAAACATCTCCATGATGTCTTTGAACATATTGATCGTCAAAGGCTTTCTTGCAAAACCAATCACATCAGCATACTGCAGGGCCTGCATTTTATCCTGAGGATCAGTAGAATTGGTCAGCACTACAAATTTGAAATGCTTTCTCTTACTTTCATGTAAGGTAAGGTACCTGTTCAAAAAGTGCCAGCCGTTGAAATTGGGCATATTCAGATCCAAAAAAACCAAATACCTGGCATTAGGGTCCAGTTTTGGAAGAAAATCGCTGGTAATTCCGGTCAGGTAATCAAAGGCCAATTCAGAATCATCAAAGGGAATAACATCTCCATCAAATCCAAAATGACGGATAACGATCTTATTGATGTAGTTGACGGATTCATCGTCATCCACTAAAACAATCGCTATGGGATAGTTCCTTTCCAAATTTTCCGGTCTTTTAAAAATCGAACTTCTATTGACACCTGATTTGTCAGTCTAAAGTTACACATTTAATTCTTTCAATACCAATATTTTATGCATATTTTACAAAAGTTGTAGTTTGAAATATCAAAATTTATCATAGGAATTGGACTACCAACAAAAAAATCCGGCCCTTTAATACCAAAATCCGCTCCTAAAAAACGAAAATTGATAAAAAAGGACCGTAAACTTAACCATTAATCTAAAAAATCTTACTAGTCAAAACCTTGACGGTGTAGCTGCCTTCAGCGCTACAAATTCAGTTAAAATATTTTTTATTCAGATTTTAAAGTTCCCACAGGATTAATCTGAGCAGCTTTCCAAGCCTGCAGGCTTACTGTAAGGTAGGCTATTGCGAAAATAACCCCAGCTGCCATTGGGATAAACCACCACTCAAAATCAATCCTGTAGGCATACCCTTCCAACCAATCCTGTATCAACCAACAGGCGATGGCAGAACCGATTAAAACAGAAATGGAAACAATCATTATAAATTCCCTATTGATCACATGGAGAATGGACAAGGTACTTGCTCCCAACACTTTTCGGATGCCAATCTCTTTTGTTTTTTGTTCCGCTATATGGGCAGAGAGACCAAACAAACCCAAACAGGAAATCAGGATGGTCAGGATGCTGAAGTACTTCGCTAACTCCCTCGTTCTGATGTCTTCTTCATACAAACTGGCATAATTGTCATCCATAAAAACATATTGGAAAGGGAATAAAGGCTCGAATGCTTCTGCTGTTTTTTTGATCTCTTCCAAAGTTTCACGCATATGCCCTGGTGAAACTTTGATATATGCCCTGGTGGCAAATGAAGGGTCAAGAATAATAATAGCGGGTTCCATGCCCTGATGAAAACTCTGGAAATGAAAATCCTCCACGACTCCAAGGATTTGCAGCTCCTCATCCCAAGTGATACTGACTGGGTCAGGTTGATCTTGTGAAATGAGTTCATAAGCCCTTCTATTGATGATTACCTTTGACAAAGAGTCGGAAGCTCTTTCTATAGAATAATCCTCTCCTTGGATCAACTTTAAGCCCATAGTCTGAATAAAATCATAATCCACCCGCATAATTTCAAAAAGGGCTTTGAAATCAGGATCTTTACCTTCCCATGAAACACTGCCTGTATTGGACATTCTTCCCAAAAGAGAATGATTAGAACGTGTCACTGATTGAACATGCGGCAGTTGCTTCAATTCTTCCTTGAAAATATCATAATTATCAAACAACCTTCCTTCCAGCTGCACCAGGAGCAATTGGTCTTTGTTGTAACCCAGATCTTTGTTCAGCGCAAAGTTGATTTGTTTAAATACCACAATCGTGGCCAAAATCAACATGGTCGCCAAGATGAACTGAAAAAGGACCAGGCCTTTTCTTGCCACCACTACCCCTCTTCCTGATTTGGTAAAATTTCTGAATACTGAAACCACCTTGGTAGCAGACATATAAAATGCAGGATAGCTTCCCGCTACTATTCCGGTAATCATAAGTACCAATAACAATTGAGCCCAAAAAACCCAATCAGTATAAGGAATTACCATTACTTTTCCGGTCAGGTTGTTGAATATAGGGAGGGTCAATTCCACCAACAGCAAAGCCACAACACCAGCAGCAAAGGAAATTAAAATGGATTCGGTCAAAAACTGAGAGACCAATTCATTTTTCTCTGCGCCGACCACTTTTCTCACACCAACTTCTTTGTACCGCTTTTGGGATTTGGCAGTAGAGAGATTCATAAAATTGATACAGGCAATCAAAAGGACAAAAATCCCAATAAGAGAAAACAGCCTAACATATTCGATCCTTCCTCCTTGTTGCATGCCATCTTTGAAACTTCCATAGAGGTAAAGGCCCTTTTGGGGATAAGCAAAAAGCTGCACATTACTTCCCTCATTTCTTTGCGCGATAAAATCTTCTATTTTGGCAGAAAATCCCTTTGCGTCAGTATCCTTATGCAATTTTACAATGGTACTTGGACCATTGTTTCCCCAATGTTTTAGCCATCCATTGTATGGTTTGTCAAACCAGAATTGAGCGGGCAATATGAATTCAAACTGACTGCTCACTTCCTGGGGATTACGCTTAATCACCCCTGTAACTATAAAGGATGTTTCACCATCAGTTTCCTTCATTAGTACAGTTTCCCCAATTACATCTGCCTTTCCAAAAAACTTGATCGCCGCCTCATCTGTCAGTACAATATGGCTAGGCTCAGTTAAAGCCAAATCTCTGCTTCCATGCAAAAATTTGTACTGCATGATATGAAGGTAATCAGGTTCAGCATAGAAACCTGAAATGTTAAGCTTCGTGTCTCCTACGACAAACAGCAGGGTCTCATTCCAAGAATAGCAAGCCGAACGTTCCACTTCCGGAAACTCTTCTTTCAAGGCAGCTGCCAAAACACCTGGTGTGGAGTTGGTGGTAAAAATATCGGAACCATAACGCTGGTGTTCCATGATCCGGTAAACCTGTTCCATTTCAGGGAAGGACTGGTTCATATTCAGCTCGCTCTTGACCCACAAACCAATGGAAATGGTGGCCCATAAGCCCAAAGCCAGACCAAAGAGGTTGATGAAAAAAGTCAACTTATGCTTGGCAAAGCCACGAATAGCGATTTTGAAGTAGTTGGAAAACATAGTGAAAAGGGTTGTAAGGTTGTCAGGATTAATTAGACCCGTCCTAGGGTTTTGTTGTAATGGTTGTAACTGTTTTCAGACCATCGTTCGAAAATCTATCACTTCAATTTGAGCTCTTGGAATTCCTCGGGACAAGACCTTCTTGATTTTTCTTTTGGACACTATCCCGATAAGTGTGTAAACTTCAAATTATGGTTTTATTGTCAGGTATCAAGAAGCCTGACCCTATCACCAAATATAAGCAGGAAACTGTTAAGAATAGCTCCCCAGTCTCTGATAGGCATAGTCCATTTTTTCGATGCTTCTCTTGCAGCCAGGAAAACAGACTTCATTACGGCATCATCTGTCGGGAAAGAGAGCTTGTTTTTGGTGTATTTTCTGATCTTTCCATTGAGATTTTCAATCAGGTTGGTGGTATAGATGATTTTACGGATTTCAGCCGGGTAATCGAAGAAAACGGTGAGTTCATCCCAGTTGTCCCTCCAGCTTTTGATGGCATAAGCGTATTTGGATTCCCATTTTTTGGCAAAATCGTTCAGGGCAGCCCAAGCAGCATCTTTTGTAGGGGCGGTATAAATTTCCTTCATATCCCTTGTAAACGCCCTGCGGTCTTTCCATGCGACATATCTACATGCGTTTCTGATCTGGTGGACGACACATATCTGAGTGACTGATTGGGGGAATGAAGCTTTTATCGTATCAGTAAACCCGTTCAGGTTGTCAGTTGCCGTTATGAGAATATCTTCAACCCCTCTGGCTTTCAGGTCGGTGAGTACCCCCATCCAGAAAGCCGAAGATTCATTCTTGCCAAGCCAAAGGCCTAGGATCTCTTTAAGGCCGTTAGTTCTGAGGCCAACGGCAATATAAACGGTCTTGTTGACCACTTTGGAGTTCTCCCTGACTTTGAAGGATATACCATCCATCCAAACGATCAGGTATACAGGGTCAAGCGGCCTGTTTCTCCATGCAACAATATCCTCCGCTACGGCACCGGTAACCCTTGAGATGGTGGAGGAGGAAACATTGATGTCATAAAGCTCCCGGATCTGTTCTTCGATGTCCTGGTTTGACATTCCCTTGGCATACATGGAAATGATCACGTTTTCAACGCCCTCCGCCATGCTTCTGCGTTTGGGCACAAGGGCAGGCTCAAAGCTGCCGTCCCTGTCTCTTGGGACTCTGATTTCAGCTTCCCCAAATGTGTTTTTTATTGTTTTGGTGGAATAGCCGTTCCTTGAATTGGGATTATCGGAATTCTGATGCTTTTCATAGCCAAGATGGGCATCCAGCTCGCCTTCAAGCATTTTCTCAACGGCTCTTTTCTGAAGCTGTTGAAGGAAGGAATTAAGCTCCCCGGCAGTCCTGAACTGCTTGAGGAAGTCATCATTTAGGAGATCTTCTTTTTTCATTTTTGTAATCTGTGTGTTATAAAGGTAAGAAATTGTCCACACACAGACCGGGGGGCGCCTACCGCGGGTTCCTCAAATTCCCTGTGCGATTTCTTCTAAATCACACAGAGAATTTCGAGGTTTAACTTTAACTTCGTAAGTAGTGAAACCAACTTACACAGTTTGTGTCATAGTCCCTTCTTTTGTAATTACCTCTTCTGAAATGACATGGTACAACTTGTCCGCCAAGGGGGATGGTACTTACAAATTTTCATTCCGAAATCCGACTTTTAACTTCCGCATTAGTCTTGTTTCTTGTCTCTTGTTTCTCTGTCACGTCCTGATTTTACTTGACACTTTTTTCTTTGTTTTTTCTTTTATTTTCAATCCTCTTAAATGCCCTAGAGCCCAAGTAAGGAGACCTGTCAAGGCCGGAGCGAAGCGACGTTTATATAGCCTTGACAGGTCTCTGTCTTGGGCTACTTTTGCGTTTGAGAGATGAAAACACTGTTAGTCCCTCATGTACCTCAATCGGCTTCTTCATATTTAATGAACAATGTGGCCTCTTTTCATTGTAGGCCCATACTCCATGCCTTACTGCTGCAAACGCTTCTTTGAGATTCTTAAACCTGTCCCCAAGTTTATATTCAATCTTCAGAATCCCGTTAACCCGCTCTGCCATTGCATTATCATAGCAATTCCCTGCTTCTCCCATACTGGACTTTATACCTTCCTTTTCCAGTAATTCAGTATAAATCTTACTGCAATACTGAAAGCCCCTATCTGAGTGATGAACAATGCCTTCTGTTGACGGACATTGTTCTATCGCCATTTTTAAGGCTTCTACAGCACATTTTGACTCAAGCGTATTCCCCAAATACCATCCTACTATCTTCCTGCTGTATGCATCGGTAATAAGATACAGGTACCTGAAGGAATCCCCGACACGGATATAGGTTATGTCCGAAACCCAGGCCTGATGGGCAGTGGTCCAGACATTGCCATTGAACAGATCCTCATATTTACTGTAGCGCATAAATGACTGCGTTGTAACAACATACTTCCTCTTGCGCTTGACCAGCAAGCCTTCAGAACGCAACAACTCAAAGAGCCTGTCCCTTCCTATGCTGATCTCCAACCTCACCGCATCTTCTCTGATCAACTCCTGAAGCTTTCTTGTGCCCATCATCGGATGCGTCCTCCGGTAATCCCGGACAAGCTCCAATACCAGGTCGTATTGCGCTTCCTCCTTCAACTTGGAGTCCATCCAACCATAATATGCTGACCTACTGTAACCAAAGTAAGTACAACCGGACTTAACGCTCACTTCTTCAGGCCTTTTTGAAACAGTCCGTTGCCAAAGTTTTTTTTTAAATCCGTCTTGTATTCATCATTTGAAACATCTATCAGCGTCTCAAGCATCTTGTTGGCAACTATCGAATCGGCCAAGGCAAGTTTTAACCTCTTGTTCTCCTCTTCCAGTTCCTTAAGTCTTCTCTTCTCATCCATAGTCTCTATTCTAACCCTTTTGTTCAACAAATGATCCCTGCCAAAGGACCTGACCCACCTCTGGATCGTCTCCGCTCCTCTAATATCATACTTCTTTTGAAGATAAGAATAGGAACTTCCATTTTCCAGCTCCTCTACTACTTGCTTCTTGAAGCTAATACTGTACCTGTTAAATTCCCGAACCGTTTTTGTCATTTTTTTCCTGTTTTTAGTTTGACTTAATCTGTCAAGCTATTTCAGGACGTGACACTCATTTCTTATTTCTCAAGTCTCGCTTCTCGCTTCTCATCTAAATATGAAATTGCTCCCTGATATTTTCCGTCACCACCTTCCCATCAAAGAGATTGATAATCCTATGCGCATAATTGGCATCATGGGGCGAGTGGGTTACCATCACAATGGTAGTACCTTCATTGTTCAATTCCTCCAGAAGCCGCATTACCTCTTCCCCATTGGCGGAATCCAGGTTACCTGTAGGTTCATCTGCCAAAATCACAGAAGGCTTCGCTACGATTGCTCGGGCTATAGCCACCCTCTGCTGTTGACCACCGGAAAGCTGCTGTGGGAAATGGTCCCTTCTGTGCATAATATTCATCCTGGTAAGGACTTCTTCCACCCTTCTTTTTCTTTCATCGGCTGGAGTTTTTAAATACAGCAAGGGAAGTTCCACATTTTCAAATACTGTCAGCTCATCGATCAGGTTAAAGCTCTGAAAGACAAAACCAATATTACCCTTCCTCAGTTGAGAGCGCTGCCTCTCAGAAAATCTTGCAACTTCCTGGTCAAGAAAATGGTATTGACCTGCTTCGGGGTTGTCCAAAAGTCCGATGATATTTAACAATGTGGATTTACCACATCCTGAAGGCCCCATGATGGCCACAAATTCACCCTTTTTGATTTCGATATTGATATCGTCCAAAGCGGTGGTCTCTACCTCTTCTGTGGTGTAAAGCTTTTTGAGATTAACTGTCTTGATGATATTTTCCATAGGTATGCTGAAATTTGTCAAATGTTAAAATTTACCTGTGATTGCTAAGGCCAATCGTATGCCATAAAGAAAAAGGCCATTAATCAATTATACAGGCCATTTTTTACTTTTTCACTCAAAATTTCCGAACATTTTCGTCCGCGCACGGACAAACAAAAAATATATTTTGAGTTTTTTGTTATTCTCCCATCGGTTCAGGTTTAGCTTCGGCTCCAGCCAAAATGCCCCCATCTACGTTCAACTCAATTCCGGTCACATATTTGGACTCCACTGAGGCAAGATACAAAGCTGCATATGCCACATCTTCCGGTTGGCCAAAATGTCCCATCGGAATACCTTTTTCAACGGAGGCTATGATCAGGTCCCTGACTTCCCCCTCCCCTAACATTACATCCCACATGGGAGTCATGATGGCGGCAGGGTGGATAGAATTACACCTTATGTGGTAACCTTTTTCGGCACAATGTAAAGCTACCGACTTGGTATGGTTTCTGACAGCAGCTTTGCTTGCCGCATAGGCAGCTGCTCCCGGGATTCCCACAATGCCGCTCCTGGATGAAATGTTGATGATACTTCCCCCTCCTTTTCTTTTCATCCAATCGATGGCATATTTGCAGCCCAACATGCTTCCATTAAGATTGACTGCCATGACTTCTGTCCAGGAATCGAGATCCACCATTTCTGCATCATGGGGGCCATTGGTCTCCAAAAATCCGGTGATACCGGCATTATTAACCAAAACATCCAGTCCTCCAAATTCAGTAATTATAATTTTGGACATGTCCTTCCATTCATGCTCATATTTAACATTCAAATGGAAATAATAGGCCCTTTCCCCCAATTCGGCAACCAAAACCTTACCTTTGGTATCTAAAATATCGGTTACAATGACTACAGCTCCTTCCTGATGAAATTTTCTGGCAATGGCTGCTCCAATACCTCTTGCGGCACCGGTAATCAAGGCAATTTTATTTTCAAGTCTCTTGTTCATAAAGCAGTAGTAGATTAAAGTTAAAAGGATTGAAACAGGCCAGATATTGGTCCCTTTTCCTAATTGATGAAAACCAACCCTGTACAGTTGCATCGATGAAAAAAAAACCGATGGAAAATCCATCGGTCTAATTTTTAACCCGTTTGCTGAAAAATACTAAAATTCCAGTTTCTCATTTAAGATTCAGCACCTCATTTTTCCCAAAATTCTCATAGCCGCTGACGATTACCTTTTCCCCCGGCTTCAATCCATCAATGACTTCGTAGAATTCGGGATTTTTCCGGCCTAAGCGAATCTCTCTTTTTTCCGCTTTTCCTGATTGCTGGTTTACGACAAAGACCCAATTCCCTCCTGTATCTTTATAAAATCCTCCTGTCGGCAATAATACAGCCTGCTGGCTTTCACCCAATTCCAACCTGATCCTGACAGTTTGCCCCCTTCTTATTCCATTGGGTATTTCACCGGTAAAAGCCATATCCACTTCAAACCTTCCTGCAGTCACATTGGGATAAATTTTAAAAATCTCAACTTCATAACTCCCTCCCGAAAAATTAAATGTTCCTTTTAAGCCAGTGTATACTCTGGGAAGGTACAATTCATCGATCTGAACCCTCACCTTGAACTTATCCAAAATATCTATTTGACCAAACCTTTGCCCCGGTGTAATAGATTGACCCACTTCAATTTGTTCGGTTGAAAGCTGTCCTGAAATCGGTGCCCTTACCGCCAAATTATCCAAAATATGACCCACTCCATCCAAAGACTGGTTCATCCTTCTTTCTGAATCCGACAGTTGCTTTTTTTGGATTGCACGGGACATGGAATCATTTCTGTAGGCTTCATAAGTCAACCTTCTCCGTTTGACGTTATATTCGTACTGTTCCCTTACCTCCTCGAACTCCCTGTCTGAAACCAGTTTTTTGGTATGCAGTTCCCTGAACCTTTCGTATTGGGGCTTAAGTAAACTGATCTGATAATCAATTTCTGCCAATTGGGCCTGTTGGTTGAGGTCATTTTGGTCCAATTGCAACCTCACTTGCCTCAGGTTGTTGATCTGGAAATACAATCCGGATTCCCTTTCCATGACTTCGAGTTGGAGTTTGGAATTGGAAAGCAACAGTATGGTATCACCACGGTTTACCAAAGCTCCTGACTCTCTCACAATCTGCTGGATATTTCCTCCTTCCAAAGCATCCAAATAAAATACCTCCCCAGGTTCAATGGTGCCACTTACTGGAATATAATCAGTAAACTCTCCTTCCTTAACCGTAGCAATGGTGATTCGTTCCATATTGACATTCATGGAAGACCTGGAGTCTGCAAAAAACAATTGATAGCTTATAAACCCCACTAACAAAACTCCTCCTGCGACTAAAGCGATACGTTTGGGAGTCCAGGTCTTTTTCTCAATTTTTCTGTCCATTATCCGTGAATCATTTTTTTCTGAATAATTATTTGCCAATAGTATGCCATGCCTAAAAAGCCTGAAATCTGGCTGATTCCCCGTTTTTTGTATTCTTTCCTAAAAAATTCCGTACAAAATCGTCCGCCAGCGAACAAAGCCATGCAACTCTACCGAACAGATTTCCATCTAACAGCCAAACGCATTTAAACAAAAATAAGCCAGCAATTAAAGAAAAAGGCGTTTTTGGCAAAACGAGTTGGGTACAGTTGATTTAGGAACGGGTTTTGGGAGAATATTTTGTACAAAGTACCAAGTGCAGGTAACAGCAATTGCTTTGATTGCCATGATGTTAAGAAATTTCAATAAATTAGAAGATACTCATGAAAGAACAAAAAACCGGCAAAATCCTAATTGTAGATGACAATGAAGATTTATTGAAGGCAGCAAAGATTTTTTTGAAAAGGCACTTTGCACAGGTGGATACAGAGACCAACCCTGGGCTATTACCCATATTGATGGTCAATGAACAATATGATGTGATCATGCTGGACATGAACTTCACCAAAGACGTCAGCAGTGGACAGGAAGGATTTTATTGGTTGGACAGGATTCTTGAAATAGATTCTTCGGCAGTAGTCGTGCTTATCACTGCTTATGGAGATGTGAATACTGCGGTAAAAGCCATCAAAGAAGGGGCTACGGATTTTGTCCTCAAACCATGGGAAAACGAAAAACTCCTTGCAACGCTCAATGCTGCCCTTCAATTGCGGCAATCCAAGATGGAAGTCAATCTGTTGAAAAACCAGCAACAGCAGTTTTTTGAAGATATGGACAGCAAATTCAAAGACATCATAGGTCAAAGCCCGGCCATGATAAAAGTCTTTGAAACCATTGAAAGAGTTGCCGCCACAGATGCCAATGTGCTGATCTTGGGTGAAAATGGTACAGGAAAAGAATTGATCGCCCGTGCCATCCATAGAAACTCCAAAAGGCATAGGGAAGCATTTGTAGGTGTTGATTTAGGTTCGATCACTTCCACCCTATTTGAAAGTGAGTTGTTTGGACACAAAAAAGGTGCATTTACCGATGCCAAGGAAGACCGCGCAGGCAGGTTTGAGCAGGCTCATAAAGGGTCCCTCTTTCTAGACGAAATAGGAAATCTCCCATTGGCCCTGCAATCAAAACTTTTGGCGGCCCTTCAAAACCGGGAAGTAACGAGAGTAGGTGGCAATAAACCCATTCCGGTAAATATCCGCCTGATCTCTGCTACCAACATGCCTGTCCATAACATGGTCTTTGAAAACAAATTCCGGCAAGACCTGCTGTACCGAATCAATACCATAGAAATCACTTTGCCTTCATTAAGGGACAGATTGGAAGACATTCCGCTTTTGGCCAACCATTTCATTGACATTTATTCCAAAAAATACAACAAGGAAATCAGGAAAGCAGGGGAAGCGCTTATCAAAAGAATGCAGAAATACCATTGGCCGGGGAATATCAGAGAACTGCAGCATAGTATTGAAAGGGCAGTCATCATGACAACCCACGGCGTACTACAGCCTGAAGACCTTTTCACACAGAAACACATGATACCTGAAAAACAGGAAGAAACCGTTTCTTTGGATCATTTGAATATAGAGGATGTAGAGAAAATACTTATCCGTAAAGCACTCCATAAGCACAATGGACATATCACGCGTGCAGCGGAAGAATTAGGATTGACCAGGTCATCTTTGTACAGAAGATTGGAAAGATATGGTCTTTAAATCTTTTGCACTAGGTGTCCTTTTAAGGGTTGTTCTGATTGTATCAGCAGCTGTTCTTGGTGCATTTTTGTATATTCAATATGAATCCACCTTGTATGGCCTCCTTTTTATTTGGATTTTGGCCTTGCTTTCGTTTAACCTCATTTCCTATACCACGGTCACTAATAGGAAAATCAGCCGCTTTTTGGAATCGATCCGCTATTCTGATTTTTCATCCTCTTTTACCAAAGACAGCAATTTGGGAAAGTCTTTCAGAGAAATGAACCTTTCCTTCAATGAGGTAATTGAGGCTTTCAAAAAAACCCGGGCACAGAAAGAAGAACAGATGTTGTTTCTCCAGATCATGATCCAACATATCAATACCGGTATCATCTCTTTCGATAGCAAAGGGAAAATAGGAGTAATCAACGGGGCTGCCAAGCAACTTTTACAGATTCCCCAGTTTAAAGACATCCATGACCTTGGGAAATTGTCCAAAAATTTATTGGAGGAGGTGCTAAAACTTAAACCGGGAGGTTCCTTCGCGATAAAAATCAATAATGAGCTTCATCTGAATGTTCAATCTGCTGCATTTAAAATGGAAGGACAAAGTTGGACCCTTTTATCTT
Source organism: Cecembia calidifontis (assembly GCF_004216715.1). Lineage (NCBI taxonomy): Bacteria > Pseudomonadati > Bacteroidota > Cytophagia > Cytophagales > Cyclobacteriaceae > Cecembia > Cecembia calidifontis. The sequence continues at coordinate 3,858,466 of NZ_SGXG01000001.1, forward strand.
TCCAAAACATCAAATCAGAATTGCAAAAGAATGAATTGGAAGCCTGGCAGAACCTGACCAAGGTGCTGAGGCATGAAATCATGAATTCCATGACCCCCATCGCAAGTTTGGCCAGTTCTCTGGGAGTTATTTTGGAGGAAGATGTAAAGGAAAGTGATGAAGGTGAGTTATCTCTTGACAAAGAGAGCTTTTTGGATCTTTCGGAAGGCCTGGAAACCATCTCGAAAAGAAGCAATGGCCTGGTCGATTTTGTCAATGCCTACAGGGACTATACCAATATCCCACAGCCTGATTTAAAAGTGTTTCTTGTCAAACCCTTATTTGAAAATATCCGGGTACTATTAAAAGAGGAGCTCGCAAAGTCCCAAATCCAGCTTGTCTGTGACCTTACCCCATTGGATCTTGAGGTTATTGGTGACCAGGATTTGATCCAGATGATTTTGATCAATTTGGTCAAAAACGGTAAAGAGGCCATGGAAAAAGCCTCTGATAGGAGAATCATCTTAAAAGCCGGCTTAGATGTTCATTCTCATCCCTTTATCCAGGTAATTGATCATGGAGAAGGCATTGTTCCAGAAGCCCTGGAAAGGATATTTGTACCTTTTTATACCACTAAAAAATCAGGTTCTGGTATCGGACTGGCCATTTCAAGGCAGATCATGAACCTGCACAAAGGAAGTTTGGAGGTGCATTCAGAACCAGGAAAAAAGACAGTATTTACTTTGCTTTTTAAATGAAATTTAAAAATTCTTTGCCTACTTTTTGAGGACCATTAAAACTATAGAAAAATGGAATCGGTAATGTTCCAAACTGCCAGTAATGAAGCAGATCTTTTGGGTATTCTGGAACTTCAATCAGAAAACCACCTTGAGCAGATTTCTTCACCAGAAGAAGGATTTGTTACTGTAAAACATGATCTTCAACTGCTTAAAAAAATGAATGATTTGGCTCCTCATGTCATTGCAAAAGATAGGGAAAAAGTGGTAGCTTATGTTTTGGCCATGACGCCAGCTTCAAAGGAAGATATTCCTGTCCTAATTCCCATGTTTGAGCAATTCAATGTTTTGACATACCAAGAAAAGTCACTTTCCTCTTGGAATTACCTGGTGGTTGGGCAGGTCTGTGTAGGTAAAAATTACAGGGGCAAGGGAATATTTGACAAAATGTATCAGTACTACAAATCCACTTACGAAAGGGTATTTGATTTTGCAGTCACAGAAATAGCCCTCAATAATCCAAGATCGATCCGGGCCCATCAAAAGCTTGGATTCAGAGAAATCCATCAGTACAAGGATGCTTTGCCCATGGATTGGAGTATTGTATTGTGGGATTGGAAATAAGATCAAATTCCCAATCCCTAATTTTTTCTGACAATGCGTTTCCTGGTGCCATTACTCATTTGATCCTTGATGATACTAGGGAAATATCAGCTGTACGCCAGGCAGAAGTAAATCGTTTTTTTACCTCACTTGCCTCCATTGTCTTTCCTGACTTTTCAAGTGCCAGCATCAATCCATAATATGCCCATCCATTGTTCGGATACTCTTCTAAGTCTTTTCTGAAAACTGATTCAGCATTCTGATATTTTCCTGCGTCTAAAAGCACAGCCCCCAAATGATGGCGCGTGGACAAAAACCAATCAGGGGGTTCGTTGTACAATAATTGATCCTCAAGTGTTGATGCTTCCGCAAGTTTGGCAATGGCTTCATCATATCGGTTTTTACTGGCCAAGATTTCCCCTTCAAGGATTAATGTTGCAATTTCGAGAATGGATTGGAGTGAATTGATTCCCCAAATACTGGCATCTCCAAGCTGATCACTATCAGTTATTTTCTGCAATTTTTGGAGTTCGGATTCTGATGATTCCAAATCCCCTTTGCCCAAATAAGCCATTCCTAAAGCATAATGCCTGATTCCTTCCTGATAAACCGTCCCTTTTTCCCATAAATCCAATTTCAATATCTCATCCCAAAGGCCAAATTTCACACGGACGAAATAAGGAATTGTAGAAAAATGCTGGATAACTTCCAAGCCTTCCTCTTCCATGAGCCCAAGTTCCAAATGGTCGTATAGTCTATCCGCGGCAAAAACGGCCCATTTGCTATTTCCTTCCAAAATGGCTGTTCCGGCCATAAAGTGATAATTGTGCGGGAAATAGGCTAAGGGATAAGTTCCCTGTGCTTTACAGGTCTCAATGTAAATGCTGTCTACTTTGGCTGCCCTGAGATTAGAGAGGGTTCCTTCATGATAATTTCCTGTTCGGATATAAATATGGGATGGCATATGGACCAAATGGCCCGCCATTGGAGTAAGTCCTTGGTCAAATTTTCTAGCAGAATTTAGCCCACGTTCAGGATTTTTTGATCCTTCCACCGCATGAATGTAAAGGTGGTGGGCCCCTGGATGTTCAGGGTGTTTGGCCAATATTTCTTCCAAAATCTCCAAAATCAGATTGGTATTTCCTTTGGGATTGCCGGCTTTATCCCAAAGATCCCAGGGTTGAAGATCCATTAATGCTTCTGCATATATTGTCCCTGCGTCAGGGTCATCAGGATAATTTCCCCATACCTTTCCCATCGCCTCGGCAAAAGCCTCATCCAATTCTGTTCTGTCTTCTCTGGCCTCTGCCACATACCTTTTATCCATGGCCATAATAAAGGCAGCTTCTTTGGCTGAAACCAGATGCAGCTTTGACTTGGCTTTTTGAATAGCCGCAAAAGCCAATGCATAATGCTCAGGTTCCATTCCGGCATTATAATTGGGTCCCAAAACATAAGCCTGACCCCAGTAAGCCATTGCAAAATCCGGATCCAAAGTTGCCGCATATTGAAAAGAACGCTCAGCCTCTGCGTGATTGAAACCATAGGCCAACAAAAGCCCTTGATTGAAATATTTCCTTGCCTCATCATTGCCGGTTGAAACCGGGAAGTCCAAAAGATCCATTCCCGCCATAAATGGAGCCTTTCCTTCGGAAAAATCCCATTTCATTCCGGCAGGAACAAAACAAAGACTCATGGCCTGTTGAAATGGATCTTTTTCAGAAACAACTTCCTGAATGGGTTTTTGACAGGAAAATACAATGCACATCAAACCACATGTAATCAGAATATTTTTGTCCATAGTGTGTTTTAGTCAAATTTTAATTACCACTCTATACCTAACTCATGAACTGACCTGATTGAAGTGAAATCTTCACAATAACCCTAACAGGATATACCAAAACAGTGAAAAACCAAAGATGAAAAAATAAGACAATACATTGGCTATCATAAAATTACAAACAAAAATAAGCTTTCAATTCATATTAGGAGAATCTTTTTAATCAGATCCAAACCATTTCATTTTCTCCTTACCTCATAAAAATTAAATGGCGAAAGGATTTTTCAGTTTTTGCTGACAACAAAATAACAGTTCATCAAGTCATGTGGCAGGCGATTTTCAGTCACTTTATTGAATCCAGCCTGTTTAAGCATTCTTTTGGCCTGTTCAGTACCCCACATCGTTCCCAATCCCATCCCCCCTTGTGCCAAGGAAACAGTAGTGCAATGAAGCGTGGATATACTATAAAGCAATCTTCCAAAAGGATGATCGAGGTTGTTATAGACTTTTTCAGAAGCATCTATATCCTGCATCAGAAATACCCCATTGTCCTTTAGGCAATTATAAATGGCCTTCAAGACCAAATCCGGCCTTGCTTGATCATGTATGGCATCAAAAGCCGTTACGAGGTCAAACTCAGCATCCAGTCTAAAAGAGGTCAAATCCGCTTGATGAAAAAACACGTTTCTAAGTCCCATTTCTTCGGCACTTTTTCTGGCTTTTTCTATTGGCTCTTTGCAGAGGTCTATCCCAAGGAATACTGAATTTGGAAACTTTTCCCCTAATTGATTCAATGCCCTACCTGAGCCACAACCGATATCCAAAACCGAAATTCCTTTTTCCAATTTTTGGTTGATTCCCGGAATCAAAGGAAGAATATGGTCGAATAAAGCTCCAATAATGGTCTGCCCACTTTCTTCAGCCATGACTTCATGGAACCTTCCATACTCGGAATAAGGAACCCCTCCCCCATTTTTGAAGCAATGGATTACTTGTTGTTCCACACCGGCAATCACCGGTATATACTGGGCAAACAAGGCAATATTATCCCCAGGGAATTTTCTGCTCAAGACCAGGGCATGTTCCATAGGCAAATGGTAATAAGTAGATGTATCATCCACAAAAATGATTTTACCAACAACCATGGCATTCAGCCACTCCCGCACATAACGCTCATGTAGGCCGGAAAGATTGGCAATATCTTGGGAAGTAGCAGGCTCCAAACCCGCCAATACATCAAATAATCCTGTCTGATGACCAATCGAAATCATAATGCTCATAGCACCTTGGTTGATCATTTCAATAAGGGACCCGGCAAAGCCTTCAGCTTTGACCGGGTCTATTTCACAGGCCATGCACATGTTATTTCTTCAGATGGATTTTAAGATTAATCTTAAACACACCCGAGTTTTCTCCGATATAACTCATCTCCCATGACCAATCCAGTTCCAATTCATTTACTGAAATTCTCTTGATATTGAAGTAATAGCCGTTATCTCTCAAATCAAGGGAATTCAAGTGTAAAACGCTTCCTGAATTCTGTAATTTCCAAATTCCTGTGACCCTTTCACCTTCAACTTGTGCGGCAAACAACTCTTGGGGGGTTAACAGCAGTAGAGGCTCATAAATATCTATAGGACCCATGATGGTATATCTCAGGTATTCCTCAGCCGCCCCAACAGCAGTAGCTGTGTTGCTTCTTAATACCTGCACACCAAAATCTTCCAAAGATTTTTCTTCTCCATTGACTGTGAGGGTTAAAAACTGCTCACCGGATGCTTTCCATTCGCCCAAAAACGGATTCATTGGGGGAAGGGCTTCTTCAGAATTACATGCCCCTAATCCAAGCAGGAGCAACAAAAAACACAATGGTTTGAAAATTAAATTTTTCATGAAGTAAATAATTAGTTGGTTTAAAATAGTTCGTTCAGAAAATCATTTAAGATATTCTAATCATGATGATGGTGCATTAAAAAAGAAAGTTGCATGGTATTGATAAAACCACATGAAAATGTGATACAAAACAACCTCAAGTACCATTTCTACCACGCCCAAAATCTAATCCACAGAAATACAATCAAGCAAAAATCTTTAAAAATCAGATAATTCCAGTTACTACATAAAAGGGGGAAAACAAATTCTTTGAGCAACTCTCCTCGAAGAATCCCAATCATCCGGATAATTCAAAAATTTATCCGAATAATAACAAAAAATCTCTCTTTATGAAAAAAGCAAGTCTTATTGTCTTATTAGGCATTTCTTCCTTTTGTCTTTCCTGCATGGGGGAATTGACTGACAACTTTCCAAATCCACCTGCACCACTACCTATTGGAAGCCCAACTGAGATAGGAGTTCCAATAGGTGAAGCCATCATTCAGGAAATAAGTACTGAAGGCGGAAGTATGGAACTTGCCAATCGCAAAGTAAAATTACTTTTCCCTTCGGGTACCTTCTCACAAACCACAAATGTTAAAGTTCAAGCCATCACACAAACTTTAGAACAGGCAGTTGGAATTTCTTTTGACTTGGAACTGAGCGGAAATACACTTAGGAAACCAGTCGAAGTGATTTACACCTATTCCGAAGAGGATCTTGCTGGTACAGGACCGGATTTTATTCATTTGGCCCGACAGGATAGCAATAGAATCTGGAAATCCATCCGAAATCTTGAAAACAATAAAGTCAGTAAAACTATAAAAGGAAGGATTTCCTATCCAGGCAGGTGGTCATTCTTTGCTTCTGCAATGATTAAACCGGGAAGGAAAAACTTAGGAATATCCCAAAGCCAGGATTTGGAAATTGTGGGATACGAATACGAACTCAGCCTAAGAACTGATCTTAAAAACAGTGACCTTTTGGCGCCTTTGGTACCTCCTGTTAGAATTCAAAACAGTTTGGTAAGTGAATGGCTGATTGATGGAAAAAAGAGCGGCATCCAGCCTGAACGGGGAACACTTGGATTTTTGAACAATAATTTATCCTTTGCTAAGTACACCGCTCCTGCCATAGTCCCGGACCAACCTAATATTATGGTCTCTGCTGAACTTTTTCTGGGTAAGGAAAAATTCCTTCTTCTTTCCCATCTGACCATTGAAAATAAAAACCGGTTTGAAGTTGGCCCTTATGCTTACAGCAATGCAGAAGTATTGATTGGAAGAGCGGGAAATGTACTGACCATCAACATGCTGAAGTCAAGCAACAATAACTATGATGCCTCTTTGGCATTTTTGATTCCTGGATTTAATGGAAAAGGCACTTACAATTTCTCAGCCCTTGTAAAAGGAGGTATTGAAATCATCAATGCATCCAAAAGCTTCAATAGCATCGCTTTCGACGAAAACTTAGAACCTTATTTTGATGGGAGAATAGTAATCACTGAAAGTAGTGATACTTCAGGCGGAACCATTGAAGGAACCATGTCCGGAATTTTATATGAAAGAAGGGAATCAAACAATAGTGTAAGTTATGTTCCTCATAATTTTCAAGCTTCCTTTTCCGGCATTTTGAGCAACTAAGGCGATTGAATATTCACATGAAGGGGTTATTAAATTTTAGCAAATAGAACTCATACCCCTTATTATCAATAATTTAGATTAATTGCTCATCCGCATTTTAACCCAAACATGCGATAGACGGAATCTGCATTAAAAGTGAATTTTGTAAATAAAATTAAACCAACTACAAATGAAAAAAATCATCATTAAATCCACTTTGATCTTTGCTTTGGCTGGATCTCTCACGTCTTGTTACACCCAATCCTATATTGTAGGAAACGGGCCACAAAGAGGAGTTGAAACTACAGAAAAAAGCCATTATTTGGTGTACGGCTTGGCGCCTCTCAAAACGGCTGACCCCGTTAAAATGGCTGGGGATGCGCAAGATTATTCAGTTACCATCCAGCACTCTTTTATCGATGGTGTTTTAAATGCCCTGACCTTTGGAATTTACACACCTACAACCACAAAAGTGGTCAAATAAGACCGAAAGTATAGTATTGCTTCATATTTTTTTGAATTTGGGGCCGAAATCAAATTTCGGCCTCTTTTTTTTAATGCTTTTGCCAAACATAAAGAAACCCATTTTTTAATGATACTCACCCATCCATTGATCTCTTCCAAAATAAATAAGTGACAATTAATGCCGTTAAGTTAAGAAATGTGATTAAATAGATTTGTAATTCATTGAGTATTTCAGTTTTGCTCTGAATTTCCGTTTGAATACCTGGTTTCTTCGTGAATATTCTATTTTGGAAGCGATTTTGTTTACACATTTCTGGATAATCTCCTCTAACTCACCAATTAAATCCCTGATGCTGAAAATCAGGGATTTTGTTTTTGACAGTGCATAAGTTTTATTGATTATCAAGATCCTTGCTGACTTTGATTTTCTTCCTGTTTTGGTTTTTGGCTTCACATCATAGCAAAGAATATTGCAGAGTGAGAGGATCAGGGTCTTGGCATAGAAGTCCTGCTGGACCGCCCATGCTGTTTTGCCGGAAAAATCAGATACTTCAAGTCTTGATTTGATCAGTTTATATGCTTCTTCTATTCCCCATCTCTGTTTGTACAGGTTTATTAGAGAGGAGGCTGTATATTTTTTCCTGTCCAACAGAGAAGTCGCATATATTGATATCTTACCCTTCTTATTCTTTTTCTTGATCAGTCTTACGGTCATGGTTCGGGATAACGAGGGGTATTTTTCAAGCAGCCAGCCATACTTTGGAGGGAGTACCAACGTATATTCCGCATCAGTGGAACTGCTCTGGGAAAAATCCTCGACACAATTCCACCAATTGTCCTTCATCCTAAAAAGAAAGTCTGCCCCCTTTCCTTTCAGCTCGTAGAAAATTCTCAGGGATGCATAATACCTATCGCATACAAGAAGATCACCTTCTTTAATATGTCCAAGATGGCCATGACACAGGGTAGCTTCAGAAGTGGTATAGCTTTCCATGCCGGCATCCAGTACAAGGCCGTTGTAAACATCATATAAATAAGATATCCTGCTCATATAATGTCCCGCATCCGCATTGGGCCCAAAACCATGATAGCTGAACTTTTCTGACATGGAGGGATGATCCGGAAGCTCAAGCGTTGATCCGTCCACAGAAAGCACTCTGTGGCCTTTCCATTTCTTAAACTTTGCATGTTCGTAAAAAAGACTGCAGATCAAAGAGTTAAGCTTTTTGAAAACTGTGTAGCACAGTTTTTTCCTGGCCTGGGTAAATGCACTTTTAGTGGGCGATAAGGAAGATTCCCCAAAAAACTCTTCAAGACAGATATTAAGTCCTTTGTTGCTCTTTGACAAAATAAAAAGCACAAGAACTTCAAAAGAAAAGAAACGGTCACGAAGAAAATCTTTCACCGAAGTCCTACTTTCGATGATAAATTTTTCATAACTTAGTTTTAACTTGAATTCATTTACAATTAAAGTTTTAAGGCTTCCAGCACTCCCTGCTTTCGGAAGCCTTATTTTATATCTCTAATATAATGAATTTCAGTCAATTAACCACTAACTAAACGGCATTAAAGTGACAATCCTTAGATTTTAAAGTTGAATAAAGTGAGCAGAACCTGTTGAAATGAGATAGGCAGGTTAGAAGATTTCTTTCCATAAGGTTTGATTCAAATAACACATCAAATAAAAAAAAGCTGCCCCCATTTGTGGAGCAGCTTCAGTTTTCATATTTCGATCTAACTTATCCTTAAAGGTGATCAATAGCTAAATTACAATTCAATCTGGCTGAATGATTTTTTTTACAATTTTCTCTTTCTGACCATTTTTCCCAGCAATACTGCGGGACAGGCTTTGATAAAAAAGTCACCAAACCCGTAAAGTTATTTGGGTAAGAATTTTGAATTCCTGCCCTAAAACCAGGCCTTCCCCAAATCCCGATGCTATTGGGAACAAAGGGATTATTTCTTATCGCTTGCCTGGCGGTCAGACAAGTTCCATCCTCCGCAAGGGCAATGCCGGCCCAGACGAAACCCTGTCCTTCCCTGAAATAGGTTGACCGTTTTTAACCGAGAAAAAAGATGTTAAAAACAGGAAAAAGGATTAATTCTCAGCGTAGATTTTCAGAGGAATTTAAACGTAAGTTGGTTGATGATTTTGAGAAAGGAATCATGACAGTTCAGCAAATGGAGCGACATTATGGAATTGTGAACTCAGTTATTTATCATTGGATTTATAAGTATTCGACCTATAATGAAAAAAATATCAGGATAATTGAGATGAAAGACAGTCAAACCAATAGGCTCAAAGAACTCGAAGAAAAGGTCAAAGATCTCGAGCGTACCGTTGGCCAAAAACAGATCATGATTGATTATTTGGAAAAAATGATTGATTTGGCCAAAGAAACTTACTCAATCGATATTAAAAAAAACTCCAAAACCCCACACTCTGGTGGTTCCAATCCAACAAAAGTATGATAAACCATTCGCTCAATGAACTTTATCGGACTGTTGGAGTAACCAAGCAGGCCGTTCAACAAGCCAAAAAAAGGCAGCAAGCATTCGATCTTGAAATTGCCCAACTGGTAATCCTGGCCGATGAGCTCAGGGAAGACCATCCAGGATGTGGGGTCGAAAAAATGTATTATACATTGAAACCCGAATTCATGGGAAGGGATCAATTCTGTGAAATTTTCATGGAAATGGGATATGGTATCAAAAAAATAAAAAACTACCAGAAAACCACTTACGCAGGCCTTTATTCTTATCCAAACCTTATCGAAGGTATGGCCATAAACAGACCTTTTCAGGTCATCCAAACCGATATCACTTACTTTTACCTCAATGGTGAATTCTATTATTTGGTCTTCATTATTGATGTTTATACCAGGATCATCGTGGGATATTCGGTCAACGACAACTTGCGCACAGAAGGTAATATCAAAGCTATGAAAATGGCCCTCAGTACTTTGAGATACCAGCCTTGGGGCCTGATCCACCACTCAGATAAAGGTTCCCAGTACAGTAGTAAAGAATACACCTCCTTGCTCAACAAAAACAATATCCATATCAGTATGGGAAATATCGCATGGGAAAACCCCTACGCAGAACGAATCAATGGAATCATAAAAAATGAATACCTCAAAAGGTGGATAATCAAAGATTTCAGCGACCTGAAAAGAAAAGTGGCGAAAGCTGTAGCCAACTACAACAGCATAAGACTACACAGGGGATTTAAAATGAAATACACCCCCATGGGATTTTATAAAAATATACTAAATTTAAAAGCCCAAGAAAGACCGACGGTGATTGTTTATACCGAAGGAAGAAAAAACTTCTTAGGGGCATCGAGCCCCTTCGAAGTTTGCCCAAGAGAAGAACCTCTGGCTCATGATTGCCCGATGGAAATATTTAATGAATGTTGAACCAAACGGTCAACGCTATTCAGGGAAGAACACCCCTCTTTTGCCTTTTGCCTTTTCCCTTTTGCCTTGGCTCTTATTAAAATTCCTGCCCTTCATTCTGGCCTCTCGCTAGAAATATTTTAGAATTTGGGCTAAATAATAGCCCCTTTGACTATTTAAGAAAGTCCAGATAATAAGCCAGGCTTACTTTCTCAAATCTGGAAGCATGCTGTGCTTCTACCCAGCCCGATTTGACAGTTTCAAATACTGTCGGCTGCGTAAAATGAAGCCCCAGCAATAAGTCCTCAATTACTAATTTAACCTTTTCCTCCACTCTTTTGCTGACCAGAACAGGCCCAAGCGGAATTGTGTCCGAAATCCAAAGGATATTGATTTCATCCTTTCTTTTCCCAAGTGCATATAAGTCATTGGCTCCAAAAGCAGCTAAGTCCGATTCACCCGAAAGAATGGATTCCAAAGCCTTCATATGATTCCCCGAAAAATCAACCGTTTTAAATTGATCTTCAATGGGTATAAGTTTTTTACTTTCAAGTTGCTTTATGGGAAACAAATAACCGGAAGTGGATTTTTCATCTACAAAAGAAAATTTGAGGTTTTTTGATTTCTTCATAACTCCTTCCCAATCTGAAATTCCTGATTTTTTGGAAGCAGCAATAACGGAGCGGTAACTGGAAGTAGCACCTGAATCATCAATCAAGGCCCCTGCTATTTCAAAATCTTGGGAATGTTCCATATACCCTAGGTATCCGGAGGTACTGATAAACACCATATCAACTTCATTGACAAGCATGGCCTGTATCAGTTCATCAACAGTGGGATAGGAAACTGTAATTACTTTATATTCACCTTCCAGTTTTTCCTGAATCAAAGTGGAAAAAGGCAAAAGATTGTCCATTCGGTGATTCAACCCGTATGTGTATGTACCTAATGTGAGGAATTTTTTCCCATCTTCTGCTTTGGAAAAACTGAAAGTCAGGGAGTAAACTAGCGCTAAAATGATTAATGATAGATTTTTCATGATGATGTCTTTTTGATGATAGAAATTTTGTGAGTAAAGCTTTTTTAAATAAAAAAAGGGTACCTGACGGCTTTTGATCAGATACCCTTCAAACAGGAATAGATTAGGCCAAAATCTTTTCTTCCAAAGAGTGCATTAAGGCAGAGAATGCCGAGGACTCCATTTCAGAGCCAATAACCTCCATCAATTGATCAAAAAATGCTTTTGGGGCATTAGCCTTCAATCCGGCCAATGCCATCAATCTTTCAGAAGGATCCAAAGCAGGGATGATATATTTGAACCAGCGCAAGATTTTTTCCGGGCTAAAAGAAGAAACGATGCTGTGATGCTGATGAATCAATTCTTCGTCGCTGTAATTTTCCCAAATCAACTGCAGGACCATTCTTTCTTCAAAAACCATATGGGCCAAATATTTTGAATGGAATTCAGACAAATCCAAAAAATAATCAAAGAACATCTTGGGAGGGTTTCCTACCTCTAGGCCATTGACTTTGTGTTTCAGTGCGGATACAAGACCTTCCAAATGCTCATGCTCCTCATGGTTTTCTGCTGTACTTCCAGGACATCTTTTTTCAAGATCAGGCAAAATCATATGGTCTTCCACATACGCATGCTGTTCTAAAAGGTAAAACAGTTCATTGGATAGCACTTTCAATTGCTTCACTTCCTCGGCTTTGGTTTGATCCAGATTGCCGGCCAAAAATGAAACTTTGCCCAGAAGGTACCTTAAACCTTTGTGGGGCAATAAATAGGGGTTTAGTCTTAAAGTTTGCATAGTACTTTTAAATTTTTTTGTACCCTAAGGATGTTGAAATTCAAAAGGAAGTTGCAGCCTTTTCAAAAAACCACATGATGATGTGGTTCTTCCCCAAACCAGCCCATGTGGATGCAACTTAGCCCCTATGCAAACCATCTTGAGCAAAAACCGACGCTAACCATGAATAAAATATTATTACCTTAAATCCGCAGGGCGGATTTAAAAAAAGCCGAAAAAGTGGCTGAATTTATTCAATTCAGGCTTTTCCGGCTCGTTTTTTTTTCACTTATTTAGGTGTTACCACACATCCTTGATAAGCGGTATGAAAATTACGAATTCGACAGAAAAAATCACACCTTTCGGAGGTTTTAATTTTGTTTTTAACTCTTTCAAAAATTCTGGTCTCCCAGAACTCATTGATAATCAATTGGGGGTTAGAGCCTTAAGGGGAGGGTTTTCATACAGTGACATTTTCGCCAATCATATGGCTATTTTCTTTAATGGTGGCGACTGTACTGAAGATATCAATGTTCACTTGAGAGACGCACTTGAACAGGTCCCTTCATTTTCAGTATGCAGTGCCGATACAATTCTGAGAGGTATCAAAGAGCTTGCTGTTGATACAGAACTCTTTATAAATCCGTCCAGTGGAGTAAGCCATGAATTTAATATCAATGGAAAACTCAACAGCTTGTTGTTAAAATCAGCTTGTAAGACCGGATTACTCAAGTCAGGTGTTGCTTACGACCTCGATTATGACAACACCGTCATTCCAACTGAAAAGTACGATTCAAAAAAGACATATAAACACGTCTATGGATATCAGCCAGGTGTAGCTTCCATAGCACATCCTGAATTTTCACAGGCCATTCCTGTGTACGTAGAGGGCAGAAATGGCAACAGTCAGGCCAAATATTTGCAGGCTGATACACTTACACGCATGTTTGGGCAGCTTACCAATGAAAATATCCGTATCGGAAGGTTCAGAGCCGATTCAGCATCCTATCAGGAAGAAGTTCTCCGCACACTGGAAGCACATACCGAAAGCTTTTATATACGGGCAAACAGATGTGCCAAACTGGATAATATCCTTGGAAGTATAGCCCCTGAGAAGTGGCAGAAAATACGTTTGGGTGTACAGGAAATGGAAGTTACTGACCTATCCGACTACAAACCTTTCGGTAAAGACAGGTCTTACAGGCTGGTCATTACCAGAATCAGGCGTAAAGACGGGCAGGCAGATGTGTTTAGTGGAGATGCATTTACTTACAGGGCTATTCTGACCAATGAACATACATCGTCCAATGAAGCTGTTGTAAGGTTTTATAACGCCCGGGGTGCAAGCGAACGCTTGTTTGATGTACTCAACAATGACTTTGGCTGGTCTAAGTTGCCCTGTTCGTTCCTTGCAGAGAATACCTCCTTTATGCTTATGACGGCTATGTATGCCAATTTTTACACCTATATCATTGGAGAGTATTCCAGAAAAGTTGATTGGCTTAAGCCTACCGACAGGCTCAAGAAGTTTATCTTCAGATTTATCACTGTTTCAGCCAAGTGGATAAGAACGGGAAGAAGAGAAGTGCTCAAACTGTTCACGAGTAAGGATTACAAGCCGATTTTGAACTAAATTCAGATAAAAACCCCTCAGGAGCTCAAAAAATAAAGATTTACAGGGAAGAGGTATGCCTTTTCCATTAAAATTGAGGAAAAAAACCGTCCATTTTATCCTCAAACCTAAAATCCATTGTCTCAAAACTATGAACACTCTTCAATCAAAGGGAAGAAATTCCCGAACTAGACCAAAAATGAACACAAACAAGCAGATTCAAATCTCCAAACTAAAATCCTGCGGATTTTAGGTATTATTATTTCTCCTAGCATTCTGGCTATTTACCTTATTCCAAGTAAAAGCCCAGTCCCTTTTACCTCCTTTAGAGGAAATGCCTCTTTCCAAAAAGGCTTTTAGTCAGTTGTTTGCTGACTGTCCTGCTTTACTGGAGATTAGAAAACCCAAATTCCAAGATTTCGGAAAACATATTGTTTATTACACCAATGACTGTAAGCCTATTGCGGGTGAATATTTCTTGGAGAATTAACATGAGAAGTAGATCATTGAAATATTTCTTATGGGGTACTGTTTTCAGCCTTTCTGCATTAATTGTATGGCTACATTTTTTTAAGGAAAAAGCATCCAATGTTTTTATGGAAGGAAAAGCATTGGGTGTTTTCTATTCCATTTCTTTTGAAGGAGATCCACGATTGGAAAAATCTATTGATTCGCTGATCCATGAAATTGATCTGGCAGTCAACCTACAGCTTCCCAATTCTGAAATTTCACGGTTCAACCGTTTTGGCAGCATAGACAATGCATCCTCCCACTTGGAGAACCTGATTGAATTATCTAATTTTTTCCATTTTTTATCAGGTGGGGCGGTTAGTCATACCATGTTGCCTTTGATAAGAGGATGGGGACGGGAATTCTCCAATCAGAGACAGATGACGCATGAAAAAGTTGAAGAATTGATGCGCTTATGCGATATAAGAAACGTGGAAATAGGCACAAGTATGATCAAATCCAACCAGCAGGGTATTATGCTTGATTTAAATTACCTGGATAAAGGATACCTGATTGACCTGCTAACTGATTTCCTATTGAAAAAAGGGGTAAAAAATTTCCATATAGAATTCGGGTTAGATGGTGTGACGTATGGCTTAGGCAAAAGGAAAAACAGTTTGAACTTTTTAAGTAACCTACCTCCAGAATTCCAGAGACAATTTTCAAAAAAACTGAATCAGAATATTAACAATACCGCCTATTCAAGTTCGGGCAACCTGAACAAGTTCTATGTGGATGCCAAAGGAAACAAACATTCCCATTTGATTGATTTAAGGACTGGATTCCCTATTTCAAATGGAATCCTTGCAAACCATATCATATCTAGCCGATGCGTCAAAGCCGATGCCATAGCTACAATCTGTATGATTTTGGACCTTGAAGAATCCATTTATCTGATCAACAATGATCCTGAGCTTGAAGGTTTAATAGTCTATAATCTGAACGGAAATCTGGAAGTTTGGACATCTTCCGGATTTAGATATTCAAAAGAAAAATAAGCCAAAAACGTCTCGTTTAGGAGCTTTCATCTCCTATCTCATCCAATTCCTACCCTCTTTTGAATTTGGACTTAAACCAGCTTTCAAGAGCATCCAGTTTCATTTGTTTAGAATAGCTGTTGCATCACCACACGAAGATGTGATTTTTGGCAATATGAAAAAACTTGGGACAACCCAAAAACCAATACTTCCATCTATAGAGAAATCAAATACTAACACAATTTCAGAAATTATGAAAACTAACAAAATCTTTGAAAAAACAACGAAAGGTTATGTAATCTTTTCCCTATTGAGCCTACTCTATGTAAGCATATTGGCCATATTTTCTCCTCAACAGGTCATGGATATGGTGCAGGTAAACCTGAACAACACAGATGCCATAAGTTCTATCCGTGGGGTTTATGGAGGTGTGGGATTATCCATTTGCGCTATGCTTATTTTCCTTTTGTTCAAAAAACACGAATGGGCATTTGGCTTTTTGGTGGTGTTTTGGGGAAGCTATGCTTTTAGCAGGATCCTGACCATTCTGATGGAAGGCAATTTGGGTGATTTTGGATCAAATTGGTTGATGATAGAGAGTTTCCTCTTTATTGTTGGTTCCGGAATCTTATTGGCCAAAAACATCCTCGTCAAAACCGACGAACTGATATACACCATGGTAGACCAAAATAGGCTGTCTTGAAAAAGAACCTAGAAATCAACCTCTGACTAACTGTGGATTTGTAATCCATGGCCAAACCTGCCAAGTATAACACCTAAAACCGCCCTTATGGATGATTTTAAAAGGTAATACCTGGTGGGTTTTTCCATTTACCCCAAGTATATTTATGACCATGAAATCCATCACTTCAAAACCTCTTATTGGAATTTATGAATATCCGCCTACATACAAGTGGGCAAATTTTATACTTTGACAATAAGTGTCAATAACTTTCAGGGCTGAATTGTAAGTGTTTAATTGGCTGTAAATAAATAAGAAGGCCATGAATATTCTACAATTCAATGAAAGATATCCTGATGAGGCAAGTTGCATCCATTACTTGAAGGAACAAAGGGAAAGAGAAGGTGTCATTTGCAAGAATTGTAATTCCAAGGATCACTACTGGCTTAATTCTCTCAATATGTTCCAATGTAAACATTGTAAATTTAGGACAGGACTGAAAAATGGTACTATTATGGAAAACAGCAAGTTACCATTGAGGACTTGGTTGCTTGCAATGACTCTTGTAAGCGCAACCAAGAAGGGATTTAGCTGCCTTGAACTACAGAGGCAGATGGGTCATAGCAGATACGAGACTGTTTTCAGACTGTATCACAAGCTCCGGGAAGCAATGGGTAAACGTGACAGCCAATATAAACTAGAAGATATGGTTGAATATGATGAGGCTTTTGTAAGCAAGGCAACAAAATCTTCGGAAAAGACGAAGCTGAAGAAAGGCCGTGGAAGCCAAAAACAAGCTACTGTCGCTGTTATGGCTGAATCATCTATTCTTGAAGACCTAATTACTGGAGAAAAGGACAAAAGCTGCAGATATTTCAAGATGGTCAAAATAGATAACTTGAAGGCAAAAACAGCCGAAAAACTGATAAAAGGACTGATTGACAAAAAAGCCGTGCTCCAAACTGATGAAAGTACGACTTATGCTAACCTAGAAGATTGTATCGATGTTCACGTGAGCGAATTATCTTCCACAAAAGAAGGAAAGTTCAACCTCAAATGGGCACATATAGCAATAAGCAACCTTAAAAGGGATTTACAGAAGTACCATATGGTTTCAGAAAAGATGCTTCAAAACTATCTCAATGAATTCTGTTATAAACTAAACCGAAGATACTTTGGTAAAAAACTCTTTGATAGACTTGTTATTGCGAGCATTTGCCCCTACTTGTATACAAGCGGATAATCATATTGGAATTTTTTCATTTGTATTCTTGTATCTGATTGCTTTAAATTCATTTGGACAGCAGGATGATCTGAAAAAGTTCGAAAAAGCCATCCATAAGTTTGGAACTAAGCCAATGGATTATGTTACAAATCGGTTGGAAAAATCTGATCTATTGGTTTTTGACGACGGATTCCATAGTGCCCTTGAACCATTCATATTTTATGAGGATATGATAAAAAACAAGGTCATTTCCGAAAAACTGGATTTCATTTTTATTGAGGTATTCCATATGGATACCCAAGACAATCTGGATGCATTTTTTGCAGCTCCAGAAAAAGACTTCTCATTACTCCATGAAGTTTTTCAAAATGATTACAGCGGATATGGATGGCCATATGAAAGCTACCTCAATCTGCTCTCGGTCATTTGGGATATCCGACAAACCCCATCTCTAAAAAACAAACTTCAGGTAATAGCGGTAAGCCCTCCTATTTATTGGAAAGCTATTGAAACGAGAAGAGACTATGATGTATTTTTAAAAACTTTGGACAGCAGGGATTATTTCATGTACCATGAAATCAATACTTCTATGGAAAACTTCAATCAAGGCAAAAAAGGGGTTTTTCTTACCAATACCAGACATGCATACAAAAACATTAAAAATAAAGAAGGCGAAACCTATTGGAACACCAACACTTTTTTCAATCATTTTAATCCTGGCAGGACATTTTCCATCCGCTTTCACAATTTATTCCTTTCAATTGTAGAAAAAAGAGTTGGCGAACCATCAAAAAATTCGGCGGAAGGACTGGAAAATTTTGAATTTAATTGGGTACAAGCGGCAAATGGCTTGTGGGAAAGAGCATTTCTAAACAACAATCAACTTCCTGTTGGTTTGGATCTGAAAAACAATGTATTTGGAAAAACACCCTATTTGGGAAATCACGCGCTAAACATGCAAAAGCAAACCCTCATGTCAGATGCCTATGATGGGCTTATTTTTCTGAAACCGGTGGAAGAAATGAAAAAATCTGAAAGAACAGCTTTTTTTATCACAGAAGAATTCAAAAAGGAACTGAAAAGGAGAATCGAAATTCTTGAAGGTGAAGGACTTAGCGACTTTTTAAAACAAAACAATGCCGGTATCTTGGAAGAATGGATCGATTCTTTCTCAGTTATTTCCAAAACAAAATAAGGCAGTCTCCAAAAGAGAGTAAAGGGTAATTTATGGCCGGGATTTTCTTCTTTAAGATTGCATCCCGGCCCAATTGGACAATTTGTTCAATTTAAATTGTACCCTTTACTCGCTCTTCAGGGTATCCACTGGATTCAAAAGAGAAGCACTTAGGCTTTGAATACTTACAATAAGGATAGAAAATCCCAATCCCAACAGGAAAGAAAAAAACAATAGTCCGAATGAAATTTCAGTTTTTAAAATGAAATTAGCCAACCACTGCTGCATTAAATAATAGCTAACAGGAAGTGCCAATACTATTCCTATCAGATTGATTTTCAAAAACTGTCTATTGAAAAGCAGTGAAATCTCAAAACTTGTAGCTCCCAATACTTTTCTTACACCAATCTCCTTGTACCTCCCTGCAATTGTCAATGAAACCATGGCAAACAAGCCCATTCCTGCAATGATGATGGCAATCAAAGATGCTACGGTTACCAATGAGCTCAGACTTCGGTCCTGCTCGTATTGTACTGCTATCGAATCATCCAAAATACTATATTCAAATGGATCTGTCCCATAAAGCGCTCTCCATTTATCTTCAAATTTACCAATTGATTCCTGGACATTATTTCCAATAATTTTTACAAAAATTTTTGGAGTCATGTCATCATTCATCATAAGGGAATGAAGTCCTGAAAAAATATTTTCATAACCCAAAATCAAAATTCCAGGATTTATAGGGTTATACAGGCTTTCGAAATGGAAATCCTTTACAAGTCCAACAGCCCTGTTATCAGGAAAACCCCTTTTACTCTCCAATGCCTTATCCAATACATCGTCCCAACCCAGCGCATTTTTCATGGATTCATTGAGTATAAAGCCTCCCTTCTTGTCGGATGGTACCATTGCGGAAAAGTTCCTTCCTTCCAATAATTCTAGCCCAAAAAGTTCCAGGAAATCCTCATCAACTATATTGATACTGAAATTTACCTCCCTATCATCTGGAGTTTCAAATCCTGCCTGAAACCAGGATTTATCCCCATATACAGCGGTAGCTAAAGAAACCCTCTCTACTTCCGGATACTTAAGGATTTCATTTTTAAATGGTAAAGCAAATTCAAAACCATTATCAATAAATGATGCCAATCCCTGAGAAGCCGGCGGAGGAATATTGATCTGGACGATAGAATGGTGATCAAATCCTAGGTCGTGGTCTTCAATAGTCCTCATTTGTTTATGCATAATCAATGTGCAGGTAATTAGGAAAATTGAGACAAAAAACTGGAATCCAAGTAAAGTCAACCTCAGTCTTTGTTTTCCGAAATTCAAACTTAGGTTTGACTTTAAAACCTGAATAGGCAAAAATGAAGCAAGAAAAACAGAAGGGTAAGAACCGGCCAAAACTGCAATCACCAAACTTAATCCTAAGATTATTCCGATTTGAGGCAATGAAAAATTGATAGTCACTTCGGTGGTCAACCAATCATTAAAAGTAGGAAGAAAAACAAATGCCAAGATCATACCCACGCAAACCGAAAATACTGTAAGAATAATTGACTCTGCCATAAATTGGCCAAAAAGCTGAAATTTTCCTGCACCCATTGTCTTTCTCACTCCAACCTCTCTTGCCCTTACAGTGGAGTTCCCCAAGGCCATGGTAGTATAATTGATACAGGCAATCAACAGGATCAATACCCCGATTCCACTGAGAACCCACAATATTTTAGGATTCATGGAAGCTGCTGTGCCGCTCATAATTTCTGTATTGAGATATACATCTTCCAAGGGTTGTAGCTCAAAAAAATAGTCAATTGGCTCATCACTGTCATTAAATAGCCTAGCGATATATGCCTTCATGGAAGATTCAAAATTACGGAATTGATTATTGTCCCTAACCATCAAATATCCATCTCCAAAAGCCATATGCCAATGCTCTATCTGCTGTTTGGTATAGAGTAAATCCACATTATCATCAAGAATCAACACCTCATAAGCAAGGCTGGAATTATTGGGTTTGTCTTCAATTAATCCAACTACCTCAAAATTGATGAATTCTTCAGCAACCCTTATCAGTAAATTTTGACCAAGGGGAGATTGGGAACCAAAATATTTTTTGGATGTACTTTCCGAAATTACGGCTTCATACCTGTTTTCTGATTTTTTTGGAAACGTCCCTTGGAGCATCTTAAAGCTGAAAATTTCAAAAAATCCAGGGCTTACCATAGTGACTTCTTGCCTGAAACCATCTCCATTTTCGGTTTTTGTTAAAAAACTATTGGGGAGAATACTGGTATATACCATTGCATCCCCAAAGTTAGATTCTAACACAGGCTTCAAAGCCAAAGGCAAGGATGGAGAAAACTTAAGGTCCTCTCCTGATTCATAGGAACGGAGTACCCTATAAATGGAATCTTTCGAAGCATGAAACTTATCCATATCCAACTGGTGCTGAATATAAAAAAACAGTAACATGCTTGTTGCCACACCAACAGACAGACCCAGTAAATTAATGATCGAATAGGTTTTGTTTCTAAAAAGATTTCGAAACCCAATAATTAAATAGTTTTTCCACATACGATTCAGTTTATAAAGGATTTTTGAAAATTGCCCCAACTTTAAAATCAAGCCCTAGTGTACAAAAAGCCGATATTTTAAAGGCTAAAGCAATACTTACCTAAAAAAGAATCCAATCCAATGCCAACAATAAAAAGTGAAATTTGGGTAAATAGGCAGGTTAATGTTCACTGATCTTAAAAAAAGCGAACATTCTTGTTCGCCCTCGGACAAATTACTTTTACCTTCTTCAGCAACTAGGAAAATTACTCTTTAAAAGTATCAAAAGGATAGGTATAGACTCGGATTTGATAGAAAAATACTGCAGATGAACTTACTACTGTTTGGAAACAGGATACCATAGTTAAAAATTGAACCCGAATATGCATTGGGCTTTTTGTTATTGACCTTCATACATTATCCGGGTTCAAGAGAATCTAGATCTTAAGACCTATTTGATGATATATCTTACAGACACGCTGCCATCCATAAAACTTCTTCCTCTATGGTTGAAATAAAAATGGGGAATCAAATCTAAACTGATGGAAATAGGAATTTCCCTAAACTGATATTCCAATCCGCCAATTCCAAGTAGTCCTACTGCCGTAAAATTTCTGTTGTAATAATAGCGGTCACATCTTGGATCCCATGGGTCCCTGCACCTGCCTCTTTTGGGGTGATAGTAATAATAATACCCATCATAGAAACCAATTCTGGCACCAAGCCCATATACCCAAGAGAGTTCAGGTACGCCAAAGGCTCCTGGTTTATGCCATTGGTACATTCCCGATAATGAAAGCCCATGCCATCTGGATCCCAATACCAGTTCAATGGCCCCATTAGGATTAGTAAAATGTTTGAAGGAAATCCCGGAGGTAAATCCACCCCTCAAACCTATAGCTGTAGTATAACCTGAACCGGAATAGGACCTGCTGTTCCCACTTCGTGATTGGGAGCTGGAACTCCGATTGCCTGAAGAACTTTGGGAATTGTTGCTTGATCGGGTTGGATTTTCAGACAAAAGTGAGGAGCTTATATAGCCTGTATTTCCATTGTATTGCACTTTTGTCCAAGAACCTTCTTTACTGACAACCCTTACCTGTCCATTCTGGGGGATAGTAGTCACCACAGTATTATTGGTGCCTGGACCATTCCTAAGATTAGCCCCTCCACTGGAATTGACATAAAGTGTTTGGGCATTGAGCTGAGCGGAAATAAGCATTACCGCAAATGAGAAAATCAGCAAGCTGAAGTATTTTTTCATAGTTATCACAAATAGTGTACTTACCCGATTCTGGGTAAGGATAAAGAATAAATGAGCGTTTTTTAAAATTGGAGCCGCAAAGAAATCAAGAATTTCAAAACGTTTAACAATTTTCCTGCCATAATTTTTTCATTCTCTAAAAAAAATTATTCTATCCTGCCTTGTAAATGGGTCACTCTTCAGAAAACGTCGGATTCTCAAAAATACAAATAAAGATTTGGATGGGATGCAAATGAGCAACCGCATCTAGCTCTTTATTTTAGCGCTTTTCTCAAAATCACCTCCGAGAAAGGAGAAGGAACTGAGTTGGTTTTGGAATTGGGAATTTGATAAAAAAAAAGGCGATCCTTTCATTTGGACCGCCTTTTTAGATAATGATTCAATATGGATTATTTGGCCAGATCAAACCTGTCAAGGTTCATTACTTTGTCCCAGGCAGCAACAAAGTCCTTAACGAATTTGGCCTTACCGTCTTCACACGCGTAAACTTCAGCCAAGGCCCTCAATTCTGAATTCGATCCAAAAATCAAATCAGCGCGGGTTGCCGTCCATTTAGGTTCACCAGTTCTGCGGTCACTACCAACAAATACATTCTGTTTGTCGGAGGTGGCTCTCCAGGTAGTACCCATGTCAAGTAAGTTCACGAAGAAGTCATTGGTCAATTTGCCGGGAGTTGCTGTAAAGACCCCATGCTTTCCGCCATCCCAATTGGCACCTAAAACCCTCATGCCTCCCACAAGGGCAGTCATTTCGGGAGCGGTCAAGGTTAACAACTGGGCTTTATCTACCAACATATCTTCCGCTTTTACTGCACAATCAGCGTGAATGTAATTTCTGAACCCATCAGCCCAAGGTCTCAAGTGCTCGAAAGAATCAACTTCTGTCTCCTCTTGTGAGGCATCAGTACGGCCAGGAGTGAACGGAACTTTTGCGTCATAACCGGCATCTTTGGCTGCTTTTTCAACAGCTGCACAACCACCCAAAACGATCAAGTCTGCCATGGAGATTTTTTTACCGCCACCAGCAGTGCTGTTAAATTCTTCCTGAATGCTGGAAAGTACTCCTAATACTTTGGACAACTGTGCTGGGTTGTTTGCCTCCCAGTTCTTTTGAGGTTCCAGACGGATACGTGCTCCATTGGCACCTCCTCGCTTATCGGAACCTCTAAACGTAGAAGCAGAGGCCCAAGCAGTTGAAACCAATTCAGCTATAGTCAAACCTGAAGCGAGGATATTGGCTTTTAGACCTTCAATGTCTTTCGAATCTGCCAAAGGATGATTCACTGCTGGAATAGGATCCTGCCAGATCAGATCTTCAGCCGGAACTTCTGGGCCTAAATAACGGGATTTTGGCCCCATATCACGGTGTGTCAATTTAAACCATGCTCTTGCAAAAGCATCCGCAAATTCATCGGGATTTTCGTAGAATCTTCTAGAGATTTTTTCATACTCCGGATCAAATCTCATGGACAAATCCGTGGTCAACATAAATGGTTTATGGAATTTTCCTGGGATATGCGCGTCAGGAATGATGGCTTCTGCATTCTTAGCAACCCATTGATGGGCTCCTGCAGGGCTTTCTGTCAATTCCCACTCATATTCAAACAAGAATTTAAAGTAATCATGACCCCACTTGGCAGGAGTAGAAGTCCAGGCACCTTCCAGACCTGAAGTAATAGTATCTGCACCATGACCTGTTCCATACGTACTGTTCCAACCTGTACTCATTTCTTCAATTGAGGCAGCAGCAGGTTCAGGCCCAACATATTTACCAGGATCAGCAGCTCCGTGTGTTTTCCCAAAGGTATGTCCGCCTGCAATTAGGGCAACAGTTTCATAATCATTCATAGCCATACGGCCAAAAGTTTCCCTAATGGCTTTGGCAGCCAAAACCGGATCCGGCACCTTATTAGGTCCTTCCGGATTAACGTAGATAAGCCCCATTTCGGTAGCTCCCAGAGGATTTTCCAGGGCTTCCGGATTACGGTGGGCAACCCATTCTTTTTCTGACCCCCAATAAATGTCCTGCTCTGGTTCCCAGATATCTTCACGGCCGCCACCAAATCCAAAGGTTTTGAATCCCATGGACTCCAAAGCAACGTTTCCTGTAAGGATCATTAAGTCAGCCCAGGAAAGTTTTTTGCCATACTTCTGCTTCACAGGCCAAAGCAACAATCTTGCTTTGTCCAAGTTGGCATTATCTGGCCAGGAATTCAAAGGAGCGAAACGCTGATTACCTGTGCCTGCACCCCCACGGCCATCCTGAACCCTGTATGTTCCTGCACTGTGCCATGCCATACGGATCATAAAGGGACCATAATGGCCATAATCCGCAGGCCACCAATCTTGGGAGGTCGTGAGCACTTTTTCGATGTCCTTCTTTACTTCAGCCAGATCCAAAGACTGAAATTCTTTGGCATAATCAAATCCCTCATCCATTGGATTGGAAAGGGAGGAATGCTGACGAAGGATGTTCAATTTCAATTGGTTAGGCCACCAATCTACGTTCTGTGTGCCTCTGCCTGCAGCGGCAGCCATAGAACCGTTGTGAAAAGGGCATTTACTGATATCGCCACTTGAATGTTTGTTATCCATAATTTTTTTTGTTAATGGTGTTCATTATTTGATGCTCAAGTTACCAAAATATTCAGTTAATTGAATTTTTTTTTGATAGATAAAATCTATGATTCTTTAGGGATTTCTATCCCCTACCTATTCACAGAACATTGTCATTCAAATCTCCTCTGCCTATGCCAAAAGCAAAATTTTCTTTGGCTTAGTCACTATCCGTTTTTGCAATTCCTTTTCTGAAATGCTTACTGGATGTTTTCCTCTTATGTTTAATAAATACCCCTTTTATGTGATTGAAAATCAAAAAAATCACTGGTTTCTTTGTATCATACAAACAATTAAAAAACCAAAATGGTAAAAGTTCTGATATACGAAGACAATCCCCAACTCAGGGAAGGATTGACCATGTTGATCGATGGCAGCGAGGGATTTAGGGTTTTGGGAGCATTTAAAAACTGTTCCAATATTGCTTTTGAAGTCGAATCCTATAAACCGGATGTCATCCTTATGGATATAGACATGCCAGGGGTAAACGGTATTCAGGGCCTTAAGATTGTCCGGCAACAAAACACGCAGGTAAGTATCTTGATGTTGACAGTATTTGATGACAACAAAAACATTTTCGAAGCCCTTCAAAATGGGGCCAACGGCTACATCCTTAAAAAAACCCCTCCTGTCAAATTGTTGGAATATATACAGGAAGCGGCCACTGGCGGTGCACCCATGACGGCATCTGTAGCAGCCCAGGTACTCAAAATGTTTTCACAGATCAATATACCTGCTGACAATGACTACAACCTTTCCGAAAGGGAAAAACAGGTATTACAACTGCTTGTAAAAGGATACTCTTACAAAATGATAGCCTCAGAAATGTTTATTGCCATGGACACGGTAAGAAGCCATATCAAAAAAATATATGAAAAACTCCATGTGAATTCAAAATCAGAGGCAGTGGCCAAGGCATTTAGAGATCGGATTGTTTGATTTACCATCCATCAAAAATGCAGGACCATGAGTAAAGTATTTATCAAAGTTTGGGTACTTTCAGGGTAAAAATAAGCAACTGCGGAAATGATCAAAGAAAGCAATAATCCCGAAGAACACCCTGTCTTATTGGCTATTTGGGAAGCCTCGGTCAGGGCAAGCCATGATTTTTTGACAGAGGAGAAAATTCTTGAAATCAAACAGATTATCCTTGAAGGCAATATTTTTTCCCATGTGGATCTGCATGCCTTTCACAATGAGAAAGGTGAAAAAGTGGGTTTTTTGGGTTTATCCCATTACAAAATTGAAATGCTTTTTATACATCCGGACTACCAGGGAATGGGAATAGGTAAACAATTGACGGAATTTGCCATCTCAGAAAAGAAAATCACCCGCGTGGATGTCAATGAGCAAAATCTCCGGGCAGTGCGGTTTTATAAAAAAATGGGTTTTCAGGTAATAAAGAGAAATCCCCTGGACAGTCAGGGCAACCCCTTCCCTATTTTGGAGATGGAAATATCGTAAAATTTCTTAATACAAATATTGACGTGATTGTTAATGACAAATGATCATATAGATCAAAAAAATCCCCTCAAAATTAACTTCGAGGGGATTCTTTATTTATCGAATAAGATATTTCCTTTATAAACAAATGGGACTTATTTAGGATTTATATCATTTTTTAGAAATCAATGGTTCGATAGTCCGTATGCTTCCATCTGGTTCATGATGGAGTTCGGTCATCTTAATATTTCTAAGATGAGTTTTACCGGACAATTCTGTATCATGATAGAATAAGTACCATTTGCCACCAATTTCTACAATTGAATGATGGTTGGTCCATCCCTGGACAGGCTGAAGAATGACACCTTGGTAAGTAAAAGGTCCATAAGGTGAATTACCTGTGGCGTAGGCGATTTTATGGGTATTACCTGTGGAATAGGAAAAGTAATACGTGTCATTGTATTTATGGACCCATGCTGCTTCGAAGAATCTCCTCTCATGATCTCCGGCTTTGATGGCTGTACCGTCTTTGTCCAGGATCAACACTGGTTTAGGTTCTTCCCCAAACTCAAGCATATCGTCGCTGAGTTTGGCCACCATTGGACTTATAGCTGGCTCATCATCAGCAGGTTCATCATCATAGGGAGAATTACCAGTTGAAAGGTATTTACCTGTTCTCCACTTTTGAAGCTGTCCTCCCCAAATTCCTCCCCAATAGATGTAATAATTATCACCTTCTTGAAAGACAGCCGGATCCATACTATAAGAACCTTTCATGGGCTCTGGCTGGGGCACAAATGGCCCGGTTGGACTATCGCTCACTGCCACCCCCAAACGGAAAATATCATCTTTATCTTTAGCCGGAAAATAGAAGAAATACTTCCCATTTTTATGGGCTGCATCCGGTGCCCATAATTGTCTTTTGGCCCAGGGAATATCATCCACATCTAAAGCGAGTCCATGATCTATTGGAGTAGCGTTTACATTATCCATACTGAACACATGGTAATCCCTCATATTGAAATGGGCTCCAGTATCATCTTCTTCAACATCCGACTCCACATCATGGGAAGGATAAATATAAATCTTTCCATCAAAAACATGTACAGAGGGATCTGCGGTGTACATGTGGGTTATCAATGGTGCATTCAGAAACTGAACTTCGGCTGATTCTTCTATTTTCCCTTCCGAAGATTTATTATTGGCGCATCCTGCAGTCAAAATAAATGCCGTCAAAAGGAAAGAGACATCTTTGGCAAATTTTAGGTTCATAGGTTTTGATTTTTGGTTTAAAAATGAGGAAATCAAAAATAAATAAATGAAATCGGTTTCAAAATTAATAAATTTAATTTTTAGCCTTTTGATAATTTTTTTTCCAAAAAATGGGATAAAAAAAACCATTTTCGATAAGAATACCCCTCCTAAATAGCAAATTTCAAATCCCAAGTCAAGAAATTCTATCAAAGAATTATTTACTAAAAAGAGCAAAAAAAGACAAAATATGGTCTTTAGAAACCCCATTTTTTAATCACAACCGATTTCATATTTCCTTCTTGTTTTCTAAAATGAAAAAAATTATTTTTGAATAAACTATAAGCAATAGCAATCACCGTCTATGGAAAGGTGGTTAAATATTACATCTTTTTTCTATGCAGAAAGAGATTACTATATACGACATTGCCAAAGTAAGTGGGGTTTCTCCCACTATAATACTCCCCATTTGTTGGACCAAAAGTATCAGTTGCTAAGTTAATTTATTTATTTGTTAATATATCCTTAGTTGTCTTATTTCCCAAGGGGACCCTTGGGAAATAAGACAACTAACTTTTGCTTTATGCTGCTTTTTGGGTTGCCCCAAAATACCTTTCCCCGGGCTTCTCCCTGGTGGTATGATGGACCTTTTGGTTGTAATATTCAATATACTTTTTGACACCTTTGAGCAGGTCATAACCGTCCTCGCTTGGGTTCAGATAGATGTAATCATACTTGATCGACTTCCAGAACCTTTCAATATATACATTGTCCAAAGCCCTTCCCTTTCCGTCCATTGATACTTTGATATCCAGCCCTTCAAGGTAATTGATCCATAAGGCTGATGTGTACTGGCTTCCCTGATCGGAATTGACTATCTCTGGCTTACCATATTCTCTGATGGCCTCTTCGATTACCTGCTTACACCATTTGGCGTCCTGACTGTTGGATATACCCCATGACAGTATCCTTCTGCTGTAAACATCCATGACTGCGGTCAGGAACATAAACCCCTTCTGCATCGGAATGTAGGTGATATCGGTTACCCACACTTGGTTGGGTCTTTCAATCTTTAAGTTCCTGAGAAGATAAGGCCTGATATATTCACGCAAACCGGATTTGGTAAGGTTCTTCCTCCTGTAAAGGGTTTCCCTGCCCATCAGCCTGAAAAGCCTCCTGATGCGCTTTGGGCCGACAACGAAGCCCAGTCCTGTCAACAGATAGACCATCGACACAACGCCTTCAGTAGGGTGATCGGTAAGATGCCTGTCCATGATTCCCATAAGTTTCAGATTGACCTCGTTTTCCCCTTTTGGTTTGTAATATAGACTGCTTCGGGGAACCTCCAATACTTCACACTGTCTCCTTATAGACAGCCCCTTATAATCAGAACAAATCAATGTCGCCCGATCTTTCATATCCCCAGTTTCTTGCAGCTTTTTTTTAAAAAGTCATTCTCTACTTTTAGCTCTCCGATCTGGGCATAGAGCTGCTCAAGGGCAGGGCCTTCTTCCTTTTTCTTTGAATGCTCCTTTTCAAATACAGCTGACATATTATCCAAAAACTCACCCTTCCACTTGGATATAATCACAGGGCTAACATCGAACTTCTTGGACAATTCAGCCAATGTAAACTGATTCTTGATTGCTTCAAGGGCTACTTTTGCCTTGAACTCAGGAGAAAACTTTCGTCTTGTTTGCTTGTTCATAAGGTTAAATTTAAACAGTTTTTTTTAACTTAACCTCTGGTCTCAATTTTGGGGAGTATTATACACCACGGTAAGTCGTGCCCTTAATAACCATCCTGCAGTCAAAGAAAAAACCAAAAAGAAAATATTTCAAAAAGCCTCAGAATTGGGGTATCAATCAAATATTTTCGCTTCCAACCTTAGAAGCAAAAAAACTAAAAACATTGGAGTATTAGTGCCTAGACTGAACAGCAACTTTCAATCATCTGTCATCGCAGGAATGGAGAAGGTTGCGAATAATGCCGGATTTAACCTCATCATTAGCCAATCCCTTGAAAACTTTGAAAAAGAATGTTCCAACGTAGAATCTCTTTTCAAAAGCAGGGTGGATGGTTTATTGGTTTCAATGGCAAAGAACTCTAATGGGACCAAGCACTTTGACCGGTTTTTCAACAAAGGAATTCCTGTTATTTTTTTTGATCGGGTCGCTGACTGTGACATTTGTACAGGCGTTGTAATTGACAATTTCAATGCTTCCTATCAGGCAACCAATCACTTATTGGAACAGGGTTGCAAACGAATTGTGCACGTCTTGGGAAATACGGAAATCAATATTTATGCTGAAAGGCTAAAGGGATATAAAAACGCACTGACCGAACATAACATCTCATATGATCAAACCTTGATTATCATAATGGATTTAGGCGAGGATGCAGGAGAATTTATAGTTGACCAAATTTTGGGAATGGAGACACTGCCTGATGGTTTATTTGTATCAAATGATGCTTGTGCGGCCAGCTGCATCAAACACCTTAAACTTCATAATATACGGGTTCCGGAGGACATTGCAGTAGTAGGATTCAATAATGACCCTATTTCCCGTTTGGTAGAGCCAAACATCACCACAGTTAATTACCCAGGATATGAAATGGGTGAGATCGCTATGAGAAATCTAATAAATCATCTAGAGGGTAAAGATGAAAACACTTTAAGTACAACCAAAAAAATTACTTTACGATCCGAGTTACTGGTCCGGGCCTCATCTTTGAAAAATAATTGATGAATTTAGATATCGATTTATTCGCTAAAAAAATGATATCAATTGAATACCCCAATCACGGAAGCTTTACCCTGGGTTTATATAAATATTGATTGAGCTATGACGGTTTATGCATATTTTCATCATATAGATAAAATAAATTTGTACCTGAAACTTCTGAATAAATTAAAATAAGTGCGGTTTTCTAAAGTCTTTATTTCTGTTTTTTTAACCGTTTGTATACTTTTTTTAGCATTCTTGGTAAATGCTAAAGAATCGACGCAGCCTACCACCATAATTAAAATCCAGGATGGGCTGACAGAAATAAAGTTAAATACTATGATGGATTTCTTTTTGGATACTGCAGGCACCTTAACTATTGACGATGTTATTCAGCCTGAGATCCAAAAGAGATTTCAAAAAGTAACAGATCCTCATATACTATTCGATTATTTTGAGTCAGCAATCTGGGTAAAACTTACCATCGAAAATGCGCAAAAATCATTTGATAAATCATGGTATTTCGAATCTTGGGGATTTGATATAAAAAGTTTTAGCTTTTTCTTTCCAAATCCAGATGGTACTTATGAAATGCATCAAGCAGGCTTTGAACTTCCTTTCAAGACAAGGAGGATAAACCATAAAAACTTTAATTATTTTCTTGATTTAAGGCCAGGGGAGCAAAAAACATATTATTTAAAAATCCAAAGAAATTACAACCATCAATTTAGCTTTCATCTTCGCACTAATGAAAGATTTTTAAACCACTCACTCAATGAATATTTCCTTTTAGGAACATATTATGGTGTCCTGATTTTAATTCTGATTTTAAACCTATACTTATTTTTGAAGCTGAAAGATTTATTATATCTATATTTTCAAGGACTGATTTTATCTTATATATGGTTTTCCTTGGGTAGAGATGGTCTTGGCTTCCAATATTTTTGGCCAAGTATGCCTTGGTTGAATCAACTTAATAACCAATATGTCATCGAGCTATTCATCATATTAACTACATTGCTGTTTTCGAATAGATTCGTTCAAAAATACACCAAAAGCGATAAGGTTATCAGGTTTACTACCTGGTCGATTATTCTGAAATTAATATTCTTTTTTAATCAGCTTTTCTTTATTGAACTTCATTACATAAGTTACTTAGTCATCACCATACTGATTTTGCTGATCCCCTTTGTTTTCGGGCTAAGAGAGCTTATCAAAGAAAAAATCCTTTCATGGTCTTACATTTTTGCATTTGCGTGTTTGTTTTTGGTCATTATTTATACCTATTCCAGATCTATTGAACTTTTTGAAAACCCTGTTATCAATTGGTATTTGATGTATCCGTTTATTTTTTTAGAGATGATTTTGTTCTCATTTTCAATTTTGAACCAAATCAAATTTTTACAAGATGAATTTATTAAGGCAAATGCTGAAAAAACACTTATTCTTGAAAAAAACGATCAATTAACACAAGAGCTAAACAGCAAACTAAAAGAAAAGGTAAGGGCTAGAACAGAAAAAATAGAACAAATGGCCGCTGATTTGGCCCTTAAAAATGAGGAGCTCCAGGAAAGTAACGCAAAACTTGAAGACCTCAATAGAAAAGTAACAGAAATGAATCAGTTACTTTTAGAGAGAAATGCTGAATTAATATCATCAGTAGATGAAATCACCAAAAGTCTTGCCCTTATGAAAGGGCTGGGATTTGAAGAATTTAAGAAAGTCTTTCCTGATAAAGATACCTGTTTGAAATTTTTGGCAGACTTGAAATGGAAAGATGGTTACCGCTGCAAAAAATGTGAATACAATAAATACCAAGAAACAACCAACTTTAGTAGACGATGCAAAAATTGCAATTACCTGGAATCGCCTACAGTAGACACTTTGTTTAACAAGCTAAAATTCCCTATTGAAAAAGCATTTTATATCCTTTATCTATCCAACAGAAAGGATGTGGATTTGACATTAAATGAACTCTCAGAAATCTTGGAACTCCGAAGGGAAACTTGCTGGGCATTTAAAAACAAGATTGCTCAGGCCATGGAAAAAGTAGGCCATAACAAAGATCTGAGTGGCTGGGAATCCTTGGCCTTAGTGGATTTAGAATAGAGGATTCAGGCAGTTGAATTTAGAATTTGGGTGAGAGGCCAGTTGTGCGGCACAAGACAAGTACCGGTAGTGAAATGTTTGAGAGAGGAAAACCACAACTTTGCCCATTGTTCACTGAAAAACCAACTGAGCAAAGAAATACAATTCATTCTTCCAGTATTTGAAATCAAAGTAATGACCGGGAAGAATCCTGTAAATATGTTCAATACCTTCTTTTGTTAAAAATTCATGTGCACATGTGGTCACATTCAAAAGATTGTCTTTATCTCCACAGCTCAAAAACAATAGCTTCAGATTAGACTTGGTTAACTCAGGTTTTGGAAGCAAGGCTTCTCCCCTTTTGGTATTCGGTGCTGGTGAGAATCCCCCAATCCACGCGAAGTGCTCTGGATTATTTAATCCAAAATTCATAGACTGACCACCACCCATCGAAAGGCCCGCTATAGCTCTATTTTGAACACCAGGTAAAACCTTGTACTGTTTCTCAATAAAAGGAATCAAATCCTGCAACAAATCTTGCTCAAAGATTACAAATGCCTGAATTTTTATCCTCGGCGAAAAAATTGCCCTCAGCCCGATCATTTTTCATGGCTCGGCCATTTGGGATCACAATGATCATCGGCTTGGCTTTATTCTCTGCATAAAGGTTATCCATTATCACTTCGGGTGTTCCTTGATCCAACCACTCTCTTTCATCTCCCCCAATTCCATGCAACAAGTATAGGACAGGATAAGCTTTATTAGGTGAATAATTAGGAGGCAAGTAGATATTTGCTTTTCTGTCTATGCCGACTGTTTTGGAAGGATACATAATTTCCATAACTTCCCCTTGAGGATTGTTAGCATTGGGCTTGTCAAATCCTTCTGGAGCAATAAGGGATGCGTCTTGTGGAAAACCAACGATACTAATACACATGGTTAATACAAATAATAGGGGCTTAGTTATTTTCATGGTTATGGTTTAATCTCTAAATAAATATAAAATGACCTTCGGAACTATCTTAACATTCAACACGATTCTACACCTTTCCTTGGGAAATACCTTCCAACAATAGACTGGTAAAATCAAATGGGCGGATTATTTTCTTTTCTCGGTTAAATTTAACAACTTTTTCATTTTTCATCTCCGGAGAAGCCTTTGTACATCAAAATATGCTGGTTTTGGTTGTAACTGTTCATTCAGCAAAAATGGAAAATGCTTCCTCCCCGGTGTATCCAACCACGACGCATCATCCCCTATACCCCAAAAGGTAACTCCAGCAATGGCATCACTATAATCCAACAAAACCCTAAAGATCTCAGGATAGGCAATTCGCTGTCTTGTGTTAAATTCATCTGTATAAACCACAGATCCAGGTTCATTTGATGAGAGATACACAGACAAATCTAGCTCTGTAATCTGAATTTCCACCCCCAACCCTCTGAACAATTCTAATGTTGTCCTTAGGTCTTCAACAGATGTCCCAACAAACCAATGCCCCTGTAAACCTATCCCGTGGATTGGAATATTATTATCCTTCAACCTTTTGACCAAGTCGAATATTTTATTCCGCTTCCAACTAAAAATAGAATTATAATCGTTATAAAATAGCTTCGCATCTGGATCTGCTCTGTGTGCATAAACAAATGCAGAATCGATATACGATTCACCTATGATTTTATACCAAGGAGAATCTTCCCTATAAATGATCTGCCCATCGGGATCCCAATCGAATAAAGCTTCATTCACCACATCCCAAGAATCTATCATTCCTCTATAACGTGTCATCACGGCAGTGATATGCTCCTCCAGCTGTTTCAATGCAATATCTTTGGATAAAAGCGCTCCTGTTTGGTCGAAAAAAAACCAATCCGGAGTCTGTGAGTGCCAAGTCAAGGTATGACCCCTTACTTTCATGTTATTTTCCTTGGCAAACTGTACAATTCTATCTGCCTCAGTCCATGTAAACGTTCCTTTTATCCGTTGAATGGCATCAGGTTTCATTACGTTCTCAGCGGTTACACTGTTAAAATGTTCGACGAGGGTCCTTCCATGAGGGGTACGGATATCCGTATGCGCAGGTGTAATAGCTGCGCCTACAAAAAAATGATCTTTAAACAATTCCTTCAAAGGAATATAGGAATTCTGATTGTTTCCATTGAGGTCTGGATTAGCATCCTCTGAAGAACAACTAAAAACAAAAAACAAAATAACTCCAAAGGACCAAAAATGAACTCGGAAATTCTTCATGTATTTTAATTTTATCTTTAAAATAAATTGGAGGCTGTCTCGTATTTAGGGACAGCCTCTTTTTTATTCGTATAGGATCTGAATTAGAATTCGTAAAAGCTTGATGTTGGCTTTAAGAATTGTGATTCAGCTTCTTATCTGGCTGGCAACACATCGTTGCTGGAAGTTGCATATAGGCCTATCATGTTCCCAGTAAATCCGCCTGCTATATTGGTAGATAGGATATCTCCGGACACCACACCACCCAGATTTACAATCTCTCCCCCATCGGTAGCGTATCCAAATTCATAGTCATCTCCTGTAGCCTTGACTTGCAAGGTGAGAGGTTTGGAAAGATCCACCTTGGTACTTGCCAATATTTGTGATTTGACTTTTCTATTTCTTCCATTTCCTTCCGCCTCTGTTCTTTCCAGCAGGAGTATATAATCATTACCTACTTTGGTCACTCCAAAAATGTAATGAAAAGCCTCACTTTGCACACAAACAATTCCTGCTAGGTCTTTTTCTGATTGGGGTTTGTAATCAAGGGCTGTTGTAAAAGAAAAATTCTTGTGCTGTTGTCTATAAAATAAGGTTGAAGTTGGCTTGACTTCTTTCATGTTGACCGGAAATGGTGTGATCTGAGCCCCAATTTTCGTAGTCTTCATAAAATCCTCCCTTGGGCCACGCAACCCTATCCATCTAAAATCTAATTTATCGGCATTGAATTTTTCTGTATACACGAAGTTACCATTAGGGAAATATCCCTTTTGACCGGTCTTGTTTTCGGTGACTCCACCAGGCATTTTTAGCTTTGGTTGAATCGGCACCAAGCCATTTTCAAAAACCGGCCATTCTCCGGACCAATCCACAGGCAAA
This sequence comes from Cecembia calidifontis, assembly GCF_004216715.1. NCBI lineage: Bacteria > Pseudomonadati > Bacteroidota > Cytophagia > Cytophagales > Cyclobacteriaceae > Cecembia > Cecembia calidifontis. The sequence continues at coordinate 3,893,947 of NZ_SGXG01000001.1, forward strand.
ATAAAGGTTTCTCTCCCTGTATTTACCCGGTTTTTATCATTTGGTCTAATGCCCAAAAAGACACCATAATACTTATCATCCGGGCCTAAAACCAAGTCCGCATGTCCGGCCCAGTCCACCCTATTTTTTCTGTCTCCAAAATAGCGTTGGGTTAGGATAGGATTAGAAGGAGCAGGAATATAGGGCCCCATAGGATGCTCACTTTTAAAAATCACTTCACTGTGGTTGCCCCCTGTGCCGCCTTCAGCACACATCAGGTAATAGAAACCATTTTTCTTGTAAATGTGAGGTGCTTCAATCCAAATAGGATTTTTGGATGGGTCCACGCCTCCGTCTACGATTATTTTGTCCGTACCCTCAACCACTTGGTCCTTTTCCAAATCATATTCCCAAATCTTGATTACACGGTGACCACTGTATCTTTCTTTTCCCGGATCAGGGGCATCATTGTGAACAACATAAGCCTTTCCATCCTCATCGAAGAAAAGCCCCGGATCTATACCTTCAAACTTGAGTTGGATAGGATCACTCCAGCCTTGGAATGGATCTTTGGTTTTGACCACCATATTGCCGATATCTCCCGCAAACTGCGTTGTAATCATATAAAATGTATCATTGTAGGGATTGTATTTGATATCGGGAGCGAAAATTCCAAAAGCAATGCCGGCATCAAAAACCTTCAATTGGGACTTACGGTCCAAGACATGTCCTATCTGTGTCCAGTTTACCAAATCCTTGGAATGAAAAATAGGTACTCCCGGAAACATAGCGAAAGAGGAAGTTACCAAAAAATAATCATCCCCCTTTCGGGTGATGGAAGGATCGGGATAGCAACCTTGAAGGATTGGATTATAGAATTCATCCACTCCTAAAGGATGGTCAATGTAAACTTGATCCTTGCCTTCATAGGTGGCATAATTAAACACCGCATGGTTCACTTTGTTCCTCTGACTGAAACCCTGCCCAATAGTTAATGCTAATAGAGCAATGAGCGATACAAACTTGCTATAATTTTTCATTCGTTATTTGGTTTTGATTGTTTAAAGATTTTGGGATAATCGAAAATCAGAAAAATCTGCCCTTCCACCCGGACTAAGCGTGGAGTAATAGAAAAGCGCAAATCGGTAGCCCATGAAATGAGGCAGGGTATAGTTCATTTGAAGGGCTGGACCAAAAATGTTCCAGGTATGCCCATTGTCTTCACTGAAATAAAAAGTGGCTTGGTCTTTTCTATCGGTAAAATCGCAGGAGACTTTCAACAGAATCTTGTCATTTTGGATGTTTGTACCAATTTTTTTTACCAACTGGCCATTTTCAACCAATTCCAAACTTAGGACCTTTTGACCATCCTTGATTTGGACGCCAATCCAGCCATAGTCTTTCTGAAGTAAGCCTAAACCGGCAACATCACCTTCCTGCAAGAGATTGAGATGAAGTGTCACCACAGAACTACTGGTAGGTCCAAAAGTCCTTTGCGTCAGAGTGTTCCTGGCCGTGAGCCAAGATTCATCTGTACGGTTTGTTTTCAAACTCAAAAGACCTTTTTCACCGTCAATAGACCATAAATCATCTACCGGATTGTGGTTCCATTGCCAAACCAAGGGGAGCTTAGGCTGACCTGCTTTTCGCTTAAAATCATCCGAGCTTACAATGGAGGGAATGAGTGAGTTTTGCTTTGGCAATTCCGGCAATTCCATAGGAACTTCCCCTTCAAGTCCCAATACCGGCCAATCATCTTCCCATTGAACAGGCACCAAATAAGGAGTCCGACCAACTGCACCAAAGTCACGGAATAAATACGCATACCAGGTTCCTTCAACAGTCTCAATCAATCCGCCTTGGGCAACTCCCTTATCCTCCAAAGCAACCTTTCCTTCATATGGTCCCATCAATTCTTTTGAGCGGTGCACAAGGACTGTACGCATTCCTCCACGGGGCCATGCGATATGTAGGAGATAGTAGTAACCATTTATCTTAAATAACTGAGATCCTTCCGCAGGAAGCATAATCTCTCTTTGGATGGGAGCATGAGCAGTTTCGATCAGTATCCGCTCGGTTTCTTTCTTTATGCCTGAAAAGTCGGGCTCCAGTTCAACAATCTTGATGGTTCCTGCACCCCATATCATATACACTTTATCCCCTTCAAAAAAAAGTGTGTGATCATGCAAGGAAGGGCTAAAAGAGGTTGCTTTCCAATTCCCCTTTTCTATATCATCTGTAGTATAGATGTATGTTTTATTGGTATTACCCGAAAAAGTAGAAACATAGTAAGTTCCCTGATGATGGCGTAGGCTACTTGCCCAAGAGCCCTTACCATACATGGACTTCCCATTGGACAATTCCAGGTCATCACCCTTATCCAATACCTCATAGGCATAATTGAGCATCTCCCAGTTGACCAAATCCTCAGACTTCATCAAGGGTAGTCCCGGACTCATGTGCATGGTAGTACTACTCATGTAATAGACATCCCCTACCCTGATAAGAGAAGGATCGGGAACATCCGCATTGATGATCGGATTAGTTGCCCCCTGGGCAAACAGCTCTGAGCAAGTCAGTACAATTAAAAGGCCATAAACTAGGGTTATCTTACGGATTGCTATCATATTGGGCGTTTAATAGGTTTGACCCAGAGACTATTGGTGAGCTCTGGCCATATTTATGATCTCATTGACTACTGGCTTGGGTGTATAGTCTCTATTGAACAACAAGGGATAATCTGTACGTCCTCTCACTGGCCAGCCATTTTTCCATGAATCCCCATCTTGAATCCCCCAAAGGGTTACTCTGGAAATTTTATCATGGTGTTTCAAAAATAACTTAAAAAATTCAATGTATCGTTGGTCAAATTTGCGCTTCACATCTTCCGGCAATCCTTCTGTAAATGGATTTAAATATTGCTGATATTCTACATTGGTAGCCAAATCTGCACCCATATCCCTTCGCGGTGCCGGCAATACAGTTAAGTCAAGTTCGGTAATCATTACGGAAACCCCCAGTTTGGAAAAAGCCAAAATACTTTTTTCAAATTCTTCCACTGTTGGATAATCCAACCCTATATGACCTTGCATTCCAATACCATGGATAGGAACGCCTTGTTCTTGAAGATTTTTAACCATCTTGACAACCCCTTCTCTTTTACCGGGATTGGCCATGGAATAGTCATTGTAATAGAGTTCTGCATCCGGATCAGCTTCATGCGCAAATTGGAATGCCAACTTCACAAAATCCTCTCCCAAGATTTGATAAAATTTACTGTTCCTCCAGGATCCATCATCCAAAATAGTTTCATTCACCACATCCCATCCATTGATTTTACCTTTGTATCTCCCAACTACAGTATAAATATGGTCTTTCATTCGTTGAGTCAATACTTCAGGACTTACATCATTTCCTTCGTCGTCAGTAAAAAACCATTTAGGGGCCTGTGAATGCCAAATTAAGGTATGACCTACCATGTGGTAATTCCCTTCCATCCCGAGTTCTACAAAACGGTCTGCCATAGTAAAATTAAAATTGCCCTCTGTGGGTTGGAGGGGACCACTTTTCATAACGTTTTCTGCTACAATCGAATTGAAATGTTGACGCAATAATTCCAAACCTTTCTTATCTGTTCCGTTGATATGGCGATGATTAAGCGCAGCTCCGAACAAGAACTTTCCTTCAAAAGCACTCTTTAAAAGTAATTCCTCATTACCATATTTACGTTCACCGAAAGAAAAAGAAAAGAGTAAGAAAAGAGATGAAAGTGTTAAAATTTTAAGAAGACCGAATGTTTTCATAGGTTAAAGGTTTTGAAATTTCAGTAGTTTAGATTGAAGTAAGGAAGACAGTTTTTTACGGTTATGCTCACTAAACCAAATGTTTACAAGTTATAAACAAGCTTCAGGATATTATTCTTAATGCATAGGACTTTAGGAATCTCCTTTAGAGTAATGATTCTCTGACATAAAGAGTTTATAATTTACTTTTTCAGCACCGTTGGAAATGATTTTGTCCACAAGGGTATCATTACAAAAAAGTTTACATAAACCTAGAAAAACAAAACATAACCGTTGAATGATGCTTGAATAATAAATAATCAGAAACCTTTTTACAACAGGGATTAGTAAATAAGCACAAAGAAAATGATTGGGTAGAAGGTTTAGATTTCAACCCTCTACCCAAACTTTAATAGGAAAGATTATCTATCCAACCCTTGGGCCACACCGGCATAAGCATGCTTACGGTTAAGTGAACTTGTCCAAAGGCCAGCCCTAGCAGCATCTGTACCATCAATTGGAGCAGAGAAAGTCACCCCAAAGCGCTGATTGGCAGGAACCAAGGTCATGTAGTAATCAATAACTTCTCTATAAATCTGTCCTTGATTGATAAGTGCGACCAAAGATGGATTAGTATCATTTAATCGTACTTCCAAAGCACTGATTTTTATCTTCTTACCAGTAGCTGCCAACAATCTAAACATAGCAGCTACATTTTCAAGGTTGGAGTTAGGGTTCAAAATGATCTTTGCTGCAATACCGTCCACTTTTCCTCCATTTTGTTCTATATAGGCAACATAGTCTATCAAAGCTTGGCACTTGGCAAGATTTGACTCCATACCACTTTCACTGATAAACAGAATATCGGAAGGATTCCCATGTTGACGCGCCAATTTGAACGCTTCAACCGCATAGTCTTTTCCAAGGAAATCCTGCCAATAAAATTCTCCATCCCCCAATGTCAATCCTACCCCCGTACGGATTTGACTTGGATTGGACTCACTAATTGGATCAGAAACTACTTCTCTTACAGTTATCGAATTTCTAGTCTGAGATACAAATTGGCTAATCCAATTTTGCATTTGACTTGAAATAATAGAGGTTTTTTCGAAAGCTGTTTTTTCTACAATTGTTGTCGATCCTCCAGAGTTGGAAGCACTTGATAGGACTACCTGATCAATGAATACTGTACCCGCAAATTCACCATAGCTGATAATAAATCGATTCCTATCACTAGCACTTACAGTAGTGGTCAAGGTAACAAATCTCCAGTCAGTGGTAACAAACACCTGACCAAAACCATCAGAAGAAAAGTTTGGACTTTGCAATTCTGGACGGATAACCCCTTCGGCATCCCCTCTTACCCAGAAACTCAAGCGATAAGTCTCACCGTTGTTGACGGGAGCAGCAAGTTGGTAAAGTGTTTGTACCTCCCAGAATCCACCTGTTCTCGAAGGATTGGTCACAAAGAAAGCTCTACCTTGATTTCCAACACCCAAACCGTCTTCTGTTACTCCACGGACAGAGTTATTTCCCCATCCTCCCCAAGCAATGCCATTTTCAAAATCTCCATTTGAAATCAAGTTATTGATTAATGGCTCACCTTCAAGGTCATACACATACAGATTATTGATATCCAAATAGTAAGTAACTCCAGGAAGATAGCCTAATTCCAGGTTAAAACGGAAAGAATCACCGGTGAAATCATTAATCCTAAATCGAACTTCTCTCCAAGAAATACCCGTGGTAAAAAATTCAGTTGCAGTACCGGTACCATCCCAAGCCAATGCAGGTTCATTGTTACTCAATCCTTCAAAAGTAAATCTTCCCTGACCAGGCAGATCAGATTTGATATATGCAATCACTTCATAGGTTTTTCCAGGGATAATAGAAATAGTTGGTGAACTAAACTTCAAATCTTCCGGACTTGATGCAGTAGAACCCGCCACCAGCTTAATTCCAGGAGTATTAGTCCCCATTCCTTGATTGGGTTCGAAGGTAACACCCGAAGTAAAAGACCATTGATTCAATATCCCACTGGAAAGCTCACCAATATTCAATTCATTTTGAAAAGCGGGGGAATTAACAATGAGTGGAGAAAGAAGACCGTTCAAAAACCCAGAGTTTTGATTTCTATGCCAAATTAAAGGGCTTCCAAACACATTCATTTCTTTTGACCCTGCTAATTCCAATAAGGATTGGACTGGTGCCAAATTTAGGTTACCGTTGGTCCCGACAATGGAACGGTGGTCCATTCCGGATGTTGGAATAAATTCATTGAAATTCCGATTCATCAATCGAAAACGAACCCCTTGATTGGTATAATCCGTCATTGGTAAGGATACCCCTAACCTGAAGTCAGGATTATTCATTTCCTCCAAATATGTCAATAAATCAGGCAGGATATTGATTTCTTCTTGGATTTCAATACTCAATGGTTTCTCAACTTGAAAATCATCCAACGCTCCAAAATCAGCACAGGAAGCTAAACCTAGCACCCCAATCATACCAACTGAATAGAAAATTTTTTTCATAAACAAATAATCTTAACGCACTACAGGATTGAAAAACTCTAAACCAACACCACGATTTCTCATCACCAATGTATCTCTGGTGGACATACTCATCGTGGGCATATCTAGCTCATATTGCAAATACAAGGCGTCTCTGTCTTGATTCCCCCAGCTTCTTTTTTCGCCTCTTTTCACAAATTGACCAGAACCAGTGGCAGTTACGCCTGGTGTAGTAGAAGTTACAGTACAATTCCCTTGGTTATTGAAGGTAAGTCTTAGATTTATTTGCTGATTGACTCCTCCAGCATCCTGAATTTCTAGCGGAAAATCCAGTGTTGTCAATGATTGCGTTTGGAGTGTTTTTAATTCATCTAATTCTACAAAACGCTCTCTTCTGACAACTTGGCGGGACAAATTCTCATTACCGGGTTTACCGATGATGTTATCCACCCCTCTTCTCAAATAGATACCATGCCATTCATTTACATACTTAACAGCATAAAGAACAAAATCCTTTGGCGCTGCTTCCCAATCACCAATCACATGTCTATTAGGATTTGGAAGCGGAGACCGGCCTCTTAGTACAGAATCAACATTCGTAGCAGAAACAATTCTCAAGGGAAATACATAAGTATTTTGGATAGCTTCAGGGTCATTGAAAAAGGCCCCTGTAAGTTGAATCTCCAGTCCTCCTATTATGGACCCACGAGGGATTGTGATAACAGGTTCGGCCATTTGAAAATATTCTGTAGGAAGCACCTTTACTTCCCTTCCCCCTTGAGAAAACAAGAGGTTTTCCGCAAGTGAAGGGTCATAAGCTACCTCTAAACGAATGTTATTTCGATTGTTGTAAACCCCACCAGTGGTCGCCATAATTCTGAACTTCTGTTCATTATCAAGTGTGGTATCAAAAATATCTTCACCAAGGGTTATGGTACGTACCGGATATTGATGAGCAAAATACACACTCTGGAAATCAAAATCCGGGAATTGCCATTCGTCGTTCACGCAGGAACTTAAGCAGACAATTGAGATTAGAAGTATTATTAATTTTTTCATGTTATTTTTCTTTCGGCTTTGAAAATTACCTTTCACTTACAACTTACCAGCCTGTATTTTGACGGAGTGCACTATATTTCAATAGCTCACTCAAAGGGACTGGTCCATAAACCATATGCTGACCAAAAACCCTGTTTTGGACATTGATCTCCTGGTATGTATTGTTTTGAATTCTCATGCCTCTAGCTGGCTCTGTCAAATTCAAATTCCATCTTCTCAAATCCCAGAATCTAAAACCTTCAAAACAAAGTTCTAACCTCCGCTCATTTCTGATCAATTCCCTCATAGCATCTTTATCATTTTTAATGGACTCCAGGTATGCATCACCGTTGGCTAGGCCTATACCAGCGCGCTGACGGATAGCCTTGATTACATCATAGGCAGAGAATCCAAATGAACCTGTTGCCATTGGCCCCCATGCTTCATTGGCTGCTTCCGCATAAATCAGGTAGAGCTCCGTATAGCGGATCCTTGGCATGACATGCAATTGGCCATTGACAGAGACAGGGTTCAAATTGACATCTTGTCTCAACAGCTTTCTCATGTAATAACCAGTTCGGGTCGAAACTTCCACCCTGTTGATACCATCATTTGTCCCACCATCGGCAGTAGTGTTGATTACCTGATTATTAGGTCCTGCTGTACTTCCATTTCGAATAATGAAGTGATTGAAACGAGGGTCTCTGTTAGCATAAGGATTAGCTGGATCATAGCTACTGTTTGGATGAGTGATCGGATATCCATCTATGGAAGGAAAAGCATCTACCAAATTTTGGGTAGGGTTTAAAAGTCCACTACCAAATTGAGTTGGAGGGAAATGCTGAGCTTCCAGGTTGCTTGAAGGTCCACCCAAAGAAGTTCTCCACAAAATTTCACGCTGATTGACGCCCCCTCCTAAATTGTTGATTTCTGCCACGTTGGTGTACCATGTTAAGCCTGTTGGGGATATTCCCGAAACACCTCCGTTCAAGGCCAATACTTGACCAGCATAATTCGCAGCGTCTTCCCAAGTAGTACTATTTCCTTGACTAAAGGCAGGACTTGCAGCCATTAGTGCTGCTTGAGCCCGTACCGCCATTGCAATTCTTCCACTCATCAATTGTCTTGCATCTTCCCCAAAAACTCGGTTGTAGTCATTTCGAGAAGCGCCTATAGCCCTGTATCGCTCTGGTACATCGGCTTCTGTTGCAATGTTTTCATAATCCAAGGGTAACAATTCAAGGGCTCTTTCCACATCCACATAAATTTGTCTCATGCACTCTTCAAATGTAATTCTTGGAAGATTGAACTGAGAGTTAAGATTTTGCGAATCCGTAAAAATTTGAACCCCTAGCAATTGTCCATCAGCAAAACCACCATGTGCCTGCAGCAAATGATACATAAATAGCGCACGAAGGCCGAGGGCTTCACCGATTATCCTATCTGCAAACATGCGGTCCAGCATAGGATTATTTACCGTAAAGGTGACCTTCTCCGCCGTTTCAATCATCAGATTAATGTATTGTATTGCGGCTTTGGCATTTGTCCATTGATTCAAGGGGTTATTATCAGAAGCCCACTGGCCACTTGCCATGTTAAAAAAGGCGTTGTTTTCATTATTGGCTACAGCATCATCTGTGGCCATATCATTAAATGACCAACTATTTCTAGGAATACGGGCATAGGCATTGATAATCAAACCTTGAGCAAACCTTGGTTCATTATAACTACTCTCCAGATCTCTGTTGTTCTGGATAGCAGGTTCAAACAAATCATCGCAGGCAGTATTGAAAATAACTACCGTAGCAAGCAATCCCAGTATATTTTTGATATTTTTCATGTATTTCGGTTATTAAAACTGAGCAGCTAAACCTAAATTAAAGAAGTGTGTTTGGGGTGCAGAGCCGATATTGGTCGTAAGAATTTTACGGTTAGGCCCAAGCGTTAAAAGATTTACCCCATTGATGTACACATCCATTCCTCTGATAAATGAACTTGCAAACAACTTGTCAGATGGTAATCGGTACGTAATCTGAACCCTGGAAAGGTCAAAACGATCCGTACTATAAAGCCAGAAATCAGAGTTCCTGAAGTTATTCGCGCCATTTAATGTGGTGAGACGAGGATAGGTTGCTGTTTCCGCTGTTTGTGGTGTCCATCTATCTCTGACTACTTCGGAATATTTGGCATCTCCTGCAATCCAGAAATAAGAGCTGTTTCTCATCGCATAAGCACCACTTCTCCACATGCCCAAGGCAAAAAGGGTGAAGTTTTTCCAGTTTGCTGTAATATTCAACCCGGTTGTCAAAGGGGCTCCAAACCATCCACCTCTACCCAAGAAAACTTCATCCTGAGGGGTAATTCTATTATCCCCGTTTTGATCAATATACCGTATATCTCCTGGTGCCACCTCACCAAAAATTTGAACAGGCGCAGAGGCTATTTCGCCAGTACTGCCAAAGAAACCAGCATTTCTTAGACCCCAAATAGCATCAATCGGTTTACCGCTTCTGATTTGATATTCATCTAGCCAGTTTTCGCCTCTCTGAAGCGCTTTAGTAGCATAATAAGTACCTACTAACCCTACATTCAGTTTAACTGCGCCCACTTGTTGATTTACATTTAAGTTGAAATCGAATCCTGTGCGCTGATCGCTATTGTAGTTCTCAAAAGGAATGAAGGAAGACACCGGAAAACCTGTAGTAAAGTAACTAGGGTAGATATCACTCCTTTGAACCAGCAAACCGGTCATTCGGCTGAAAAAAGCAGAACCTGAGAAGAATAATTTGTTATTGAAGAAAGAACCTTCAATTCCAAAGTTTATTTCTTCTCTTTTTGGAAACCTCATTCCTGGATTGGCTCCTCTTCTTGAAATGGTGGTGATGTTATTCAATCCATCTTTCCAGGTGTAGAAAACAGTACCGTCACCTTGTTGTGTAAATACTTGTTCATACAGATAATAATCCGTGATATCTAAATCTGTGTGAACAATACCACCAGAAACAGAAAGTAATAAATTGTTGACTATTGAGGAATTTTTAAGAAACTCCTCATTACTTATTCTCCAACCCAAAGAACCTGTTGGGGAAAATGCCTGTCTGTTATTCTCGGGAAGTCTTGCAGAATGAATTATTGCACCATTGAATTCAGCCAAAAACCGGTTTTGGAAACTATAACCAAGATGTATACCTAGATTGGCATTGCTTATCCGATGATACAACTGGGAAACTCCGGTTTGAAATCCTCCGGCCACCAACATGGCGGAAATTTCATGCTTTTTTTCTATTATAGTATGGTAGTTAAGTTGAGCAGACATTGACAAAGTCTGCTGAAACCTGTTCCCGCTGATATTTTGAGTTCTGGTACTGGCATCTTGACCGAATCTAGTCAAGCTTGTTATCAAATCCTTACCCGCATAATTATTCCAAACCGGCTGATAAACAGCGTATTGGTTATTAAAGGCTAGTGTGTAGGATGTCTGATAATCCAATCCAAACCTGTAATTAAAGGTCAAACCTTTTAAAACATTTCTCAAGTCAGCGTTGACTCCAGTATTGAATTGATATTGTCTACTGGTAAAGACGTTGGAACCACCGGCATAAATATCTGCAATCGGGTTAGTCTGCTCTAATTGGGTACCTCCTAACAGGTATTGGCCACCGATGACATGGCTACTGTTACGAATAAAATTCTGAGACACCTCATCATCCTCCTCAATCATACTGATAGGTACTAGAGGAGAGAACCTGTTTGGACGAATAGTTGCAGCGCCTTGCCAATAATTAGTATTCACTCCTTTTCCATTGTAAATAATCACCGCTGCATCCGCAAAACCGGAAATGTAATTATTGAAATTCATATCTACATTTCCCCTGACATTGAATCTTTCGTTTCGATTGTTGGTCGCCTGACCAAAGTTGAGAAAACTACCTTCAGACATCATACCCAAATTTGTGTAATAGCGTGCTTTGTCAGAGCCGCCACCAATTTCAAGTATTGCATCATGCCTACTGAATGCTTTTTGTAGGTAATCTGTTGAATAGAAATCCAAATTCGGATAACGGTAAGGGTTGGTACCAGCCGCATGATTAAAGATTTCCTCCTGAGTGAACAAAGGCTGCAAGCCATCATTCACACGGGCTTCATTAAATAATGTCATGTATTCAGCAGAGCCCAAATATTTGGGAATCTCACGGGCTACATGAACACCTGTGTTGGCTCTTACATTGATGTATTGCCTTCCTACACTTCCTCTTTTGGTGGTTACCATGATCACACCCTTAGCAGCACGGCTTCCATATAAAGCAACCGCAGAAGCTCCTTTTAAGAAAGTAATCTGCTCGATTTCTATGGGCATCACACTGCCAGGATCTCTTGGAACTCCATCTACCAATAATAAGTATTCATTATTTCCCCAGATGTTACCATGGAAACCTGGTGCGAAACCTTCCATATTGTCCAAGGTCCATGTGAAATAATTTTTCTCCAACAATTCGGGGATGTTAACAAAGGATATTCCTCCCAACAAATTGGACCTGTCTTTCACTTGATAAGCGGTATTCACTTGTCTAGATTCCCACTCAGGTATTAAAATGATATCATTTATTTGGCCTGAAAGGCGCATTACCTTTGTTTCATAGCCATTTAATTTGAAAATCACCAAACTGTTGGGAATAACCTCAATATCAAAAAAACCCTGGGCATTAGTTGTTCCTAAGACTTCTTCTTGTTCATCCAAGATAAAAACATCTGGAACCGGTTCTCCTTTGGTATCCTTCACGGACGCCTGTATCCGAATTGTTTGATTAGCCTGAGCTAAGAGCAGAATGGGACTACTCATCAGCATCAATACCAATAGCCATATGATATGTTTATATTTCATTAGTGCTTTTAGAAAATGTTGAACTTGATTTTTTTACCAACCTGGATTTTGTCGGAATTCAGGATACAAAGTCACATCAGAAACTTTTAGTGGTAACCAATAATGTCTTTCTGCAAGCGGTCTTTCCAACAGAACTTCCTCCCTGAAATTCAACACCCGCATGTTTGTAGGATCGCCTCCTAAAGTAGACTCGGGAGCACGGGTAAACTCAATTGAAGTTTTGAGCGTATAAGGTCTTTCGATTAATTGCATCCACCTTCTCAAATCATTGAACCGATGCCTTTCAAAAGCTAACTCAACAGCGCGTTCTCTCTTTATCTCATTTAAGAATACATCCACAGATGTTTGGAATTTTGGAAGGACTCCAGGCATTCCTGCTCTTTCTCTGATTACATTCACTGCCTCAAGTGCAGATTTATTAAAATTTGAAGAACGTGCCTGCACCGAATTATGCCCCATCAAAGCCGCTTCTGCATACATCAAATACACATCTGCCAATCGGAGGTAAGGAACATTCAAGTGAAGTGCTGCACCGAAGGCAAAAGCATTATCATAGGCATTGGCCGTCAAAGGGACAAACTTTCTATTCAAATAACCTGTAGGACTTCCAGAAACAGCACCTCTGTAACTACCCCCTGTGAATAGATTCGCATATCGGTTATCTTCTTGATTGGGGGGCATGGAGCCTTGTACCACCTGTACACCATCAAATACTACAGTTTTATAAAAGCGCGGATCTCGGCCCCTGAATGGGAACTCCGGATTGTAACCAGACTCTGGGTCTGCTTTTGTTATGTCGGTAGGCAGGGGAAGACCATTTGCCATCCCGAAGTTTTGATTGATATAGTTGGCTGTTGGTACAAACTTAGTCGCATCCCCATCTACAATGATGGAAGGAAAATACTGTTTAGTAATACCCCAATTGGACTGGTCTCCTGACCAATATAAAGATCTGAAAATCGTTTCGGTACCGCCGGATAATGCCCAATTTTGACCCATGGTGTAAAACAAACTATGCCAACGGTCAAAAGGCATCAGCGCATATTGGGTTTGGCCACTCTCCACTAAATTGAGCAATTCACCGAATGCTTCGGCAGAACGGCGAGCAAAGTCAGTATTGTATGTTCTACTACCAGTAGATTCGAAATTCATCAATGGGCTCGCCGCATATAAGAGGTTTTTACCCAAGTAGGCCAAAGCCATGATTTTATTTATTCTTAATTCATTTCTACCCAAGGTCCGCCTTCCTGCTGTGATGTTATCCCAATTAATGGGTAACAAATCTGCTGCTCTTCTTAGGTCAGCCGCTACTTTTTCAGCACTTTGATGATAATTCAAACGTGCTTCTCGCAACTGCTGATCTCCAGGCAATACCCTGTCAATGTACGGAAGACCGCCAACATGTTGTATCAACATGAAGTGAAACCAACCTCTGAAGAAAAGAAGTTGTCCTTCAATTAGAGCACGTTCTTCATCTGTGGCATCTGTCATTCGATGGAGGTTTTCTAATCCAAGATTGGCTTTTCTGATACCATACCAAGCTAAAGGCCACAGGCCTTTGGTATGGGGGTTATCATTGGTATTAGCAGACCACTTATCCATCCAGGAAGCTTGACCACCATGACCTGCATGCTCCACTTGCCAAGCCCAGAAATTACCTCTATCAAAAGCAAAAGTCACGTGAAAATTACCTGCTGAAGATACCATTTCATCTTCTCCCCAATTCCAAGAAGCGGTCCAGTAACTGGTAGTAAAGTTGGGAATACAATGGTACAGCTCCTCGGTAAATCCTTGGAAATTCTGAAAATTAAGGAAGGCAATTTCTTCTGAAATCACCGACTCGGGTGTTCTTTCCAAATAATCCAAACAGGAAGATGTACTGACTACCAAAAGTACCGCAACCAAGAATGGATTGATTTTAGTTTTTATCGTTGTTAAAACTTTCATAGCAAATCAAGAATTAGAATGTCATCGTTAAACCTAAGTTTATCCTTCTCATCATAGGGTAAGCCCCCTCCCATGCTGCACCAGTTCCAAAGTTTGATTCTCTATCGTCTGGCATTTTACTCCAAACCAAAAGATTGTTACCATTGAGGAAAACCCTTAATCCTGCCATGCCTAATTTTCTGGCACTGGCTGAATTCACGTTATAAGCGATTTCTGCATTTTTCAATCTTAAGAATGAGCCATCATATAAGTACCTGGCACCATAATAATAAGATACTGGTGTCAACCAAACAGGTAGTGGACTATCGGCATTCGGGGTATCTCTGGACCAATAGGTCCCTTCGTCATAGACAAGATTTCGCTGTCCATCCAAGTTGGTAAAAGGCACACTTCTGGTTACGTTATTGACACCATAAAACTGCATAAAAAAGGATAAGCCATTCCACTCGATACCAATATTGGTGTTGTAAGTGTTTTGTGGTATGTTTGAAAATCCATAAGGCGCAGCATCAAAGGCATCAATCACCCCATCTCCATTGAAATCAAGAATAAAGTATCCTCCAGGTAATTTCCCCCCATTATTGGTATTGTGTGGCGTACTTGCAAATACTTCATCCCAGGTATTATAAAACCCTTGATTGATGTGAGAGCGTGCTTGGCCCAACTGGAAACCTGCTTGCTTTTGGTACGCTGCCAAAAATTCAGGATCATCTCTATTAATTACTACATCAACTGCTCTGGTCAGGGCCACATCTGCCCACAGTCTGATACCATTTTTCAAAATTTTGTTAAAGCGTAACTCAATTTCATAGCCGGTTGTCTCAACCCGACCTAAATTTGCAGCAGGTGCATTGGCACCAAAATAACTTGGTACGGAACGGTCCGCTGCCATCAAAATATCCACCCGATTGTCTCGGAAAATATCAAAACTACCATCCAAAAAGCCTTTGAACAGACTAAACTCTGTTTTTAGATTGTATTTGTACACAGTTTCCCAACGGACATTTGGATTTCCCAACACTGTTTGTCTATACCAAGTGTAAGGACTAAAATCACCTCTCCAACCGACAGTAGACATTCTGGAAGAACCTCCAAATTCCCATTGATTCATGAAAAGGAATCTTCCTCCAATATTATCGTCACCGACTTCACCATAGGAAGCAGTTACTTTCAAGAAATCAATCGGCTTGATGTTTTTCATGAAGTTCTCTTCTGAGAGCACCCAACCAATACCACCGGAAGAGAAAAACGCAAATCTATAGTTGACTCCAAACTTCTCTGAACCGTTATAAGCACCGTTATATTCTGCTAAGTATTTATTCTTGTAATTATAAACCGTACGGAATACCCAGTCCTCACGATAGCTTGGGATCATGTCACCAATCGCATCCTCTTGTCTCATGACCAAACCCATAGCATTAAGGTTATGGTTATCGGCGATCGTAGTAGCATAATTCAATTGAGCTTGGTAGAACATCCTACGCTGTGCCCCCTCTACCGTACCACCTTGGGTAGTCCAAGCAATTGGCTGGAAAAAATCGAAATTGCTGTTGTCAAAGTTGTTTTTAAGATTCACCCTTCCCGTAACAGGGTCAATCCACATTTCTTCCGTATTATTAAACAAATCATTAACACCCCTACCAATTTCAGTGAAGGTATTATCCAACGCTATAGTACCTCTAAAATTTAGACCTTTGATGAATTTTTTTAAATCCTGCTCCAATACGATATTGGTTGATAGACTTGTGGTGGTGGTATATTCAATACCTCCGATAGCCAATACTCTAGCAGAATTGATTGCCCCAAAATCATCTAAAGGATAATAACCCCAAAGTCCATTAGAATATCTGGGCATAAATACGTCCGGTGGGTTACGGTAAGCAGCACGCCAGAAATTTGCATCATTGCTCCCATTCCAAGGAGTTTTACGAACTCCATAGATACCTCCCAAATTGACTTTTAAAAGTGTGGAAGATGTCAACTGAAAATCAAGATTATTTCTGAAGTTAAGCCTATTGAAGCCATAGCCAGGCTGATAACCTCTGCCGTTTTCAAATTCTCGAAAAAGATCTCCTTCATTCTGGAAATCAAATGCTGCGAAATATTTAGTAAATTTAGTACCTCCTGTAATGGACACATTCGCATTATATGCCATGGCATAGTCCTTGAACAGGTAATTCTGCCAATCAATATTCGGATATCTTTCTGCCTCCTCTAAATTGGCTGGGTTACGGTACTTTTCTCGAATCTCCTGGGGTATGATCTGTGACCATGCCTGGGGACTTACAGATAATTCTCTTTCAATCGCTAAATTACGAATACCAATTGCATCGTAAGCATCCATTTTTCCAGGAAGCTTAGATGGTGACTTTACGGTTGAATTTACCCTGGCGACAATTTCTGCTTTCCCTTCTCTACCTCTTTTGGTGGTAACGATGATTACCCCATTTGCACCTCTCGAACCAAAAACCGCTGTAGCAGAAGCATCTTTCAAAACAGAGATAGATTCAACCGAACCGATATCCATTTGATTAAAAAACTCAGGTCGTTCCACTCCATCCACCAAAATTAAGGGACCATTGCCGTTCCAGGTGTTGTTGCCCCTTATGACAATCTGCGGCTGTTCGTCCCCAGGGGCTCCTGAACTTTGCACTGCAATCAAGCCAGGCAAGTTACCCGTCAATGCAGCACCAAGATTAGAAACCCCGCCGGTTCTTTGCAATACTTGGGCATTTGTCTGAGAAACAGCACCAATCAAAGTCTCTCTCCTTTGCTCGCCATATCCGATTACTACGAATTCTTGAAGTGAGGTTTCAGTTTCACTTAAAACAATATTGTAAACTGTTTTTCCCGCTTCTACTAACACTTCCTGCGATCTATAACCAATAAAACTGATAACAAGGATTTGACCTGGCTGCGCTTCAAGTTTAAAATCGCCATCGACACCTGTGGCAACCCCTATGGAGGTTCCCTTAATCAAAACGGTAACACCTGGAATTGGCATTCCATCTTTTCCATCCGTAACAACACCCCTGATTTCTTGAAATAATTCCGAAATTTTTCCCTTTGTATTTTCTTGGGAAAGGACGTTTTTCTGCTTACGGTCTTTTGCAGACTGCGAAAGGGAAGAAGAAGAATTTTTAGTGTCCTTGGAAGTATTCGGCTCTTTTTCCGTTGGATTACTTTTACTAAAATTTGAATCTTCACCCGCTAAAATAACTTCAGTGTGCTCAAAGCTTTTAACCCCTTTATGAGATGCTATCAACTGGAAGCTAAACAGCAGCAAAATAGAGAAGATTAAATAGCTTAAAGGTTTGGGTTGAAAGTTATCGATTAGCCTTAGTAATTTTTCATTCATAAAATATTTTTAAGGTTAAATTAGGTTTGAACTAAATTTGAGGCTCACCTAAGAACGAACTTCAGTGATCAGTAATTTTTCATTAGCTTGAATTCATAAATGTTTTCATGGCAAATATTTCTTAAGATTGATTCATAATGTTGTCTTTCTTTAATAAGAGCGTATTCAATTCCCATTATGGAGACAGTTCCAGGTATTTCTTGATCTAAAGAATTTCTATTTCTTAGTTTTTGAAAAGAAGGATAACAGCCAAAAAAGTTTTTAACTATATATAAATAAATAATTATCAGCCTCCTGAAATCGATTGCAAAAATTGAAAATATCAAGTCATTAAGAAAAGGCATAATTATATTTGGTTTATCGTTTTTGACTCAATCAAAAATAAAATTTGAGTTTTAAAAACAAAAATCAAATCATGATCATATATGATTGATTTTCAGTGTTTTAAATCGATCATTGCGCTTAAAAGCAAAAAAAATTATTCCTTAAAAATTCAGAAATGCCCTTTGAAAGCAAATTTCGAAGGTTTTGTTCATTATTTGATCAAAATTTCTTTTTACGCTTAAATAAAGTATTTGATTTTCAATAACTTACATTGATATTTTTTTTGAAAAAATTCAATCATTTCCAATTTTAAATTCCATATTTCAAATGCTTGAATCAGATAATAAGCGTCAATTTGAAAACCAAAATATTGCCCCTAATTAAATAAGGCCAATCCTTGAAAAATTATCTCCTAAGATTAATCGATCCGATCATATACAAAAAATATAACCGATTTCATTTTATTGTTTAATAGTACTTAGAATTAGGCCAAAAACCTTTACCTGGAAAATTTCTACCTAAAAAAGAAGGGTGAAAGTCCATTTTAAACTTTCGCCATGTTCAAGTCATAAATGCAACGCCTAATTTTTTCATTAGACATTCGATAGGACTAAGATAATTAAACTTTCTTATTGGCCTGTTATTGATTTTGGTTTCTATATTTTGGATCTGTTCCCGAGAGATTTGATTGAGGTCAGTACCCTTTGGCAGGAAAGCCCTGATAAGTCCGATTCTGTTTTCCACTGTTCCTTTATCCTGTGAAGTGTATGGTCTTGTAAAGAATGTTGGGATATTGAATTTATCTCTGATTTTATAATGGTTTGCGAATGCCATATCATTATCGAAAGTGATTGATTTGAAGAACGAAGCACCAATTCTCTGTATTCTCTTTGCTATTTTCTGTTCAATGATATCTGCATTTTTACCATCAAGTTTCTCTATGGTAGTAACCAAGGTTGCCCTGTCCACCAGTACCAAAAGAGCTGATTTGTGGTTTTTCCCCATCATAAGGTCTACTTCAATATCTCCTATCCTTTGTCTTTTTTCAACTACAGGAGGCCTTTGGTCAATTGGAACTCTCTCCCTGATAATTCCTCTGGTATGCCTGTAATTACCTCTCTTACGCTTTCTTTTACCATGCCGGAGATTCTTGTAAAGCTCCCTGTCCCTTCGGTATCTCCAATGGCTACTTTTTTTGGCAGTAAATATCCAGTTGTAGAGTGTCTCATGACAAACCCCTTCTTTACCTTGTTTCTTCCAGGTGACCGATATTAGCTCTGGGCTCAATTTGTCAACAACAAGGAATTTGCGGGCCTCTTCTTTAAGGGACTCGGTAAATTTGATTCGCTTTCTCTTGAGTCTATGTCTTTCGTCTGTACGGTTCTGGGCAACTGCAGCCTTATATTCACCGCTATAACGGCCCCTCTTGCCGGTATTTCTTTGAAGTTCTCTGGATACAGTACTTTTGTTGACACCGATAATCGCAGCGATTTTGGTCTGGGAAGTTCCGTTTCTAAATAAAGCCTCTATTTGGTACCTTTGTTCCTGGCTGAGATGTTTAAATTTATTCATGACAACACAAAATTAATATTTTCAGCCTAAGGGAAGGAACCCAGGTTCCTTCCCTTAAACCCTTAGTGTTGCATTTATGACTTGAATATAGGTTCACCCTTCATTTTTTTAAAATTCTATTTTATTTTTCACTTCACCTTAAAGTGATACTGTATCCTATGGCGGTATACTTCTCCCGGATTTAGTCTTGCTGTTGGAAAGCTTGGTTCATTTGGTGCATTGGGAAAAGTCTGTGGCTCAAGACAGAGCCCCATGTACTGTCTATAATTCACTCCATTGACCGTCACTTTTCCATCTAGGAAATTACCGGAATAAAACTGAACAGCTGGCGAATCAGCATATAATTCCATCACCCTTCCGGATTTCTCATGATAAAGTTCCGCCATTTTCACCAATTCATCAGAATGGGACTCCTTGACCACAAAATTATGGTCATATCCACCAGGAACTTGGGCAATCCTCTCTCCTATCAAATGTGGTGTTGTAAAATCAAATGGTGTATCCTTAACTGCTTTCAATTCCCCTGTTGGAATAAGTCCAGCATCTACAGGTGTGTATTGGGGTGCATGGATAGTTAATTGATGACCCAGAATATCTTCATTCATAGCACTAAGATTAAAGTAGCCATGATGGGTCAGGTTGACAATAGTAGGCTGATCCGTTTCCGCAGTGAACTCCAATAGGAGTCGGTTATCCTTGGTAAGCTCAAAAGTCAGAATTGTTTTCAGATTACCGGGGTATCCTTCTTCTCCGTCTTTACTGGTATATGACATCTTGACAATCATAGATTCTTGACCTTCGATGTATGCTGCATCCCAAAATACCCTATTGAAACCGAGAAGACCTCCATGTAGATGATTGTCCCCATCATTGGTCGCCAATTGATAGGTCTTACCATCTAACTCAAACTTACCTTTGGCTATTCTATTTCCAAACCGGCCAATAGCTGCCCCAAAGTAATAATCGTTATTGTCATAATCGGCAACATTTTCATAGCCCAAAACAATATTCTCAATGATGCCATTATTGTCTGGTACAATCAGCTTTGAAATAATGCCTCCATAGCTGGAAATTTCTACTTCCATTCCATTTCCATTATCCAAATGAAAAACCTTGGCGGTCTTTCCAGCAACAGGCACTTCCTTCACCTTGACCTTGAAATTGACTTTTTCTTGTATCATTGATTTTTCTTCTTTCTTTGACCCGGAACAGTTCCAACTCACCAGGCTGACAATCCCCATCAGGGAAAGTATAAATGTTAATTTACTTTTCATCGCTATCAGTAATTTTTTCAGCATCCTTGGCCATAGTAAGCATTTTTTCCATGCTTGCGCTCATAGTGCTTTTTAACCAGGGCATCTTTCAGCTTAGCTGCATGGGGGTTGATTTGAAGCGTCAAATAGGCCATTTTGGCAATTTCCTCAAGTACTTTACTGTTGTAAACAGCCTTAGCGGCATCTTTTCCCCAAGCAAATGGCCCATGACTTCCAACCAAGACCATCTCCACTTCATTAGGACTCAAATTCTTCCCGTCAAAACAATCCAAAATCTGTTGGCCGGTATTGTATTCATAATCCCCTTCGATCAGGTGGTCGGCCATTGGGGGGGCACAGGGAATATCTGCTGTCAAATGATCAGCATGTGTAGTGCCGAAGTTTGGAATATCCATGATAGCCTGGGCCCAAGCTACCGCATAAGTGGAATGGGTATGGCATATACCACCGATACTTTCCCAATTCTTATATAAAAAGGCATGGGTTTTCGTATCTGATGATGGACGCATCTTTCCATCCACCACTTTGGCATCAAAGTCCACAATCACGATATCCTCAACCTTTAATTCTTCATATGGCACACCGCTGGGCTTGATTGCAAAAACACCCTTTTCCCTATCTACTTCACTGACGTTCCCAAATGTGTAGACCACAAGATCTAATTTTGGGAGCTGCATATTTGCCTCATAACAGGCCTCTTTGAGTTGTTTGTACATCTTTACTTGAGATTTTATATCTTTAATTGTAGTAAAAATTAGATTAGAAAAATAGGAGATTACTCAACTTCAATAATCTCTCCTCCAATCTAAAATCTAAAATTTTCATCCCTCTACTAGCTTGCCAAACTCCAAATAATCCTGATACAATTTTTTATATACTTCCACATGCTCTGCTATTGGCTCATAGACTTTATCAAAACCGGAACTCATGGCTTGGATAGCTGCTTCTGTGCTTGGATGAATCCCTGCTGCAGTGGCAGCATACATGGCAGCACCTAAAGCCGGAGCCTGATCAGAGGTGGCCACTTTGATGGGCATATCCAACACATCTGCTAAGGTCTGCATGACCAAAGTTGACTTCTTGGCAACTCCTCCCAGTCCAATCACCGCATCGATTTGCACACCTTCCTGACGGAAACGCTCCACGATACTTTTGGAGCCGAAACTGATTGCTTCCACCAAGGCTTTGAAAATACGGGCTGCATCAGACCCCATATTCAGGTTTCGAATGGCACCTTTGAGCGCTTGGTTGGCATCTGGAGTTCTCCTGCCATTGATCCAGTCCAATGCTACTATGGAAGACTCAGATACAGGAATAGCCAGAGCATCTTCTGAAAGCTTGATGATCAAATTATCTTCCAGCTCATTGGTTAAGGCTTCTTTTTGTTCTGGACTGAGTGAATCACTGGCTTGGATCATTTCAAGAGAAGGCCTTAATATCAAGTTTTTGAACCAGGCAAGCACATCTCCAAAACCCGACTGTCCAGCTTCCAAACCTATTGTTCCAGGGATCACCGAACCGTCTACTTGTCCACAGATACCAGGGATTAATTTATCTCCCAATTTTTCTTTATTGGTCACCATGATGTCACAGGTGGAAGTACCCATTACCTTAATCAAGGTGTTTTCAGTAATCTCCCCTCCTACTGCACCTGCATGGGCATCAAAGGTCCCCACTGCGACCACTACCTCAGTTGAAAGCCCCAACTTCTCAGCCCATTCCGGACTTAAATGGCCTGCAACCTGGTCAGAAGTATAAGTCTCCGTATAAAGCCTATCCTTAAGTTCAGCCAAATAAGGATCAAATTTTTCCAGAAACTCTTTAGGAGGAAGTCCCCCCCAGGACTCGTGCCACAATGCTTTATGGCCTGCGGCACACCTGCTTCTTTTCAGCGCCAATGGATCCTTACAGCCAATCAATTGGGATGTGATAAAATCACAGTGTTCCATCCAGGAATAAGCTGCATTTTTGACCGCTTCATCTTCCCTGATCACATGAAGTATTTTGGCCCAAAACCACTCTGAGGAATAAATCCCCCCTTCATACTTGGTAAAATCTTCCCCGCCCCAGGTTCGGGCAATTTTATTGATCTCATCTGCCTCATTAATAGCTGTATGATCCTTCCATAGGATCATCATGGCATTTGGATTTTCTGCAAATTCAGGATCTAAAGCCAAAGATTGGGCACGCTTATCCACCGGCATTGGTGAAGAACCTGTTGTATCCACACAAATTGCCTTTACAAGGGATGAATCGATTTTTGCCTCACTTAATACGCCCATTATTGTGGATTCCAGACCTTCTAAATGATCCAATGGATGCTGCCTGAATTGGTTAATAACAGGGTTACAATATTTCCCGGCTTTCCATCTGGGATACCAATAGACATTACTGGCTAAAACCTGTCCATTCCCCGCATTCACTAAAACAGCCCTAACTGAATCAGTTCCATAATCCAAGCCTACTACATATTGCTGTTTCATAAGTACTTATTTCACCCTTACCATCAATACTGAATTTGCAGGCAGATTAATCGTCAGGTTGTCTTTGTTTAATTTGAAATCTTTGAATTCGGCTTTTTTAACAGTATTCTTTTTCTCAAAAGTATTGTAAGAATCAATAGATGGAGCGGTGACAATTTCAGCTCTCACATTCTTAGCCTCCATACCTCTTAACACTACCTCCAGCGCTATTTTTTTGTCAGGGTGGATATTTACAATACTGATATTTACTGTACCATCATCCGATTTGGAAGTTGATACATTCAAGGCTTCCATTTTTTCTTTTCCAAAACTTACTTCTTCTGAGACCAAATGATGAGGCAACAAAGTAGCATCTTTGTGTGGCTTGTAAAGGTCAAACACATGATAAGTTGGGGTCAAAATCATGTCAGTTTCATTGGTCAAAATAATGGCTTGCAACACATTGACGGTCTGTGCAAGGTTGGCCATGTGAACTCTTTCCGCATGTTTGTTAAAAATATTCAATGAAATTGCTGCTACGTGCGCATCACGCATGGTATTTTGCTGGTAAAGGAATCCTGGATTGGTCCCAGGCTCCACTTGGTACCATGTACCCCATTCGTCAAAGATAATTCCAACTTTCTTCTCGGGATCATATTTATCCATGATTGTACTGTGCCTGGTCAGCAGTTCATCCAATCTTGCAGCCTTCCTTAAAGTTTCTAAGTATTCCTCCTTATCAAACACTGTGGCTTGTCCTTTATTTTCCCATGTGCCAGTCACTGTATAATAATGAAGAGAATACCCGTCCATCATGTTCAACGGGATGTTTTTAAATAAAACTTCAGTCCAGTTGTAATCGAAGTTGTTGGCACCTCCTGCAATTTTATACAGCTTGGTCCCTCCATAATCTCTGGCAAACGTGGCATATCTTCTATACTCATTGGCATAGTATTCTGGCGTCATATTACCCCCGCAACCCCAACTTTCATTACCTACTCCCCAATATTTTATATTCCAAGGTTCTTCTTGTCCATTTCTTCTCCTCAAATCAGCCATTGGACTTACCCCATCAAAATTGATATATTCAATCCATTTGGACATTTCCTCCACAGACCCAGAACCAACGTTTCCGGTGATGTAAGGCTCCGTTCCAATTCGCTTAGCAAAATTAAGGAACTCGTGCGTTCCGAAGGAATTGTCCTCTGTCACCCCTCCCCAATGGGTATTTACCATTTTTGGACGGTCAGCGGGATTACCAATACCATCTGTCCAGTGATATTCATCAGCAAAGCATCCCCCCGGCCATCTTAAATTAGGGATTTCCAAATCGATTAATGCCTGCATTACATCTTTTCTGTAGCCATCTTCATTTGGTATTTTTGAATCAGGACCTACCCATATACCACCATAAATGTTTCGGCCCAAATGCTCCGCAAAATGCCCGTAAATATGCCTGCTAATGGTTGTTTTTCCCTGATCAGTATTTATTATCAGACGGTTTTGTGCTGAAGCATTCAGTGACAAAATGAAACTTAAGGTAAACAGTGGCCAGACTTGAATTTTTTTCGTTGCTAACATATCAATTAGGTTTATCATTATTTATTACAGGTTCATTTAAAAAATTTCCAGGTGTCAATTTGGAATGAAGTTTCTAAATGTGCAAATTTTTAATTGTTTTTTTTACACTAATTATTTTAAAATAGAAAAACTTTAAAACAGAAAGCCAAATAAGATCAATTCTTTGATTTTCAAATGTTTAAAAAATGTAAATTGGGACGACAATGAAGGATTTAAAACCCTCAACTTTAGCTAATTATTTTTAAAAATATTTTTTTGGGGATAAAAATTGTAATATTAACATAGATTTCTGATAATTTCCCTAAACCAAAGGTACAAAGCAAACAATTGTTTAAGTGTTGAACCATCACTCATTAAATTCTAAAAAACCAAATGAAATATTCGAATCAAACTAGGATACTTGTTGCTGTGGATTGTATCATTTTTGGATTTGATGGAACGGATTACAAATTATTGTTGATACAAAGGGGATTTGCCCCGGAAAAAGAAAAGTGGAGCCTGATGGGAGGCTTCATTCAGCCGGAAGAATCTGCTGACGAGGCCGCGGAACGTATTTTAAAACAGCTAACGGGACTTCATGATGTCTATATGGAACAGATACAAGCTTTCAGTAAACCTGAAAGAGACCCCATCGAACGGGTTATCGCTCTTCCCTATGTAGCGCTGATCGACATTAAGAAATACCAAGCCCAAATCAATGATGACTTTCATGCAAGATGGTTTTCGATCAAAGAGTTGCCAAAGCTAATCTTCGACCACCAAGCAATGGTTGAACTTGCCCTTTCCAAATTACGATACAAAGCCGCTTTTCACCCCATTTTATTTGAACTTTTACCGGACAAGTTTACACTTCCCCAGTTACAAGCAATGTATGAAGGGCTGTATGATACAAAAATCGACAAAAGAAATTTTACGCGTAAAATATTGTCCACCAATCTCTTAAAAAAGGAAAAAGAAAAAGATAAATCAAGTTCTAAAAAGGGAGCCTTTTTCTACTCTCTGGATGAAGCGAATTACAAAGAAAACTTTAGCAATTTCCACAATTTCATTCCCAAAAACGAAATACCGGTGGGATCCGAATAACCGGTTAATCCAATGCCATTTGAATTTAAATCACACCATCAGGCCAATTTCGGGTTTAGAATATAGGATTGAAACCTTCCCCATGAATCAATTTGGTTTTTGACAGGTAGTGTATCAAATATTTTTTTCATTTAGTGTTTTTAAGACACTTATTTTATTTATTTTGTGCAATTAATGTGTAGGATTAACATTTTCAATCAATAGAAAAATCGGATCAAAATGGAAGCAGGATTTTCAACCCTGGACTATATCGTATTTACCGTTTATGCTTTAGTCATAGTAGCCTTAGGGCTTTGGGTTTCCAGAACAAAGGCAGGGATTCAAAAAACAGCCCAGGAGTACTTTTTGGCCAATAAATCGCTGACTTGGTGGGCAGTTGGTGCTTCCTTGATTGCAGCCAATATTTCTGCTGAGCATTTTATCGGTACTTCAGGATCAGGATTTGCCATTGGACTTGGAATAGCAGCCTATGAATGGATTGCCGCTATTGCTCTAATTATAGTAGCAAAATATTTCTTGCCCATATTCCTCAAAAACGGTATTTACACCATGCCACAATTTTTGGAATCCAGATTTGACAAGCGCGTAAGTACTGCATTTGCTGTTTTCTGGTTATTGGTATATGTTTTTGTTAACCTAACCTCCGTGAGTTACTTAGGAGCATTGGCTTTGGAAAAAATCATGAATGTACCTTTGCAGTATGGTATTATTGGACTATTGATTTTCTCCGGAATTTATTCGATATATGGTGGTCTTACTGCTGTAGCATGGACAGATGTTGTTCAGGTAATCGTTTTGATAGCCGGTGGATTGGTCACTACCTTTCTGGCCCTGGATGCTGTAGGTGACGGTTCAGGGATAATATCAGGATTTATAAACCTGTATGAAGGAGCTAGAGATCATTTTGTGATGGTGATTCCTAAAGGTGAAATATTAATACCTGATGGTACGGGGGGATTGAAGGACGCTTATCAAGACCTTCCGGGAGTGGCTGTAGTACTTGGGGCCATGTGGCTTACAAACCTGGGGTATTGGGGTTTTAACCAATATATCATCCAAAAAGGATTGGCTGCCAAAAGTATTGAAGATGCCAAAAGAGGTTTGATCTTTGCGGGTTATCTGAAAATCCTTATCCCGGTCTTGGTGGTCATTCCAGGTATTGCAGCATGGGTATTGATCAACAAATCAACCCCTGAGGAACTTTCTGCCATGCTCAATGTCCCCTTTGAGCAGATTGGAACCATCAACAAATCAGACGAAGCGTATCCTTGGTTATTGAAAAACTTTGTCCCATCAGGTGTCCGAGGTCTTGCATTTGCAGCCTTGGCAGCTGCCATTGTTTCTTCGCTGGCCTCCATGATCAATAGTACATCCACGATTTTCACCATGGATATATATAAGGTATATTTTAACCCAAATGCCACAAATAATCAATTGGTAAAATCGGGAAGACTGGTTGCTGTAGTGGCTTTGTTAATAGCCATGCTTATTGCCCCACAATTGGCTTCACTCGATCAGGTATTCCAGTATATACAAGAATATACCGGATACATTTATCCTGGTGTAGTCGCTGTATTCGGCATGGGACTATTTTGGAGACAAATTACCAGCAATGCAGCCTTGTGGACTGCCATAGCAACAATCCCCACAGGTATCGTATTCAAAATTTTCTATCCTGACATGCCTTTCTTATTGAGAATGGGATATGTATTTATCATTTTATTGTTTATTGCATCCATAATTAGTTTCTCAGAAAAGAAAACCCATCAAAACCCAGCATTCAGGGAAACAGGAAAAGGGAGCAGATCGATAAAAGCAGCTTATTTTTTCCTTGTGCTTGGTTTTATTTCAGCCATTACCGGAATCGTCCAATACAATGCATGGGCTGATATCGGATTTGAATCTGTTTTTATGTCCGCTTCACTGTTCACGATGTTAGGGATCATCTTATACAGTAATGTGAAGATGAAAACTGCAGACTCAAAATCACTTACAGTGGAACCGGTCCTGTTCAATACTGCCACACCTTTCAATCTTGGAGCAGCAGGAATAATCCTTATAGTGGGACTTTTGTACTATTTCTTTTGGATGTAAAAAATAAATTTAAACCTAACAATAAAAAAATATGATTGACCTCAAGCAAAACGAAGTTTGGTTTCTAACAGGAAGCCAACATCTGTACGGAGAGGAAACCTTAAAGCAAGTAGCGGAACATTCCCGGATCATTGCGCAGGAACTTGACCAAACAAAAAATATTAGCGTCAGCATAGTATTCAAACCTACTGTAAAAACCACAGAGGAAATTTATAGCATTTGCCAGGAAGCCAACCAAAATCCTTCGTGTATCGGGGTCATTACCTGGATGCATACATTTTCTCCTGCAAAAATGTGGATCAACGGTCTCAAAATCCTTCAAAAGCCCATACTTCATCTCCATACACAGTTCAATCGGGACATTCCTTGGGACAGCATTGATATGGATTTTATGAACCTCAACCAGAGTGCACATGGAGACAGGGAATTTGGTTTTATGGTATCCAGAATGAAGATCGAAAGAAAAGTGGTAGTAGGCCATTGGAAATCAACTGATGTTCATCAGCAAATTAATACTTGGGTAAGGGCCGCTTCAGCCTGGGCAGATTGGCAAGGGGCCAAATTTGCAAGATTTGGTGACAATATGAGGAATGTAGCAGTTACAGAAGGGGACAAGGTAGAGGCCGAACTGAAATTTGGTTTTGCTGTAAACACCTTCCCTGTGGGTGATTTGGTGGGTTATATCAATGCTGCAAGCACATCTGATATCAATGCATTAATTGAAGAATACGAATCGAAATATAAACTTGCAGAAAATCTCAAAGCCAATGGGAACCGACGCTCATCTTTGATAGATGCAGCCCAGATTGAGGTAGGCTTACGGAATTTTTTAAAGGATGGAGGGTTTAAAGGTTTTACCAATACTTTTGAAGACCTTCATGGCATGAAACAGCTTCCTGGTATTGCGACACAGCGTCTGATGGCGGATGGCTATGGTTATGCAGGTGAAGGTGATTGGAAAACTACCGCATTGGTAAGGGCAATGAAAGTTATGGGATCAGGCTTGGAAGGAGGTAGTGCCTTCATGGAGGATTACACTTACCATTTTGACCCCGAAAATCCAATGGTTTTGGGAGCTCATATGTTGGAAGTTGACCCTGTTTTAGCGGTAGACCAACCAAGTTGTGAAATTCATCCACTTGGAATTGGTGGAAAAGAAGATCCGGTCCGGTTGGTTTTTAACGGAAAAGCTGGACAAGCGCTAAATGCTTGTTTGGTTGATATGGGTAACCGGTTTAGATTAATTGTAAATGAAGTTGAAGCGGTAAAAGTACCACAGCCACTACCAAAATTGCCTGTCGCAAGGGTCATGTGGAAACCATTCCCGGACATGCAGACAGGATGCGCCGGATGGATTTACGCCGGCGGTTCACACCATACCTGTTTCAGTTTATCTCTCAGCACCGAACATTTGGATGATTTTGCCAAAATAGCCAATATTGAAAACATCACCATCGGTAAAAACACTAACCTGAGGGAACTTCAAAATGAAATCCGTTGGAGTGAGGTTTATTATAAATTGAAAAATTAAATTGATTGGATAAACAAAAAGGAGTTTCCTATTTGGAAACTCCTTTTTGTTTAACTAGAAAATTGTTTTTAACCGTGGATCTGAATAGTCTTTGATAACAAGGAGAATATTATCCAAGTAGTTAAATTCCTCCTCCTGGTGCATTGTGGTCAATACTACTGCTTTCATACCTGCGTTTTTGGCAGCTTCCACCCCTTTTGGAGAATCTTCGAAGACAACACATTTTTCAGGTAGGACTCCCATTGAAGACGCGCATTTGAGAAAAACCTCCGGATGAGGCTTACTCAAAACTACATCATCTGCATGGACTATGGCATCAAAAAATGATTGGATGTTCAATGCATTCAAGGAAAATTCAACGTTAAAAGGAATGGCTGCTGTGCCTAATGCAATTTTATATTGCTGGTCCTTTAGCATCGAAATAAAGGAATCAAAACCTCGGATTGGAGCGATTATATCCCTGTACACCGCTTGATACCGTTTTTCTTTCTCAATCGACCAATGGTTTAATTCCTCCTCACTCAGGGCCCCTTCACCTAATACACGTGCAAATAACTCACTATTCTTGCCATACATCTCCTTCCATACCCTTTCAATGGTAATATCCACCTTCAAATCCTGAACCAATAACTCATGCCAAGCTTTGGCATGAAAGGCCATATCATCAATGATGGTCCCGTTCAAATCAAATAATACCGCTTCAAATGCTTTATTCATAGTGCTTTCTTTGTAGGACTTTTTTTGCCTTTTCTACAATAGTCATGGCATCCAGTCCATATTTTTTCATTAAATCCTCAGCTTTACCACTTTCTCCAAAGCTATCATTGACAGCTATATATTCCTGTGGAACTAATTGATTACCAACAATTACCTGCGCTATACTATCACCCAGACCACCAATTCTATTGTGTTCTTCGGCTGTAACTACACAGCCTGTTTTGCGGATAGATGCCAGGACGGCCTCTTCATCAAGGGGTTTGATCGTATGGATATTGATAATCTCCGCATCTATTCCCTGGGCTGCCAGGACTTCCTCAGCTATTAATGCTTGCCAAACCAAGTGACCGGTCGCAAATATAGTGACATCTTTACCTTCCTTTATTTTCCATGCTTTTCCTATTTCAAAAATTTGGTTTTCCGGAGTAAAGACAGGAATAACAGGTCTGCCAAACCTCAAATAAACCGGACCATAGAAATCCGCAATGGCTAAAGTAGCAGCCTTGGTCTGATTATAATCACAGGGATTGATAACCGTCATTCCGGGAAGCATCTTCATCATGCCAATATCCTCCAATATTTGGTGTGTCGCTCCGTCTTCTCCCAAAGTCAGACCTGCATGAGATGCACAAATCTTCACATTTTTATGGGAATAGGCAATGGATTGACGAATTTGGTCATATACCCTCCCTGTGCTAAAGTTAGCAAATGTGCCTGTATATGGAATTTTCCCACTAATACTCAAACCTGCTGCAATACCCATCATATTGGCCTCAGCAATTCCTACTTGAAAAAACCTCTCTGGGTATTTTTTTTGAAAATCTCCCATCTTCAATGAACCAATCAAATCTGCGCATAATGCGACTACTTGAGGATGGCTTTCTCCAAGTTGGGTCAGACCTGCACCAAAACCTGAACGTGTATCTTTTTTTTCTTTATATTCTAGAATCATAGGTATCAGAATTAATAATCTTGAAGGGTTGAATTTAACTGGGCCAATGCTTTTTCCAATTGTTCATCATTTGGAGCTATACCATGCCACTTGTGCGTCCCAACCATGAAATCCACACCAAACCCCATTTCTGTGTGTAATAAAACCAAAACAGGCTTACCATTTCCTAATGCTGCAAAAGCGCTTTCAATTCCTTCACAGACCTTCTCCATATCATTCCCCTCTGCTTCTAAAACCTCCCATCCAAATGCCTTAAATTTTGCAGAGAGATCTCCATTATCCATTACTTCCTTGGTGGGACCATCTATTTGCTGACCATTGTAATCCACAAATACAAGCAAATTATCTACCTTATGGTGGGCTGCAAACATGGCAGCCTCCCAATTCTGGCCCTCCTGCAATTCACCATCACCAGTGAGGACAATAACGCGTTGCGGGTCTTGGTCCAAGCGCTTGCCCAAAGCTGCACCTATACCCACCGAAATGCCTTGCCCCAATGAACCTGAGGCAACTCTCACCCCTGGAAGTCCTTCATGGGTGCTCGGATGCCCCTGCAACCTAGAATTTAATCTTCTAAATGTAGATAGTTCCCCAAGGTCAAAATATCCAGCACGGGCCAAAACGCTGTACCAAACTGGGGAAATGTGGCCATTCGAAAGAAAAAACAAATCTTCACCTTTTCCTTCCATAGAAAATTTGGGATTATGTTTGAGCTTGCTAAAAAATAGCGCTACAAAAAAATCCGCACATCCTAAGGAAGCACCAGGATGACCCGACTGGCAATGGTGCACCATCCTGAGTACATCCCGTCTTACTTGAGTTGCTAAGTCCTCTAGTTCTTCTAGTTTCATAAAATAAGTCTAATAGGTTTGAAATATGAAAGTAAATATAAAGTGTTAAATCTACATTTAAAAATATGGCAATCATAACCCTGAAAGTTAGATTTTTTTGAAAACGGCAAGAAAACAACTGAACAATCATTGCCTCAAAAAAAGCATGTTTCAATTTTAATAATTGATTACCCACAGAAGGATTTTCACACATTTATGTGATTTCACTAACTTCTGATTATCAGCAATTTTGTACAGTTCTTTATTGAAAACAGTTTTTTTCAAACCAACTATTATTTATACCACCATGAAACAACAGAGCTTTTATTCGGAAACAGAATTGTACAAAGGCTGCCTCGAGAAGAATCCCAATATCCAAAAGGCAGTTTACAATCATTATTCTTCCAAAATGTTTGCGTTATGTTTACGTTACATCAAAGAAAGGGCAGCAGCGGAAGATGTATTGATCATCGGCTTTATGAAGGTTTTTGACCGGATCCACCAATTTAAAGGATCAGGAAGTTTTGGGGGCTGGATCCGTAGGATCATGGTCAACGAATGTCTGATGTATCTAGAAAAGGAAAAAAACCTCTATAATGAGATTGGAATTGATGCGGTTTTGCCTGCTCCTGTATATCATCAGCCTTCGGATGAACTGGCTGTGGAAGACATTATGAAACTCATCAATAGCCTGCCCATGGGATACAGAACAGTTTTCAACTTATATGCTATTGAAGGATACAGCCATCAGGAAATTGCACAGAAGCTTCATATCAGTGAAAACACCTCCAAGTCGCAGCTGAGCAGAGCAAGAACCCATCTACAAAAAATGCTTAACTTGAAAAGCGGTTATAAAAATCGGGAACTTGCCTGTTAGAAGTCAAGACAACCGCATTCAAGCCAATTGAAATATGATTCTGGAACACGTAGCCGTATGGACGGACAACCTGGAAAGATTGAAAGAATTCTACCAAATGTATTTTGGTGGGATTCCTAACAAACTCTACCATAACCCCAACACGGGTTTTAACAGTTATTTTCTATCATTTTCTTCGGGGGCCCGACTTGAAATCATGCAGAAAGAAGGAATTCCAGAAAATCTAAATGACCGAAAAACGAATCAGCACTTGGGTTTGATCCATTTGGCTTTCGGCGTAGGTACCAAGGAGGAAGTGGATGTCAAGGCAGCAGAATTGAAAAAAGCGGGCTTTGAAATCCTCCGTGGACCAAGGACCACAGGTGATGGGTATTACGAATTTGAAACCTTGGACCCTGATGGAAACAGGATAGAAGTTACTTTTAAGGATTGACTTGTTTTTTTATTAAGTCTTTCGTTAATTTGAAAAATTAAAAAATAGTGAATCATGAAGACGCTACTCAAGTGCCTAGCGGGATTGTTTTTAATTTCCTGCGGCAACAAAAACGTTTCTTTCAATGAACAAAGCTTAAGCTTTGAATTGATCAAAGTGGATTCTTTTGAAATTGAGAATTTCACCCGGGTGCATTTAACGGATTTCAGTCCAGAAGAAGGGATATTTTTAGGGTTTTCTGAAGTACAAAACGAGATTTTGGAAGTATCGCCAAAAGGTGAAATCCTGAAGAGGGTAAGCCGAAATGGAGATGGCCCCAATCGTTATGGCACCTGGAATCCATTGGGACTGAGCTTTGGTCCTGAACGAAAACGTGTTTTTCAATTTCCATTCCGGCTCATTGCTTACAATTCCGATTATGAAATTGTCGATGATTTCAGGATACCTTCACCCCTTCCCATCAGGGCTAATATCCCCATTGGAAAAACCGCATACTTTGAGGATAATGGAAATATCCGCTATTTGGTAGGACCGAGTACATTCCTTTCAGCACATCACCTGATTTTCACAGAAGAAGGAAGGGATACTTTACAAAACTTCACTTTGATTAAAACCGAGTCCGGACAAACCAAATCCGTGCTGCCTTATGAGAAAGATTCTTACTATAAAAAGACAGATCAAATTTACTACAACCTCATGGGCAAAAGTTATTTTGTAGATGGTGGCGAATTGTTTCTGGTGCACAACCTTGATGATGCTATCCATGTCTATGACTTAGTTGAAGATTTTAAGCTACTGCGTAAAATCCCCATCAGGCATAGCCAATTTCAAAAAGCAAACCCCTTACCTATTGGTCTAGCCCCGGATGATCCAAGGGTAAAAGACCTGGCCAATTTACCGGGAAGAAACCGGCAATTACTTAACCTTGGGGAAAATACCTGGATGCTGAGCTATTATCAGGGAGTTAGTAAACCAGTTTTTGAGGCAAGAAACTCAGAAGAAAAACCATTCTCTATTTTAGAGCAACAGGACAAATTAAACTTAGTAATTTTTGAAAACGGAAAGCAATTGGAAGGTGAATTGGCTTTACCTGAAGGCAGCATCTTGTTTGCCCTTCCAGGAAAGAAACTCCTTGTAAAAGAAAAAGCCAATGAAGAGATGGAAGAAGAAGTTACAAGGTACAGCGTTTATGAATTGAGGAGAAATTAGCCTACCATTTATTAAGGTACACAAATTAAGACAGTAAAATCCGGAATCAGCCTGAGACATTATTGTTCGTTGAATTTCTTTTAATTCAGGGTAAAATATCGTAGATTTTATAGTCTAAGGCTGATGGACTATGAAATTGATCTGCTTTATGCTCTTGGTCATTGTATTTCAGGCAGACCATTTTAAAAACCAAAGGGAATTAATGGTGGAAAACCAGCTTGCCCAAAGGGGAATCAAGGATAAATCAGTACTTGAGGCCATGCGCAAAGTCCCCAGGCATCTTTTGGTCCCTGAAAAAGTGAGAAAATATGCCTACGATGATATGCCTTTGCCTATTGGAGAGGGGCAGACCATTTCACAACCTTACATAGTGGCCTTAATGACCGAGTTGATCAAGCCCCAAAAAAACATGAAGGTCCTTGAAATCGGCACAGGTTCCGGATATCAGGCAGCCGTATTGGCTGAAATTGTGGAAGAGGTATATACGATTGAAATTTTTGAAGGGCTTGGGCTGAGGGCTGAAAGGGATCTAAAATCTTTGGGATACAAAAATATACAGGTCCGGATCGGAGATGGCTACAAAGGTTGGCCGGAAGCAGCCCCATTTGATGCCATTATTGTGACAGCTGCTCCGGAACAGATTCCACAGCCCTTGATAGACCAATTGGCAGAGGGGGGCAGAATGATCATTCCTGTCGGTGAAGAAGGGAAAATTCAGCAACTCATTTTGGGAGAAAAAATCAAGGGAAAATTCAAGACCCGTTTTATCAGCAGCGTACGGTTTGTACCATTTCTGAGGGATAAAAACTGAAATTTTTGATTATTACCTTAAATCCGCAGTGCGGATTTAAAAAAAGCCGAAAAAGTGGCTGAATTTATTCAATTCAGGCTTTTCCGGCTCGTTTTTTTTCACTTATTTAGGTGTTACCTCACATCCTTGATAAGCGGTATGAAAATTACGAATTCGACAGAAAAAATCACACCTTTCGGAGGTTTTAATTTTGTTTTTAACTCTTTAAAAAATTCAGGTCTCCCAAAACTCATTGATAATCATTTAGGAGCTAGATCCTTAAGAGGAGGGTTTTCATACAGTAACATTTTCGCCAATCATATGGCAATTTTCTTTAATGGTGGTGACTGTACTGAGGATATCAATGTCCACCTGAGAGACGCTCTGGAACAGATCCCTTCATTTTCAGTATGCAGTGCAGATACAATTTTAAGGGGAATCAAAGAGCTTGCTGTTGAAACAGAGATATTTATAAACCCGTCCAGTGGAGTGAGCCATGAATTTAATATCAATGGAAAGCTCAACAGCTTGTTGTTAAAATCAGCTTGTAAGACCGGATTACTCAAATCAGGTGTTGCTTACGACCTCGATTATGACAACACCGTCATTCCAACTGAAAAGTACGACGCAAATAAAACATATAAACACGTCTATGGATATCAGCCAGGTGTAGCTTCCATAGCACATCCTGAATTTTCACAGGCCATTCCTGTGTACGTAGAGGGCAGAAATGGCAACAGTCAGGCCAAATATTTGCAGGCTGATACGCTTACCCGCATGTTTGGGCAGCTTACCAATGAAAATATCCGTATCGGAAGGTTCAGAGCCGATTCAGCATCCTATCAGGAAGAAGTTCTCCGCGCACTGGAAACACATACCGAAAGCTTTTATATACGGGCAAACAGATGTGCCAAACTGGATAATATCCTTGGAAGTATAGCCCCTGAGAAGTGGCAGAAAATACGTTTGGGGGTACAGGAAATGGAAGTTACTGACCTATCCGACTACAAACCTTTCAGTAAAGACAGATCTTACAGGCTGGTCATTACCAGAATCAGGCGTAAAGACGGGCAGACAGATGTATTCAGTGGAGATGCATTTACTTATAGGGCTATTCTGACCAATGAACATACATCGTCCAATGAAGCTGTTGTAAGGTTTTATAACGCCCGGGGTGCAAGCGAACGCTTGTTTGATGTACTCAACAACGACTTTGGCTGGTCTAAGTTGCCCTGTTCGTTTCTGGCAGAGAATACTTCCTTTATGCTTATGACGGCTATGTATGCCAATTTTTACACCTATATTATTGGAGAGTATTCCAGAAAAGTTGATTGGCTTAAGCCTACCGACAGGCTCAAGAAGTTTATCTTCAGATTTATCACTGTTTCAGCCAAGTGGATAAGAACGGGAAGAAGAGAAGTGCTCAAACTGTTCACGAGTAAGGATTACAAGCCGATTTTGAACTAAATTCAGACAAAAACACCCAAGGGGCTCAAAAAACAAAGATTTACAGGAAAGAGGTATGCCTTTTCCATAAAAATTAAAGGCCTAAACCGTCCACTTCACCCTCAAACCTAAAATCCATTGTCTCAAAACTACAAATACACTTCAATCAAATGGGAGAAATTCCTAAACTAGACCAAAAATGAACACAAACAAGCAGATTCAAATCTCCAAACTAAAATCCTGCGGATTTTAGGTATTAAATTTTTCCCCCTCCTCTCAAAAAAACATGAAGGAGCTTTTAACTTTCCAAAAGTTTCATCACCATCATTGGGATTATTTAGACTGGCCTTATTTTTGGAAGTAAGTTTATCTAAACCAATATGCGTATTCAACACAGTTTTTATATTTTTCTATTCCTATTGTTTTTTTTCTTTTCTTCAGCTGTCCAAGCACAAAGGGAAAAACATCAGTGGTTTGAAATCTCAAAATTTGTAGATGGGGATACTTTTTGGATTATCAATGGAGGGGGAAAGCCTGAAAAAATCAGATTGATAGGGGTAGATGCACCTGAAGCCCGGCGGACAGGAAGAAAAGAAATTGAACATTTTGGAAAGGAAGCATCAGCTTATGTGGAAAAGTTACTTCGGGGAAAAAGGGTACGGTTGGAATTTGATGTGTCCAAATATGACAGGTATAAAAGAACCTTGGCTTATGTTTATCTGGAAGATGGTACTTTCCTGAATGCCCACCTGGTCAAGGAAGGCTATGCTACTGCGATGACCGTCCCACCGAATGTACGGTTTTCCGAATTATTTGTACAATTACAAAGAGAAGCCCGACAGCACCGCCGGGGGCTTTGGAAATAAATCGGTGTTTTCTACATCTAAAATTTATTTTCTTCCATCCCCTTCTCCATATATTCTAAAAAATTCATTTTCAGCCTCAACAGTTCCTATCAAGATGATTTCTGCACCTTCCGGAAATTCCATTTTGGGTTCAGGGTTGATTTTCATTTCACCTTGACAGTTGATGGCGATGACAGTGCAACCTGTGTTTTTTCGGATGGCAGATTCCTTGATAGTCTTACCGATCAGGGAGTCAGGAACTTTTACCCTGATCAGATCCAGTCCTTCTGCCACCATCAGGATATCATTTCTCCTCAATAGGTTCAAAATAGCATTGGCTCCCATTGACGCATAGGAAAGGACAAAATCTGCACCTGCCCGATGTATTGAAGCTAAATTTCGCTCTAAGGTAGTCCTGGTAATTATCTGTATATCAGGCCTCAAAGACCTACAATAAATTGTAAGGTAAACATTGACATCATCATCATGGGTGGTAATGATCACGCAGGGTGATTGGTCTATGCCTGCCTCTTTCAAAATTTCAAGCTCTGCCGCATCGCCCAGGATTGTTTTTTCTGCATTTCTTATTCTCATCGGATCTTTTTCAACAATCCTATAATCAATCTTTCTTGCCTGTAGAGCTTTTCCGGTAGCACGCCCTACCCTACCCCCTCCTAAAATAACTACCGGCGCCGGATTGTCGCAAAATACCTGGTACGTCTTATTATAATGATCTATTTGCCTGGCCGATCCTGCCAAAAGAATAACAGAATTTTCAGTTAATTTCACATCCCTGTCTGCAGCCTTGAATTTCCCACGTTCCCAAACACCAACAATATTCACTCCAATATCCTTCCTTAAGCGGGTTTCCTTGATGGTCTTTCCCACCATAGGTGTTCCTGCCACCATGGTCTCTGCTATGATCAATTCCCCAAACCTTCCTACCAAGTGGGTATTGGATTCCCCTCCATTCGCCCTTCGAGAAAGGAACAAACCCATTTTTTCTCCCAATTGGAGTACATGGTTGCAGCCCGCCAGCTTTAAAATATCGACCGATGCCTCCGAGTTGCAGGTAGCGATGATGGGCACATCCTTTGCTATTCCTCTTACTGTAAAAGCCACATTGGTATTCAGCACATCCGATTCTGTGGTCGCGACAAGCGCCGCATTTTCCACCCTTGCCTTGATATAGGTCTCAGGATCTCCTAAAGGCCCCAGCATTACGTTGTATCCCTGTTCGTGTAATTCCAAGCCCTCAGCCAAGGTAGGAACTATAACCACATAAGGGTATTTGTGGCGGTTAAGCTTTTTGATCAAAGCTTCCGTGACAGGACCAAACCTGGTTAAAATCACATGACCCTTGGTATCTTTAGGTATTTCTCTGGGTACTTTGGCCTGTTCTTGGGCTTTCATCCAGGGAGAATAAAAAAAGTTGATAAAGGTAAAAGGGAAAAGAATCAAGAGGAAAAGCATACCGGTCAATAAGACCACCACCGAAAAAAAACGGCCCAAATCAGAATCAAATGTAATATCCCCAAATCCCAAAGTGGACATTACCGTCAATGTCCAGTATACACCTGTCCAAGGGCTAAAGTATCTGCCTTCCCTGTCCATCAACACATGGAACAATACAGAGAAAACAGCAACCAGCAAGATCAAGACGATTAAAAAACGTACTAAAGTGATGAAGTTTCTCCTATCGGGTTTATTCTGGAGAAAAAGCATTACCTGGGTGGTCAAAAGTTTCATTGCAAAAACTCTAAGTTGTAGCTATAATAGAGAACATGAAAATTTAACTCAATTTATGGATTTTTTATTTGAAATCGCTAAAATTTCTAACTAAAATCATGAAGAAAACAAAAAAATGTTTAATATAAGTATACTTTTTATCTTAACTTAACCCTAACAATAAATAAACAGACAATTGTTTTGGGACCCTTATGTTAAGTTATAAAACTTCGTTTTTTCTTATTAAAAACCTATTTATCTACCAATTAACAGAAAATTAATTCACTTTAAGATAATTTTCACTTAATCAAAAACACATTACAGAAGTTTAGCTTTGGTAAAACTTTTAAACAAAAGGTATTCAAAATTTCTACACAAAAAAACCATGCTAACTAATCTAAAGAAATCAGGTTTATTACTTTTCCTAGTTTTGGGATTAGTAATGAACGCCTTTGCCCAAGAAAGGAGGGTTGAAGGAAGAATTACTGATCCTAGCGGAGAACCATTGCCGGGAACAAGTATTATTATAAAAGGCACGACAAAAGGTACAGTTGCAGATATTAATGGAAGGTATAACATTCTTGCACATTCTTCTGACACCCTCTCGTTTTCATACATAGGCTTTGAAAAAGTTGAAAAGGCTGTAGGAAATGCAAATATCATCAATGTTACGCTCAAGGAAGGTATTGAAATAAGTGAAGTGGTGATTACTGCTTTGGGTATGGAGAGAGATGCAAAAGCCCTAGGTTATGCAGTCCAAACAGTAGATGGGGACCGTTTTTCAGAGGCCCGCGAAACCAACATTCTGAATTCATTAAGTGGAAGGGTTGCCGGTGTTCAAATAACCAGTGGCTCGAGCACATTGGGTGGATCAAGTAGGGTGACTATCCGAGGAGAGTCCTCTCTAAACATCAATGCCAACCAGCCCCTTTTTGTTGTTGACGGAATTCCAATTTCAAACAATATCGTTGGTTCTTCTGGCAGAGGAGGTCTGGAAGTGGATTATGGAAATGCAGCAGGGGAAATCAATCCTGATGACATTGCCTCTGTAACTGTACTTAAAGGACCGGCAGCAGCAGCTCTATATGGTTCAAGAGCTGCCAATGGCGCCATTTTGATAACAACAAAATCCGGTAAAGGAAAAAGAGGCTTAGGTGTTACAGTTAACTCTAATACTACTTTTGATAATCCCTTAGTCATGCCTAAATGGCAGGACAAGTATGGACAAGGGAATAATGGTCAATTTGCATTTGTAAATGGAGCTGGCGCTGGTATTGCGGATGGGGTAGATGAAAGTTGGGGACCGCAAATGGACATTGGTCTAAAAATCCCACAATTTGACTCACCCAGAGATGTCCCTGGTTTTAGAGGAGGAGACTTAAATGCTCCCCGTGGAAGTGTAATTATTCCAACAGACTGGGTTTCTCAACCAAACAATGTAAATGACTTTTTTAGAACAGGTGTAACGCTTTCCAATAATATTTCAATTGCGGGCGACAATGAAAAGGCCAACGTCAGATTTTCCTGGACAAATCTTGACCAAAAAGGAATTGTTCCCAATACCGATTTAAAAAGAAATACACTTGCATTAAATACTGGAATTAATATTGTTCCTGAAAAATTAACTTTAAATGTTACGGCCAATTATCAAAATACCATTTCTGGAAACCGACCTAATATAAGTTATGGAACAGAAAGCTTAATGTATTTATGGATTTGGTATGGAAGACAAATAAATACCAGAAATCTAAGAGACTATTGGATGCC
Source organism: Cecembia calidifontis (assembly GCF_004216715.1). NCBI lineage: Bacteria > Pseudomonadati > Bacteroidota > Cytophagia > Cytophagales > Cyclobacteriaceae > Cecembia > Cecembia calidifontis. The sequence goes on from NZ_SGXG01000001.1 coordinate 3,934,961, forward strand.
AGGTTTAGAGGGAGTTCAACAGTTCAATTATAACTACAATTACCATGACAATCCTTACTTTACGGTATACGAAAACACTAATGGACAAAAAAAGGACAGGATTTTTGGAAATGTGATGCTCAACTATAAGCTTACCGATAAGCTAAATTTAATGTTGAGAACCGGATTGGATAATTATAGCGAATTGAGGGACAGGAAAAGAGCATTCTCAACCCAAAGATTTCCAAGAGGGCATTACAGAGAGGATAATCTTTATTTTAATGAAAGAAACTCGGACTTTTTATTGACTTACTCTGAAACAAGCAATTCTGTTTGGTCCTATAATATTGCTGTTGGGGGCAACATCATGTTTCAGGAAAACAGATTCCTTCAGGTCGTAGCACCAGAGTTATTGATTCCCGGAATTTATAATTTCACCAACACGGCAGTAGCTCTTCAGTCAGAACAATTCAATTCGAAGAAAAAAATCCATTCCTTGTATGGTTTTGGACAGATTGGTTTCAAAAACATATTGTTTTTGGATATTACCGGCCGAAATGACTGGTCTTCAACCTTACCAATAGATAACAACTCCTACTTCTATCCTTCTGCCACTTTGAGTGCCATTATTTCGGATATGGTCCAAATGCCAAGAAGTGTTTCCCTGGTAAAAGTTAGAGCGGCATATGCCGAAGTTGGAAATGACACTAGCCCTTATAGTCTGACCAATGTCTTCAATAACCAAATTGCTTGGGGAAGCAATCAGGCAAAGACGGAATCATCAGTGCTTTCCAATGCCAATTTAAGACCAGAAAGGACAGCTTCAGCGGAATATGGCCTTGATTTAAGGTTCTTCGAAGGAAGATTAGGCCTAGATTTCACATATTACAATAATATAACCCGTGATCAAATCATCCCAATAACCTTAGACATTGCTACAGGCTATAATAGCCGGATTATCAATGCTGGAAAAATTCAAAACCAGGGCATTGAAATAGTGGGCATGGCGAACCCGATTAAAAGAGCAAGTGGTTTTAGATGGGATATTATGGCTAATTTCACAAGAAATCGTGGAAAAGTATTAGAGTTAACCGATGGTCTGGACACTTATACACTCACTAGCAACAATGGTGCATTCATACAGGCCAGAATCGGCGAAAGAATGGGTAATATTTACGGTGTAGGATTTGCCAGGGTTAAAGACCCCAACAGTCCATTTTTTGGTGAAATCATCCATAATGCAACCGGAACACCGCTCAGAGACCCGGAATTGGTTCTTCAAGGAAATTACAACCCTGACTGGATGCTGGGCATACAAAACAATTTTGCCTACAAGAATTTTACTTTCGGTTTTCTGTTTGATATCAGATATGGTGGAATCGTTGTATCCAGGACCAAAACAATTGGAAGTACTTCTGGGCAATTGGAAGAAACTCTTTTGGGTAGAGCGAATGGCTACGACCTTACTCTTGAAGGAAATGGCATCATCAGCCCGGGAGTTATTGACAATGGTGATGGTACATATAGACCTAATGATGTGAAGATTACTTCCAGGAACTGGCATAACCGATACTACGAGAGAAACAATGTGGAAGCGGCAAAATATGATGCTTCTTATGTGAAGCTCAGAGAGGTAATATTTGGATACAATCTTCCCAAAAGATGGTTCTCAAAAATTCCATTTGAAGATGTGAGAGTATCTCTCGTGGGAAGAAATCTGGCGTTGTGGACAGAAAACCCTCACTTTGACCCTGAAACTTTATCCATGTCAGGAGGAACCCTTCAGCCTGGTATTGAAAACATGGCGTTCCCTTCAACCAGAAATATCGGGTTCAACATCAATCTAAAGTTTTAAAAACTAATGGAAGACAACATCATGAAATCTAAATTTATAAAAATATTGACAGCCCTTCTGATCATTCAAATCAGTTGGTTCAGCAGTTGTACAAGTGATTTCGAAGAAATCAATTCCAATCCAAACTCACCAGAAACAGTACCCTCCTCTCTTCTATTACCCACTGTATTGCGAAGTACCGCCGGGCAAGTAGCAAGTCAGGCTTGGGGAATAGGGAATGTAGTCATGCAGTACACTGCTAAAATTCAGTTCACCAATGAAGACAGGTATAACTGGGGACCATTTGGCAATCCTTATAGTACTTATTATAATTCCCTTAGAGATTTAAACAACATCATTAATATTTCGGAACCTCTTGGTCAGAACAATTATGTTGGCATCGCCAAAGTAATCAGGGCATTCCAATTTTCATTTATGACAGATGCTTATGGAGATCTCCCCTACTCTCAGGCTACTTTGGCAAAAGATCAAATCAACTATCCTGTTTTTGATACACAGGAGGCAATTTATGAAGGAATATTAAAAGAGTTGAGAGAAGCCAACGAACTATTAGGTTCAAGCAATGAAACAGTAAGAGGCGATATTTTATTTGGAGGAGATATTACAAAATGGAAAAAATTTGCGAATTCCCTTCGACTTAGGGTATTGATGAGGATTTCCTTGAGAAAAAATCCATCCACTGAAATGCAACAGATTCTATCAAACCCTGCTCAATTTCCAATTTTTACCGGAAACAACGACCATGCAGTTTTACAACACTTGCCCGATGTACCCAACCAACATGACCTATTTACAACTAGATCAGGTTCATTTGACGAATTCAGGTTGAGTAAAACCATGGAAAAAGCACTGAAAGATCTAAATGACCCAAGACTTTTTGCTTATGCCCAACCAACAACAAGCTCCGGTGCCGGTATTGTCGGAAATGTTAACGATTACCAAGGGGTTCCTAATGGCCTTTCTGACGAAGAAGCATTACAATACTCCCCTTCAGGGGATCCTTCAAAGGGAGGTTCAAACTTTATTTCCAGAGTTGGATTATTGTGGGCGTGTAATCAGTGTACCCCTCTTGCCAATCCAACCGGATACCAGACTATTTTGATGAATTATTCGGAACTTCAGTTTATTTTGGCAGAAGCCAGAGAAAGAGGATTCATCTCAACAGGTACTGCTGAAGAATATTATATCAATGGAATTAAAGCATCATTCCAATACTATGAATCGAGATATAGGCTGGTTAATTTACCCCAGATTGCGGATAAATTAGTCTTCAATAATTCTTATGTTGAACAGGAATCAGTGGCCTACACAGGAAGCCAATCAGAGAAACTTCAGAAAATTGGTACTCAAAAATGGCTTGCACTTTACTTTTCTGGTCTTGAAAACTGGTTCGATTGGAGAAGAACAGGGATACCAAATATAAAACCAGGCCCTGCCGCATTTGAAACCCAAGTTCCAAGAAGATTTATGTACCCATCTTCAGTACAGGCACTCAATGAGGAAAATTATAAGGCTGCAATATCAAGACAGGGACCCGACAATATCCTAACCAGGGTTTGGTGGGATGTAGTCAGATAAGACTTAAGACATCAAATCCTGCCTTAAATTTAAGGCAGGATTTGATTTGTTTAAACTTCAGAAGATAAGGGATAAACTCTATTTAAAAACAACTTCACACCACAAAAATCCAGTCCTTATGAAAAAAGCGACCCTTTTAATAGCCCTATTTAGCATAATTGTGTTAAGTTCCTTTGCCCAGCAATACAAAACTGAAAACCTCATTTTCATTACTTTGGATGGATTGAGGTGGCAAGAAGTATTTTATGGTGCAGATTCTCTTCTGGTGGTTGACACCAAATATGCCCAGAATCCGGAAAAACTGACAAGGCAATTTTGGAATTCAGACCCGAAAATCAGGAGAGAGATATTAATGCCGTTCTTCTGGCAAGTGATTGCAAAAGAAGGCCAACTCCATGGTAATAGAAAATATGGGAGCAAAGTCAACGATAAAAACAGAATGGTATTTTCCAAACCATGTTATAACGAAATTTTTGCAGGTTACCCTGATGATGAAAGGATCAACAGTAATAGCAAAGAAAATAATCCCAATCCAAATTTCCTTGAATTTTTAGATAGGCAACCTGGTTTTGAAGGAAAAGTTGCTGCTTTTGCATCTTGGGATGTTTTTCCTGCAATTCTTAACAGAGACAGAAATAACCTGAAATTGAATGCTGGTTTTGAAAAAGTTTCAGCTAATGACCTGACAGAAATTGAAATTTTCTTAAACAGGGCCCAAGATGAAATCAGAGGCCCTTGGGGTGGTGTGAGATTGGATTTTTTCACCCATCATTTTGCTTTGGAAGAACTAAAGACCAGAAAACCAAAGGTTCTTTATATTGGATATGGGGAAACAGATGATTATAGCCATGATGACCGATATGACCAGTACCTACTTTCTGCTCAACAAACAGACGCATACATAAGGGAAATCTGGGAATTTGTTCAATCTGATTCCCAATATAGAGACAAAACAACCATGGTCATTATGACTGACCATGGACGTGGAGTTTACCCGAAGGTCAATTGGAAAAGTCATTCCCTAAAATCCGCAGGATTTTAGTTTGGAGATTTGAATCTGCTTGTTTGTGTTCATTTTTGGTCTAGTTCGGGAATTTCTTCCCTTTGATTGAAGAGTGTTCATAGTTTTGAGACAATGGATTTTAGGTTTGAGGATAAAATGGACGGTTTTTTTCCTCAATTTTAATGGAAAAGGCATACCTCTTCCCTGTAAATCTTTATTTTTTGAGCTCCTGAGGGGTTTTTATCTGAATTTAGTTCAAAATCGGCTTGTAATCCTTACTCGTGAACAGTTTGAGCACTTCTCTTCTTCCCGTTCTTATCCACTTGGCTGAAACAGTGATAAATCTGAAGATAAACTTCTTGAGCCTGTCGGTAGGCTTAAGCCAATCAACTTTTCTGGAATACTCTCCAATGATATAGGTGTAAAAATTGGCATACATAGCCGTCATAAGCATAAAGGAGGTATTCTCTGCAAGGAACGAACAGGGCAACTTAGACCAGCCAAAGTCATTGTTGAGTACATCAAACAAGCGTTCGCTTGCACCCCGGGCGTTATAAAACCTTACAACAGCTTCATTGGACGATGTATGTTCATTGGTCAGAATAGCCCTGTAAGTAAATGCATCTCCACTAAACACATCTGCCTGCCCGTCTTTACGCCTGATTCTGGTAATGACCAGCCTGTAAGACCTGTCTTTACCGAAAGGTTTGTAGTCGGATAGGTCAGTAACTTCCATTTCCTGTACACCCAAACGTATTTTCTGCCACTTCTCAGGGGCTATACTTCCAAGGATATTATCCAGTTTGGCACATCTGTTTGCCCGTATATAAAAGCTTTCGGTATGTGCTTCCAGTGTGCGGAGAACTTCTTCCTGATAGGATGCTGAATCGGCTCTGAACCTTCCGATACGGATATTTTCATTGGTAAGCTGCCCAAACATGCGTGTAAGTGTATCAGCCTGCAAATATTTGGCCTGACTGTTGCCATTTCTGCCCTCTACGTACACAGGAATGGCCTGTGAAAATTCAGGATGTGCTATGGAAGCTACACCTGGCTGATATCCATAGACGTGTTTATATGTCTTTTTTGAATCGTACTTTTCAGTTGGAATGACGGTGTTGTCATAATCGAGGTCGTAAGCAACACCTGACTTGAGTAATCCGGTCTTACAAGCTGATTTTAACAACAAGCTGTTGAGTTTTCCATTGATATTAAATTCATGGCTTACTCCACTGGACGGATTTATAAAGAGTTCTGTATCAACAGCAAGCTCTTTGATACCTCTCAGAATTGTATCGGCACTGCATACTGAAAATGAAGGGACCTGTTCAAGTGCGTCTCTCAAGTGAACATTGATATCTTCAGTACAGTCGCCACCATTAAAGAAAATAGCCATATGATTGGCGAAAATGTCACTGTATGAAAACCCTCCCCTTAAGGCTCTAACCCCCAATTGATTATCAATGAGTTCTGGGAGACCAGAATTTTTGAAAGAGTTAAAAACAAAATTAAAACCTCCGAAAGGTGTGATTTTTTCTGTCGAATTCGTAATTTTCATACCGCTTATCTAGTTTGAGTGGTATCATCTAAATAAGTGAAAAAAAACGAGCCGGAAAAGCCTGAATTGAATAAATTCAGCCACTTTTTCGGCTTTTTTTAAATCCGCCCTGCGGATTTAAGGCATTCAGTAAATACCCCGAATTCTGATGAGATATGGATTGCAGCCTTAGGACCTGACACAAAAGCATTAGGGGAAGTGAAAAAAGAAAGCCAGTATTATGCCATGCAGATTGCAAGGACTTTGGTGGAGTTATTGGGATTCAAATATCCGGAAGAGAAAGCAGGAGAAGTAATTCCAGCTTTGATGGGAAAATAAATGAGAAACCTAAAGCTAATACTTGGAATTCTTACTCTGATTTCATGTAATCAAGTGAGTTTCCAGCAAAATTATTCCAGGTCAGCTTTTGACTACATAGACTCACTCAGCAGTATTTCTATCCAATCTATGATCCCACTGGATAGAAAAACTATGCTAACTGAGGGGTGGGTATTCCATGGCTGGGACACAATTCCTGGCAAAGACCCAAATTTCCCAGACTTCTCATTTTCAGAAAATACGGTGCTTCCGCACCGTATTCCTTTCCCAAACAGCAACATCTGGTATTCAAATCAGATAAAACTTGATGAAGGTTATCTTTGGATCCGGGCTGATGATGGAGCTCAATTATGGGTAAATGGAAAGCAGGTTCTCCAAAACCATGAGCTGTATTTTCCAATCGAAAAAAATCCAATAAATACAAGATTCTTACAAATCAGGGTTATGAATAATGCTTTATCTGGAGGATTAAAGGAGGAATATTGGATTGATAAATTAACTTTTGATGCTTTTAGGGAGAAAAAAAGAAATTCTGAATCAAAGCTTATCCAAAAAGCTAAGGATAATTTTTGGATTGGAGGAAGTTTACCACCAAAGAGGAATGATTACTCCATTTGGTTCAATGATCCGGTAATCCTCCCCATAGAAAACGACAGATTGATGCTAAGATGGATAGGTGAAAAAAACAAAAAAGCAAAACTTCATTTTGGCCATAAACCCAACACTATCACGGAAAGCTAAGAAGTAAAAGAGGAAAATGGTATTTACAGTGCAATCCTTCCATCTCAGGGATTTCAATACTACTATTTTGAAATGAGCCAAAGCATTTCCCCTGTTTTTAAAATAGAACTCAATAATCATTCTCAAGAAGCCTTATTCACTGTTTGGTCCGACAGTCAGGGTGGTTGGGAAAATTTTTCAAAAATATTAGTGCAAATGAAAAAGCAAAATCCACAATTTACTGTAGGTATAGGTGATTTAGTTGGAAATGGAGGTAACTACTGGCATTATATCAAACTTCTCAACGAATTACATCAACTACCAATCCCTCATTATCTATTTCCAGGCAACCATGACTATGACGGTAGTTATAATGATTGGGTGCCAAAAAATTTCAAACACTATTTAAAAACCAATTCTGAAGCAAATTACCGATTCTGGAAAAGCGGTCCTTGCGTATTTGTCGGATTAGATCCAAATGAAAATTTCCCTGTTGATATTAAAAAAGGGTCGGATCAATACAATTGGTTTAAAGAAATTATCCAATCAGAAATCTGGAAGAAAACACCCTGGAAAATTATTTTAGTTCATCAGCCTCCCTTTAGCCAAGGCTGGAAAGGATACCATGGAGAAAAAAATATTCAGGATCTTTTAAAGCCCTATTGGGAATCTGGAATGATAGATTTAGTGATTTCAGGCCACACCCACGACTATGAAAGATTGCTTTTAGGCCATCAAAAAGGAAAAACCGGCTTCCTCATAGTCGGTGGTGCAGGAGGAAGTCTTGAACCGGAAAACGAAATGGAGGATTTTCCCCTAATGGATAGGGTGATCAGAAAACATCACTTTGGAAAAATTACAGCAGACCATCAAAAATTGGTCTTTGAGGCACATTCAATTGATGGGGTAATTATAGACAAGTTTACCCTTGAGAAATAATCTCCAATGCCAACTTCTTGTATTTACTTAAATCAGGAATTGGAATATTCTCCTCTTTGGCCATTTCATCCCATGTTCTCATTTTCAGTGAAAGTTCAAAATATTCGTTATTTTCAAAGGCCTCTGCTTCCTGAGGGCTCATTACACCACCTTGATATTCCAAGGTTTTCTTGCTTGCTTCCGACAGTTTTGAATAATATTCAGGAAATTTATAGGTTAGATATCTTTTGGCCTGTACATGGTTTTCTACCAACCTTGCAATTTTTTCAGAAAAGCCTTTTGCCCTTAAATAATCAGCTCCTAAAAGCTCATGCCTGACCGCACCAAATCCTCCCATATTCTCGATTTGCTTATCAAGAGCAAACAAATGGCCAATATCATGAAAAAAAGAAGCAAGAATTACTTCTTTATCATATCCTTCGCTTTCTGCCAATTGGGCAGACTGACACATATGTTCAATTTGAGATACAGGCTCTCCTATATAATCCTCTTTTCCGTGTTTTTCATAGAGGGCAAATACCTCATTTACCTTATTACTGATTTCAAACAGTTCAGACTTCATGTTTATAATGTTTACAAATACTAAATTAAATATGCTTTAAACAAAATAAAATAATCCCTTATAATTTTGATCGACAATCATAAAAAACAGGATTTATTTCGAATATTTAAAAAGATAAACCGTTAAGGGGAAATAGGATAATTAAATCGTCTACATCCAAAAATATATTTCAAATAAAATAATAAAAATTGTTTATTTTTACTAAACAATTTAAGATGTATCCAATGGAGAAAAATATAAAACTGGCAGTCTTTGATATGGCTGGAACCACAATTAAGGACAAAAATAATGTGGCTGATGCTTTTCAAAAAGCATTTATAAAACATGGTTTTGGGAAAGTGTCTTTAGAAGAGGCCCAAGAAAAGATGGGTTACCCAAAACCAATTGCTATAAGAGAGATTGTTGCTAAGCATGTTAATGACCAAAGCATGATCACCGATGAGTTGGTTTCAGAGATCCATAGTGATTTTGTCAACAATATGATAGAATTTTACCGAAATGCGCCTGGAATTTCTTATATGGATGATGCAGAGGAAGTTTTCAAAGAATTACATGCCATGGGAATAAAAGTGGGATTGGACACTGGGTTCAGTAGGGATATCACCGATGTGATTTTACAAAGAGTGGGATGGAAAGAAACGCCTCTGATAGACATTACAGTTTGCAGTGATGAAGTAGAAAAAGGAAGACCCCATCCGGATATGATTCAGGTAATGATGGATAAATTTAAAATAACAGACCCAAAAGAAGTGATCAAGATTGGGGACACAGAGGTGGACATCAATCAGGGACATAATTCAGGGTGCCTTTGGAGCATAGGGGTTACCACCGGTGCTTTTACAAAAGAAGAACTGCTAAAACACAATCCAACGCATATAATCAATTCTCTAAAAGAAATCCTTCCTTTGTTGAAAAAGCTACCTCGGAAAGAAAGCGTAAAAGAAAAACAGTAATAAAAAAAATTTTTTCATGCTGAACATCCCTTACATAAAAACAAGACTCTCAAGAAGCAGCAACTTGGTCATGAGTCTTTTTGCTGCCATAATGGCATTTTTGACTTACAGCAGCATGTATGCATTTAGAAAGCCATTCGCAGCGGCCACTTTTGAAGGGCAAGATTATTTTGGCTTTGACATCAAGGTATGGCTTATTTTAGCCCAAACAATTGGTTATATGGCGAGTAAGTTTTATGGGGTAAAGATGATTTCGGAACTTAGGTCTGAAAAACGTGCAATTTTAATTTTAACATTGATCGGAATTTCTTGGTTGGGACTTTTAGGATTTGCCATACTACCGGCACCTTTGAACATTTTTTGCTTTTTGGTTAATGGTTTTCCTTTGGGATTGATCTGGGGTCTGGTATTTCATTATTTGGAAGGAAGAAGGTTCACCGAAATTATGGGCAGTATTCTGGCAGTAAGTTTTGTGTTTTCTTCAGGAATTGTCAAGACCATAGGGAAATACCTGATGGATCAATGGCATATTAGTGAATATTGGATGCCGTTTTTGACAGGGGCATTATTTGTTCCTTTGTTGTTGATTTCTGTAACACTGCTGAACCAAATTCCACCGCCTGACAAAGAGGACATCCAGTTACGCTCTATAAGGACTCCTATGTCAAGGCCTGAATGTATAACATTCTTCAAATCTTTTAAGCCAGGTATCATCATTTTGGTTTTGGTTTACGTGGCCCTGACTGCATTGAGGGATATCAGGGATAATTTTGCAGTGGAAATTTGGGGGGATTTGCAGATTGTGGTCAATCCAGAACTTTTGACTAAAACTGAAATTCCAATAACACTTTTCCTTTTGGTCATGATGTCCCTCTTGGTGCTTGTTAAAAACAACCAAAAAGCCCTTTTTTTTTACCAATGGATCATCGTCTTGGGCTTATTGCTAACTGTAATTTCCACCATATTGCTCCAATACGGTTACATCTCTCCCTTTCAGTGGGTAGTACTCAGTGGAACAGGAATATATATGGGGTACATCCCCTTCAATTGCCTTCTTTTTGACCGCTTGATTGCAGCCTTCCGATCCGCTGGTAACGTGGGATTTCTAATGTATTTGGCCGACAGCTTCGGGTATTTAGGATCAGCAGGAATAGTCATCATTAAACAGTTCGGGATTTTGGAAAATATGAGTTGGTATAATTTCTATGCAAATATCATCTTGTTCTTTTTAAGTATTGGGATTGTAATGATGTTATATGCCCATTTTTATTTCAAAATGAAATTGAAAAAAATGTCACTATAATCATAACATGAGAAAGTTAATGTAACCGTAAATACACCATGAAAAAAACAGGAATAATAATCGGGGCAGGTATTGTAGGATTGGCAACGGCAAGAGCATTACATAACGCTGGTTGGACCGTAAAAATTATTGAAAGAAACCCAAAACCAATTGGGGCTTCTATCAGAAATTTTGGAATGGTATGGCCGGTAGGACAGCCTCAAGGCCCCTCTTTTGAAAGAGCAATGCGTTCAAGGGCCATTTGGCTCGAACTAAGTAAAAAAGCCAACTTTTGGGCAGAAGAAACAGGCGCCATACATCTGGCATACAATGATCTTGAAAAAGAAGTTATCAATGAGTATGTCAGTTCCATGAAAGGAATAAAATCAGCTGAAATTCTTAATCCTGAACAAACAAAAACCAAAAGCCCAGCCGCAAAGATAGAGGGATTAAAAGCTGCTCTTTGGACAGAAGATGAGGTCATAGTAGATCCCAGACAGGCCATCTGGCAAATTGCAGCTTACCTTGAAACCCTTGAAAGAATCTCTTTTGAATGGAATAAAGCTGTATCTGAGGTTCATGGAAACAAAGTGATTTCTGGTCAGCAATCCTGGGAAGCAGACCTGATTTTGATTTGTAGTGGCGCTGATTTTGAAACGCTATATCCTGAAATTTTTGCACAAAATGACATCACTAAATGTAAACTTCAGATGATGCGGCTCCAAAAGCAGCCAGGGAATTGGAGAATCGGCCCTCCACTTTGTGCAGGATTGAGTTTTATTCATTATAAAGGTTTCCAGGTTTCCGCTTCTTTACCCAAACTAAAGACATATTATGAAGAAGAATACCCAGATCTATTGGCTTTGGGCATTCATGTAATGGTGTCTCAAAACGGGGAGGGACACCTGACGGTAGGTGACAGTCATGAATACGGTTTACACCTGGATCCATTTGACAGACAGGACATCAATGAAAAAATTATAGGTTTTTTAAAGACATTTGCCGATTTCAAGAACTGGACCCTGGAATCATCCTGGCATGGCATCTATCCTAAAATGACAAACGGCGCAACGGAATTTGTTCATCAGGTGAATTCCAACACTTGGATTGTTAATGGATTGGGAGGTGCAGGAATGACCCTTTCGTTTGGGTTGGGGGAAGAATTGGTAAATAGACTGTAAAAAAACACTTTTAAAAATTCCGAATCCTATTATTTTTATCCAATGGAAAATGAAATAATTGTACAGATAAGCCAGAAAATAAAAAATATCCGGAAAGACAAAGGTTTTACTATTCAGGATGTAGCAGAAAGGGCAGGTGTCACCAAAGGACTCATCTCGCAAATAGAAAACTCCAGAACCATACCTTCACTTTTGGTGCTTATTCAGATCATCAAAGCCCTTGAAGTAGATCTCAATTTCTTTTTCAATGATATCAGCCTGGAAGGACGTGAAGCTCCCATAATGGTACTTAGAAAAGAAGAATACTCAAAATTTGAAAAAGAGCCAGCCTCAGGGTATTCTTATGAGAGGATATTTACCAAAAAATTTAAGGATGTAGCAGTGGATTTTGTTATACTAGAAATCCAACCTGGTTCAGAAAGGGATTTTGTGACAACTGATGCCTTTGAATTCAAATATATCATCCAAGGAAGTGTCACCTACCTCTTCAAAGACCAATCCATTATATTAAATGAAGGGGATTCCATGCTATTTGATGGTAGATTAGAACACAACCCGGTCAATGAGCATAAAATCCCCGTTAGAATGCTGGTCATCTATTTTTTTGAAAATGCCGATTAAAGCCGATTTTTTTTAGATCAGTCCTTAAGCCGGCATACTTGGCCTCACCTCAATTTTGCTTGGCAAGGTCCTTGGATGCATTTGCATCAGGTCCACCACCATTTGGCCCAGGTCTTCAATCTGGATTTTCCAGGCATCTTTTTCATTGGGAGTATGGTTATTGAAATAAGTGGCTACTGAACCGGGCATGATGGTGGTACAGCGGATCCCGTATTTCCTCAAATCCAGCATGGCTGCTTGGGTAAAACCTGTTACCCCAAATTTGCTCGCATTATAAGCTGAACCTTTGGCAAAAAAATTGGTACCCGCCAGACTGGAAATCGAAATGAAAAAACCCTGACTGGCTTTCAAGGCCTCAATAGATGCCTTAATGCTGTAGAACACCCCCGTAAGGTTGGTATCAATCGTTTCATGCCATTGGGCAAGTGTCAAATCCTCAATAGGTGCAAAATGACCTATTCCGGCATTAGCTACCAACAGATCCAACCTGCCCCACTCATCCATAACCTGCTTCACCGCTGCTTCCTGGGAAGTATAATCCCGTACATCTGCTTCAATGGCCATAGCTTTTCCTTTACCAATTTTATTCATTTCATCCGTGGCTTCCTTTGCAGCAGCCAAAGACCTACTGGTGATGGCTACACGCATTCCTTCTGCTACCAACGCTGCAGCAATTCCGTACCCTATTCCTTTGGACCCGCCTGTAATCAGCGCGGTCTTATTTTCTAAATTCTGACGCATAAATATTTTGGATTTTCATAAAACATATGGGAATAACCTCCAATCCGCGAAATGGGTTCAGTGGAGTTTATTCCTATGACCTAATCTCCACATTTTCATCTAAAAATAAAAGCCCTCTTTCTTAGGAGGGCCTGATTGCGTAAGTAGAGGTACATTAATACCTTTTCATCACATATTATGCACCAACTGCAACAAGAGCCCACAGAGATAGGCTCCGTAAGTTCCCACCGCATAACCAAGAACCGCCATCAATACCCCAACAGGCGCCAGAGAGGGGTTAAAGGCAGAAGCCACAATGGGCGCTGAAGCTGCTCCGCCTACATTGGCCTGTGAGCCCACCGCCACAAAGAAGAAGGGTGCTTTGATCAGGTAAGCCACCAATAACATAATCAGCACATGGAAAACCATCCAGAAAATACCGATCAGAAAGAAAATTGGATTATCCAAAACAGCCATTAAGTCCATTTGCATACCGATTGTCGCTACCAGTACATAGAGGAGAACTGAACCCAAACGGGAAGCACCGGCTCCCTCTAATTCCCTTGCTTTGGTAAAAGACAACAATAATCCACCTGTAGTAGCTACTACGACAATCCAGAAAAATGTGGAATCCAAGGAATATTGGCTTAAAGCAGGATAATTTTGACCTATATAAGGCGCAAGGTAATCTGCTACAAGATGGGATAATCCAGTCAACGCAAAGCCTATCCCAAAAATCTTCATGGTATCCGAAAGGCTGGGCACTTTGAGTATGCTTTCGCGGTACTTTTCCACCTTTTCCTGAAGTTCATGAATGGCTGAGCTATCGGCTTTGAAAATCTGATCTATCCTTCCTGGCTTGGCAGCCCAATACAGCAAAACAGCCATCCAAACATTGGCAACCAATACATCTACGGCGATCATCTGTGAAAACAAGGTCGGGCTGGCACCAAAAACTTCCAGCATGGCCGTCTGATTGGCTCCTCCACCGATCCAACTTCCTGCAATGGTGGCCAGGCCCCTCCATATTTCATCCGGTCCTACTCCTCCCAAAATAGAGGGACTAATGAAAGAAACCACCAATAAAGCCAAAGGACCACCAATGATAATACCTACTGAGCCAGCCAAAAACATGATCAAAGCTTTGGGACCCAATTTCAATATCCCTTTGAAATCTATGCTCAAGGTCAGCAAAACCAAAGATGCCGGCAATAAATAGCGGGAAGCAACCTTATACAGACTGGACATTTCACCGGAAATTACACCAAAGGAGTTGAGAACAGCCGGAATAAAATAACAGAGCAAAATGGAAGGAATCACCCGGTAGAATTTTTTCCAAAATGTCTGAGAACTTGATGATGTGGCAAATACAAAAGCCAAAACAGTCATCAATATTCCAAATACAACGGCATCGTTGGTGATTAACGGGACATTTTCCTGCATGAAGTATATCTTTTTTTTACAACAATAAGCACAAAGGCCTAAAAAATCAAAAATCCAGTTTTTCCCAGAGGTAGGTAAACTCTCCCAACATCATGGCTGTGGCCCCCCAAACCATCTCAGATTCAATGTCAAAATATGGAGCCTGTAGCCGATAGCCTCCACTCCCTTGTATCATTCCGGTTTTTCGAACGGATTTGTCTAAAAGCGTCCCTACGGGGCAATTGATTATCCTTACCACTTCCTCCGGGTCAGGATTGAATTCGGGTTGCTCCAAAGTAAATCCCACAAATGGAGAAACCATAAAATTGCTTGGCGGAATATACAGGTCAGACAATTTGCCTAACAACTGGATTTTGCTGGCATCCACTCCGATTTCCTCTTCAGTTTCTCTTAGGGCAGTCACCGAAAGGTCAGCATCTGATTCCTCCATTTTTCCTCCCGGAAAAGCAATCTGTCCACTGTGGACTCCGGGATAGGTAGGTCTCTTGATAAACGGCACAAAAGCTTGCTTCTGCATGTCAGGGTAAAAAAGCATCAATACAGCGCCTTTTCTGTAATCTGTTCTGATACTTTGGATAAACCGCTCTTCATCCACAGGCAGCGGTGCCATGGTGATCTGCCCTTCCCTACCCGGTAAAGGTTCCTTTAATGCTTTTTCAAGCTTCCTGATCAGCTTATCAAATTCCATCAAAAATCTATATTGCGCAGTTTCGATATTAAATACCCCTGCTTCTCAAATTTTGTTGTGATTATCGGGTGTTTAAAAATTGAATACTGTTTTTTTTCCACATCAATCAGCCATAATTTTGGGCTGATGCCTTCTTCTTCCTCAAAATAACCGGCTACCAAAAGTTTATCAGGACTAACCCAGACCGCTTCTTCAAACCCGCCTGATGGTCCCATAAACAATAACCTTTCACGCATGCCATTTTCTTTGAAAAATATCACTTCGGAATCAGGTTGAAATCCCGGTTTGCCTTCGGCTGGTACAAAGACTTTGTAACTGTAAATGTCAACCACACCTTTTCCTTCCGGATTTGGAAGAAGGTAAGGGTAAAATGGATTGCCCGGAATGATGGGGTTTTCTTCCGGCCATTCAAGCTCTTCAAATGATTCTCTTCTTTCTAATGAAAAAGCCGAAAGGTTGAAATCAGGATTATTTTCTTTCCAGTAATTGGACCATGTCTTGATCTGCTGTAATCCACTTTCTATCAAAATCCGCTCCTCCAATAGTTCATCCTTCTGACCCTCTGATAGGGTCTCTTGTGAGCTCTTTTCAGAAGAACAGGACCAGATCAACAAGATCATAAACAAGAAGGCGTAAATAGGACTGGGTTTGATCATTTTCATGGAGAAAAAGAATTCGAATGAAGCACAAAATGCTGAAAAAACAAAAAAGGCCGAAACATTGTTTCAGCCTTTTTCATCTCTCAAACCTATTAAACCTATTGTAGATATTCAGTGATTGAATAACATGCACGAAAGGTATAAAATGTTTTGATATTGTCCAAACAATCGATTGCGAAAATTTTATTTTGTTGGAAACAAAAGGGCCTAAAACATCCTTTTTGATTGTTTTTCAGAGATCCTCTCACTGCAAACTCTTAAAATTTCACGGTTTTTCTCCTAAAAAATGTAGTGGAAAAGCAGCTTTTTGTATTGGTCCAAAAACGCAATACCTTTATATTCAGTTTCAAACAATTTTATGTCTGTGAATCAGCTTCTCGTCGAAAAAACCTCAAAACTGCTAATTGGCGGTTTTGAAAATTACTTCCGCAACTTCAAAGAACTTACCTCCTATGCACCTAATCACTTCAGAGAGCGGAATTGGCGGGCGATGAAAGACAACCATAGGAAAAGACTCATGCTTTATAAGGATCAGGTTTTTGCCACCAAGTCCATCCTTCAGGAATTGCTCCATGAAAAAACAGCAGACTTTGATTTTTGGAAAGAAACAAAACAAGCTTATATAATTGATACCAAAAACCGGAAAGACAAAGAACTGGTTGAAACCTTTTTCAACTCAGTCATCCGGAAATTATACCCGGGTTTGGCCATCAATGAAGACCTGATGTTTGTCCACGAAGGCTTTAACTCTTGTGAAATTTATCCCAATGACAATCTTTACTTCAGTTACCCCTCCAATTGGGGATTACAAAAAATCATTCGTTCAATCATCAGTGATTTTGATTTTCATGCCCCTTACCTGAACAGAGAGGCTGACATTCAGTTTTTGGTAAAAGCCGTAAGGGAAGTAATCCTGTCCCGCTATACGCCATCAGCGGATACCGTCACGCAGGTACTCAAATCTGTATTTTACAGAAATAAGGCGGCATATCTTATCGGAAGGACTTACGTGGGTGGCAAATGGATGCCATTTATTATCCCCTTTTTACATGGCCCTCATGGGGTATATGTGGACACTTTGATATTTGATCCAAAAATCATGGCCCATTTGTTCAGCTTCACCCGTTCTTATTTCATGGTGGATGTGGAAATCCCCTTTCAAATGGTGGCCTTTTTGAACTCTGTCATTACCCATAAGCAAGTGCATGAACTTTATAATGCCATCGGCTTCAATAAACATGGAAAGACGGAATTTTACAGGGATTTCCTGAACCATTTGGGTCAAAGCAATGACCAATTTGTAATCGCAGAGGGTATCAAAGGAATGGTTATGACGGTATTTACGCTGCCTTCTTATAATATCGTCTTCAAAATGATCAAAGATTATTTTGATCCCCCAAAAACCATGACCCGAC
Source organism: Cecembia calidifontis (assembly GCF_004216715.1). NCBI lineage: Bacteria > Pseudomonadati > Bacteroidota > Cytophagia > Cytophagales > Cyclobacteriaceae > Cecembia > Cecembia calidifontis. Next base: position 3,952,435 of record NZ_SGXG01000001.1, read on the forward strand.
AGGAAGTCAGAAACAAATACAAAATGGTAGGAATGCACGACCGGGTCGGGAGAATGGCTGATACCCATGAATTTGAAGAATTTCACCTTCCCCTGGAGAGGATTCATCCCGAGTTGATGCAGGAGTTGAGGGCTACAGTAAACTCACATTTGGAAATAAGAAATAATGAACTCATTATCAAACATCTATATACCGAAAGAAAAATGATTCCTTTAAACATTTACCTGGAGGAATGCAGCTTAGAAGATGCTAAATCTGCCGTAGAAGAGTACGGAGATGCCATCCTCCAACTGGCCAAAGCCAATATTTTCCCAGGGGACATGATGACCAAAAATTTTGGAGTTACACGACAGAAGAGGATTGTTTTTTATGACTACGATGAAATTGAATTCCTGACAGATATGAATTTCCGCTGGAAACCTAAGCCTGAAACTTTTGAGCAGATTTATGCATCAGAGCCTTGGTATGATATCAAGCCCAATGATGTTTTCCCAGAAGATTTTAAAAAGTTCATGATCGGCCGTCAGGATGTCAAACCTCATTTTTTCAATTACCATCAAAATCTGTTTAATCCTGATTATTGGAATGCTATCCAAGACAGAATCAAGAAAGGGGAATGGATCCATGCACTCCCCTATCCCAACCATATCAGGTTCAGGCCTGATGAAGAAGTTTAATCGATGAGAAGCATTGCCTACAAATTTCCCTTATTGATCTCATCCACTGCGTAATTGGCAGCCCTTGCAGTAATGGCCATATAGGTCAATGAGGGATTTTGGGTAGCCGTGGAAGTCATACATGCCCCATCAGTTACGAAAACATTTTTGCAATGGTGCAATTGGTTCCACTTGTTAAGCAGCGAAGTTTTGGGATCATGGCCCATCCTTACCCCTCCCATTTCATGGATATCCGATCCCGGAGCGGACCCGGAGTCCCTGGCATTGATTTCTGTAAATCCGGCTTTTTCAAACATCTCGGTCATCTGCTCCATATAATCTTTGACCATCTTATCATCGTTTTCCGTCCAATCACAGGAAAGTACCAACTGGGGAATCCCGTATTTATCTTTGAGTGCTTCATGAAGCCTCACATGATTGCTCTCAATGGGAATCACTTCCCCCTGCATCCAACCGGATACCCACCAATGCCCCAATTTCCGGTCAAACAGATTCCGCTTCAATTCCTCTCCAATTCCGGCACGGGAGAATTGTACGGCTCTTGCAGATGAACCAAATCCAACTGCATACCCTCTTAGGAAATCGGTTTCTTGGCGATATAGATTACGGAATCGGGGAATATAACTGTGGCTGGGGTTTTTACCGGTACTCATTTTATCCGGAAACTGCTCGCTTCTCCCAGAAATCTGCCCCCTGTAATTGTGCCAGGATATATATTTTCCCAAAAGACCATTATCGTTCCCCAGCCCATTTGGAAACCGGGATGAGGTAGAGTTCAACAAGATTAAATTAGAGTTCAGTGCTGAAGCATTGACAAAAATAATCCTCGCAAAATACTCATAGGTCTGATTATCGATGGCATCTATGATCTTCACACCTACTGCTTTGCCTTTTTCTTCATCATAAATAATGGAATGGACCACCGCATGTGGTCTCAGTGTCATATTCCCTGTCCTTTCTGCCCAGGGCAAAGTCGAGGCATTGGCACTGAAGTAGCCTCCAAAAGGGCATCCTCTATTGCAGAGATTTCTGTTTTGGCACTTTGCCCTGCCCTGCTGCAAGTGGATTTCCTGCGGTTCAGTGACATGGGCACATCGCCCATGGATCAAATGTCTGTCTTTGTAATTGGCAGCAATTACCTTTTGAAAATGTCGCTCCACACAGCTCAGGTCAAAAGGCCTTAAAAACTCTCCATCCGGCAATTGGGGAAGTCCATCGTAATTTCCTGCAATCCCGGAAAATTTCTCTACATGACTGTACCAGGGTGCCAAATCCTCATAACGGATGGGCCAATCTACCGCATAACCATCCCTTGCCGGGCCTTCAAAGTCCAGATTGGACCACCTTTGGGTCTGTCTGGCCCAAAGTAGGGATTTACCTCCTACCTGGTATCCCCGGGTCCATTGGAAAGGCCTTTCCTGAACAGTTTCCTGCTCGCCTTCCTTCATCCAAAAATGGGCAGTTGATTCATGGATCCTCCCCCCTCTTCTTCCGAATTCTGCCTGTTTTTCCAAGGGTAACCTCCCTCCAAATTCAAACTCCCAAGGGTGTTTGTTGGCAGTTGGATAATCCACGATATGCTTCACATCCCTTCCTCTTTCCAATACCAAAGTCTTCAGTCCTCTCTCACAGAGTTCCTTGGCTGCCCAACCTCCACTTATCCCTGACCCTATGACTATGGCATCGTAAGTATTGTCTTTTTTGGCGTCAATATTAAAATTAGGCATGGTTTAAACTTTAAATGGTACTTCGGGCACATCCACACAACCATCATAACCCCCGGGAATCATTTCGTAATTGGTAAAATTGGTCAAAAAGTATTCAGAACTCGTGTAAGCAAGGATTACCTGTTCTTTGGAAAAATCAAAAAATGCCTTTTCCTCTGCATTTTCCTCATTATCCAAGCCAAGAAGTACAGATTCTCTTTGAAGGTTTTCTAAGGATCCAAAACTCTTTGAAAAAAGATCCTGTGCTTTTCCCTCCAAAATATCGAGACCATTGATGAAAGATTTTTGTTCCTCTTCAGGATAACAATTGGCGATAAGCTTATCCAAAAAACGGTGGATGTTCAATTGTACTGCCCCTAAGGTATCGGTGTCCGGCAAAAAGGTATCCACCATTTTTTCAAGACACAATTTTTGTTGATCACTCAAAGGAAGGCTTCTAACCAAAGCGATGCCTTCCCCATCCTCACCGGGCCTACAACCAGGAAGGGCCATCATCCCCCATACTGTGATGGCCAAAGATTTCATCATTGTTCTTCTATCCATAGTAAAATCAAAAAAATATTCTCCAAAATGCCTAATAAAATAGGATAAATGGCTGAAATCAGTGGGGAAAAGAAAAAAGCATGAGACAGGATCCCATGCCTTTTGGTCAGAAACCAACAACCATGGAAAACTTACCTTATCAATTTGGAACTAAAACCCTGTCAATTACATGTATTATCCCATTGGAGGCTTCCACAGTAGCGATGATTTTTCCACCGTTAATTAAAACTGTTCCATCTCCATTGACAGTTATTTCAACAGGCCGACCATCAGCAGTACCCATTTTTCTACCATTGACAAAATCTCCCGATTTGTATACGCCTAGGAGAACATGGTATTCCAGAATATCCCGAAGTTGTCTTTGGTTCTCCTTTTTCGTCAGAGTTTCCAGGGTACCCACGGGAAGGGCATCAAATGCAGCGTTGGTAGGAGCAAAAACAGTAAAAGGTCCAACATTGGTCAATGCATCCACATAATCAGCTGCCTTTAAAGCGGCTACAAGGGTGCCGTGGTCTTTGGATGAAACCGCAATCTGAACCACATTGGGTTTGGATTGGTCGTCTTTTACCCCCGATTGACCTACATGTTGTACCACTGAACCATCAGGTGATGAGTGAGTTCGTGTTTCCGATGTACCACATCCAGCTAGGAGAGCCAGGCTAAGTAACCATAAGAGTGATTTAGATAATGCTTTCATTGTTAATTGGGTTAGAATATGAATGCAAGATATTAAAGGACAATTTTATCCTTTATGATAAAAGTCATACCCATAGATGAATAAAATCTTCTTTTTCCATTAACCATTTGGAAAAGAGGATGATAAAAGGTAAATTATAGCTGTAATTGGAAATTTTTCAGAAAATTTCTAAAGTCATGACAATTGTCATGTTTTGAAAAATTTATTCTGGATACTTTTGACACTATAACATCAGGAAACCACCTTATGGGCAAACGGCTAAAAATAAAAAGAAAGCTTTTTCAGTATAACCTGATACCCCCACATAGGTGGAGGCCGGCTGCAACCATTCTTGTCGCAGCAATATTTGGATTAGGTTTATATTTGTTCAAGCTTAGCAATGCGGCATCCTATCTGTCGGATGATCCCCAGGCATGTGTCAACTGCCATATTATGACCCCACAATATATTACCTGGACCAGAAGTTCTCACAGAGAAGTGGCCCATTGTAATGATTGTCACGTACCGCACGACAATATGGCCAATAAGTATTTTTTCAAGGCAAAGGATGGCCTTTACCATTCCACTGTATTTACCTTAAGAGCAGAACCCCAAGTCATCAGGGCATTGGAACCGTCTATTCAGGTGATACAGGCCAACTGTATCCGATGCCATGAAAACCAAGTGACGGACGCCAAATTAGCTAGCTTTGTAGACAATCATATCGTTCACAGGACAGATCGGATCTGCTGGGAATGTCATAGAGAAGTGCCTCATGGAAAGGTAAAAAGTCTTTCTTCCGTAGGACATCTAATTGAGCCAATCAAAGCCCATGCCCCTTCTGATTTGGAAATTATACCTCAATGGCTCAAAGAGTCTATGAATACAACCAAAAAATAAAAGTCCCATAAAATTCCTAAACTATGAAAAACTGGATTCTTTTTACCCTGACTGCAGTAATTGTTTTCCTCCTAGCAATGTTGGCCTATTCCATTATGGATAGAAAAGCAGAAGCGAGGTTTGCCTATCAGCCTAAAGTTCAGATTGAAGGTATGGAACCCAGAGATTCTGTCTGGGGCCTTAATTATCCACGGCAGTATCAATCTTACATGAATACCCGGGATACTACTTTCAGGAGTATGTACGGTACCAGTGGCTTTAGAGATGCACTTGCTGAACAGCCCGACCTTGTAATCCTTTGGGCTGGTTTTGGTTTCAGCAGGGATTACAACCATCCAAGGGGACATGCATGGGCTGTTACAGATGTGCACAATTCCTTAAGAATAGGTGCGCCGATGGAACTCGGTGACGGTCCTCAGCCCTCCACCTGTTGGACCTGCAAAAGCACCGATGTGCCAAGACTGATGAGCGAAATGGGAATAAAAGAATACTATAGCACCAAATTATCCAGCTTGGCAATAGAAGTGATCAATCCCATTGGCTGTGCTGATTGCCACAATCCCCAGACCATGAATCTAACCATTACAAGACCAGCACTTATAGAAGCTTTTGAAGCTATGGGCCGTGACATTAATCAGGCCTCCCATCAACAGATGCGCTCCCTGGTTTGTGCTCAGTGCCATGTCGAGTATTATTTCGACAGAACTAAGCCAGGTATGGAAAATGCCGCTTACCTCACCTTTCCATGGAAAGATGGTCTGAGTGTGGAATCTATGGAATCTTATTATGACAACATCGATTTTGCGGATTGGGTACATCCCCTTAGCAAAGCACAAATGCTCAAAGCGCAGCATCCTGATTGGGAAATTTTTGAAATGGGTGTTCATGCCAAAAGAGGGGTTTCCTGTGCAGATTGTCACATGCCTTATAAAAATGAAGGAGGACAAAAATTCACCGACCACCATATAAGTTCCCCACTCAGCAAAGTTGAGAACTCTTGTTTTGTTTGCCACCGAGAAAAACAATCAGATCTGATCAATGATGTGTATGAAAGGCAAAGAAAAGTAAAAGAAGGACTGGCCAAAGCCCAGCGAAATATTGCAATGGCACATATCGAGGCTGCCAAAGCATGGGAACTTGGCGCCACTGAATCCCAAATGAAAGACATACTAAAAGGTATCCGTCATGCACAGTGGAGATGGGATTTTATTGCCGGTTCACATGGAGCTGCATTCCATGCACCTTTGGAGTCTGCAAGAGTAGTTGCCTCTTCCAACCAGATTATTCAGGAAACCAGGATTCAATTGTCAAGGGTTTTGGCAAGCTTGGGTCACAATAAACCCGTTGAAATGCCTGATTTCTCCAGCAAAGCATCATTGCAGGCTTATATTGGTTTGGATATCCCTGCCGAAAGGGCTGCCAAAGCCAGGTATTTAGAGGAAGTCGTGCCTAATTGGCTGAAAGAAGGTAAAGCCCGAGAAGCTAAAAAAGAAGTGAAAACTGTCTCCAGCAGATAAAAGCACCCAGCACTATATGAAGAAGATACTTTTCACCTTTATCGGCCTGGCTTTCACTTTGGCTTGGAATCAAAGTTTTGGCCAGTTTAATTTAGACGGACAGATTTTACAACGGTCTGAATACCGCAATGGATTTAACCGCCTGATAGGAGAAGGGCAAGATCCCGCACTTTTCATTGCCCACAGGGCAAGACTACAGGCGCAGTACACCTTGGATAATCTGACATTTTATATGAGTGTCCAGGACGTCCGTGTATGGGGTAGTACCCCTCAGATCAAGACTACCGACAATTTTCTTTCCGTGCATGAGGCTTGGGCCCAATTGAAAATTGGAGAGTATTGGTCAGTCAAATTAGGCCGTCAGGAGCTGAACTATGATAATTTTAGATTTCTGGGAAATCTGGACTGGGCACTACAGGCGAGGGCACACGATTTTGCCCTTGCAAAATATGAAAAAGAAAACATGAAATTCCATTTCGGTGGCGCTTACAATCAGGCAAATCAAACCCTGACCGATCAACCCTTTCTGATCCCTAATCAGTACAAAATTGCCCAGATGGCGAGATATGAAAACAAATGGGGGAAAGTTTCCTTCTCTGCCTTATTCTGGAATGATGGCAGAGAATGGCAGAATTTTGATCCAAATGGAGTTTTAATAGACAAAGGTGTCAGGTATAGATCCACTTTGGGAATTCCTACGCTCAGGTATAATTCGGGGAATTCCCAGATTTCGGCTTTCTATTATCATCAGTTTGGAAAAGACATCTCAGGTAAAAACCTCAATGCCTACAACTTCAGTGTGGCTTATAACCATATTATCCCCGTGGACAGAGAAGCCGGAAAAATCTGGACCCTATCTTTGGGTACAGAACATATCAGTGGAACAAGTAATTTGGGAGAGGATGTAAACAGATCGTACAATCCATTATATGGTACCAACCACCTTTTCAATGGTTACATGGATTTCTTTTTTGTGGGCGGAGCACATTATGAATCCGTGGGTCTAGAAGACTATTTCCTGCGATCCAGATACGCATTCAATAAGAAGTTTTTCCTTCAAGGCGACTACCACTTATTTTATGCCCAAAACGATGTATTTCGATTAGGTCAGCCCGAAGCCCAGCTATTGGATAGTTACTTTGGTTCCGAACTTGATCTCACTTTCGGATGGATTGTCACAGATGCCTTTTCCATTCAGGGAGGCTACAGCCAATTTTTCCATACAGACACCTTTTCTTACCTAAAAGGAGTAAACAATGCGAAAAACACCCAAAACTGGGCATATTTGATGTTAATCTTTAGGCCCACAATGAAGAACAAATTCATAGGTATATTACTTTAATGATGAAGATTACCAAATTTCTGCTTTCGACCAGGGTAACCCTGATTTTAATGCTGTCCTATGCCATTGCTATGGGTGTAGCCACTTTTATCGAAAATGATCACGGCACTCCGGTCGCAAGAGGTTTGGTATATGATGCCTGGTGGTTTGAAATCATTCAGATATGGTTGGCACTCAACTTCCTTGCACATATCAGGCAATATAAACTCTTTCATCCTAACAGGTGGCCGGTTGGGCTCTTTCATTTGGCATTTGTAATCATTCTTATTGGGGCGGGTGTTACCAGATATTTCAGTCAGGAGGGCATGATGCATATACGGGAAGGTGAAGATCAAAGCATCTTCTTTACTACTGAAAAATACCTGCAGCTCAGAAACACCTCAAATGGACAATCCTTGGAAAAGCCACTTTTGCTTTTGCCAAAAAATTTCAAACCCAAATCCATCACAACAGAACTGGATGGCAATAGCTTCCAGATAGTTTTTGAAAACTACATTCAAGGGGCTACCGAAGCCTTCGAAGAAGGAGAGAACACCTATGTAGATATAGCCGTGGCGATGGGTTCTGGTAGGGAAGATTACCTTATAGATAATGGCCGTTTTATCCTAATGGGCTCATTGACCCTAAGTACCAAAAATGATCCGGAGCATCCAATAAGAATCTACAAGGAAGGAGAAGAATGGTGGATCAGCTCTGATATTACCCTTCTGATGATGGAAATGAGCAGTCAAAGGATGGGCAGCTTGCATGCAGGCGAGACTCAACCCCTTCAGCAGCGAACACTTTACCAATGGGATGAAGGAGCTTTCTTGGTGAAAAATGTCCAGGAAAATGCTAGAGTAATTTATGTGGCAGAACAGGATGAAAAGATCGCCAAAAATCTTTTGGATGTGGTACATTTCAAAGTTCTCGATAAAAATGGAAACCAGTTATCTGAAGCCTATGCCAAAATGGTGAGTCTCAATCCAAACTGGTCCCATTTTTCTTATGGAGGCCAAACTTACAGCATTACTTATGGGCCTAAGGCCATCACCCTGCCCTACTCACTCTACTTAAGTAAATTCGATCTTGAAAGGTATCCTGGAAGTCAAAGCCCCTCCAGCTATGCAAGCGAAGTAATGGTCATGGATGGGGAGGAAGAATTCCCATATAGGATTTTTATGAACAATGTACTGGATTATAGAGGATACCGCTTTTATCAATCTTCCTATGACACGGATGAAAAAGGCACCATCCTTTCCATCAATCAGGACAGACCAGGTACTTACATCACCTACCTTGGATACACTTTGCTTACAATCGGAATGTTTTTAACCCTTTTTGCAAGGGGAAGCAGATTCAATATCCTCAATAAAAAGGTAGCAAAAAGCAGGGAAAAGAGCCTGAAGGAAGAGGAAAAAAGCGCCATGCTCCAACCTTTGGTTTTTGCTTCCATCACCCTGATTGTGCTGATTTTCTCCTGGGGCATGATGAAGCCAAAGGATACTGAAAAAGGATTTTGGATCCCCAGATCCCATGCTGATGCCTATGGCCGGTTGATTGTTCAGGACCTCGATGGCCGTATGAAACCCCTGAATACCTTGGCAAATGAAATTGTCAGGAAAATTTCAGGTAAATCTTATATGGAACTTACCCTCGGGGAGGAAAGCATCAGGCTCAGCCCCGAACAATTCTTATTGGCCCTTCAAATGGATCCACAAGGTTTCAGTGAGCGTCCTTTTATCAAAATTAACCAAGAAAAATCCCTCAGGGTATTTGATGCATTAGGAATCCAAGCGACAAATAAACTGAGCTTTATGGATTTTTTGGATGAGGAAGGACAGTATAAAATCCAACATTTGGTGGAAGAAGCCAACTTACTGAAACCCTCACAGAGAAATGAAGGCCACAATGAAATACTCAAGACTGATGAACGCTTCAACATCTTTTATGGACTGCTCACAGGAGATTTCCTGAGACTTTTTCCTAACAGATGGGATGCCAACCACAGCTGGTTTACTGGCCAACAATTCATGCAGGGTTTTGATGAAGAAGATGCAATATTTGTCAAAAACATCAGCCCTCTTTACTTCCAAGCTATCCAAAAAGGAATAGAATCCGGAAATTGGGAAGAAGCAGAGGAAACGCTAGGCTATATTTCCCTTTACCAGCAAAAAGCAGGCGAAGAGGTTTATCCAAGTCAAACTCACATTCAGGCAGAATTACTCTATACCAAACTAAACCTGGGGACGCGTCTTTTTGCACCCTTCTGGATCCTTGGTGTTTTCTTATTGGTATTAGCCATTTGGATGTTATTTAAAAACAAGCCCTTACTTGAAAAATTCTGGCGTTTCGGAGTGTGGTTAAGTTGGACCGGTTTTTTGGTGTTCAGTTTTCATTTGGGCTTACGCTGGTACATTGCCAAGCATCCACCCTGGAGTGATGGTTTCGAAATGTTGGTTTTCGTGGCCTGGGGTGTCTTATTGTTTGGTTTACTCTTTGCCAAAAAATCCAAATTTACAGTTCCCCTGGGCTTAATTTTCGCAGGAACCTTGTTATTTGTGGGCTTTTTGGATTGGTTGAATCCGGAAATCACCAATCTGATGCCTGTCTTACATTCCTACTGGCTTAAAATCCATGTGGCCATCATCGTGAGTGGATATGCGCCTTTGGCGCTGTCTGCTATCATTGGATTGCTTTGTTTGATTTTCTTGATCTTCAAACCGCAAGCAGCTAAAAAAAGCTGGTTTTCCAATATCAGGGAACTTCAAATTGTCAATGAAATGTCTATTACGATCGGGTTGTTCTTACTGACCATAGGAACTTTCCTAGGGGGCGTTTGGGCTAATGAGAGCTGGGGTAGGTATTGGGCATGGGACCCAAAAGAAACTTGGGCTTTAATTTCGATTATTGTCTATGCTATTGTCTTACACATTCGATTGGTTCCAACCCTTAAAAGCAGCCTTTTGTATAACATTGCCAGTCTTTGGGCATTCGGGGCTATCATCATGACTTCTTTTGGTGTCAATTACTACCTATCAGGATTACACTCTTATGCCAAAGGTGATCCTGTGCCTGTTCCTATCTGGGTATATTGGACAGTGTTCGTGCTCTTGGCCATAACCTTTGTAGCCGTCCTGAAATTCAAAAAAATGAATGAGGAGGAAAAAAGAGCCTTGCTGGTTTAGACAAACCTGGCCAGCACAGTGTCTCCACTTTCTACTTCTTCGGCTAGCTGTTTCAAACTCTTGGCTGTCAACATATGAAGGATATGGGTCCTGACCACTTTGACTTCATTATGTAAAGGACAGGGATTGGTTTCAGAGCATTGGCTCAAACCGAGGCTACAACCTTCAAAGAGACTTGGTCCATCGATGGCCACCACCAGATCTTTCAGAGTGAAATTCTCATGCGCTTTGTCCACATAAAAACCTCCTGTGGGCCCTTTCATGGAACCGATGATCTTTTTCCTTACCAGTTCCTGAAGGATTTTGGCTGTAAATGGCTCCGGCGCATCCACATGCTCTGCTATCTCCCTCGCCCCCACTTTGTTTCCCTTGAGACTTTGTTTCCAAATGTAGATGACTGACCTGATTCCGTATTGACAAGCTTTGGAGAACATGACTGAATATTAGCTATTTAAAATTACTGGCTTTCATATGTTGCGGCAATTTATCGCTAATGGCGGTTAAATGAAAGATATTCTCGTCCTTTTATCCGGGAAAAAATCTAAAAAAATATTAAAGGATATTTTTATCCTTAATACAAAAAGGATATATTTGTCCTGTAATCATTGACCAATGTTCTCCAAAGCCTGTAAATATGCCATCAATGCCATGATCTATGTGGCCACCCTGCCCAAGGATACCGAAAGGGCAGGATTGAAGCATATTTCAAAAGCGATCAATTCACCTGAAGCCTTTACTGCCAAAATTTTGCAGAGTTTGGTAAAAGATGATTTGTTAAGCTCCTCCAAAGGCCCACATGGAGGATTTGCACTCAACGGAAAGCCGGAAGATATCTTCCTTTCCCAAATTGTACAGGCAATTGATGGTGATTCTCTTTTTGTGGGTTGTGCATTGGGCTTTGAAAACTGCTCTGAAAGTCACCCCTGCCCTGTCCATCATAAGTTTAAGGCCATAAGGGACCACCTTACAGGTATGCTCCTGACTACCAGCCTCAAAGATGTAGCAGAAAGGGTGAATATCGGAATCAGTTTCCTGAAGTATTAAAAAAATTTAAGTTAATAAAGGACAAAAATATCTTTAAATCATGAAAAGTCTAGCTGAAAGAAAAGTAGGAAAAATTGTCGCAGATAATTTCAAAACTGCCAAGGTATTTACAAAGTATGGAATTGATTTTTGCTGCAAAGGGGCCATTCCACTCCAAGAAGCCTGTGAAATCAACAGCGTTTCCTTAAAGCAGATTACCGATGAATTAAATGCTGTGCTAAAGGAAGAGTCGCTATCAGGTTATAAAGATTTCAACCTTTCTGAACTGATTGACCATATTACCTACACCCATCACCAATATGTAGAAAATACCATTCCTCCTTTGAAGGCCTATTTATTGAAGTTGGCAACGGTACATGGAGACAGACATCCTGAGTTACTGGAAATCAGGGACTTATTTATGGAAGCTGCCGATGCCCTAACTGCCCATATGAAAAAAGAGGAGTTGATTCTCTTTCCTTACATCAAAGCAATGGAGGAGGCTGACCGGTCGCACTTTACCCTTTCTGTTCCCCATTTTGGGCATGTCAAAAACCCCATAATCATGATGGAAGACGACCATGATTCAGAAGGAGAAAGGTTCAGAAAAATCTCAAAATTAAGCGATTCCTATACCACTCCGGCAGATGGCTGCCAGACTTACAAAGTAGCTTATGCCATGCTTAAAGAATTTGAAGAGGACCTGCATACGCATATCCATTTGGAAAATAATATCCTGTTTCCTAAGGGTATTTCACTGTTTGAAAAATTGAATGCCTGATACCATGCATGTCTCCCAATTCCATATCGAATACCGCCAAGAAAATCCCAACTGGAAGAGTTCATTGTCCCTCTATTGGATGCGATGGGCAGTATTCTTTTTCTTTACGGCATCCTTATTTGGACTGCTTTTAAGGTATTTTTTTGTGGGAGGAGCAGGCATCTTTGAATACAAACATGTCCTCCATGCCCATTCCCATGTTGCTTTGTTAGGATGGGGTTTTCTGCTGGTTGGAGGCACCATCGTCTTTACCTTTGTTAAAGGTCAGGAAAGGCTACGGTCTTACAAAAAATTCCTGATCGCTTTTGTTATTACAACCATTGGGATGATAATCAGTTTCCCTGTTCAGGGTTACGGACTGTTCAGCATATTCTTTTCCACCGTTCATTTGTTGGTCAGCTACTTTTTTGCTTTCCAATTATTCAAAGACCTGTCTAAATATTCAAACGGTACAGCAATACGACTGGTCCGATTTGCCATTATCTGGATGTTGGTATCAAGTATAGGATTATGGGCGATCGCACCTGCAGGAGCCTTCCTTGGAAAAATTCATCCGCTGTACTTCCTAAGTGTTCAGTGGTTCCTCCACTTCCAAATGAACGGATGGTTTATTTACGCCATTTTGGGAATTCTGTCTTTTTTACTGGAATCCAACGGCCGGTCAATCCAGATGAGCAATTTGAAACTTGGCTTATTGCATCTTTCATTACTGCTAACTTTTGCCCTACCTGCCTCTTGGAGCTACAATTTCCGTTTTTTATTGTATATCAATGCTATAGGGGTTCTTATTCAGGCATTTGCCTATGCTTGCTTCTTGCTTCCCTGCATCGCTCAGGCTTTTCCCAAATTGAAAATTCCATCCGGCTGGATCAACAAAGTGATATATGTTGGAACTATCAGCTTGCTGTTGAAAGCCTTGATCCAGATTGCCCTTATTATTCCAGAGGCAGCGACCATATCCTATACCATAAGAATGTATGTCATAGGGTTTATTCACCTCTTGATGCTGGGGGCCATCACCTTCGGAATGGGAGGTTTTGTTATCAAAAGTAAGGGATTACCGGAAAATAAACTAAGCAAATGGGGCTGGATCATTTTGATCATCGCCTTCGTTTCGACAGAATTCTTGCTATTTGGGCAGGGCACTTTAATATGGGCAAAACTGGGATTCATTCCCCATTATCACCTCTTGCTCTTCCTAACGTCCATACTGTTTCCTATGGCCCTGCTCATGATACTATTGAGCCTGTTCCAAAGAGAGGCCTTATACCCTGTGCGGATTACCGTCATCAAAGAAAATATAACCCAAATTTTAATAAACAATCAAGCTATGAAAAAAACAATGATGATGTCTTTGGGAGCAATTTTTCTCCTATTGGCAAGTTGCGGAAGCGGGAGTGAATCCAATAAAGGAACCTATACCCCCCCTTCTCCAAACTCAAAAGAAAAAACTGCAGACCCTAAAGGTATCGGAGAAATCCGAAATGTGGACCTGGGCAATGGAATAGATGAAGCTATGGCCAATAAAGGAAAAGCCATCTTGGATATGAAGTGTACTGCCTGTCATCAATTGAATGACAAAAGAGTAGTTGGGCCTGGCTTCCAGGGAATCACCAACAGAAGAAGACCGGAGTGGATCATGAATATGATCACCAATGTCGATGTCATGTTAGAGGAAGACCCTGTTGCTCAGGCGCTCTTGGAAGAATGTCTTACCAGAATGCCCAATCAAAATATTTCGATCGGAGATTCAAGGGACATCCTGGAATTTCTAAGGAAAAATGACTTTGAAAAAACCGGTGGCATGGACGCTGCTGCAAAATAAACAATCCAAAACCCCAAATAAAATGAAAACAAAATTATGGTTACTGGCAGGAGCCGCTGTAGCAATGGCTCTAGCCCATGGGTGTAAACCTAAAGGAGCCCAATCTGCGCTCTCAGGTGATGCAGCCAGTAAAGTTTATATCGCCCCGGGCCAACATGATGAATTTTACAACATCATTTCCGGTGGGTTCAACGGACAAATGTCTGTAGTTGGTCTGCCTTCTGGCAGGGTATTTAAAATTTTACCGGTATTTTCCGTCCATCCTGAAAATGGATGGGGATTCTCGGAAGAAAGTAAGCCTATGTTGAACACCTCCCATGGCTTCGTGCCTTGGGATGACCTGCATCATATCGCCATTTCTACGACCAATGCAGAACATGATGCGAGATGGGCTTTTGGAAATGCCAACAATACACCAAGAATAGCCAGGGTGGATTTGACCACTTTCAAAACAGTGGAGATTATCGAAATACCTAACTCAGGCGGTAACCACTCCTCCCCCTTCATTACTGAAAATACAGAGTATGTAGTAGCGGGCACCAGGTTTTCTGTCCCTACAGGAGATGAAGCCAATAGAGATGTTCCTATCGATACCTACAAGGAGAATTTTAGAGGTACCATTTCTTTTATTTCCGTTGACAAAGATCATGGAGACATGGAAATCGCTTTCCAGCTGGAAGCGCCTCCCTTCAATTTTGACCTGGCAAGAGCAGGCAAGAAAAAATCCCATGGCTGGTTCTTCTTCTCTACCTACAACACTGAGATGGCCCATACCCTACTGGAAGTCAATGCTTCACAAAAAGACAAGGACTTTATCATGGCTGTAAACTGGAAAAAGGCAGAGGAATATATCAAACAGGGAAAAGGTAAAAAAGTCAAAGCCAAATATGCCCATAACAAATGGAGTGAAGACACCCACATGGCCACTTCCGTCATCAAAGATGAAGTATTGTCGTTGGATCCAAGAGAGTTGAAAGACATCATCTATTTCATTCCCTGTCCAAAATCCCCACATGGTACCGATACAGATCCAACAGGAGAGTATATCGTAGGTTCTGGTAAACTCGCCGCCATCATTCCGGTATTCTCTTTCACCAAAATGCTGAAAGCGATCGAAAATCAGGATTTTGAAGGTTCTGTAGATGGTATGCCTGTATTGAGATACGAATCTGTATTACATGGTGAAGTGGAAAAACCAGGTTTAGGACCACTTCACACTGAGTTTGACGGCAGAGGAAATGCCTACACTTCCTTCTTCGTTTCCTCTGAAGTGGTAAAATGGAACATCGAAACCTTGCAGGTATTGGACAGGGTACCCACTTACTACTCTGTTGGTCACTTGATGATCCCTGGAGGACCTACCGGAAAACCTCATGGCAAATACCTGGTGGCATACAACAAAATCACCAAAGACAGGTACCTGCCTACCGGACCGGAATTGGCTCACTCAGCACAGCTTTATGATATCTCCGGTGATAAAATGCAACTTTTGCTGGACTTCCCTACCATAGGTGAACCGCACTATGCAGAGGCTTTCCCAGCTTCCCTGATCAAAGACAAGCAGGTGAAATTCTATCCATTGGAGAAAAACAATCACCCAAGAGTCCTAAAAGGCATCAATGATGCCAGAGTGGAAAGAGAAGGCAATAAAGTTCACGTTTACATGACTACCATCAGGTCCAACTTTAGACCGGACAATATCGAGGGTATCCGTGTAGGTGATGAGGTTTACTTCCACGTGACCAACTTGGAGCAAGACTGGGACGTGCCACACGGATTTGCGGTCAAAGGAGCCAATACGGCTGAACTATTGGTCATGCCAGGTGAAACATCCACTTTGAAGTGGGTACCTGACAGAGTAGGTGTGTTCCCATTCTATTGTACAGACTTCTGTTCCGCCCTTCACCAGGAAATGCAAGGGTATATCAGGGTCTCTCCTGCAGGAAGCAACGTACCGCTCAAATACAGTACCGGTGTAGCTGAATAGTTGTTACCCCTACCGCTGGCCTCGTGCCAGCGGTACCTTACTCCAACAAAATGAAAAATATTAGCTCAGTTAACCGGATTCTAATCGCAATATGTGCGGCGCTGATGATTTCAGCTTATTTTACTCCTTTGTGGCAGATCAGTCTTTGGGCACCCCAGTATCCTGAAGGGCTCAATATGAAAATCTGGATCGACCGGTTGAGCGGTGATGTGGACATCATCAATGGCGTGAACCATTATATTGGGATGAAGCACATTGGGGTCGAAATGTTTCCGGAATTTACCTATTTGATCTATATATTTGGATTCATCATAGGTTTTGGTTTCCTGGCTGCAATAATTGGCAAAAGATGGTCTTTATACGCCTTCTTTGCTATGATTGCGCTTTTAGGAATAGGAGTCCTGGTGGATATGTACCTCTGGGGATATGACTATGGACACAATCTAGATCCAACTGCTGCGATAAAAGTACCCGGAATGGCCTACCAGCCTCCTTTGGTGGGTTATAAAGAATTATTGAACTTCCTCGCTTATTCAGGTCCTGATACCGGAGGTTGGATACTGGCCGTCGCAGGTTCTGTGATGCTCTATGCAGTGATTACAGAAATTCTAAAAAGTAAAAAGGAAAAAGTATTGGCTTGAAAATTCAATGCCCTACCGACCAAAGACCACAACTAATTAAATCCCAACACCATGAAAACACATTTGTTGCTACTGATTTCCCTTCTTGTCCTAGCTGCCTGCAGTACTGAACCCCGGGCTATCAATTACGGAGAAGATGTCTGTCATCATTGTAAAATGAAACTGATGGATCCGCATTACGGAGCAGAGGTAGTCACCAAAAAAGGAAAAATATACATCTTCGATGATGTCAACTGCCTCATGTCATTTTTAGAATCTGAAGAAATAAATGAAGAAAGCATACAACACCTGCTCATCACTGATTACGAAAATCCTGAGACTTTGACTGATGCCACCTTGGCATTCTATCTAAAGTCTGAGCAGTTCAAAACACCCATGGCCAGTCAGATAGTGGCATTTTCAGATTATGAAACCCTGAAAACTTACAAGGCCAAAAACGGAGGTGTTTATATGGCCTGGGGCGAATTGGTTACCCAGTTCAAATAAACCTCAGCCGGCCCTAGAGCTTTAATAGATTAAGGAGATTGGCCAAAAACACAACAACCATGAAAACAACACACATCATCTTGGTCCAGCTTTTGATCTGGTTTATACCTGCACAAGCTGCCATTATAGAATTGAAACCCGGAGACTCTATCCAAGAAGCTGTCAATCAGGCAAAAGATGGAGATACCTTGAAACTTTTGCCGGGAATTTACCAAGAACACGAGATCATCATCAGAAAGCCCTTGATCCTTATTGGGGTGGATTTTCCGACCATAGATGCGATGGATAAAGGCAATGTGCTCATCATTGCCGCAGAGAATGTACATATTGAAGGACTTAGGATCATCAACACCGGCAAATCCAATCTGGATGATTCGGCGGGAATCAAATTTTTCGATTCCATAAACTGTTCTGTCGTCAATAACCTACTTGAACAAACCTTCTTCGGCCTTCACTTTTCCAATTCCTCCAACCTGACCATCAAAAACAATAAGCTTATATCCAAAGCGGAAAGGGAATTTCAGACAGGAAACGGTATCCATCTTTGGAAGTGCAAGGATTCTTTTATCGAAAACAATTTCATTCAGGGACATAGGGATGGCATCTATTTGGAATTTGTTACCAACACAGAAAGCAATCATAACATGGTGCTGGAAAACAAGAGGTATGGTCTGCATTTTATGTTTTCCCATGATAACAGCTATTACAAAAACACTTTTAAAAGAAATGGCGCTGGTGTCGCTGTGATGTACACCAGGAATGTCCTGATGAAGGAGAACATTTTCGAAGAAAACTGGGGCGCCAGTGCCTATGGCATCCTGCTCAAAGACATTACAGATTCCGAGGTGGTTGGAAATATTTTCAGAAAAAACACCATTGGCATCTATATGGAAGGAAGCAGCAGGACCCTGTTTCAGGAAAACGAATTCAATCAAAATGGCTGGGCTTTGAAATTAATGGCCAGCTGCGATCAGAATACCTTTGAAGCAAACAACTTCATAGGAAATACCTTCGATATCAGCACCAATGGCTCTGTGGTATTGAATACCCTGACCAAAAATTATTGGGACAAGTACGAAGGTTATGACCTTAATAAAGACAGAATAGGCGATATTCCTTACAGGCCCATCAACCTGTTCAGTGTAATTGTAGAAAAAATACCTTCTGCAGTAATCCTTTGGAGAAGTTTTCTGGTGACCCTACTGGATAGAATGGAAAAAGTAATTCCCTCTATTACTCCGGAAAACATGATTGACAATTCACCTAAAATGAATCCCTATGATTTCCGTACAGCAAATTCATAAAAAATTCGGCAAACTGGAGGTTTTGAAAGACTTCAACCTGGAGTTTGAAGCAGGAAACAGCTATGCCCTCATGGGGCCTAACGGTTCCGGAAAAACCACCTTGATCAAGATCATATTAGGAATGGTCATACCCAATGCAGGAGACGTCTTGGTACAGGGAGAAGCTATCAATGGAAGCTATGCTTACCGATCAAAAATCGGTTATATGCCACAGATAGGCAGGTATCCTGAGAACATCAAAATAGGACAGGTTTTCTCCATGATGCAGGACATACGACCTGAAATCAAAGCCTATGATTTGGAATTGGTCAATGATTTTGGATTGAACGAAATGCTGGACAAACCCATGCACACACTTAGTGGAGGGACCAGACAAAAAGTAAGTGCCGCATTGGCTTTTATGTTCCAACCGGACATCCTCATCCTGGATGAGCCTACGGCAGGCCTAGATCCAATAGCGGTAGAACTGCTGAAAAACAAAATCAAAAGGGAACGTGAAAAAGGCAAACTGATCATCATCACTTCCCATATCCTGAGCGAATTGGAAGAATTGACCAATCATGCGATTTATATCTTTGAAGGAGATGTGTTTTTCAATGATACAGTGGACAGTCTCAAAGAAATCACAGGAGAAAACCGATTCTCCACTGCCATTGCCAGGCTGATGGAATGGAGTTTAAAAAAAAACACCAAAAAAACTGAAATGAGCCATGCTTAAGCTATTGAAATATTCCCTTTTGGACATCGTAAAGTCAAGGTTTGCCCTCCTTTACACCCTGTTCTTAATACTCGTCGCCATATCCATCTATCAGGTTTCTGAGGATATGAGCAAGGTATCCCTGAGTTTGTTGAACATCATGCTGATGATTGTGCCGTTGATTGCTGCCATTTTCGCTACCACACATTTCTTCAACAACCTGGAATTTACAGAATTGATGCTTGCACAGCCGGTCAAAAGAAGAGATGTTTTTCTCAGCCAAATTCTGGCGGTGATCATGGTACTGAGTTTGGCCATCATCATAGGCTTTGGGATTCCCATGATACTTTGGGGGGCAGATGTTACTGTTCTGACCCTTCTGGGTATAGGGATCGGGCTAAGTATTGTCTTTGCAGGATTGGCATTTATGGCTTCTGTGATGACCAGGGACAAGGCCAAGGCAATTGGCATCAGTTTGTCGTTTTGGATTTATTTCTCTTTGGTCTATGATGGTTTCGTACTGTATCTGATTTATTCCCTTTCAGATTATCCCTTGGAAAAGACCACTTTGGGTTTGGTGTTTTTCAATCCGGTGGACTTGGGCAGGATCATCATGCTGATGCAACTGGATATTTCAGCCCTGATGGGTTATACCGGGGCATTTTTCCAGCAGTTTTTTGGCTCTGCCAAAGGCATCTTGATGTCCTCCGCCATGATGCTGATCTGGATGCTCTGGCCTTTGGGGGTCGCTATGCGCGTGTTCAGGAAAAAAGATTTCTAGCATTATCCCTTATTGACTAACAGGATTTACTACCGAGCTTTTAATAATGTCCGGTTTTTTTCGGACATTTTTTGTCAATACCTGACCAAAAAACTAAAGTACTAATCTTTTTATATTGCAAATACGGCCTAAAACAAGGAAATTGGTTGTTAGAATTTTTCAATAACAAATCAGGGAAATGAACCATAAATTTCTTAAACCAAGGCAGGCATTAAATAAGGCATTTTTAAAAGTAAAACCTGTTAGGACCCAAATTGAGGTATTCAAAGATAATTTGATTCGATTGCTGGATCAGATCAATGAAAAAGAGTCAGAGGAGTTTCACAAAAACATTGTCTCTGACTTTCTCAAAAGAACTTATTATGAGCCTGATTTCTCCATAAATACCAAGGGTAGAAATGATATGGTGATCCATAATGGTAAAGATGGAAAGAGTTCCGTAGGGGTTATCATAGAGACCAAAAAACCTACAAACAAGGCAGAAATGCTTTCTCTTTCCCCTGAAGCTAATACTATCAAAAGTCTTAACGTTAAATCCTTTCAAGAACTGGTTCTATACTTTTTAAGGGAGCGAATCACTCAGAATAACTTAGAGCTCAAATACCTGGTAGTGACCAATATCTATGAATGGTTTGTGTTTGATGCATCAGTATTTGAAAAAGCCTTTGCCCAAAATAAAACCTTGGTGAAGGACTTTAAGGCCTTTGAAGCAGGGAGCTTGTCTGGTACGACTACTGACTTTTTCTACAAGGAAATTGCAGCTCGGGATATTGATAAACTGGAAGGTGAATTACCTTTTACTTATTTTGACCTTAGGACATACGACAAACCGCTTCGCAATGCAGATAAAAAGGATGATGTCAAGCTGATAGCGCTTTTCAAATTGCTCTCGCCACAACATTTATTGAAACTGCCATTTACCAATGATAGCAATAGCTTAGACAGACGGTTTTATAGTGAACTTTTACACATCATTGGATTAAGTGAAACCAAAGATGGAGGCAAAAAACTAATCGGAAGAAGTAAAGAAGCAGAAAGGAACGCAGGTTCCATTCTCGAAAATGCCATTATTGAACTGGATAGCTTGGATAAAATCAGTCGCCTTCAAAAGCCCAGTCAATACGGCGATACTCATGAAGAAAGACTATTCAATGTGGCTCTCGAACTCAGTATCACATGGATCAATAGAATTCTTTTCCTAAAGTTACTAGAAGCACAACTACTGACCTATCACAAAGGAGACAAGTCTTATGCATTCCTTAATTTAGAAAAAATCAATAGCGTCCTAAATAAAAAATGAGAGGTCTGAATTTTTGCCCAAAATGTGTATTTTGGGTTTGCACCAAAAACAAAGACCTCTCATGTGTAATATTACATTGTTTTCACAGATTATTAAAAAGATTGACCGTTCAACTTTCAAAAAACTGGTTCAAGATAAGCAGACAGATAAAGGTTGTAAAGGTTTTGATAGCTGGACACATCTAGTATCAATGCTTTTCTGTCATTTTGCAAAAAGCACATCGGTAAGAGATATATCCAATGGTCTTCGTTCAGCTACGGGGAACCTAAACCATCTTGGGATTTCAAAGGCTCCTTCCAAGTCAAGTATCAGCTATCAGAACAAGCGGAGAGATGCTGATCTTTTTAAAGACCTTTATTATTCTCTTTTGGGAAGTTTAGGACAGCAGGCATCACTCAGGCGTGTCAAACTTAAAATCAAGGTGCCAGTATATCTTTTAGATGCAACAGTCATAAGCCTTTGCCTTTCTGTCTTCGACTGGGCCACATTCCGCACTAAAAAGGGCGCTGTTAAGATGCATACCCTGTTAGATTATGATGGTAAACTTCCTGCTTATGTGAACATTACAGAAGGAAGCGTAGCGGATAATAAAGGTGCTTACAATATACCTTTGGAAAAAGGTTCTGTTATCGTCGCAGACAGGTACTACAATGACTTTCCGATGCTAAATATTTGGGACAGCAAAGGGGTATTCTTTGTCATAAGGCATAAGGACAACCTGGCTTACACCGTGATCAGCGAACGGGAACTGCCAGAAAAAATGGCACAGCATGTTCTAATTGACCAAGAAATAGAACTGACCAACCCACAGTCTAAGACTAAGTATCCTAAAAAACTCAGAAGAGTGGCAGTCTGGGACGAGAAAAACCAACAGACCATAGAAATCATCACCAACAACTTCACCTGGGCAGCACAGACAATCGGAGACCTTTATAAATCAAGGTGGGAAATTGAAGTTTTTTTCAGGGATATTAAGCAGCTACTCCACATTAAGACATTCATTGGAACTTCAAAAAACGCAGTAATGATACAGATATGGACTGCCTTGATTACAATTTTACTGTTAAAAGCAATGAAAGCATCCGCAAAATACGGATGGCATCTGTCAAATCTAGTAGCATTTATCAGATTGAATATTTTCGTCAAAATTGAATTGCAAAATTGGCTGGACAGACCTTTTGAAGATCATGACAAACCCCCAAAATATAACCCACAGGGGGTTCTTTTTCCAGATTATAAATAAATCACTTCACAATTACCTCTAAGCTAATATTCTTAGAGAAGAAAAAATTATTTAGGACAGCATTGAGAAAAAATCAAGAATTATGATGACCTGAACAGTCTGTTCTTTAAAGTTTTGGCAAAAAAGCATAAGGATAGATCGGAAGAGGTCAAAAAGATTTTTGGGAATGTTCCCTATCTCAACAGCTCACTTTTTGAGCCGACAGATATGGAACATGATACCCTGTTTATTTCCAATCTTCGGGATGAAAAAGCCATACCCATCATTTCTTCTACGGTCCTAAAGAATGAACAAGGAAAAAGGCGTACTGGAAGCTTATCCACCTTGGAGTATTTGTTTGAATTCCTGAATGCCTACGATTTCAGCTCCGAAGGTTCAGAAGATATCCAAGAGGATAACAAAACCTTGATAAATGCCTCTGTTTTGGGCCTTATCTTCGAGAAAATCAATGGCTATAAGGATGGATCCATTTTCACACCCGGTTTCATTACCATGTACATGTGTGGAACCACCATTAGGAAGGCGGTGGTTCAAAAATTCAATGAAGCCAAAGGTTGGAATTGCCAAAGCTTCGAAGAACTGAAAGAGGATATTCAAGAAGAAATCCGGTCCGGAAATAGAAAGGAAGTCAGAAGAATTGCCAATCAAATTATCAATAGCCTTAAGATAGTGGACCCAGCGGTAGGTTCAGGGCATTTTTTGGTTTCTGCATTAAATGAGTTAATCGCAATCAAGAGCGAATTAACCCAGATTGCAGCTATCCGCCTGTAAGTAGCTGTAATCTGGGTATTTCTGTTTTTTTGAGTTCAAGTTTGTGTACTACGGATTTTCTTTTTGTAAACGGTTGGTATTTGGTCTGAAGGATGTCGTAGATTTCTTTTAGGTTTTTGTTTGGAACTGTACACTTGCGTGTGGTAATGACTTTATCATAGGTGTTTTTCCCTGAAGTAGTGATGGCCTTTTGTGTGTTTCCTATTCTCACTATTTCACCCCAGCAGCTTTTTATTCCCTTCTGCTTGAGCTGGTACCTCACTGTATTGACTATCCAATATGCAAGGATTCCCAGATGTAGATGTGCCATGGTGGCATCATCGTTTTTATGGTAAATCGGTCTAAGATCCAGATCGGTTTTTAGTGTACGGAAGGCATTCTCTATTTCCCTGATAGTGTTATAGATATTCCAGATGATGTACTCCTCCTGCACGTTCAGGTTTGTCCGTAAAAAATAGATGCCCAGATTATCAGCTTTTGCCTGCTCCCGTTCCGGGTTTTTCTTCCATGACATTGCTGTCGCCTGTTCTGTTTTAGGGTCACTTTCAACAGTGATCTCATAATAATACTGGACTGATGGATACTTTTCTTTGGCCCTCCCGATGCGCTGGTGGACTTTATCGGTTTTTTTCACTCCTCCCTTGCTGTTGAGGGCATGCTGTATTTTTTGCAGTTCCTGTTCAAACCTTTGTTCGAACTGTAGCTTCATGCCTTCCTCTTTCTTCTCTTTGGAAGGGCTTTTGACTTCCAAATAATAGTCTGTGTTTTTTTCTGTGGACACGGCTCTGAGTCTGATGTTCTGCTTTGATTTTGTTTCCAGCAGAGTTGTAAGCCTGTCGGGCACATAGCTATAATCCTTGAGTTTTGTCCTGCTTACACAGAGGTAGCTGTATCCTTTGCTCTGGATAAGATGCAGGTTTTCTTCGGTGGCTATGCCTGCATCGAGTACCACTACCGCAGGTCCTGTACAGGTGTGGACGGAAAGCTTTTCAATCATTGCAGCAAGTGTGTTGCAGTCTGCTATGTTTCCTTCCAGGATAGAGGAGTACTTGATAAACCCTTCCACATTCACTACCAGTGCCAGCACAACAAGTTTTGCGTCTTTTCTTTTTTCCTTGCTCCTCCCGTATTGTGCCAGCTTACTGTTCGGTTTTTCTCCCTCAAAGTAGGTGTTGGTCAGATCATAAAGGATGATCTTATCCTGTAGATCAAAGAGTTCATTGGTACGTTTGGAAAGGTGCTTTTCGAGTGAATCTTTGACTTTGTATAGCTCAAGCGCACTTTTGTACAGCTTGTCCTTGGTTATTTTATCCATATCATAGCCCGTAAGCTCACAGACTGCCGAGTTTTCCTTTATCCAACGGACAGTTTTGAGTTCGGAAGCGGGGTATACCGCACGGGATACAACCTGTGTGGCTGCAAGACTTGCATCTTCGGCGCTGAATCCCGCCGAAAGTAATAAAGGTGTAAGCTGCAGCTTCTCCCATGTCTGGAAAGCAATATTCTCTGCTCCTATTTCTCTGGCATTACTGTGCTGGATGGTATCCATATCCACCATCCGTGACAGTTGCTGTTCCGATTTGATATCCAGCTTCTTGGAAGACACGATCCGACTCCAGAAGTCTTCAACATAGCGTCTGACGATTGGATCTTCCTCCAGGTCAAAAAGAGAAGCCTTGTGCTCATACTTCTCAGTAAGGTGTTTCTGTATTTTGTTGAGCTGCTCGGGCGCAGCATCCTCCATGAAACCTATATTCAGGATAGTGCGATGACACACCCTGTTGTCAGCATTACGGTAACTTTCCACCAGCCGGTAGTATCCGCTGAGTCTTCCCGAATCGGGATGTTTACGTAAAGAGAACTTGAAATACATGGTGTAAAGTACTGGTATTGAACCCCAAGATGCAATACCCCTTGTGTACTACAAACCAAAAAATGGCATTATACAGCCCGTAGAAAAAAAATCACGTAGGGGGGTACGGGTAATCGGAGCTAAAAAAAAGAAAATTTCCCGAAATTTTCTTTTTTAACCCCTAAAAGCTGCAATCTGGGTTAAAAATCTTGGTTGATGCAAACTTTGAGCCAATCAGCAGTCATACTGTTGAAGTTGTCAATGATGAATTGGTAATGGTGGACTTGGAAGGAAACCTTTTTGAATACAATTACCTGAACAAAGACAGTCAAAGAATCCAGGAAACGCTTTTCCTAGAAAAACAGACCATCATCGAAAACTGTCTTTTTGGAGTAGATATCAACCCCAATTCTGTAAAGATTTGTCGATTACGACTTTGGATTGAGTTGTTAAAGAATGCCTATTACAAGCAAGACCTGTCAGGTTTTGAAAACCTGACAGGTCTGAAAGCACTGGAAACCCTCCCCAATATTGATATCAATATCAAATGTGGGAATTCCTTGGTCAGTCGTTTTGCCATAGACTCGGACTTAAGTGAGGCTTTGAGGAAAAGTAAGTACTCGATTGATAGCTATAGACTGGCTGTGATGACTTACAGGAACGCCCAAAGCAAAGAAGAAAAGCGGGAAATGGAGCGGTTGATAGCTGAAATCAAATCAGATTTCCGTTCTGAAATAGCCAAGAATGATCCTAAAATCAAGCGGAAGGCCAAACTTGGAGGTGAACTTTACAATCTCACCATGCAAACCGGTTTGTTTGAAATATCCGCCAAAGAAAAAAAGGACCGCAAGAAGAAGATTGAAAAAATAGAAGAAGAGTTAGAAAAGCTTACTATTGAAATTGAGGAAATCAAAAACAACAAGATATATGAAAATGCCTTTGAATGGAGGTTTGAGTTTCCAGAGGTTTTAAATGAAACAGGAGACTTTGTGGGTTTTGATGTGGTGATTGGGAATCCGCCGTATATAAGACAGGAGGAATTTTCCGAATTTAAACATTATTTGCTCGCTATCTTTCAAGAAACAGGTACTGGTACAGCAGACCTCTTTGTATATTTTGTTGAACTTGCCTTTAAGCTTTTAAAATCAAAAGGGGAGTTTACTTATATCATACCTAACAAATGGATGCGTGCTGGGTATGGTAAAAAACTCAGAGAATTTGTAGCTAACCAAGAAATTCATCAGTTAATCGACTTTGGTGATTCACCGGTTTTTGAAGAGGCAACGACTTATCCTTGTATCATTCAACTAAGGAAGAATCGAGCAGAATTAGTTTTTAAAGCTTGTATTGTGGACTCTTTACAATTTGAAGACGGGTTGGATAATTACATTGAAGATAATAATATCCTAGTAAATGTAACTGAACTATCATCAGAAGGCTGGACTCTATCTGACACCAATGTACAAGTTCTTCTTTCGAAACTGAGAAGCAAAGGAAAACCATTAGGTGAATATGTCAATGGGAAAATTTTTTATGGAATTAAAACAGCACTAAACGAAGCCTTTATAATTAATAGCGAAACTAAAAATCGATTAATTGCAGAAGATGCAAGAAGCGCTGATGTGATAAAGCCATTTTTGGCAGGTAGAGATATTAAGCGATACCAAACACCTAAAGCTGATAAATTTTTGATCTTGTTTCCGAAAGGTTTTACTATTAAACGGAATCTTCCAAAAGGGAACGCCAATTATATAGCCTCTGAACCTCCTCCTAGATATGGGGATATGCCCTATGATAATGCATGGGAATGGATAAAAAGTAACTATCCTGCGATTACAAAACATCTTTGGCCTTTCAAAGCCAAGGCAGAAAAAAGAACCGATAAAGGGGATTACTGGTGGGAACTAAGAGCATGTGATTATTATGGTGAGTTTGAAAAAAATAAAATTGTTTGGGCAGAAACATCTTTTGAAAATCAGTTTTGTATAGTTGAAGGTGGTGTTTATCTGAATAAAACCTCATTTATGATCCCTTCGGATGACTTGATTCTTTTGGGGATTCTAAATTCTTCTTTAGCAAGGTTCTTTTTTAGCTCAATTGTCTCTAAAGTGAGAGGGGGCTACTTTTCGATGTCCAAAGCTTATGTGGAAACTTTTAGCATTTGCTATCCAACTGATAACAAAATCAGCCTTTTAGCTCAATCCATAATTGAAACCAAAAAACAAGATCCAACAGCCAACACCAATGACTTGGAAAACCAAATCGACCAATTGGTTTATGAACTGTATGGGTTGACAGATGATGAAATCAAAATCATTGAAGGATATGGCGAATAAAATAATTCTTGCAGATGTTGGAAAATGGATGTTTCCGGAGTGTTATCCTTATTTTAAAAATCAATTTCAGGAAGAACTCAATTATCTCCACCAACAGGAAGGCCATGAATTAGTTAGTTTGCAGAATATGAAATTCAAAATTAAACTGGCTGCCTACAGTTCAACACTAAAGGATGAAGGTGTTCGATATGTATTACATAAACTTTTTAACAACCATGTTGATACGCACTTGGACTGGCAACAGGAGTATAATTGGTATGAACTGAAATCGATTCTGATGTTTTTTATTGTTTTTTCTACTATTCAACGTCAACATGATTTGGCAAAGCTTTTTGATGAAAAATCAATCCCTAAACTTTTTGATAAGTATACTCCAAGACCCAGTTTGAAGTAACTGATTAATTTTTGAATGAAAGAATTTAATTTTTAAAGTTTTCAAATTGAAAACTTTTTTCTAACTTCCACAGTTCATAAAAGTAACCCATTGAAAAACATCATTGCCTTAAGGAATCTGGTAAACTTCTATGAAAAGCACCCCGATGCTAAAGCCAGTCTTGAAACATGGGTATCCATTACAAAGGAGGCAGTTTGGAAGATGCCATTGGATGTAGTCAAGGACTTTCTCGATGCTGTTAAGTTGTTTTTTCAATGAAGAAGATTGGGATCAAATGAACCAATTCTTTATTGAGAACTTACCCAAGTTTGAGAGGGCTTTTAGGGAGCAGATATTAAGATTGAGGTAAAATCAATTACACTTAAATAGATTAATTGTAAATTACTCTAATCAAATGTTTATCTATTG
The DNA here is from genome assembly GCF_004216715.1 of Cecembia calidifontis. Lineage (NCBI taxonomy): Bacteria > Pseudomonadati > Bacteroidota > Cytophagia > Cytophagales > Cyclobacteriaceae > Cecembia > Cecembia calidifontis. The sequence continues at coordinate 3,980,813 of NZ_SGXG01000001.1, forward strand.
ATAGACAGTAAGCTTTATGAATAACCAAATCGAAATTTATCAAGGTAATGATGGTCAGACTCAGATCGAGGTAAGGTTTGAAGGTGAAACTTTTTGGCTGTCTTTATTGCAGATTTCGGAATTGTTTCAGAGAGACAAGTCTGTTATTTCTAGACATATTAAAAACATTTATCGTGAAGGAGAATTAGATAAAAAGTTAACTGTTGCAAAAAATGCAACAGTTCAAACAGAAGGTAAAAGAAGGGTTGAAAGAGAAGTTGAGTTTTATAACCTAGACTTGATTTTATCTGTCGGTTACCGAGTTAACTCAAAACAAGGGACTCAGTTCCGTCAATGGGCTACACAGCAACTTAAAGCTTATTTAGTGCAAGGTTATGCCATCAATGAACAAAGACTAAAACAAAAACAGCAAGAAGTTCAAACTTTAAAAGATGGAATTCGGATTCTAAGTAGGGTTATAGAACAGAAAGCAGAAGACCAAAATTTAGATTGGCTTCATCACTTTGCAACAGGATTGGAATTATTGGATGATTATGATCATGAAAATTTAGATAAAAAAGGACTAACCAAAACAAGAGCAAAGTTTCCAGAACTTGAAGATTATAAGAAGGTCATATTCGCTATGAAATCAGATTTTGAATCAGGTGTATTTGGTAAAGAAAAGGACGGTAGTTTTGAAAGCGCTATTTCGCAGATCAGTAAAGGATTTGATGATGAGGACTTCTATCCTAGCCTTGAGGAAAAGGCAGCTACACTTCTATACCTGATAGTGAAGAATCATAGTTTTGTAGATGGAAATAAAAGAATTGCAGCTGCATGTTTTCTTCTCTTTTTACAGGTCAACGGCCTCCTTTACGACAGTGAAAAAAATACTATCATTAGCAATGATGCATTGGCAAGCTTAACCTTGTTTATTGCATCAAGTAAGCCTGATGAAATGGATACTGTTAAAAAATTAGTCATTAGCGTATTAAATAGAAACCTCAAGGTCAAGTCGTAAATATGAAATGGGATAAACCTATCACCACAGAACAAGAATATGAAAAAGCTCTAAAGAGGCTTTCTTCAATATTTGATTCCAATCCAGATAGTTCTGAAGGTATGGAAGCAGAGCTATTGGTTACGTTAATAGACAAGTATGAAAAAGAGCATTATCCTATCGCATTGCCTGAACCTATTACTGCCATCAAAGAAGCCATGGAAATGAAAGGGCTAAAGGATAAAGACTTGATTCCTGCTATTGGCAGTAAGACCACTGTAAGCCTTGTACTCAACCGTAAGCGAGCTTTGACCATAGATATGATCAGAAACCTTCACGAGCTCTTAGGATTGCCGGTAGAAGTCTTGATTCAGCCATATGAGCTTAATGGGAAGCAGAAAATGGTGAAGTAAAAGTTAGATTTACTGCAAAAAAAAGTAAGAATAAATCCCAAATGGATCAATTCTACTTTAAATCCTCAAACCTCTCATTAATCAACTCCTTATACCTTATCGGGTATAAAAAATTTAATCAATCTCAACGCTATACCCTCTTGGGTATAATTTAGGTTATTGAACTTATTTGCCATTAAAAAAAACCGGTGCCAAAAGGAACCGGTTTTTTAAATTATCGAAAGTATGTTTATGGAAATTTCACACTGATCATGGCAAAGAAGTTCCTTCCTGGCGCAAAAAGCGGAACCCTATTGGGACCTATTGGCCTATTGAGGTGTTCATAGTAACTTTGGTTGAACAGGTTATGCGCTCCCAATTTTAGGGATACCTGAGAAGTAAAGGCATAACTGGCATCTATGTCCAATAGGTTAAATTTGGGTGTAGTGGTCTCTCCAAAACTTTCAGAAATCCTGTTTTGGGCAATAACATATCTCAAGCGGACAGCAGTGTGCAGTCTATTGTTCAGGTGATTTCCCATTAGCGCGTACCTGATATCCATAGGAGCAATTTCCGGCAAGGCTTCATTGCCAGTCAAATTTTTGCCATACGTATAGGCCATCATCAGTTGCTGCCTTATGCCTAATCCCAGGTCATGGGAAACAGCCATTTCAAATCCCGTTTTTAAGGCCTCATCCACATTGACAAACTGCCTTACACCGGGACTGCTTGGGATTCTTGGGGGCACATTGATCCGCTCTGCGGTGATATAATCCGTCAAATAAGCAGAAAACAAGCTCAATTCCACCTGGATTTTGGACTGTGTGTAACCCACAACCAAGTCAATCTGATTGTTGGTTTCAGGTCTTAAAGCAGAATTCCCAACCATTTCATAAGGATCTACTCCAACTGGGAAATAATTGATAAACCTTTCAGTAATGCTTCCACTGCGTTGAACCCTTGCCAACCAAAGACCTACATTGAACTTATCGCCCAAATCTCTTTTTAAACCACTGGAAATTCCAGGATTTAGTTGAATGACAGAAGTCTCAGGATTTACCTGCACAAACTCCACTGCATTGTCATTGGCCTGAGCCTGGTTCACATCCAAGCGACCCGCCAAACTAAACACATATTCGCCTACAGGTAAATGGTATGATCCAAACAACCCTGTTTTGTTAATTCTAGAGTCTTGCCAGGCATTGTCATAAAATATTTTTCCCGCATTAGGCCCCATCAAAAATTCTCTTTCCCTTATTCCTTCCGCTGCCTCAGTCCTGAAGTCAGCGCCGGTAAATAGTTTGGCTTTACCCAATTGCCAGGTCCCTTCTGTCCTTGCACCAATATGCTCGGTCTTGGCAGGAGTAGTGGCATTCATCATTCTTGGACTCAGCTCTCTCAACCTATTGTCCATCAGGTGATCTACCAAAGAAGCATAAGCAGAGGTGGTCCATTTCTGAAGATGGGGACCGGAATGGGTTTTGGTATGTCTGATACTGGCCATCCAGGTATCATCAGACCTAAGGTCCATGTTCAAAGTTGGAAAATCCACATCTCTGGCAAAATTTCTGTTTACCGTGACCTGTATTAAATCCCTGGACCCTATTCTGAAATCACCGTACATCCCCACTGTTCCTCTCATAAAACTCGAAGGAACTGCATTGCCATCCCCATCCACATAATCTGTTCCTTTGGACCAAGAACCCATTACTCCGATATCATGATTTTGACCATGGAAACCCACTCTTCCTTCATTTCTAAACACATTCCCATTGGATTCATACATGGAAGAAAACCTGCCATATACCCCTTTATCCATTGAAAAATGAGGATCTTCCTGGATAAAATTAATCGTTCCTCCCAATCCAATGCCATACCTTAGGGCGTGTGGTCCTTTCAAAATTTCAACCTGCTTAATCCTGTTCAGGGCTATTTGTGAAGTAGGTGGATCCATTCGGTTTGGGCAAGCTGCGGCTGCAGACTGAAGACCATCTATGACGATGTTCAACTGATCGTATTTAAATCCCCGCATCACCGGATCAAAAGCAAAAGCACCGCTTTTGCGGATACCATTGACTACCGGATTCAGGTTCAGGATGGCTCCGGCATCATGATGAAGCCTTTCCTGGTCTGAGATGACAATTTTTTTATCTTTTTCATCAGCCATTTTCAGTGAAATCACTGAAATAGGTTGTAAGTTGAAGAGTTGCTCTTGTCGGTAAAGCTTACTACTTAACAAAAGCTGTTGTACTTGTTCTTCATTCAAGCTCCACTTACCATAATTGACATGACTTAGATGAAGTATTTCTCCTGTAACAAAAGTCAGTTTGATAAAACCATTATCATCCGAGACCCCTTTTTGGTCCGCATAATGATAGATTAGACCAATAATGGGTTCATGGGTGTTGTGATCGAGAACTTGAAATGAAGATGATTGCCGGGCCTCTGTTGTACTTACCATTAAGGCAAAGAATGCCAAAGCCACAAATATATTTTTGAGGGAAAAATGATATGTTTTCATAACTGAAAATTCTTAATGAATGAATGGTTTATTGGGTAAGCATACCCCATCTTTTTTCTTGTACTTGAAACAAGAAACAGGTTTTTATCATTTTAGCGCAGTGTCTCACTAAACCCTAGGGCTGACACATCAAGCAAAATGACCTAAAAATCCATTATAGATTAAGATTAGCTCCGTGGCGGGTGAAAAAAATCCTTGTCGTTTAGAAAATCAATTTCAAATACATCCAAAACCCCAAAAATCGGATGAAATTCTTTCCAATATGTTTCAATGTGGTATCCTTTTGCCGGTAAAGTATACATCAGCAATACTTCTTCCTGTACAAAAGTTTTTCTATTTTCCTCATGTTCCTGGGCCTCTCCTAACCTTCTGTCCAGTTCACATTTACCATCACAGGCCAGTTCAGGTTTATCCTGATTGATACAAAACAATTCTGAAATAGTCTCCCTATTGAGCACAAAATCTGCCTGAATCAAAGAGTACCCCATACCATTCAACAGGATGACGATTGATAGCAGGATATGGGAGATACTTTTGTACATTTTAAACTTACAAAGTTAGTGTTCATTTGACATGAATCTGTGATTTATATCACGCTGTCCATTTCATGTTTCGTAGTTTTGAGATGATGATTGTTTTCTATTGGTCGGTTGGAAACTACTTTTAGTTTTTTTTCTGTGACTTTACTATAGAATACAATTCCGGCCATTAAGGCAAATTGAGCCAATATTGAATAGCCATTGATCACTCCGAAGAGTGTCCGCCATTCATATATTCCAAAGACACTGCTCAAAATTCTGCCTAACAAACTCAGTTGGAAAATGCTCCATCCAATCCAAAGAATGGGGTGGTATAAGTTTATCTTAATATTAAGAATCATGGGTAAAATGATCGGAGCATGTGCCCAAATCATGGAAAAAGTAAATCCAAGGAAAAAAGTATGGATATATAAATCATAGTGGAAACTATGAGCGGTCATGAATGTCAGGATGATACCATGTAGGGTAAGCCAAAAATAACCCACCCTGAGACCTATTCCTATATATTTAAATTGCTTGCTTTTCTGAGCAGCCACTTTGGCCATATCAAAATGCAGTAACCAAAATGACATAAAAATGATTGCAGCTCCCATCAACCAATTACCATAATCATGAAACGGTAACCAAAGACCAATAAAGAAGGCCGCCAATAGCCAAACCAATGCTTTTTTGGCGATGACAGGCGTAGGTAAAAATTTACTCAATTCTAAACGCTCTCCAACAATGGTGAACAGCACAAATCCAATCCACCAAGGCACAGCACCTGGGACAAAACCTGTATACAGCAACGAAAAATTACCCAACATCCAGGACAATGCCCCAACACTCATTACATATTGATATAAAGCAGGATGACGCAAACTCTGCAAGTACATAATACCCATCAGTCCTAAACTTGCAGACAACATCATAGTTATTCCGAAAGTGGGCCATCCCAGCAACAACAAAACCGGGATGGATAATCCACTTATCAACGGAACAACTAACCAAACCTTATGCCTCATCACCATGGCTCTCTCTAAAGAAATCAAGGTGCCTAAAAATCCTCCGACCATTAAGATACCATGATTGGCAGCTGATCCTGATATTGCAATTTCAGTATAGCCAATGCGGATCCACCCTCCAACCATTCCTGTGACTAAAGCTATCAGGACAAATGGAAACAAATAGATTGGTTTTAGAGCCTTCATGGTTATATTTTTTTGATTCTATCTATAAGAATATTTATAAAGCTCTTCCACTATTTGGTCCAATACCTCTTCCGGGTGAATGAGGTAGTTCGTGCATATTTCCTTCACTGTTTTTTCCTTTTCCAACATGGTATTGACTCCAATAGAACGAAATACACTTTCTGCTCTTGAATCTGCCTGCATTATTTCCCGTAAGGAGAATTCTTCGAAACTTTTCATAAACATGAAGTATATTAAAGGATAATTTTATCCTTTATATGTTTTTTGAAAAGGGAGCCATTTGACTCCCTTGTGTAACAATTCAAAGATACGAATACTTTATTATCGGACAAATATATCTTTTATTATTTTTCCCATTCTGCAAAAGAATTTTCAGTTTCAAATAACCTCAGTCTTTTTAAATGGATTTGGTTGGGCAATTTTTGTTGGAGCTGATTCGCCATCCATTCCAACATTCTCTCAGCTGTTGGTTCCGAAGCCATCCAGAATATTTTTTCCTCCATTTTTCCAAAATCCCGTTCATTCACCTCATTCCTTTTGAGCATGATGGCATGGTCTATGGGATCTACGATGACATCTTTGACTATTTGCTTGAGAATTTTGAAATCCAATAACATGTCATCTTCTCCAACTTCCTCTCCAGTGATGGTAACGTGCAATTTATAACTGTGCCCATGAATATGCTGGCAGGCCCCTTGATAGGAACTGATTCTATGGGCAGTTTCAAAGGTGAAAATTTTGGTAATGCTCAACATTGATTTTAGAACATTAGGTGAGTTGTGGAACCAGGCCTTGAATTTCCTCTTTTATACCTTCCAGCTGAACTTTCATCTTGTCCAAAATCTCCTCTGTATCCAAAGAAATCTGCTCTGACAACTCTTGGTAATATTGAATCCCATCCTGCAGATTCTTTTTGAATTTTTCAATGTAAGATTCGTATTTGGCAGTCTTTTCAGGAATGGTTTTTTCTATTTCTACTTTTAAGTGCTGAACATAAAGTTGAAGTTCTTTAATGAAGACATGAGGTCTTTCAGGGTCAAGATTAAGGTTGATTTTTCCATAAATATGGTCTACCATCTCTTTAAGACTGAATATACCTTTGAAATAAGCAAGGTTAGGTCCTGGACAAATGGTTACCGCATTCAAATTCCGCTTAGGTGTTCCTCCTGCATTCAATATAGCAGGAGCACTCAGTCCTTCACAAAGACAGTCTTTTTCCTGCACTTCATCGAGTTCCTGTTTGGAAGTTTCGCCGGCTTCGAATTTTTTGATTTTTAAGTTTTGGTATTCTCTGGAAGCCGTACAGATGGGCTTGGTTGAAAATTCCGTACTAAATGTCAGGAATTTCTTGTAACAAGGGCTACCTGGTCTGTTTTTGGCTATTCTGGACTTTCTTTGATCCTCTCCACTGCTGGTTCGAAGATTATTGAACGGAACGCCAAGTGGAGAAGCATGGCTCAGATAAAAATCTGATTTTCTGGCATTGATCAATCTCTGCAAAGTATCTTCGTCTACACTTGTCGCTTCTGGAACAAGTAAAAATGGACTGCCCCAACCTGTGCCATCAAGCTCATAATATTCCATCAGAAACTGGTTTTCACGGGCATTGCCTATACCGCCCTGATAGGTGATTTTTGGTTTTAATCCAACCGGCATTTCCGGCATTCCCTTTTCTTGCAAAACCTGCTGACAACTGATCCAAAGTGTTTGGGTGAGTGAATCTCTATTGGTTTTAAACTCTTCCAAAATGGGGCCAATCAACAAGCCATCCGTAGCAAAAGCATGTCCTCCACAATTCAACCCCGATTCAATCCTAAACTCAGACACCCAAAGGCCTTTTTTGGCCAAAAATCTTCCCTGAATCAAGGCTGATCTATAATCTGATACTTTCAGGATGATTCCTTTCTTGATATGACCGTTTTGGTCAGGGAAAAAGTCTTCAAACTGCTCTGCATAGGCAAAAAGGGCAGGATTCAATCCCGCAGAAAATACCACCGAACCTTTGGCTTTGCTATTTGCAAATCCTCTCAATGCAGAAAGGGCATCTGAATATTCCCGCGGCAAGGCCTCTCCGGCTTTATTATAATTGATTTTATCCACTTTGGTCATGATATTGACATCAATTTGACCGGGCTGAATATATTCCCGAAGTTTTTCCTGCAAGACTTGTCTTTGCTTTCCTTCAGAATTCATCATCTGCTGATACAATTCCGTCGCAGGGTGCTGCTCAGGCAGAAGTTGAAAATATTGGTTGATTTCGCGGCTGCTTTCAAAATCAGCCTGCTTTAATACCTCAACCTGTTGGTCAACCACTTCCTGAAGCAAGTTAAGGTAGGCCGTGACCCTTTTCGCTCTATAGTCTTCACTGCCCTCATCAATGGGCAAATATGGGATTTGGTAAGTCCTGGAATAATACCTTCGCATATCTTCCAACAGGTGGTCATCCATAATGGATACTACAGAAGATATTCCAAATTGGGCAACTTTAATGGGTGAATCTACAGTAAAACCCAGTCCCATGACCGGTATATGAAAAGTGTGAGGTGATGACATGCTTGAGGAAATTTAATGAATGCTATTAACTAACTAATTGAATATGGTAAAGAGACAAAAGTAGGGTATATAAAATCCTCAGAATATGATTTATGTCAGGATAAATGAAAACTTCATTGGTTTTTAAAGCGAACATATCACCAATTTTCGTCCAAAAATGGACAGACCGCTATTTCAAATGCTGAATTTTTGCGAAATTTCAAACGAATTCCTGGATGGCATTGCATTTGAAAGAATAATTACAAAAAACACCATGGCAACTTTCTTACTTTGGCTTATTCTTATCGTGATTTGCTGGCCGCTGGCCTTATTGGCCATCATCTTGTATCCCATTGTATGGCTGCTGGTTTTGCCTTTCAGGTTACTGGGCTTTGCCATAGACCTTTCCTTTTCCTTCATTAGAAATCTGGTCATGTTGCCTTTTAACCTGATCAAGAGGTAAATGTCCTACTTTATTGAGAAAGTCTTGATCCGCTGGATCAGATCAACTTTTTAATCTTTTCCTGTAATGCAGGTACTACCATTTCCTCAAACCAGGGATTCCTTCTTTGCCAGAGCTTTGAATATTCATCCCCTAAAAGTTATACGATTAGGTTGAATTTGCAAAAAAAGCACCTTGAAAAATGAAAGACAAAATTATCCTTTAATACTTGTTCGACCTAATTTTATGAAAAATTTTTTCCCTGATTTAAGTCAAGTTCAAACATGACCAAAGCCCTATACCAACCTTATTCTAATCCTTACCTTGTCCATGTTTTTATACATTTCCACCGCGCAAACCACAAAAATATGGATCAATTTGTCATTAAGAGAAACGGGGAATATGCCCCTTTCGAAGCTTTTAAAATCGAAGATGCTTTAAAAAAAGGATTTCAAAGCGTTCATAAACCTTACGATCCGGTTGTATTCCAACAAATTTTGAAAAAGCTTGATCAGCAAACCACCTGGGCAGTAGAAGATATACAGGACATTATCGAAAAGCAATTGTTTGAATCTGGCTACTTCAATGTCATGCGCTCTTTTATGCTTTACCGGCACACCAGGAAAATGCAACGGGAACACGTGGCCGGGCTTAATGAAGACACCACCTATGTGGACAGCACGCAGACCATAGAGGAATACATTATGGAAACCGATTGGCGGATCAATGCCAACGCAAACACTTCCTATTCCAATGCAGGATTGGTAAATAATGTTGTCGGGAAAATCATCGCCAATTATTGGTTGGACAAAATCTACAACAAGGAAGAAGGCTATGCCCACCGCAATGGGGACATACACATTCACGACCTGGATTGTCTTACCGGCTATTGTGCCGGATGGTCTCTCAGGGTGTTACTCAATGAGGGCTTCAACGGTGTACGGGGAAGGGTGGAAAGTAGGCCCCCCTCCCACTTTCGTGAGGCGCTTGGACAGATGGCCAATTTTCTCGGGATACTTCAAAGCGAATGGGCCGGTGCACAGGCCTTCAGTTCTTTTGATACTTATCTGGCGCCTTATGTTTTCAAAGACAATTTAAGTCAAAAAGACGTAGAAAAAGCCATTCGTTCTTTTGTATACAACTTAAATGTTCCCGCAAGATGGGGACAATCCCCTTTTACCAATATCACTTTGGACTGGGTGGTTCCGGAGGACCTCAAAGATCAAATTCCCACTAAAAATGACCTTCACCTTTTCAAAGGATTGGAGGATCCCGGGTTTTTGATCAGGGTGATAGGTAGAGGGGTCAATCATGTAGAAGAATTGACTTATAAGCATTTCCAAAAGGAAATGAACATGATCAATAAGGCCTACTACACAATAATGACAGAAGGAGACGCCTCCGGACAGCCCTTCACATTTCCTATTCCTACCGTCAATATCACAGAAGATTTTGACTGGTATGGAGAAAATACAGACTTGCTTTTTGAGAATACTGCCAAAATTGGTTCTTCCTACTTCCAAAACTTTATTGGAAGTCAATACATGTATGATGAAAATGGAAATAAAATAGAAAACCCCGAAGCCTATAAGCCCAATGCGGTCCGCAGTATGTGTTGTAGGCTACAGTTGGACCTGCGGGAACTATTGAAGCGGGGCAATGGTCTTTTTGGCTCAGCAGAGATGACCGGAAGTATTGGAGTAGTCACCATCAATATGGCCCGATTGGGATATATCTATAGGGGAAACAAACAAGGGCTTTACGACAGACTGGACACCTTAATGGCCATTGCTAAATCTACCTTGGAGAAAAAGAGAAATTTTATTCAGGAAATGTACGATCGAGGACTTTACCCTTACACCAAAAGGTACCTACCAAATTTCAGAAACCACTTCTCCACCATTGGAGTCAATGGAATGAATGAAATGATATTGAATTTCACTTTTGAAAATGAAGATATAACAGGAGATTTTGGGCAGCAGTTTGCCACTGAAATTCTGGAATACATCAGAAATAGGATGAAAGAATTCCAAGAAGAAACTGGAAACCTTTACAACCTGGAGGCCACCCCGGCCGAAGGTACTACTTATCGCTTTGCCAAAGAAGACCGTAAACGCTTCGTGGATATTATTCAGGCTGGGACTGGCGAAAACATCTATTATACCAACAGTTCTCAAATACCCGTGGATTTCACAGATGATCCATTTGAAGCCTTGATGCTTCAGGATGAATTACAGTGTAAATATACAGGGGGAACCGTCCTGCACTTGTACATGCGGGAAAAACTTTCCACGCCGGAAGCTTGTCGCAATCTGGTCAAAAAGGTCCTCTCCAATTTTAAACTCCCTTACATTACGGTAACTCCTGTATTCAGCATCTGTCCTGTACATGGATACCTGAATGGTGAACATGAATATTGCCCAAAATGTGATGAAATTCTATTAGATCAAATTAACCATAAAACCTCTTAAGTTATGCAAACAAATGAAGCAACAATTGAAAAAATTGAAACCCAAACCTGGCTGGAAGCCAACAGGGATAAAAGAACCAAATGTTTGGTCTATACCCGGGTAATGGGATACCACAGGCCAGTAGAAAGTTTTAACATTGGAAAAAAAGGTGAACACAAGCAACGGGAACATTTCAAAGAAGAAAAGGACAGATACTGCTAGACCCATTTATAGCATTACCCCTTTTACATTATTGGACTATCCTGACCATACGGCCTGCATCCTTTGGTTTGCAGGCTGTAACATGCGTTGTGGATACTGTTACAATCCTGAAATTGTAGCAGGCAAAGGGAAACTTAGCTATGGGGATATTCTTCAGTTTTTGGAGAAAAGAAAAAATCTTCTGGATGCGGTTGTATTCAGTGGAGGGGAATGCACCCTCCATCAGGATGTCCTGTGGTTAGCCCATCAAATCAAAGAATTGGGCATGAAGGTGAAGATCGACACCAACGGCAGCAGACCGCACGTTTTGGAAAACCTCATCGCAGAGAAACTGGTAGATTACGTCGCTTTGGACTTTAAAGCCCTGCCTGGAGCTTATCAGAAAATAACAGCCTCCCAGCTTTACGGTGAATTTGTAGAAAGTCTGGATATCCTGCTGTACAGCAACATCAATTTTGAAGTAAGAACCACCCTCCACAGCTGGCTAATCAGTGAGGAAGACCTTTTTAACATGGCCAAGTTCCTTAAGGAAAAAGGATACCAAGGCAACTACTACCTTCAGCATTATGTCGGAGACAAAGGCAGCATTTCCAAGCTACCGGAAAGTATAAAGAAAGTATATACCCATGAGAAATTTGATTTTCCGGTGAAAACCATTTGGAGGAATTAAAAAAAGGTGAAGTCAAGAACCTCACCCTTTCATTCACCGAAAACACATGATTTACACACACATTTCTGAAGCCAAAATTTGAGGTTCCATGATGACCATGGTCTTAATAGAGTTAGAAATCAGACAAGCATTTTCAGATTTTTCCAATACTTTTAACGCCTTACTTTCAGACTCCTCTGTACAAATGGTCAACTCGGGCTTAAGCACTATTTCTGTCATCATCCATTTGCCTGACTCTCTGGAAAGCCTTCCAAATGCCTGACTGGAGAAATGTTCATATTTTAATTTGTAATTATCTGCCACGGCAAGAAACGTCGTCATAAAACAGCTGTTGACTGCTGCAGTAAACAGGTGCTCAGGAGACCAGATTCCCGGAACACCTTCCGGAAATTCGGGAGGCGTAGCACATGAAAAAGAATGTTCAAGTTCAGGAGAACTCATCTTTCCGATTCTTCCATTTTGCCAATGGACATTGACTTCATAGGTAAATGATTCAAACATATATTAAAATTCTAATTGGTTTAAACTGTTTCTATTTCTTCTTCTACTTCCTCAAGGTGATGATCAATCTTTTCCATTTCATAGGCTGGTTTGAGATGCTTGGCACTTTTCAACACAAACCAGGTCAGAGGAAAGAGGCCGCCGATACAAAAAAACGCTCCCCCTACAATCCTTAACCAGGTCATTGCCTGAAAAGGTACACTTTGGATAAACTCCTGAGACCTGGCAAACCAATACCCTTCCTCCATCACTGCAACAAGTTGATGGATTCCTGCAGGGAATAAATCCAAAGTCACCATCAATAAAAGTCCAATATTGATTGACCAAAATGCCGTTTTCACTAATTGGGTGTTCCATGCTTCAGGCTTTAGTAAAAATCTCAAAGCAAAAAGAATGGCTGCTATGGATAAATTACCGTAAACCCCCATGAGTGCTGCATGCCCATGATTGACTGTCAGGTAAGTTCCATGCTCATAATAATTGGCTATGGGAAGGTTAATGATCAGACCAAAGACTCCTGCACCAAAGAAATTCCAAAAAGTAACCCCAATGATAAACAGGAATACTCCAGGCATGGCAAATAGAGAGGATCGGTGTCTTTCTTTTTGCTTGGTCGATAATAGGTAAGGCATACGTTGCATCCTCCATGCCTCCAAGGTTAACAAAATCAGCGGAACCACCTGTAAGGTCGAAAATACACTTCCCAGAGCAAGCGTTCCTACAGGTTTGGCATTCCAATAGAAATTATGTGAAATCCCCAATAGCCCTGAACCCAAAAACAGTAAGGCTGCGATATACACTACTTTCACGACAGCTTGCCTGTTGACCAAACCCATCATCACCATCATGTAGCCTACTATTATCGTGGTGAACACTTCAAAGAATGCTTCCACCCACATATGCACTACCATCCATCTCCAAAAATCAGCAATGACGAAATTGGTTTCAGGTCGCGCTACAAAGCCCGATAATAAAAGAAGTAAAATACAGACAATGGAATACACCAACCAATTGGGTAGGCCCCAGGGCATACCAGGTCTAAGGGTGTTTTTAACCCCCCGATATACAATAATCGCCCATAGTGCAAAGATGGCCAAAAGGAAATATTGGTATAGTCTGCCTAATTCCACAAACTCCCAACCTTGATGCCCTAACCAACGGGAATAATCCCCCAACATCCCCATTGGTCCCATGAAGATTCCCACAAAAGACCCGCCTACCATGACAAAAAATATCCCAAAGAGCAAATTGATCAAAAATAGCTGACCTTTAGGTTCACTCTTTGCCAACAAGGGTAGGATAAAAAAGGAAATCCCAACCCAACAGGCTGAAATCCAAAACAGAGATAACTGAACATGCCAGCTCCTTGAAATTGTAACAGGTAATACTTCCTGAATATCCCAACCAAAGAATTTGGTAAACCCAACAAAATCATGAACAGTCAGAACTCCAGCCAAAACCTGAATCAAAAACAGGATTACCGCAACATAGAAAAACTTAAAGGTGGCTCTTTGGGTCGGCGTAGGTTTGTATTGTTGTAATTTTTCTTCAGTGACCATTTCTGATGCACCTTTTGCATAATACTCCTCACTCAGTTGTTCAAATTGTCCATAGTAATACAGAACAATTCCCAAACCCAATACCAGCCCCAAAAGGCCCACAATACTCCAAATTAAAGTGGAAGGCGTAGCGACATTTCCTGCAAATTCATCATAAGGCCAATTATGGGTATAACTGTATTTTTCACCAGGTCGCTCTACACTACAGACCCAGGATCCCCAAAAAAAGAATGCACTTAAATCCTTGATCTCTGTGGGATCGGAAATATATCCAGTTGGCTTAAATGCCTCATGAAAATCAGGATTGAGAAACATCTCCTGATAAAAGCCCTCCAAATCCCGAATGGCAGCTACCTGAGCGAAAGAAATGTTAACCTGATTGTTATTCTCATCGTATGTATTTTCCTTAATTTCTTTTTGAACTTTTCTTAAAATACCCTCTGACTCAAACTCACTCCTGCTTCCATTCTCATTCAAACTTTCCTGATAAAAACGAAACATGGATTTGGCTCTTTCATTCAAGGCCTGAGCTGTAAAATCAGGACCCCTTAATGCGCCGTCACCAAACATACTTCCATATTCCATCAAAGCATAGCGATGGAAAACCTCCTGTCCTCTCAATATTTGCTCTTGGGTGATGATTTCTTCTCCCTTTTCATCTACATAATGCGGAATAGGAGGCGCTTCCTCGTAAGTCTGATAGGCAATGAACAAAAGACCTACTATACTGATGACAAAGATGACCATAAAAGGAAGCCACCAGTTCTTTTGTTTCATGATGTAATTCAGGAATTTAGTATCCGGTTTCATGGGTTAATGGTTTAAGGTAGATTTATTTCATATTTAAGAGCATTAATTCTTAATTAACAGGAATTTTTTTTAATCAAATAACCGTACTTCTTCAGCAAGTATCTTTTCTCCTAATTGGGCAAGGCTCGTATTACAGAGATGGGATTTTATGTCCTCTTTGATGCCTTTCCAAAAATTGTGGACAGGACAAGGCTTTTCTACACCACAGCCTGGAAAACCTAAAAGACAATTGTCAAAGTAATCCTCTCCTTCCAAAGCCAAGACAATGTCTATAAGCATTATCTGATCTGATGGTTTGGCCAATGCAATCCCTCCTGAAGGTCCCCTATAAGAGTACAATATGCCTTTATTGGTCAACTCTCTAAATATCTTAGTTAGAAAATGAAAGGAAAGATTCAATTCTTTTGTTATTTCCCCAATACTGACATATTCTCCTGTACTTGGATTACTCACCATATACAATAGAGCCCTTATGCCGTACTTACTCGTTTGGGATAATACTTTCATGCTTTTTAATTAAGACTTTTAACTCTGAAATTAAAGTATTTTTTTCTTGACAATCAAATTTTAAGAGAAAGTTTTTAAGCCCAAAACCCAACTACCACTACCACCAGCAATCCTATAAGGACAGTTGCAAACTTCCAGAAGAAATGGGCCTTACGCAATTCCATAAATACAAAGGCAACCAGGAAGAATTTAACAGCAGCTAAACCCATCACCAGCCAAGTCAAATAATTTACAACTCCAAGATTGAAAACACCAAGAAATGCAGAGACTTGGGTCATCCCAATCAAAATGAAGAGTATTAATAAATTTTTCTTTTCCATCTTAGAATATCAGGTATAAGGAAGGGAATAATAAAAGCCAGATCAAATCACACATGTGCCAAAAAGCGGCCCCAGATTCCAAATCTGTCACCTGAAGAGATCTAGGTCTGGTTTTTATCTGCCACCAACTGAATACCAAAATCACCAGACCTACCAAAACATGCGCAAGGTGGAATCCGGTCATTAGCCAATAAAAGGTAAAGAACATGTTATCCCCCATGTCTAGGTCGCCTGTCAATTTTTCAACATATTCATAGCTTTTCAATCCTACAAAAAGCAACCCGCCCAACATGGTCCAAACCAAGTATTTTTTAGCTGATTCAATAGCCCCTGATTTAAGTTTCAGGACAGTATTGGTCATAAAATACCCACTGACCAATAAAATTAAGGTATTCAAGGTGCCGATAGAAGTATTTAATTGAAGCCTGGATTGATGGAATAGTTCGGGCTCTAATTTGCCATAATAAACCAAGCCTCCGATCCCCAATCCGAAGGTGATCAGCTCCAATATGATGATTATCCATAACAGGATGCCACCCGGAGGGTAAAAGATATCCTTATGATCTATATTCTGGGCTTTTATTTCCATTCCAACAGTCTTTTTTCTCCATCTATATGCTTGATATCTGTGATATCCTGTGACATTTCTATGACCCCACGGTAATTTTTATCCGCATCCCGTACAGCGAAATACCGGATATAGATCAACCTGCCTTTAAAATTGATCCAAAAAGAAGCTTCACTTTGCGTGCCCTTTCTGAATTCCTCCAGTATTCTCAGGACAGTATCCACACTTTTGGGCGGGTGACAGAACCTGACTTCCCTACCAATAATTCCTGCACTTCTTGGAAAGGTCCGTTCCTCTCCTCTATTGTAAAAGATCACTTTGTCATTTTCATCCACATATGTAATATCCAAAGGCATCGTACGAAGTAATAGGTTGACCTGTTCTACCGTCATATAGCCTTCATCATAATGCTGACTTTCAGCCTTAGCAAAACTTAAATCTCTTTGAGTAAAATCTTCTGATGGGTGCACATAGGCCTGTTCAGGATAAGCAGCAGGCTTTTCTGATAGCATCCATCCTATCTCCTCCTCTCCTTTCCGCATTTGCTGCCAGTCTTCTTCTTTAAGTATTTTCAGGGAATTGGGGAATAAAACTGTCTCCTCCACCAGCATGAGCCTTCGGATATTATTGCTTAAATGATGGAAATTCTCATAGACTCCACGGATATCCCTGGCTTCCACTTTTTCCCTGACAAACTTGAAAATACTGCGAATGGTGTCATGAAAAGACCACATATTTTGGGAAGGTCCGTTCCAACCACATTTTTCAAGAAAGGAGAAAAGTTGGTTTTCTTTGCGTTCAAAACGCCTTTCAATTGTTTGAAGTTTATTAAAGAGGTTGTAGAATACCTGATAATCATTTTCAATATCGCACTGTTCCAATTCATCAATCAGCTGATGAATCATGGCAGTTTCCTGCAAATAGGTATGGATGGGATGACCTTTTGGGAGGTCTAATTCTTGTTCGTAAGCATTCATATTACTGGTGTTTAATCCTTTCGTACAATTTGACCAGGGAACTCAATAGCTCCACCGGTGTCGTCAGAATCTGGTAATGGTTTTGTCCAAACATCTGGGGCAGGTAATATTTGGCCTGAGCTTCTATCGCAAGAGCGTAGGAGTTTATCTGGCGTTCGTTAAGTTCCCGTAGCGCCTGTTTGATATCCTGAATACCGTATTTCCCTTCATAGCGGTCATAATCATTGGGCTTACCGTCAGAAATTAGGATTACCCATTTATTCTTCGTGCTTCTCTGATCAAGTCTTGCGCCTGCATGCCTCAATGCTGACCCTATACGGGTGTACCCCTGAGGTTCTACCGCTCCAATTCGTTTTTTACCCAAATCCCAGCTTTCATCAAATTCCTTAAGGGTAAGGTAAGTGGAGTAATTTCTGGTTTTGGAATAAAAACTATCAATGGAAAAATCTATATCAAACTCATTCAAAATCTCTCCGAAAAGAATGGATACTTCCTTTTCCACGTCAATCACCCGGTTATTGGCAGCATAGCTATCGCTGGATAAACTCACATCCAAGAGAAGTAATATGGAAAGATCCTTCTCTTTTTTCCGTTTGGAAAGGTAAATGTCTTCAGCTGGGGTCTTCCGTGCATGAACGTCTGTAAACAAATCAGTCAAGGCATCAATGTCAAATTCATCGCCCTGATTCTGTTTGCGTTGAAGTTTCATTTTGTTGTTGATAGAAGTCAGCATCTTTCGTAGCCCCAGCAAAGTACTGGCATGCTTGGAAATGGTATTTCGGTAATAGGCCAAATCAGTTTTCACCAAAGTTTGGGGATACACTTTACAAAAATCAGGTTTATAAATCTGCTTTTTAAAATCCCACTCATCGTAGCAAAGGTGGAAGCCTTTTTCATCCCGCTCAGCACTTTCGGAGATGGTAGTGTTTTCTACAAATTCTGCCTGATAAACCGAATGCGCAGGGTCATCCACCCTTACGGTAAATTTCATACTTAACTCTTCCAATGCATCCTGATGGTCTTCCAACTCGTCCTTGCCATCAAAATCCCTCCAAACCCCATTTGATTCTTCAGCCGTTTCCACCTTTTCAAAGTTGTGCAGTAAAACATAGTCTTCTTGCTGCTTTTTATCGATGGTGAGGTTTTTGACTTCCTCCACCGCTTTAGCTATCAATGTGGTTGTTGGGTTTTCTTCTTTGCCTTTTTTGATTCGATTGTCAAAATTCTGAAGCGGATCCTCTTCCGTTGCTGAAGGGTCAGCATACATCCACTTTCCATAAAGTAAACTCAAATCTGCTTGCTCTCCAGGCTTGGTCTTAGACTGAAAATGGCTTTTTAATTTTTCATGAAGTTGGGCTGCAATCCTAAACTCATCAGCTAACTTTTCCAGGACGGCAGGAGCCGTCTGTTCGGCCATCTGACGGGAAAGAATCAGATCGTCCGTTTCCTTGGTCCAATTGTAGCCTAGGTCTTGTTGTGCGCTCAGGTAAAGTGTTCTGAAAAAATAGAAATAGAGATTTTCTTCCCAAGTGGGAAACTCGGCAAAAGAAATGGGAAGGAAGAAATTATTGTTTTTAAAACCTCCTTCAGCTTCAGCAGGATAAATGTCAATTGCTTTCCCGGTAATGGCCCTGGCCAAAAAAGTCAATCTTGGTCGGATAACTTCCAAATCCACCTTGTGGTGCATTTCCAACTCGGCTTTCAATCGGCTTTTTTTAAAATACCGAACCAATCTGCCATATATCCATTCATCTATTTCCAGTCCCATCTTCTGATTTATTTCTATTTATTTCAATTTTATTTCGCGAAGCTTATTTATATTCTATTTCCATATATTTCGCGCACCATATTTCAACCATATTTCTATTATATATCCAACATATTTCAATTTCATATCATCAAATCAACCAAATCCTTCATAGACTCAATGGTCTGTGCATCATCGCTAAGCGGTTCCACTATGGCGACATGACAGGCCAACCTTTTGGGAAGACCGGATTGAATCAGCTTCGCCGCATCCACCAACAATCGGGTAGATACCGTTTCGGTCAAACCCAATTCTGTCAGATTTCGGATTTTACCTCCTATAGCAACCAGCTTTTTGGCAATATCCTGCTTCACTCCAGTTTCGTTGACAAGGATTTCTGTTTCAATTTTTGCTGTTGGATAACCAAAGCTCAAAGCCACAAAACGTTGCCGTGTGGAAGGTTTCAGCTCTTTGAAACCTCTTTGGTAACCTGGATTGAAGGAAGCAATCAACATGAAGTTTTCATGGGCTTTGACCGTCTCTCCGAGTTTATCAATGAACAATTCCCTTCTGTGATCTGTCAGCGAGTGGATAGCCACTATCACATCAGGTCGGGCCTCTGCCACTTCATCCAGGTAAAGGATGGCTCCTTCTCTAACAGCGGTGGTCAGTGGGCCATCTATCCATACCGTTTCAGCTCCTTTGATGATAAACCTACCGATCAGATCTGTGGATGATGTTTCTTCGTGACAGGAAATAGTGATCAGTCTTTGACCGGTAGCATGTGCCATATATTCCACAAATCGGGATTTCCCGCTTCCTGTTGGCCCTTTTAGAAGCAAAGGCATGCGGTTTTGGAAGGTTTGCAAAAAAACCTCTGATTCCTGATCTGTCTGATGATAATAAGGTGCTTCTATAACCATAATGTTAAGTTTTGAGGTTTGAAAGCCGGGCTGCCAGAAGAGGCGACCCAGCTATTTTCAGAAGTCGGCAAACTGATTAAGAAATAAACCGATGGCCGATTTTCCTGTTTGACAATTCAAATGAAGGGTTTAACTAACCAAAACAGTTTCTTCTTTTTTGGATAGTGCTTCATTAGTAGGTCTTCCATACTTAATAAATTCATAAATATAGATCCCGATTCCAGTTGCAAACATGGTAGCACAAAGCAGCATGACCACAAAGTGGATTTTAACTTCTTCCTGAGCAATCATAAAATCCATACTTAACCTTCTTTCAAGATAAACCTGAACAACACCTGCAACACCAAGTGCTACCACCATACCGAGCATACCGATATTTGATAGCCAGAATGCCAAATGTCCGTTGGTTTTATCATGTCGTTTTCTGCCGGTGATGTTGGGCATGGCATAACTGATGATGGCCAATACGATCATCACATAAGCACCCCAGAAAGCATAGTGGCCATGCATAGCCGTTACCAAGGTTCCATGGGTGTAGAGATTGGTCTGAGGAAGGGTATGGGCAAAACCCAGCAACCCGGCACCAATAAAGGAAACAATTGCAGCTCCTATAGTCCAGAAAAGAGCAATTTTGTTAGGGTGGTTTTTCTCACCTTTGCGGTACATATAGACTGCAAACAGGGCCATGGCAAGAAAAGCAAGTGGCTCTAATGCAGAGAACACGCCCCCTACTACCAACCAGATTTTGTTGACACCAATGTAATAATAGTGGTGACCTGTACCGAGTATCCCTGAGAGAAAGGTCAAACCAACGATCACATACAGCCATTTCTCGATGACTTCTCTATCCACACCGGTTAATTTGATCAACAGGAAGGCCAAGATACCGCCCATGATCAATTCCCAAACGCCTTCTACCCAAAGATGAACTACCCACCATCTAAAAAAGGAGTCGGTTACCTGTGAATCAAACCATATCATTCCAGGGAGGTACAAGAGCGCGGCAAAAACCAGCCCCATAGTCATAACCAAAGCTGTGGTGGTCTGCCTTTTCCCTTTAAACAAAGTAGCTAGAATTATTCCCAAAAACAGCAGGACATTGACGACTACCAGATAATCCAATTCACGGGGAATTTCCAGAAATTTCCTTCCTTCCCAGATATTAAAGTGGTAGCCCGTAATAGCGGCCACCCCAACTACAGCCAGAGAAATCAATTGCACGTAAGCCAGCTTGACACTGACAAGTTCCCGCTGGGCTTCCTCTGGAATGATATAATAAGCTGCACCCATAAATCCGGTCAGCAACCAAACAACCAATAAATTGGTGTGCACCGCCCTTGCGGTATTAAAGGGAATCCAGTCATGGAGTCCATCCATGCCGATTCTGGCAAATCCCATGATAAATCCATAGACGATCTGTAGTGCGAAGAGCAGCATACATAAGGCAAAAAACCAGTAGGCTACCTGTTGTGATTTATATTTCATGTTTCTAGTCTTTTAACTTATCTTTTGCCAATGGTGAAACAATACGGTCGAAGCCGTTAAGATCGATTTCCCCTATCCACTTTAGGTATTCAATCATAGCTTCTGCATCCTCATCGCTCATTTCATAGGCGACCATTTTCCTCCCGTTGGGTGCCCAGGGAATGGGCGATTGAAGGATGGCTTTCACCAAAGGTGCACCACGTCTGTCAATCACTTTGGTGAGTTCCGGTGCATAATAGCCCCCTTCCCCCATAATGGCGTGGCAACCCATGCAATTATTGGTTTCCCAAATGTGCTTGCCTTTGATTACCTGCTCGGTAATGTTCTGATGATTAGACTGGTCATTACTAGGGGCCATGGAATAAATGGTTAATCCGATAAATATCAGAAAGGTCACCAGTGTACCACCCAGAAAGAAAGTCCTTGCTTGTGATTTTGATAGCATATAGAACTGGGTTAAATTTAATTTAGATTAAAAGACCTTTTTATCTTTTTATGACACGAAGATACAGGTGGATTTCAAAAGTCAAATAGCACAAAGGAAAAAAAATCTACAAATTTGTAAAAAACTGATATCAATCATGTTTTGAATTGCTGTATATCACTTGGGCCAGTACCAAATCCTATTTACTTGCAACTATTATGAATATAAGTCCAAACTGCAAAATGTGTCCAATTGCTACATGCTTGGTAAAGCAATGCAATCACACATGGATTAATCGTTTATCTGATGCCAAAAACTCCCCTATCTATCCAAAAGGGCAATTTGTTTTTATGGAAGGCAGTTTGGTTTTGGGTGCTTACTTTATTTTGAAAGGTAAAGTAAAAGTAATCAGTTCCAATGTAGGCGGAAAAGAACAAACGGTCAGGTTGGCAGGTGAAGGGCACATGTTGGGACATTCGGCCATTGGCCTTGAAAAATACAGCATAGGTGCTGTCACTTTGGAGGAATCACAAATCTGCTTTATCGACAATGCTACACTTTATGAAGCTTTTATGGCCAATCCAAAGTTTACTTTTGAAGTAATGCGGCTTTATTCCAGGGAATTAAGAAAAAGTGAAATCCGTACAAAATGTCTAGGATTGATGAACAATGAAGAAAAAGTGATTTTAGGCTTATTGTACCTTGCTGACACCTACCTTCTAGGATCCCAAGGCAATCAGGTTGAAATTGATTTAAACAGACAAGAAATTGCACAGATCATCGGTACAAATG
Organism: Cecembia calidifontis; assembly: GCF_004216715.1. Lineage (NCBI taxonomy): Bacteria > Pseudomonadati > Bacteroidota > Cytophagia > Cytophagales > Cyclobacteriaceae > Cecembia > Cecembia calidifontis. The sequence continues at coordinate 4,003,363 of NZ_SGXG01000001.1, forward strand.
CAGAACAAGTCAGCCGGGTTTTAACTTCCTTGAAAAAAGAAGGGCTCATCCAAACGGTTGATAGGACAATTCAATTACCTGATATAACAACTTTAAAAGAACGAATACGTCAATATGCCTATGCCACTTCTTACTAATAGCCTGCGAAAATGCAGGCTTTTTTTTGCGAAAATAAAAACCTTCTGTTGAGGTGTATCAGTGTACAATTAAAAATTATCTGGTTTTTTTGTGTCAATGAATAATTGAGAAGTTCATATCAAGCATATCTCCCAAAAAAAAATTAAAACGATAAAGCCATGACTAAAAAACTTTCTTCATTTAAAGGATATATTTATCTTTTACTCTTTTTATCAGGTGCAATATTCACTGCTTGTACCCAAGGTCAATCCAGAAATACCGGAAACTCGAATTACACCAAAGACTACAGTAAAACCAAAGTCTTTGGAGAAATGGTGGCAGAACTAACTGCTCCTCCTCATGTACCACCACCAGTGGGCAACCGTCCTGCCATGAAGCTATACATGGAAATGGAAATAACAGAAGAAGAAATGGAAATGGCGGATGGGGTATCTTACCTTTTCTGGACTTTTGGCGGTACTGTCCCGGGCTCATTTATCCGTGCCAGGGTCGGTGATGAAGTAGAATTCAAAATCAAAAACCACCCTGACAATAAATTGCCCCACAACATCGACCTTCACGCTGTAACAGGCCAAGGTGGGGGCGCTGAGGCTTCATTTGTTGCGCCAGGGCATGAAAAAACGTTTTCCTTTAAACTGATCAACCCCGGACTCTATGTATATCACTGTGCGACAGCTCCTGTAGGCATGCACATTGCCAACGGCATGTATGGACTGATCTTGGTGGAACCGGAAGGTGGTTTACCGCCAGTAGACAAGGAGTTCTATGTCATGCAGGGTGATTTCTACACCGAGGGAAGATTTGGGGAACCAGGTTTACAACCTTTTGATATGCAAAAAGCCTATGATGAAAGACCAGATTATGTGGTATTCAACGGTAGCGTCAATGCACTCAGTGGGGAAAATGCACTGCAGGCAAAAGCAGGTGAAACCATTAGAATATTTTTCGGAAATGGTGGACCTAACCTCGCTTCTTCCTTCCACGTCATAGGTGAAATATTCGATAAAGTATATGTAGATGGCGGTGACCAAATCAATTACAATGTGGGCACTACCCTAATCCCTGCTGGTGGAGCAGCTATCCTGGAATTTAAAGCCGATGTACCTTCTAATTTGGTATTGGTAGATCACTCCATTTTCAGGGCATTCAACAAAGGTGCATTAGGTATTCTGAGCGTCACAGGAAAAGAAAACGAGAAAATTTTTGCAGGTGAAATCATGGAAGGAATCTATCTCCCTGAAGGAAGTACCATTCAGAAAATGCCAAAAGATGGCAATGTCGTAAGCCCTCCTGTTACCATGACCAAAAGTGAGCTGATCGATACAGGAAAGAAAATCTACATGCAGGCATGCTTTGCCTGTCACCAAGCCAACGGTGAAGGGGTAGCCAATGCCTTCCCTCCCCTGGCAAATGCAGATTACCTGAATGCCGATGTCAACCGGTCCATCGATGTGCTTCTCCATGGACTATCGGGTGAAATCACTGTTAACGGCAAAAAATACAATAGTATCATGCCCTCTCAGCAACTCAAAGACGAAGAAGTTGCAGCTGTTCTCACTTATGTATACAACAGCTGGGGCAATAACGGGACTGAAGTTACTCCCGACATGGTAAACAAAAGGAGGAAAAAATGAGAAAAGTATTTCTTTTGATTGCCGCCTTGTTTTTGATCAATAATGCTTCTGCCCAAGGAGGTAAGATGGCTCTGGTAAAAGGGGGGAATTATACCCCCCTCTACGGAATAGGTGAGCAAGCAGATGTAGAAGTAAGGGATTTTTACTTGGAAATCAATCCGGTGACCTATGCTGAATTTCAGGAGTTTGTTCGCAATTATTCCAAATGGCAGAAATCCAAAGTAACCAAATTATTTGCAGACGAAAGGTATTTATCCAATTGGGAGAATGACCTAACTGCTCCTGTAGCCCTTTTGGACAAGCCCATCACCATGATTTCTTGGTTTGCCGCTAAAGCCTACTGTGAATGTCAGGGAAAAAGACTTCCTACAGTGGATGAATGGGAATACGCTGCCATGGCCTCCACTACAAAAAGAGATGCTCGGGAAGATAGCCTGTATAATGCAAGCATCCTGCGCAGCTACGAGCAACCCAGAACTTTCCTGAAAACTGTCGGCCAATCCGATGCGAATTATTGGGGAGTTAAAGACATGCATGGCATGGTCTGGGAATGGACCCAGGATTTCAACTCCATTATACTCACCGGAGAGTCCCGTAATAATGGGAATACTGATGCAAGCTTGTTTTGTGCCGGAGGTGCTATAGGAGCCAAAGATATGATGAATTATGCCGCGTTTATGCGATATGCGATGCGATCTAGTCTGAAAGCCAATTTCTCTCTTACTACATTGGGATTTCGCTGCGCTAAAGATGTCAATCATCCACTCACTTTAAACTGATAAAACCATGAAATACTTTAGCCTAATACTGCTCTTAATCCTAATTTTTTCATGCCAAGAAAAGGAAATCATAAAGGACACGATAAATCCTGAAGAAGTTATGGACGACTTATCCATTTATCAGCTCCCCGCCTTATGGAAAACCCAAGATGGTCAAACCATTGAATTCAAAGATTTGAAGGGAAAACCACTGGTCGTGGTCATGATTTACACAGCATGCCGAACAGCCTGTCCCCGATTGGTGGCTGACATGCGAATGATTGAAGAAAAAGTGAGCGGAAAAAAAGGAAAAGACATCCAATATGTCCTTGTCAGCATAGATCCAAAAAATGACACTCCTGAAAAATTGAAAGTTTTCGCAAAAGAAAACGGAATGGAAGATCAAAAATGGCTTTTCCTTCAAGGGACAGAAGATGGAGTCAGAGATTTTGCCAATATCATGGCTGTCAAATACAAGCAGATCAATCCCATCGATTTTTCACACTCCAATATCATCTCGGTTTTTGACCGCCGAGGGGTAATGAAGTACCAAAAAGAAGGGCTTGGATTGGTTGGCGAAGAGATTGTAAATAAGATTGTGGCTGTGGCTAAAAACTAACCACTCTTCGAAATTTGCAATTTGGAGGTACAGATAAAAGAAATTTCCAATTCCATTCAACCTTAAACTGAATTCAGGATTGCAAATCCTATTCATCAAGAGTTCGGGATTGCAAATCCCGAAAAGATTGGCAAATCCCCAACAACTACCCTACTTCCAAAATTCATCTTCCCATACTTCGCAGGAAGTGGCTTTGCCATGGTGTTGGGCGATGATTGTAAGCTGATCTGCTGTTGCTGTGTCCTGAATTTTATTGAATAAGGCCCTTTCTTCGAATCTGATATGGGCTTCCAATTGCCTTTCCAATTGATTGAGGTGATCATAATCCGACTTTGAAGCATTAAAAAGATCTTTCAGGATTTGATGTTCCTCGAGTGCTTGTCTTACCATTTCGTGATCATTACCCAGCACGGGAAAAACGAACCGCTCCTCTTCCTGAAAATGCGGCACCAAGTGTTCCTTCCAGAACCAGTTGCAATACTTTTTGATTCTTTTTTCCTCTACTCCCATTTTTATACCCTGTCGGATCTTAAAACAAAGTAACAATCCCTGATGATGGTCTTTACTGAGTCCGTGCAGGCTTTGGTGACGTTTAATGGGTTGGTGCTTGGTCATTTTTTGAAATCTAAGATGGTTTAAAACATGACATAAGGCAATTTGCCTATTTTTGCATCCATGAAAAAGAAAAAGCTGAAAAAGTCCTTACAAAAAGCCCGATACATTGTATATAAGGAAACAAGGCACAATCCTACAGACAATGCATGGTCTTTTTTTGGTGGCTTTTTAGGTTTAAGTACTATAGGCATCCTTCAAGGACTCTTCCACACTGATGACAATTCGGATATTTTATTTTTGATTGGAGCATTTGGAGCCACCTCAGTCATATTATTCGGCAATCCTCACGGTCCATTTGCTCAACCCAGAAATTTATTCTTGGGAAGCTTAATCTCGGCAGTTATTGGAGTTACAGTTTATAAGTTTTTTTACATTGAATCCATGATCTGGTTTTCACCGGCATTGTCTGTTTCATTGGCTATTCTGGCCATGCAATACACCAAAACTTTACATCCTCCTGGGGGTGCCATTGCACTAATTGCAAATATCGGTTCGGATGAAATCAAATCAATGGGATACTTTTATGTCATCAACCCGATCCTGACCGGTATCATCATTCTTTTTGTAATGGCCATTTTATTCAATAATTTATCCAAAAACAGGGTTTATCCATACAGAGATGAAGAAATCCGGCCTTTAAAATATGGAGAGAAAGTCTATTTTTGGAAAAAGGAAACCAAACAGACTGAATTTTAAGCAAATGGCTAATACCTCTGAACTTCAAAATCTACTTCAAAAAATTCAGGCAGGGGAATTTCAGGATATGACCAATTCAATACAAAAAGAATTAAACTTGACATACCTTCCTGACAACAACCCCACAGCCAATCTTTGTCTTAGAGAAGTGGCAGAGATTCGGGATGAATACCGAACCCATTTTTCAAGCCTGGATCTTGCATTTTACCTTTTAGGAATTGATTTTGAAGAGAAAGTTAAGAATGGTATTAATTCAGCTATTCCAAAGTCAACCGAGAAATTTTGGGAAAGTATCAGAATTGGTTCCGGGAAAACTTGAATCATTATCCTCGCTCCTCGAAATTTGTAATTTCGAGTACAGATAAAAGGGATTTTTAATTCCAATCTACCCTAAACCGGAAATAAGGATTTCAAATCCTATTTATCTAGGTTCGGGATTGCAAATTCCGAATAGCTGGCAGCTGAGTAGCCCTAACTTCCGGTATTTATTTTAAATTATAACGTACTGAAATACTTCCATCTATAAAACTCCCTCCCCAATGGTTGAAATAAAAGTAAGGAATGAGGTCTATCCCGAGCGTAATTGGAATATCCCTAAATTTATATTCCAATCCTCCAATCCCCAGTAATCCCACTGCCGTAAACACACCTGTACGATAGCGGGTATAGAAGGGATAACACCTTGGATTATTCGGATCTTGACAATTACCAGGGCCTCTATACCCATAATAATAGTAATACCTATCGTAATGACCTACCCTTGGCACCAAGTCCATAAACCCATGAAAGCTCCGGCACTCCCAATGCTCCGGATTGATGCATCTGATACATCCCTGATAGGGAAACTCCATGCCATCGAGACCCAACAACTAATTCCAAAGCACCTCTCGAACTGGTAAAATGTTTCAAAGAAACTCCTGAAGTAAATCCACCTCTTAATCCAATAGCTGTAGTATATCCGGAAGCACCTGCCACACCACCTTTTGAACTACCTGAGGTTCTTGAACTTGTACTTCCCCTACCATAATTGGAAGAATTATTTTGAGATGTTCTGCCTTGATTTTCGCTGAGCAAGGAGGAACTGATATAACCAGTTTTGCCTCTATATTCTACTCTTTTCCAGGAACCTTCATTGCTGACTACTCTCACCTGTTCATTATAACCCACTGTACTGACCACACTGTGTTCAGTACCTGGACCATTTCTTAAGTTTGCCCCAACAGTAGAGCTAACGTACATGGATTGAGCCATAGAAACGGAAACAAAAAAGAAGCATACAATGAAACTTAAGAGAAATAATTTACCCCAGATGAAGGATTTTATAGAAGTGAAAACACTCTTTTTAAAAAAAAAAATGATAAGATCAACCACATAAATTAGTTATTATTTACTCATCCAAAAATCAATTTTTATGCCAAACAAAATGAATTCTTCTTCATTGATCTGCAATCAAAAGATCATCAGTGAACTTAGCTAATACCAGATTTTAACGAAACCTTATTCAGTTTAATTTCAAATTACTGTTTTTCAAAACCTTAAACCTTATTTTGTGTATATTAAAGTATAATCAAATGAAACTAGCGAGATGGAAAAAACATGTTCAAACTGCAACCACTGGGAGCCAAATGCACCCGTGGTAGCCAAAAGAAAAAACTATGGCGAATGTAATAAATTGAGTCATATTGAATCAAAAATGGATCCCGATTACATCATTCCAGTCTTGAATGATGGCAAACCAATGGACCCCAACACCAAAGCCATTGAGTTTATAACCGGAGCCAACTTTGGATGCAATCAGTTTGCTAGTGCTTAATGGATTAATCTTGTCTCCATATTCTATCCATGAATTTGGAGACACCATTTTCCTGGTTATTCTTTATTTTAATAATTCACAATCAAAGGCTTATTGATGCATAAAAATGCATTATCTCTGTTGATTTTCCGTAATTTTTCTCTTCCCTGTTCAGACCCAATCTTAAAAATACAGTAAATACAAAAAATATTTTTTTATTTTCGACCCTGCTTACCTAATTAAGTATCCTAACAATCACCCCCAATCATCTCAATGAAAGGAATGCGATTAATACTAATTTGTTTAATGCTGTTGGCTTTTAACCTTAGCTTGGCCCAAGAAGCAGCCCCAGAGGTATTCAATATAGTTGAGATCGAAGGTGTTCGTGTGTTCGGTAAATCCGTTGACCATCAAACCCGCTGTGTCCATTGGCACTCGGCATTGGATGTTATTGCGATCAAATTCAATTGTTGTGGGAACTATTATCCCTGTTTTTCCTGTCATGAGGAGGAAGCAGACCATGAACACCAAGTTTGGCCCAAATCTGAATTTAACCAAAAAGCCATCCTGTGTGGTGTATGCGGACATGAGTTAAGCATTCAGGAATACATGGATGCTGATAACACTTGTCCTAAATGTGAGGCCAGTTTCAATCCAGGTTGTAGCAATCATTACCACTTGTATTTTGATATGCCAGAAAAAAATAAGACCAAATCTTATTTTGGAATTAAGGCTTTTTATAAAAATTCATCTACCCTTTAGAATAATTAAGTTTAACTTGTTCTCTTCAACAAGGTAATCAAGGTAAGAAATACAATTACCGCTCCCAATTGATGTAATACCCCCAAACTCACCGGTATTGCCCAAATCAGGGTTAGCACCCCCAATAAAAACTGAACCCCAACCATTACCAATAGGAAATTGCCCAAGGGAAGAAGTTTAAAGGCATATTTCTTAATCCCCCACCAAAGCCAAATCACTCCAAATACGATCAAATAGGCCAAATAGCGATGAATAAATTGGACTACAATCCCGTTTTCAAAAATTGCAAAACCACCGCTCAATTCAAATGCTGTATTTAAGTCTGAAGGGAACCAAGTTAATCCCATCTTTGGGAATGTATTGAACATTTTACCAGCTTTCAATCCTGCTACAAAAGCTCCGAAAACAATCTGTATACTGAGAAGGGACAAAAGCACAATAGTAGCCCGATTGATTGCCTTTGATGGTACTTTTTTTAAAGGCTTCCATTCTAGGGCCACCCAGTAAATATATCCTGCCAAAGCCAAAGCCGTGGATAAGTGCGCCGCCAATCTATAATGACTGACATGAGGCTTATCCACCAAGCCACTTTTTACCATATACCATCCCAGCACTCCTTGAAACAACCCTCCTAAGAAAATCAGAAGAACCTGTTTCTGCATCCTAACATCAAAAACATCTTTGATCCAAAAGAAAATAGCAGGAAATAAAAAGACTAAGCCTACTACTCTACCAACCAAGCGATGCAGGTATTCCCAAAAATAAATCTGCTTAAAATCATTCAAGGTAAAATGATAATTATAAGCTTTGAATTCCGGGCTGCCTTGGTATTCTTCAAACTCATGTTGCCATTGCTCAGCGGTCAATGGAGGGATGGCCCCCGTAATGGGTTCCCAGCGGACCATGGATAACCCCGATTGGGTCAATCTGGTAATACCACCAATTACCACCATTAACAAAACTAAAATAACTCCTGTCATCAGCCAGCTGTGGACGGCAGATCTGTATTTTATTCTGTTCCTAACCTTTCCAGCAGGCATAACAAGTAGCGGTTTCATAGAGGGTCAGGCTTTCTAATTTTACATGGGATGGAAGTTTTGGCACTAATCTGTCTTTCATCCAAAGCAACATCCTTTCTGCAGTAGGTTCATGCTCCATCCAAAATATTTTCTGTCCGATTTGTTGAAAGTCTCTTTTTTGGCTTCCTGTGTTTTTCAGTGCCAGTGCATGATCGAGTTTTTCAATAATCTCCTCCTGCACGATTTTTTTCAGATCCTTAAAATCCAATAACATGTCTTTCTCGAGTTCTTCTCCTGATACAGTAACATGAAGTACATAGCTATGCCCATGAAGATTGCTACAAGCCCCCTCATAATCGGAAATACTATGGGCAGATTCGAAGGAAAAGATTTTGGTGATGCTAAGCATGTAGGAAATGGTAGTAGGTAAATGACGAATAGAATTAGGCGACAATATTATCCTTTATTACCTCTTCTCATTGCAACTTGAATCATATCGTTTTATGATTTTGGTCATGTTTTTGGCAATTCATTATACCGACATTTGTCGTAACCATCCAAAAAAATTATGGCTACTTGGCTCAAAGAATGGAATCCCGAAGACAATAATTTCTGGGAATCTAACGGTAAAAAAATCGCTTGGCGTACCTTAACCATTACTACCATCGCATTGACCTTGTCTTTTGCTACTTGGTTTATGATGAGTGCTATTGTCACTAGGCTCCCAGGAATCGGTTTCAACTTCACTGATAACCAACTTTTTTGGCTAGCAGCATTACCTGGTTTGGCTGCGGGAACGTTAAGAATTGTGCATACATTTCTTATTCCGATATATGGTACCAGACATACCATTACTGTTGCTACTTTTCTCAAACTCATCCCGGTCATTGGTATAGGATTGGCAGTAATGAATCCTGGAACACCTTTCTGGGTATTCGTTGTCCTTGCCCTTACAGCGGGTTTTGGAGGAGGTGATTTTTCTTCTTTCATGCCTTCGACAAATATGTTTTTCCCTGCTCGATTAAAGGGTACTGCTTTAGGAATTCAAGCAGGTATTGGAAATTTCGGTGTCAGTATAGCCCAGTTTATGACCCCGGTAATGATTGGAGTGGCCTTGTACGGAGCACCTCAATTGTTCAAAAGTGTTGATAAAGCTACAGGAGATATTATTTCAAAAGAAATTTACCTGCAAAGTGGTGCTTTTTGGTACGCACCACTCCTAATAATTATTGGAATTATCAGCTGGAAATACCTTAAAAGCATTCCTATCAAAGCTTCCTTTAAAGAACAGCTAGATATATTTGGAGACAAACACACCTGGTACTGTACAATCACCTATTTTATGACCTTTGGTACCTTTGCAGGTTTATCAGCTGCTTTCCCTCTTTTGATAAAGGTGCTTTATGGAGGTTTTGATCCTAGTTTAGACCCTTTGAAATATGCCTTTTATGGTCCTTTGATTGGTTCTGCTTCTAGAATTTTGTTTGGCTTTATAGCCGACAAAACCGGTGGTGCAGTGTTGACGACAATTACAGGTATTGGACTTTTAGGTGGAGTGATTGTCATGATTGCATTTGGATTGGTCAATCCAACGGGAATGGAGCAATTTCCAATGTTTGTAGGAACCATGATGGCATTATTTTTTTTCACAGGAATCGGAAATGCCTCGACTTTTCGACAATTTCCTATTATATTTAAGCATAACCTGAGACAAGCTGCGGGTGTTATCGGTTGGACTGCGGCAATAGCCGCTTACGGACCTTTTATTTTCTCCTTAGCACTTGGAGCATTTATCGGAAGCACGGGACATGCAGAAGGCTTTTTCTGGATATTGGGAGTTTTCCTTGTGATCGCAACCCTTATTAACTGGTACTTCTACGATAGGAAGGGCTCAGAAAGGCCATCGTAACCGATTCAAAGTAACTAACCATAACCACAATATGCTCAAGCTTTTCCAAACCCTTAATAAGGTAGCATTTATTAAAGCTACCATTGCTGCCTTAGCAGTTGTTATTTTGGTTTTTATAGGTTCCAGAAACTTACAGAATTTTGATGCTGCATTGATAACCTATCTTTTCGGTACAGTATTCGCGGTTTTTGGTATTGCTTATAGATATTCAGTCTGGCTTCAAAGACCACCTACAAGGCTTTACTGGCGAAGAAGTATGCAGTTTCTGTTCAGTAAAGACTTCTTAACTTATGCTACCAGGTCTATATACCTACTGTTCCGAAATATCCTTTTCCAAAGGTTTATAGCATACAGAAGTAAAACCCGCTGGTGGGGGCATTTCCTTTTGGCTTCCGGCTGTCTGATTTCGTTTGCCATTACAATTCCTCTGACTTTTGGATGGATACATTTCACGCTTGAACCCGGCACTTATGATATCTATAATGCCAACTTCTTCGGATTTAAAGTTGCCTCCTTTGAATTAGGGGGACCTATTTCCATACTGGCCTTTAAAGCCCTGTTTTTCACATCCATACCGGTCATCATTGGTGCTATCATTATGATGAAGAGAAGGGTTAAAGATGGGGGTTTGATTGCTACCCAATCATTGGATGGAGATTGGCTTCCTTTGGTATTATTGATTGCCATTTCAGTCACAGGACTGGGAATTGGTTATGATTACACTTTTCTGGAAGGAAGAACCCATCAATTTATGGCTGTGACACATGCCATTACAGTAATACTCTTTTTGATCTGGATGCCTTTTGGCAAATTCTTTCACATTTTCCAAAGATTGGCCCAATTGGGTGCCAATCTATATAAAATTGAAGGAAGCAAAAGGGGCATGGCAGTATGTCCTCATACGAAAGCAGAGTTTGCTTCACAGACACATATTAATGACCTGAAAACAGTCACCAAAGAATTGGGATTTGATTTCACCTTGGCAGATGGTACAAACCACCTTGATCTGTCTCCAGAGGGAAAAAGATCTGCCCTTGCCAAAGCGCATTTTGAGGCAAGAAAGGCATCAGGAAAATTCTTTGGATAAAAATCAAAACTATGGCAAAGCTACCTATTTCAGCAGAAAAGATAATTGATAAATTCGGGCCCAAGAAGCACTACACACCAATGGGAGGCTTTGAAGGTTCCCATGAACCAGACAAATTGGTAAAGACCCATTGTTGCTTTTGCGCCATGCAATGCGGTATTCAGCTCAAAGTCAAAGATAACAAAATTGCCGGATTTGAGCCTTGGATGGAATTCCCCTTCAACGAAGGCAGGCTATGTCCAAAGGGTGTACAACGCTACTTGCAAAACAACCATCCGGACCGCCTGCTCCAGCCTTATCAAAGGGTGGAAGGAAAGGGTTTTGAGCCCATCACATGGGACAATGCCATGGAACGGACCATCAGTGAAATCCGTCGAATCCAGACCCAATACGGCAATGATTCCTTTGCAATGCTGTCAGGTGTTTCCCTGACCAACGAAAAAAGCTACATGGTAGGCAAATTTGCACGCCTTGCCCTCAAAACTAAAAACCTGGATTACAATGGCCGTCTATGTATGGTAAGTGCTGGGGCAGGAAATAAAAAAGCTTTTGGACTGGACAGAATTTCCAATTCATGGGCAGACCTCAAACATGCAGAGGTCATCATCATTGCCGGGTCAAATGTCAGCGAATGTTTCCCTACCCTTACGCACTACATCTGGCAGGCCAGAGACAATGGCGCCAAATTAATAGTAGTTGATCCAAGGGTCACTCCTATAGCCAGAACTGCAGACCTCCACCTACCGGTGAAGCCTGGACGTGATTCAGCACTATTTGGCGCTATTCTAAAGCAATTGGTGGACAATGATTGGATTGATCACGAATTTATTGAGAAACATACCAATGGATTTGAGGCTGCTGCTGAGGCTGTAAAGGATTATGACCTGGATTGGGCTGAAAAGACCACAGGAATTGAAAAAGAAAAAATCCTGCAGGCTGCTACTTGGTGGGGCAAAGCCAAAACCTCCTTTCTTTTGCATGCCAGAGGTATAGAACACCATACCAAAGGGGTGGACAATGTCCTGAGCTGTATCAATATTGTATTGGCTACTGGAAGGATAGGAAAACCATACTGTGGTTATGGCACCATTACAGGTCAAGGTAATGGACAGGGAGGTAGAGAACATGGACATAAATGTGATCAGCTACCCGGAAACAGAGATATCAGCAATCCTGAACACAGGAAATATATCGCTGAGGTTTGGGGAGTTGAAGAAAAAGAAATCCCAGGTATGGGCCTCTCTGCCTATGAAATCATAGAAGCCATCCACCGTGGAGAAATCAAAGGTCTGATCAGCATTTGCTTCAATCCGATTGTTTCCCTGCCCAATAACAATTTTGTAAGGGAAGCATTTGAAAAATTGGAGTACTATGTCGCCATAGATTTTTTCCTCAACGAAACAGCAAGACATGCTGATGTGATTTTGCCGGGCTCTCTCCATGAAGAAGAAGAAGGTACAGTCACTACAGCAGAGGGCAGAGTGGTCAAAATCAACCAAGCTATTGATCCTCCGGGAGAGGCTAGAAAAGACAGTGATATCCTGATTGAAATGGCAAGGAGACTTGGAGCAGGTGACAAGTTCAATTTTGAAAACTCAGAAGCTGTTTTCAATGAACTTCGTGTCGCTTCCAAAGGTGGTACTGCAGATTACTACGGCATCAGCTATGAAAAAATAGAGAAGAACATGGGCGTATTTTGGCCATGCCCTTCTGAAGACCATCCGGGAACACCTAGACTTTGGGAAGAAAAGAAATCCGCTTTTCCAGATGGAAAGGCCAGGTTCAATCCTGTTGCGTACAAAGAGCCTGCTGAAGTAGTGGATAAAGATTTCCCAGTAATCCTGACCACAGGAAGAGTTGTCAGCCAATACTTAAGCGGAACCCAAACCAGAAGAATTGGTAAATTGGTCGACCAATATCCAGAACCCCTTTTGGAAATCCATCCCAGTTTGGCAATTCAATACAATATCCAAAACAGGGATTTGATAACTGTCAGAACGAGGCGTGGTGAGGCTACTTTTCCTGCCCAAATTGTAGAGACTATCCGACCTGATACTGTTTTCATCCCTTATCACTGGGGAGGAAGCCATTCAGCCAACCAGCTGACTGTGGGTGACCTAGACCCTATTTCAAAAATTCCGGAATTTAAGGTATGTGCCTGTCAGCTAATTCCTACCGGAAAAAAAGCAGCACCAGCTGAGGAAAGAAGTGCTTACCAAAGTTCATAAACCACAAAATCTACCTTGTTATGACAGTAACCAAATACGACCAGCAAATGGGCTTTTTCATAGACATGCAGCGCTGTATTGGCTGCCATGCCTGCGAAATGGCTTGTGCTGAATGCGAAACCAACGGTCAGGAAAGCATGATCCATATTCATTATGTGGAAAGGGCCGTCTCCACACAAACTACCGTGCAGGTGTGCATGCATTGTGAAGACCCTGCCTGTGCCAATGTCTGTCCAGCAGATGCCATAACCAAAGATGAATTTGGAGTAGTACATACTGCCGAAACATCCAGATGTATAGGTTGCTCTAACTGTGTCCTTGCATGTCCATTTGGTGTTCCCCAAAAACAGGAAAAAGCAGAGCTCATGATGAAATGCAACATGTGCTATGACAGAACTTCTGCGGGTAAAAAACCAATGTGTGCAACAGTATGTCCAAGTGGTGCGCTGTTCTTTGGGACTAGAGAAGAAATTGAACTTAAAAGGCCTGACAGTGTGCCTGTAGATACCTTTATTTTCGGAAATCAAGAGGTTAAAACAAAAGTTAAAATCATGATGCCCAAAGGCAGCAATTATTTAAAAGTGCATTAATCACCGCTATTTATGAAAAAAGACAATTCAGATATAACCCCAAAATGGAAAAATGATTTTCCATTTGACAAGGAAGAAGCTACCCATGTCTCCAGAAGAGAGTTTGCAAAATTCCTTACGCTATTTTCTGGTGCTTTAGCTTTGGGCAATGGTGCCATCGTACTCAAAAGCATTGCCTTCCCGGAAAAAGAATTGGAAGGTCAGCATTTTATCTGTGAAGAAAATCAGTTGCCCATGGGTGAAATGTTGCAGTTCGACATAGAAGGAGATAAAGTCATTCCTTATATTCTGATCCATTTGGAAGATGGACAATGGAGAGCTTTTGAGCAAAAGTGCACCCATTTGGCATGTGCAGTCATTTATAGGAAAGATTTGGATCTGATAGAATGTCCTTGTCATAAAGGTTATTTTGATCCAAGGACTGGAGTAGTTACACAAGGACCTCCACCACGGCCCTTACCACAATTGGACGTGGTAGTAGAGAATGGAAAAGTGTTTGTCAAAGCAAAAAGCCATAAAGCCTAATCACTATGAGCAATTTTAGATATTCTCAAAAAGAAGCACACCCAAATAAAACCAATACCCTAATGACAGGTATTATCCTTTTACTTGTTTTATTGGTGAGCATTCAGATTTGGTTTCTTTATTCTGCTTTGAACAATGCCTTGACAGACAACTTTAACATAGCTGTTGGCACATTCATCGGATCCTTGGTTTTATTCATTACTGCGGCTTGGCTTTTGCGTTATTTGCCGGAACCCAGAAAGCCAAGAATTAAGGAATAATACCTATTGTCTCAATATCAAAACGAAGACTCAAATTCAAACATAAACCTTTCAGAAAAGTCCATTTGGGCTTTTCTGTTTAATTTAGCTTCGTTTATCCATTTTCACTTCAAATAATGATTTCAGTAAACCAGGCAAAGGATATTTTAAAAGCTACTGTTTCAACTGGAGAGATTAAACATCTCCCCCTTTCAAAAACGTTGGATTTAATAGCAGCTGAAGACATCTTCTCTCCCATTGAGGTCCCCTCTTTTGATAATTCTGCTATGGACGGGTATGCAATTACTTGGGAGGATAATTTAGATACTTGGGAAATAACAGATGTAATTGCCGCTGGAAACGGGAAACAACATCAACTTCAATATGGTAAAGCTGGTAGAATTTTTACCGGTGCTCCGCTACCTAAAGGATCTGACACCGTAATTCCTCAGGAATTTGTTCATCGGGAAGGAAACCTTATTAGAATAATAGATAAGGGTAAATTCCAAAAAGGCAGCAATGTAAGGTTTAAGGGTGCACAGACAAAAACCGGGGAAGTCATTTTAAAAAAAGGTAGCCAAATAACTCCGGGTACCATTGGTTTGCTGGCCTCTGTGGGAATATCCGAAATTCCGGTTTTCACTCCGCCCAAAGTAGCGATTATCATAACCGGTAACGAACTCCAGGAGTTGGGGAAACCTTTGGCTTTTGGACAGATCTACAATTCCAACGGTCCGGTATTGGAATCCTACCTCAAAAAACTTGGAATCCATGATATACTAGCCTATCAAGCTGAAGATGAGCCTGAAGCCACCCAAAAGATCATTGAAGAAGCATTAGCAAAAGCAGATGTGGTATTACTGACAGGAGGTATTTCTGTGGGCGATTATGACTATGTAAAAAATGGTCTGGAAAATGCCGGCGTGAAGGAACTGTTTTATAAAATACGGCAAAAGCCCGGTAAACCATTATTTGCAGGAAAGAAAGGGAGGCAAATGGTATTTGCTTTACCTGGAAATCCTGCATCGGTGATTACCTGCTTTAACCAATATGTCAGACCCTCCCTGTTGCAATGGCTGGGGCATACAGCCTCCTGGAAAGCCAGTGAAGTACTGCCTTTAGCTAATGATTACATAAGGAAAGCCGGACTGACCTTTTTTCTTAAAGCAAGGGTGGAACAAGGAGTAGTACACATCCTGAACGGGCAGGAATCATTTAACATGATCTCCT
Organism: Cecembia calidifontis; assembly: GCF_004216715.1. Lineage (NCBI taxonomy): Bacteria > Pseudomonadati > Bacteroidota > Cytophagia > Cytophagales > Cyclobacteriaceae > Cecembia > Cecembia calidifontis. The sequence goes on from NZ_SGXG01000001.1 coordinate 4,019,204, forward strand.
TTGGTTCTTCCAATTGCCTTGCGGAAGTACCCGAGGAAATCGAACAGTTGAAAGCGGGAGAAAAAATTGCCGTTTATTACTGGTGATCCAATGAAAAAAGTTGTTAAACCGAATTCCATTCAACCGTTCAGCTAGGGCAGCTTAATATTGAATGGATTCAGGTTTCATGATGACAATAGTCTTGAGGCCTTGAAGACATAACACTGTAGAAGAATGATTTAATTTCAGCTTTCTCACCATATTTAGAAAACGGCATGGATGATTTGAGCATATACATCTTGGCAGGGGGAAAAAGCAGCCGAATGGGCCAGGACAAAGGTCTAATCGACCTGCTCGGGAAGCCTATGATCAAGCACTTGCTGGAAAGTGTAAGTAAATTAGACCTACCTGTAAAGATTGTAGCTCACCATAAAGGATACAAGCAGTTTGGATTTCCAGTTATCAAAGACATAGTACCTGAAAAGGGACCAATGGGCGGTCTTTATACAGCTTTGAGTGATTCACTTTCAAGATTTGTACTTCTATTGAGCTGTGACATGCCCTTTCTAAGCCTAGAGGTCATTCAAGACCTCATTAAGCAAAAAAAGGAAAATCAAATTGTCATTGCGGAACTTCATAATAATATCCTTCCTTTCCCAGGAATCTATCCGGTAAATCTTCTACAGGTAATCCATTCACATCTCCAAAATGACAGGTTGAAATTCCAGCAGTTTATACTAAACACAGCTCATCTTAAGTTCAACTTGGACGAGGAATATCAAAATCACCCTGAAATTTTCCAAAATATCAACAGTCCTCAAGACAGGGAAAAGGCCATGACTTGGGGGAATAAAAGAATTAACTAAATTAAACAACTCACCTACTTCTCCACCAAAACCACAGACTATGCAAGAGAATATCAATTCACTGTCTTATAGAATGCTCTTTCTGAACACCTTGGCATTCACCATTTGCTTTGCTGTTTGGACTTTTAACGGGGTGATGGTCACCTACCTTGTTGATAACAATATTTTTGAGTGGGGACCGGTAGAAATTGGTTGGTTGCTTGGTATTCCAATCCTTACCGGAGCTGTACTGAGATTACCATTGGGAATTATTACGGACAAATATGGGGGGAAATGGATATTTGCAGGCTTATTGCTGTTTTGCGCCATTCCAATGTATTTGATTGCATATGTGGACAGCTTTATTTTTTATGCTGTATTAAGCTTCTTCTTTGGCTTTGCAGGTGCTGGATTTGCTGTCGGTATTGGCTATACCTCTGTATGGTTTCCCAAAAATTGGCAGGGAAGGGCTTTGGGGATTTTTGGCGCCGGAAATGCCGGAGCAGCGCTGACCACACTTTTGGCCCCCACCCTATTAAATAGGTTCACAGACCATGGTTCCAATCCGGAAAATTGGAGGCTTTTACCCCAGTACTATGCAGGTGTACTTGTGTTGATGGCCTTGACATTTATTTTGTTCTCAGTAAATAAAAAGACCGGAGCACCTGCCCGTACTATGGGCCAGATCCTAAGACCACTTCAAAGTATCCGAGTTTGGAGATTCGGATTCTATTATTTCCTTGTTTTTGGTTGTTTCATTGCATTTGCTCAGTGGTTGGTGCCTTATTTTGTGAATGTATATGGGGCAAGTTTGGTAGTAGCTGGGCTATTTGCCTCACTATTTTCATTCCCTTCCGGAGTAATCAGGGTATTGGGCGGATGGATGAGCGACAAAATTGGAGCCCGTAGGGTCATGTTGGGCACATTCCGCTGGTCAGTGATCTTGGCGGCCTTGTTGATGGTTCCCCGTATGGATATCATTACACCTGGCAAAGGAATAATGGCCGAAAGAGCAGGTCAGGTCCAATCAGTAAGTGACCGTGAAATCATTGTTGAAGAAAAAAGTTATGGATTGGCCTCCAAAGCATTGGCCAATCAAAAAATGGAAGACCCCAATACTTTGGCATCATTCCTGCCCCAAAAATATAATTGGCAGGAACCCGTAGTTACCGAAGGCCAACAAGTAGTTAAAAAAGAATTGCTTGCTAAAGGAGTGACACAGATTTCTTTTGAAGCCAATATGTGGGTTTATGCCATTCTCGTACTTTTGATCGGTATCGTCTGGGGAATTGGAAAAGCAGGTGTTTACAGGTTTATACCAGATTACTTCCCAAATGAAGTGGGCACTGTAGGTGGTATGGTAGGCGTCATCGGTGGCCTTGGAGGGTTTGTCTGCCCAATCCTCTTTGGTTACCTACTTGATTGGACAGGTCTCTGGACGAGTAGTTGGATCCTGATGTTTATCTTATCTGTACTTTGCCTATATTGGATGTTGCAGGTGACCAGAAAACTAATCAAAGCAGAATCCCCTGAAATAGCCAATAAAATTGATCGGGTGAAATAGAAAGATATTAAATTTCATTTAACCTTATTGAACCTATTTCTTGAAGAATTGTCATCAGGAAATATACAGGAAACAGGTAATTTCGTAGGCTAATCAATTGAAACAATGTAAACCGCTTCCTAATGGAATTTGATTAATCCTGAATCTAGGGTCCAGTACAATGAATCTAACTTCATTCCAGAATTCTGGCCTCTCAATTTTAATAACTGAAAAATGATCAACATCACACATAAATCCAACACCTTAAGAAAAGCCATTGCCCAGGCCATAGTAAAGGTGAGTTCCCAGGAAACCATTCAAGCTGTAATTGAAAAGAAGGTTCCAAAAGGAGATGTCTTTGAAATGGCCAAAGTCGCAGGATTATTTGCAGCAAAGAGGACTGCGGATATGATTCCTGACTGTCATCCATTACCGGTAGAATTCACAGCAGTCAGTTATGAAATCAAAGACTTACAAATTTTCATTTTTGTTGAAATCCATACCATTTACAAAACAGGCGTAGAAGTAGAGGCCATGCATGCGGCCTCAGTAGTGGCTTTGACGATGTATGATATGCTCAAGCCATTGGATAAAGGAATCAGTATTGAGCAAATTAAACTGATAGAGAAAAAAGGAGGCAAAACTGATTTTTCAAAAGAAAACATTCAGGTTCTTAAAGCGGCTGTCATTGTATGTTCCGATTCTATAGCTGCCGGAAAGAAGGAAGACAGTGCAGGAAAAGCCATCATCAGAAAACTTGAAAATTCCAAGGTACAAATCCACGATTATCTTGTCATCCCTGATGAAGTAAACGAGATACGGAATCGGTTAAACCAATATGTGGAACAAAAAGTCAATATGGTCATTTTTACAGGAGGAACGGGACTTTCACCTAGAGATGTAACTCCTGAAGCCATCAAGCCGCTACTAAAAACAGAAGTACCGGGAATTGAGGAAGCTATAAGGGCTTACGGTCAGCAAAGAACCCCCTACTCCATGTTATCCCGTTCTGTTGCAGGATTGATTGGCAAAACCCTTGTTCTTGCATTACCGGGATCTACAAAAGGAGCAGAAGAATCCATGGATGCTATTTTCCCTGCTATCTTGCATATTTTTAGGGTCATGGAGGGGCCGGCTTTTAGGCATGAATGAACTTGGAGATTATGAAATTGGTTAAGTTGTGGGTCTAGGGCTTGTTGGCTTAATGGATTACCTAGTTAAGAAATGATTGATTAGACAATTGAGGGTATAGGTGTAGAGTAAATGTATTTCTGAAATACTAACAAAATAGCTATTTATTCAAAAGGGTCTCATTTTGATTCTTCAAGCGATCCATACAAGCTAAAAAATTTGAGAGGTTAAAAATCATAAGGGAGTGGGGATTGTGGTATAACTGCAAATCTCCCTCCCTTTCCAACTTTAATAATCCTCCAGTTTCTTTGCTGTAAAGGCCAGTTGTTAATCTTAGACATTCTGTCACAAACCAGTTCATAGGATTTAAGAAATTGGAAGAGTTTCATCAACTTACAAGCAACATAAAAAAAACAGATTTGATGGCAGTAACAAAGGACCACTGGGAAAATGTATATGAAACTAAGGATACCACAAAAGTTGGTTGGTTCCAGGAAAAACCAATTGTTTCTCTCGATCTAATTGAAGAATTCGGGATTAACAAAAATTCAGCTATCTTAGATGTAGGAGGTGGTGACAGTTTATTGGTTGATCATTTGTTGGCCTTAGGTTATAAGGATATATCTGTCCTTGACATTTCTTCCACCTCTTTGAAAAAAGCGAAAATAAGATTGGGGAAAAATGCAGATAAAATCGAATGGATACATTCAGATATTATAGATTTTAATCCGGATCGGAAATATGATGTTTGGCATGACAGGGCTGTTTTCCATTTTTTGATGGATAAAGAAAAAATCGACATCTACCTTAAAATTTCATCCCTGCATATTAAACCGGGAGGATGGCTGTTTATTGGGGTCTTTTCAGAAACCGGACCAGAAACCTGCAGCGGACTTCCAGTCCAAAGGTATTCAACAGTAGCACTGGCAGAAACTTTTAGCATGTCCTTTGATTGCGTAAAAAGTTTTAATACGGATCACATTACCCCTTCCGGCGTAACTCAAAACTATAGTTTCTGCTGTCTCAAAAGGAAATAAATGGACTATCAGCTCCGGATAAATTTTGAATAAGGCTGAAAAGTAACAATTCTCACAAAAACCGAATTAGAAATTGCTGAATTTTGTCTTATAATTTCAAACAAAACGAACAATCAAAACAGAAATAGCATATGTTCTTCGAACTAGTTTATGACAAAAGTTTGGCCCAGGCCAGTTATGTAATCGGTTGTCAGGCACATGGTGTTGCAGCCGTAATCGACCCTAAAAGAGACGTAGATACCTACCTACAAATTGCCAAAGCCAATAACATGAAAATCACGCATATTTTGGAAACCCACATCCATGCGGATTTCCTAAGTGGTTCCAGAGAGTTGGCGGCATTGACCGGTGCTGAGATGTACCTGTCCGATGAAGGAGATGAAAACTGGAAATACGAGTTTCCCCATAACAAAATCAAAGGTGGAAATGTCGTAAAAATGGGTAACCTGACTTTTGAAGTCATCCATACCCCAGGTCACACTCCTGAAAGTGTCAGCTTTCTATTGACTGACAAACCAGCATCCAGCGAACCTGTGATGTTGTTCACCGGGGACTTTGTGTTCGTAGGTGACGTGGGAAGACCTGACTTGTTGGAACAAGCTGCCGGTATCAAAGGAACACAAGATGTAGGTGCAGCTCAGATGTATGATTCCTTGCAGGAATTCAGCAAATTGGGTGACTATATCCAAGTATGGCCAGGTCACGGTGCAGGTTCTGCCTGTGGTAAAGCATTGGGTGCAGTACCTATGACCACCGTAGGATATGAAAAAATCAGAAACTGGGCATTACAACTGTTGAATGACAAGACTGCCTTTGCCAAAGAATTGCTGGCAGATCAGCCTGAGCCGCCTAAGTACTTCGCAATGATGAAGAAATTGAACAAGGTGGACAGAAAGCTTTTGACCGAAGTACCTAAAGTTCAAAATTTATCCAAAGTTGCTTATGCCAAGGTAAAAGCTGATGGGTTGAAAACCATCGATACCAGACCATGGCAGGAATATGCTGAAGGTTTCCTAAGAGGTACTTACAGCATCACCAACAACAACTCCTTCTCCACTTGGATGGGTTGGTACCTGAACTATGATGAAAACTTCGTATTGATCGCTGAAGAAGCACAGGTGGAAGATTTGACCAGAAAGCTGATGAGAATCGGTCTGGACAATTTATATGGTTATATCACTCCTGCACAATTGGCAGAGTATGAAAAAGGTAATTTGGAAACTTTCAATCCGATCGATAAAGAAGCTGTAGAAGCCAAAATCGCAGAAGGTAATGTACAGGTCATTGACGTAAGAGGTGTGGCCGAGTACAAAAAAGGCCATATTGAAGAGGCAGACAATCTCTTTGTAGGTAAATTACCTCAAAATCTGGACAAAGTATCCAAGGACAAACCAGTAATCATCCATTGTCAAAGTGGAGCAAGAGCGGCAATCGCCTACTCCATCTTGAAAGCCAGCGGCTTCGATAATGTAGAAAACTATGCCGGTGGATGGGCAGACTGGTCTGCCAAAGAAGCAGAATTAATTAAAGGTTAATGGTTAATAAATTGTTTAAAAGCCCGGTCATCCGGGCTTTTTTTATAGCAAAAAAAAGCGACACTCAATTTGAGTGTCGCTTTTTCATTCTGATTGAATAGGTTATTATTCTTTTTGGAATACCCGCACATAGTCAACGACCATTTGCTGTGGGAATGTAGTGGTTCCGTCTGGATTACCGGGCCAATTTCCACCAACTGCGATATTAAATAGGAAAAAGAAGGACTCTCTTAATTCCGATAAAGCCGCTGGAGTGATATCGATTTCATGATAAGGTTCATTATCCAATAACCAAACGATTTTTTGTTCATCCCAAATGATGGAAAATACATGGAAATTATCATTAAAGATCCCTTCCCGCAAAGTTACCGAGCCACCAAACTCAGCATGGCTTCCATTATTGTCCCAATGAACGGTGCCATGAACGGTGTTGTTCCTGGCAGTGCCTGGTCCACCGACCATTTCCATAATATCAATCTCCCCACATCTTGGCCAACCCACCTGATCTATATTATCACCCAGCATCCATAGTGCTGGCCAAATGCCTTGCCCTTTGGGTAAAGCAGCCCTGATATCCACCCTGCCAAACTTGAATGATCGCCTGCTCTGAGTTTTGATGCGGGAGGAGGTATAATTTCTTCCTCCAACGCTTTCCTGTCTTGCCTGGATGATCAGATTTCCGTTTTCAACCCTGACATTCTCTCTTCTATACCATTGCAGTTCATTGTTCCCCCATCCACAGAGTGTGGGGCAACCATCACCTAAATCAAATACCCAATCAGATGACAAGGCATTTCCTTCAAACTCATCTCTCCAAACCAGTCTGTAGCCCGCATAACTTTCGGGACTTGTATATCCTGTTTGAGGTATGGCAAGCCCGAAAACTGCCTCAGAAATACTGATTTGTCTTTCTTCTTTGATAAAATCATTTTCGGTAGCATGGGCTTGAACGGTAATGGTGTAAGTGCCTGCTTGCCTGTATAAGAATGTCACTTGGTTTCCTTGAACCAGTTCAGGTAACTGTGGTCCAACTCCAAAACCTACCCTGAAGAAATTGGCATTTTGAGCAGTAAAACTTACTGTTACCGCACCCCTTTCTCCCTGTACGATATTTACTTCCAAGTTGGTAGGCAACACTAATTTTGCATCAACTTCCTCTTGCTGGCAGGCCTGTGTGAGGACTGCCGCAAGAAGGAAAATTAGTGTATGTTTTAATTTAATCAGCATCATTACCATTTTAATTAGCAGGTACTAATACATAGGTCCACCAAACACCGCCATTGTTGGTTATATCAATAACCAATGTCAACTCACGTGTAGTCGGATTGTAATTTAAGACATCGTAAGTGACAGATTCATTGGGTCTTGGAGGACCTTGGGTATATTCACCTCCATTGAACGCCTTAGGTAATACAATAAACGCGCCCGTTCCAGTAACGGTTATTTTTGCCCTGTTATTGCCTGAAGCAGGTTGGAAACTAAACTGATGTGTACCTGAAGCCCAGGCCGCCCCCGGGGTCCCTGTTAGATTGGATTCAGGTTGACATCCCCCACCGGATATACCCATGTAATCTTCGGCGTAAATATCCCCTTGTGCATCATATTCAAATATACCATTTTCTTTGAAGATAAACAGGTCATTGAAAAGGCAGGGACGGTCTCCTGAAATATTTTGACCATTTGGGAAGAATGCATCACTTCCTGGTGCAGGACCCACGCCAAATGCACCTACAGCCGGCTTCAGTTTCCATGCCTGTGAACCAGTTCCGATCAAATCCTGCAACCTCAGACCATTTTCCTGAGGAACCTCTGGATCTGTTCCAGCTGGGACCAAGGTAAAGTTCCAGAATACAGCTCCATTTCCTGAGATGTCGATCGATAATTGCAATTCACCTGTTGCCCTATCATAGCCAATTACATCATAGGTGACTGATTCATTCGGACGTGGAGGTCCTTGGGTATATTCACCACCATTAAAGGCTTTTGGCAGCACTATAAAGGCCCCGGTTCCAGTCACTGTGATTTTTGGAAGACTATTGGCAGTGCCCGGTGTAAAGTTAAATTGATGTTGACCAGAAGCCCATGCAGCTCCAGGAGTTCCTGTTAAATTAGACTCCGGCTGACATCCCTCAGAGGATAGACCCATATAGAATTCACCGAAAATATCTCCTTGGGCATCATATTCATATGTTCCATTTTGATTGAATATAAACAGGTCATTGAATAGACAAGGTCTATCGCCTGAAATATTATTTCCATTCGGGAAAAATGCATCACTTCCTCTAGCTGGCCCAACACCAAAAGCCCCTGCGGCAGGTTTAAGCTTCCATGTTTTTCTACCATTTCCTACCAAATCACTCAAACTGAAGTTCACATTTGGATTTTCAGGCTCAGGTTCAGGGTCAGTAGGTGCTGCAAATCCTGCAGGAATCAATCGCACATACCAGGCCAAAGCACCATTTGCTTGGTCTGTAAAGCGAAGGAACATTTCATTTTCTGTTAACCTTAAGATTTGATAAGATCGGGTTCCTGTAAAGTATCCAATGAATCCAGGAGTTGTGACACTCAATACAGGATGCCTTCCTGATTCTTCTACAATATTCCAGTTCAATCCTCCTGGCGAAACAAAAGGAGCTGACAAATCCCCTACTCCCGGATCAAATGCTCCCGGGAAATTGGCGCCTTGAGCGGCATTCAAATACACCAAACCGCCTGTATTCCAATCGAAAACGAAATCACGTAATTTAAAAGTATAACGGGTGTTGTACATACCGCTACCTACTTTTTCATTTGGACGGGCCTGATAAAATTCAGGGAACTCACTGCCAATAGGTCCTACCCCAAGATGTCCAGCCCTAGTCGAGTCGATAGCCCAAGTCTTACCATTAATGGCATCAATGCCACCTGTCAATAAGTTGAAAACCGGTCTGTCCAGCAATGTAGGATCTGTATTTTCAATAACTACATCTTTGGAAAATGTAGCACTTCCTCCCCTGCTGTAAATGGTAAGCGTTACTTTATATGTGCCTGCCAAAGGATAGAAACCTGTCACTTTTCTGCCCTCTGCTTTGACACCATTACCTAGATCCCAAACCATCAGGAAGAAGTCATTATCTGCGGTAAACTGCAGGATATTATCACTTTCCTCGGAAGGAACAAAGCTGAAGCCTGCCTCCTGTACTGTTGGCGGCTCTGCATCCAATCTATATTCTTCTATACATGCCCACATGAATAGGACAGGTAATAAGAATGCTGCTAATCTGAATATTCTTTTCATTTTGTCTGAATTAATAACCTGGGTTTTGTGCCCATCTACCACCTGCTAAATCAATCTCCACCTGAGGAATAGGAAACAGCTCATGCTTTCCTACCTGAAACCCGGAAATAGCTGCTACTGCTTTTCCAGTCCTTACCAAATCCCAAAATCTATAGCCCTCTCCAGAAAGCTCCAATCTTCGCTCACGGTAAATGTCCTCCAACAATTGGGAACCTGAGCTGGTGATGTCCGGAACTCCGGCTCTTTGTCTTACCTTGTTCAACTCCGTTCTGGCACGGGCATCATTCCCAATCTGGGCAAAAGCCTCTGCTGCCATCAACAGTACATCCGCATAACGGATGGCGCGGTAATTCAAGGGACTCGTCAAATCATCGTCAGGAAGACCTCTTTCAAAATCTCTCTTGATGTATTTATTATTGTAATAGCCGGTATGACCTCCTCCGCCAATCATGTAAGAAATCTCTGATGCATTGGGTTGTGCTGCAATGAACGCATCCAGATCAAGAATGGTAACTTCCCTACGGGGATCATTTCCGAAGAAATCATACAGATTCTGAGTAGGAAGATTGTAGCTGTTGCCATCTCCATAGAAGGGACCTACATAATTCCGGATACCATGGAAACCAGGTGCCGGATTACCTTGCAGACAAACCAAGCAGCCATAATCACCGCCCTGTAAACCTGAATGTTGGATGGTAAACACATCTTCACTGCTGTTCTGATTGGCCACCAACCACATGGTTGACATATTAGGCACCAATGCATAGCCAGCTTGGTTGGTAGTGATCAATTCATCAAAAACCTGAGCTGCCTCACCAAATTTTTGCTGGTACAATAAAACCTTGCCTTTCAGGGCCATAGCCGCACCTTTCGTTATTCTACCCACTTCAGGATTGGTCCAATTCAACACGCGTATCGCCCGGTCCAGATCTCTTTCTATCTGCTCATATACCTGAGCTTTGGGAGTTCTATTTATTTGGAATACTTCATTGATGGATGCTCTTCTATCGACAATCAAGGGGACATCTCCAAAGTAATTCACCAAGGTAAAGTAGTAGTAGGCTCTGATAAAAGAAATTTCAGCCATCAGACGCTCTTTTGAAGGAAAGTCAATCTTATTTTCATTTTCGAAGATGAAATTTGCACGGGCAATTCCCGCATAATTAAAGCGCATCACATCTCTTAATTCATTGTTGACTCCCCCATGCCTCATGCCATCAATCTCATGAAGGCCCTGAGTATCGTTGACACTTTCACCACCTGCTATGGAATTATCGGATGCGATTTCGCCTATCCAAACCTGCAGGTAATTGGTCTGCATCAAATCATAAACCCCGATCACAGCCCTTTGAAAATCTTCTTCGGTATTGAAGAAATTTTCTGCATCCTGAACAAATTCAGGTTCAATATCCAACCAGTGGTCACAAGAGACCAAGGACATGGTTAAGGCCAAAATAATGATATATAGCTTTTTCATGTTTCTTAAAATCTAAAGTTTAAACCACCCATGATTACTCTCGCCTGTGGAAATATACCGTTATCTACACCTGCAAAAAGAGGATTGCCAGATCCCACATCTGGGTCAAAGCCCATATACCTGGTTAAGGTGATCAGATTATTGGCTGCCACATAGAAACGCATGGATTTGATTCCAATCTTTCCTGAAATTTGTTCAGGAAGTGTATAACCCACTTGGACATTTCTAAGTCTTACAAAAGAACCATCTTCAACAAAGAAGTCTGAAAAAACAGTGTTTCTAGTCTGTCCAGTAGTCAATCTTGGGATATCATTGGAAGTCCCTGGTCCTGTCCAACGGTTTACATTATAAGCCAGTTGGTTGGCAAAAGGCTGCTGTCTCTCATAGTTTCTGATAATGTCCTGACCAATAGCGGCATACACATTTGCAGAGAAATCAAAACCTTTGTAATCCACTGACAGGTTGAGTCCCATGATAAAATCAGGGATTGGAGAACCTATCATGGTACGGTCTGAATCGTCACTGAAATTGATGACGCCATCGCCATTGATGTCCACAAAACGGAGATCTCCAGGTCTTGCATCTGGCTGTCTGACAGGACTGGAGGCAATTTCTTCAGCAGTCTGCCAGATCCCATCAGTTTGGAAGCCCACAAAATAACCAATTGGGAATCCCTCTTGGAACCTGGTAGCAATGTTTCCGCCCACACCGAATGCCGCTCCCGGAATAAAATCCAAACCCTCAGGGACTTTGGTAACCCTGTTTCTAATAAAAGTAGCATTATAATCTACTCTAAAATTAACCCCTGTAGGTTTTGAAGTTCCATAACCGATTTCCAGCTCAAGACCTTTATTGGATACATTACCCGCATTGATTACAGGCGGAAAACCTCCTGGACCATAAGAACCCAATAAGGCGGATACCTCAGGCTGGAAAAGAAGATCTCTGGTATCTTTGACAAAGTAGTTTGCTGTAAAATCAATGGTTCTGAATAAAGTAAAATCCAAACCAATATTGGTCTGCAAGGTTGTCTCCCACTTTAGATCGGGATTACTTGTAGCACCAATTGCTGCTCCGTTTATGATAAAATCATTAAAAACATAACGGGCCAATCCATTCATCAGGCCTCTGTACCTGAACAGACCGATTTGGTCATTACCCGACACACCAAAGCTGGCGCGAAGTTTCATAAAGTCAATTGCATTTGAACTGAAGAAATTCTCATCGGATACTACCCAACCACCAGACACAGAAGGAAAGTAACCAATCCGGTTATTTGGACCAAAATTGGTAGAACCATCCCTTCTTAGGATAGCAGAAAACATATACCTTCCTTTATATTCATATTCACCCCTGATAAAGGATGAAATCAATCGCTGCTGGGTCTGGAAGGAGCCTGTTTGGTTCAAAAATCCACCAGGTGCCTGATTGGCAGAAATATCAGCAAAAGCAAAATCATTGTTCGGAATATTGAAAGCAGTACCATTTAACCCCATGTTTCTATTCCCAAAGTAACTGACCCCTAAGGTGCCTTTGACCCGATGAACATCATCAAATCTCCTGTCATAATTAAGAAATGACTCTAAGTTGTAGTCCAAAAAAGAATCCCTATTTTCAAATACGGAGGCACCCCTTTCAATCAATGTACCGCCAACATCAACCAGTACAGGATCTAGGTTTTCGTTTCTGGCAGTATTGGCAAATTTTCCGGGGCCAAACCAAGCTAAGGGTGAAAATGCTTTCCCATCCACCAAAGCAAAGTTATAACCCGCCCTACCGTTTAGGTTAAAATGCTCATTGATCTTGTAGGAAAGTTCCTGCTTGCCAACCAATTTATTGACAAAAGTCTCATTGAAAGTATTTTCAATTTGGGCCAAAGGGTTGATGATATCGGCTACATTCTCCAAATAAGAAAATCTATTCCCTACAAAAACCGGCTCTGTTGGATAGGCGTTGATAGTATTGAACAGTACAGAACCGATTCCACCTTGTGGGATACCACTTGCCTGCTCATGCGTATAGAGGAACACACTTGTGAGTTTCAATTTTGGAGCAATCTCCGTCACAAAGTTGATTCTGGCATTGTACCTTTCAAAGTTGGACCTAGGTCCTCCTACAATCCCTTGTTGGCCGAAATATCCTCCACCAATAGAATAAGATGTTTTTTCAGATCCTCCGTTTACTGAAATTGTATGCTCCTGGATGGGAGCAGTTTGGAAAACTTCCCTTTGCCAATCGGTACCCAAACCCAGATCTACATTAGCAAATGGAGGAGCCATTCCTCCTGCCGCAAATGCTTCATTTTTTAGAATAGCATATTCCCTGGCATTCAAAAGATTGAGTTTGCGGGCGGCTTCCTGAACACCATAGTAGCTGCTCAGTTCCACTGAAGGCTTGCTGCCCAAAGAACCTTTCTTCGTCTCAATGATAATTACACCATTGGCAGCTCTTACACCGTAGATACCAGCTGTACCATCCTTAAGAACGTTGATGGATTCGATATCATTGGGATTGAGTGAGTTGAGGCCTGCAGCATCAAAAATAACCCCGTCCACCAATATCAATGGATTGTTGTTTCCAAAAGTACCTAATCCCCGGATCCTGATATTGGAAGTTCCTCCCGGAGCTCCTGAATTGGTAGTGATCGTTACCCCTGAAAGTTTACCCTGCAATGCCTGGTCAACCCGAGGCATATTCATTTTTGCCACATCTGCACCTTGTACCTGTGAGACGGCCCCTGTTAATTCCTTACGGGTAGCAGTACCATACCCTACCACAACCACCTCACCAAGTGAAGTTATTTCTGGAATCAAATTCACCACAATAGATGATTCAGCCCCAACAGCTATGGTCCTGGACTGAAAACCTACAAAACTGACCCTCAATTGGTCACCAGGGCTAACCGAAAGCGTAAAATAACCGTCTAAATCGGTCACTGTACCGGAAGTCGTGCCCACCTTTAAAATACTGGCCCCTGGAATAGGGTCCCCCCTGTCATCCAATACCTGCCCCCTAATGGAACCTGTCTGTGCAAACACTGACAACTGAATGCACAGCATGATGAGTAAAGTAAATAATTTTTTCATGTATTTTGGATTTATAATACCTGCACAATGACGAAAACTAAATTCGTCAATCAAAAAAAATTACTACATCAATAATACATCAATCGTGAAAGTACCATTTCACAAAAACTCATCATTTAATTAAAAAATCAGGAATTTTTATATCAAAAACGGCAATTACATTTCAAAATAAAATTTCATATATTCAAGCTTTTACTACATCACTAATTTTTATTAAATTTCAAATCAGTCCTTCAATGATATCAAACCAAATGACAAAGGTTCTACAGAGTATTCTTTTCTTTTCCCTCATCATCCAAGTTCAGGCACAGGAATTTGGCATACCATTTTCAAAATATTACTCCAGTAAGGAATACAATGGTGGCATCCAGAATTTCTCCATTGGTCAAGATCAAAATGGTTTGATTTACGTGGCCAATAATTTCGGTCTTTTGGAATACGATGGGACCTCCTGGGACAGGTATGCGCTACCCAATAGCACTAAGATCAGGGACTTACTCATTGAGAACAACGGAAGGGTTTACATTGCAGGTCAAGGGCAATTGGGATATTTTCGACCCAATAAAATCGGATACTTGGAATTCATTTCTTGGCTTCCCCAATTACCCTTGAAATACCAAAATGTGGAGGAGGTTTGGAAAGTGTTTAAAATAAATGGAAAATATGTATTCTGTACTTTTAAAAACATTTTCATTTTTGACCAAAATGGTTCCTTGGTGAACATCGTTGAAAGCTTGGGAGATTTTGAAAGTTTTCACCTGAGTAATAATCAGCTTTATTTTCAGGATTCTGAAAGGGGCTTAATGAAACTCGAAAAAAATAAGGCCATTCTTATTTCAGACATTCCCAGTCTCAAAAATGATCTGATCAGTGGAATTCTTGAAAGTACTACAGGGGCATTAAAAATTTTTACAGAAAAAGGTCAGGTTTTCCTTTTGACTACACAAAACCTATCAGCCTGGACACCTACTGCGCTTCCCAAATTCAGTAAAGTCAATAAAGCCATTAGACTTAGAAATGGAAATATCGCCATCGGAACGCAATATGATGGTATCTATATTATCAAAGAAAATGGCAGCCTGGAACTCCATATGAATCTGGAAAAGGGATTGCAAAACAATACGGTGATTTCAATTTTTGAAGATAGAGGGGGCAATTTATGGCTGGGACACAACAATGGGATTACACTTCTTGAATTAAGCTTACCATTTAGATTGATCGGTCCACAAAAAGGCGTTTTCGGTACCGGTTACACTGCAAAGTTTTTTGAGGATGAGATATACCTTGGGACCAATGTGGAGGTCAACAAAATCTCCGCCAATGGAGAAATATTGACCAAAATCTCCAATTCTGAAGGACAGGCTTATAGTTTTGGCCTCATTGAAAAAAATCTTTTGCTGGGACACAATGAGGGTGCATATTTAATAAAAAACAACAGGGCGGAATACATCCCGGGAATAAAAGGGATATGGTGTTTTCTACCATTAAAAGATAACCCCAAATTAATCATAGCTGGCACATACAATGGACTGGCTTTATTTGAGGAAAAGGAAGGAAAATACGCCTTTATCAGAAAAATAAAAGGGTTTGAAGAATCATCTAGACTGATCCAACAAGATGAATTAGGAAACCTATGGATGTCACATGGATATAAAGGGGTCTATAAATTGACCCTTTCTGAAGACCTCACAGAAGTTACGGCAAGGTTTTACGGAAACAAAGACGGCTTACCAACCAATTTGTTGAATTCCGTTTGGAAAATTGGGGGCAGGCTTGTCTTTACCACAGAATATGGAATTTATGTGTATAACCCAGCAACAAACCGGTTTGAAAAAGATCAGGTCCTTAATCCATATTTTGAAAAGGACTTCTTGGTCACCAGTTTGGTTGAAGATCCTATTGGCAATATTTTTTATATCGGAAGCATGGAAGTTGGGGTATTGGAAAAACAAGCAGATGGTTCTTATCAAAAAAACCATCAGATATTCAATAAAATAATTCCCCTATTGAATGATGACCTGCAAAATGTATCCCTGCTGAGGTCCAATGAGGTGATTTTCGCAGCCAATGAAGGATTTATCTGGTACAAGCTTGATATCAATAAGGTGTTGCCTCCCCCCTATCCGACTTTTATTAAGGCAGTTTATTTGACCAAACCCAGTGATTCACTTTTGGCCTTGGGAAAGCATGTAGAATTGATGGAACAAAAATTCGGATCAGAAAGCAAAGGCAAGGGTTTACAGCTCCCTTTTAACCAAGCTGATATACGCTTTGAATTTACCAATAGCATTCCAAACAATGAAAATACCACACAATTCAGATTTTGGTTGGAAGGACTGGAAAAAGAATTTGGAGATTGGACCCAAAAGAGGGATAAAGCCTATACCAATTTGAGCGAAGGTAATTATACATTTTATCTTCAAAGCAAAGATTTATATGGCCAGATTTCAGAGGCCATACCATTTACTTTTACGGTATTGCCTCCTTGGTACAGGACAACAACGGCCTGGTTTTTTTATTTGTCAGCCGCCATTTTGGCCTTATTTATTGTTTCCAGAAGAGTGGACAAACAATACCAAAAAAAGACCCAGGCCATCACCGCTGAACAAAGAAAAGAATTGGAACAAAAATCCAATGATCTCAAAAATTCACAAAAGGAATTAAAAAAACTAAAAACCGAAAAATTAGAAGCAGAAATCCAGAGCAAAAACAAGGAACTGGCATCTGCTACCATGCACTTATTGAACAAAAACGGGTTTATTGATCAGACAAAAAGCCATTTAGCCCAAATCATCAAAAAAAGTAAAAACCAGGAGGTAAAAAATGAGCTTCAAAAAGTCATTCAAAGTATAGATAAAAATATAGCGGAAGATGATGATTGGCATCAGTTTGAGATCCATTTTGATCAAGTTCATGGGGATTTCATGGATAGGTTCAAGAAAGCTCATCCGACTTTAAGTCCACAGGAAATCAAATTGACTGCCTATCTGAGAATGAATCTTTCCACTAAGGAAATTGCGTATTTGATGAATATCAGTCCCCGGGGAGTGGAAATAGCGCGTTACCGGTTGAGAAAGAAACTTCAGTTGGAAAGAAGTGAAAACCTTCAGGAATTCATTTTGAAATTCTAAAAAATCATTTTCCAAAAACCTTTAAAGCGAAATTTTAGATTAATGCTATTCAATCAATTTTTTCCAACCTTTCCAATGGAACTGAGGGACAATATGGTTATTTTTATAAAAACTTTAACCCTAAAGAAGATATGAGCCTCAAAGAAAAAGCAAAAAGACAATTAGAGGAAATGAAAGATCAAATTGAAATCCTCGAAGCCAAATTCGAAAGCTCCAAAGCCGAAGCTAAAGCTGAATACATGGAAAAAATGGCTGAACTGAAAGCAAAAAAAGCAGAGCTGCAGGCAAAATACGAAGAACTTTCCCATGAAGCAGAAGACAAATGGGAAGAGGCCAAACATCTATTTGCCTCAGCGGGAGATTCTTTCAAAGAAGGTTTTTCAAAACTGAGCAAGTTGTTTGATTGATTATTTAAAAAGGGAGCAGAGACTCCCTTTTTACATGTATATATTAGCTGGTCTCAAAGTTATTTTCGTCTTTTTTGATCCAGTAAAAATTTATCCTAACAACATCAAAAAATAATAATCAGTAATGAACCAATTTTTAAAATTAAATGTATATACATAAGTTAATACAACAACAAAATGAACCATACCATAAATAGTTTACATTGGCGCTATGCGGCCAAAAGAATGAACGGTCAAAAAGTGCCAGCTGAAAAATTGGAAAATATTCTGGAAGCCATCAGATTGACAGCCACCTCCAATGGACTTCAACCATTTACCATTTTGGTCATAGAGGACAAAGAAACAAGGGAAAAACTCCATGAAGCAGCTTTTAAACAACCACAAGTAGTGGAAGGATCCCATTTGTTAGTATTTGCAGCCTGGAAAAAAGTTACAGCGGATCAAATCGACACCTATTTTGATATGGTGTATAAAGAGCGGAACTTAGAGCAAGGTTCATTAGAACAATATGCCAACTTTTTGAAAAGCCATTTTGGAAAACAGACAGAGGAGGAACAATTCGGCTGGGCATCCAAGCAAGCCTATATCGCGCTGGGAACTGCTTTGGTTGCCGCTGCAGAGGAAAAAGTGGACAGCACGCCCATGGAAGGCTTCAATGCCAAAGAAGTGGACCGCATCTTAGGGCTAAATGAACAAGGAATGGGTAGTACCGCCTTGCTGGCATTGGGGTATAGAGACGAGAAAGAAGACCATATGGTAAATGCCAAAAAAGTAAGAAGGCCAAAAGACAAATTGTTTATCAAGATTTAACTTAAAATCCCGGTCATTAAAGGCTGGGATTTTTTATCTTTGAATCCTGTAAAACAATCCACATAAGATATCATTATTTTCCTCTGCAAGAGGAGAAAAATCAGTTTTTCCGAATCCCATTTATTCCTCAAAGAAAGATTTTTCAAAGACTTGCTTTGTTAAAAATGTAAGGATCAAGGTAGGAATTGGGTATTTCAATTTACTCTTTAAAAACCCAACTTAATCGGTGCATTTTTTTTATGCCAACTCCTTCACATCGCCTTTCAAATTCGGGAAAATTCATGCATTCAGGTGACAAATGTCATAAAAAGGACTAACTATATTTTTTATCTTTATTAGGATGAAGTTTCGAATATCACGACCGTTACGACTATGCTTAAAATCAGGAAAAATATCGCCATCAGTGATTCAGGATTTGTTTTCGACCCGCTTTCCGGGGAGTCCTATTCACTGAATCCAATAGGATTGGAGATTCTCCAATTGATCAAAAATGGGCAGTCTTTTGAGGCTGTATCAAAGCATATTTTGGAAAAATACGAAGTGGATGCCGAAACATTTGAAAGGTATTATTACGACTTCCTTGCCACTTTGAAGCTATTCCATCTTACTGAACCTGACTGAGATGAAAAAATTAACCATAGGTCTTTCCGGCCTCAACAACATCGACAGCCCTGGTCCTGGAATCCCGGTAATTCGGGGCATTAAGGATTCCAAAATATTGAATGCAAGGATTGTTGGTTTGGCTTACGAAAACCTGGAGCCTGGAGCCTACATGCATGACCTGGTGGACAAAACCTATAAAGTCCCCTACCCTTCGGACGGTGTGGAACCCTTGCTGGACCGGCTTCGGTACATTCAGGAAAGAGAACATCTGGATGTTCTGATTCCCAATTTTGATTCGGAGCTTTTCACCTTTATGAAGTCTGAAAAAGTACTTCAGGATATGGGCATCAAGACATTCCTGCCAACTTTAAAGCAATTTGAAGAAAGACATAAATCCAACCTGCCGGAATATGGCAAAAAATACGGAGTGAAAGTTCCATACAGCGAGCCAATCACGAGTGTTCAGGATTTTGTACAGCACCGTGACAAATTCGAATTCCCGGTAGTAGTAAAGGGCAAGTTTTACGATGCTCATATAGCTTATGATTTGGATCAAGTCGCTATGTACTTTAATAAGATTGCCGCCAAGTGGGGGCTACCTATTGTAATTCAGGAATTTGTCAAAGGGACGGAGGTAAATGTCATAGCCCTTGGAGATGGTAAAGGCAATACCATTGGTGCTGTACCCATGCGAAAAACTTACATCACAGACAAAGGAAAAGCCTGGGGCGGCATCACTTTGGAAGATCCGGCAATGATGGAATTGACTGATAAGATCATATCCCAGACCCAATGGAGGGGAGGAATGGAATTGGAGCTAATCCGAACATCCAAAGACGAACTCTATATGATCGAAATCAACCCCAGATTACCTGCTTGGGTTTATCTGGCTGTTGCCGCCGGCCAAAACCTTCCTGAGGCATTGGTCCGACTTGCCTTAGGTGAAGACGTAAAGCCTTTCCAAGGATATCAGGTCGGAAAGATGTTCATAAGATATTCTTTTGACATGATTACCGATTTACACGAATTTGAACAATTGGCCACCAAAGGTGAGCTCTAACAATAAATTCTTCAAAGCCATGGAAAAGTTAACTTTTGAAAGACCCATCATCCAAAGACTTAATGCCGGATTGCCCAGCAAATATGGCATGGCAAGGAAACTGGACCCTATTTCCCATATAGACGGAGTTTCTATAAAATCACTGATTGATGAATTTGGATCTCCCCTTTTCATCCTTTCGGAAACTACCATCCGCCGGACTTACAAGGAAGCATACAGGGCATTCAGTTCACGCTATCCAAAAGTACAATTTGCCTGGTCTTATAAAACCAACTATCTCAATGCCATTTGCAACATTTTTCATCAGGAAGGAGCATGGGCTGAGGTAGTTTCAGGCTTTGAATATGACAAAGCGATTGCCAATGGTGTTCCGGGTGAAATGGTCATTTTCAATGGACCTGACAAAAGCACGGAAGATCTCCGAAAAGCCATTCAAAACAGTTCTTTGATCCATATTGACCATTTCGATGAACTTTATGAAATCATCCATCTATCCAAGGAGATGAAAGAAAGGCCTAAAGTAGCCATCCGGGTCAATATGGATGTGGGAATTTATCCTAAATGGGACCGGTTTGGTTTCAACTTTGAGAACGGAGAAGCTTGGGATGCTCTTAATAGGATAATGGCCAGCAAAAACCTGGATCTCATAGGACTCCACACCCACATAGGTACTTACATGATGACCACAGAGGCATATCGGATCGCAGCATCCAAATTGGCCCAATTGACTGTTGGTCTGGAAAAAAAACATGGGCATGTCATTCAGTACATTGATATGGGAGGCGGATTTGCTTCTAAAAACACCCTGCGGGGGGCTTATTACCCCGGAACGGACACCGCACCTTCCTTTGATGATTTTGCCGAAGCCATTACGGCTGCATTGCTCAGTTCCGAAATCAAACCGGAGCATCTGCCAATGCTCCTACTGGAGACAGGAAGGGCACTGATAGATGAAGCAGGTTATCTGGCAGGTACAGTCCTTGCTAACAAAAGGCTTTCCGATGGAAGAAGGGCTACCATCATTGATGCTGGTGTCAACCTGCTCTTTACCGCATTTTGGTATGAACATGATATACGGCCCATCGAGCCTATTTCAGAGCAGAGTGAAGACACTACCATCTATGGTCCTTTGTGTATGAATATAGATGTCATCAGGGGCAATGTGATGTTTCCTCTCCTTAAAAAAGGTGACCATTATGTCATAAGGAGAGTTGGAGCTTACAATAATACCCAATGGCTCCAATTCATCAATATGCGCCCAAACATCATTCTTCTGGACAAAGATGGCAAAGCCCACCTGATCAGAAAGCAGGAAACTTTAGAAACCATCAATTCCCAGGAAATTACACCTGAGCACCTCAAAAACTTCCATATTTAAATGGATTACGGTAGACCATGAAAAGGCTCCAATGGTTCCCACAGGCCCTGTTCAATAGCTATGCACAGGTATTCTTTTCCAACAACAAATGGTTTGGAATCATCCTTTTGTTATTGACCTTTATTGATTTCTATGTGGGGCTTTACGGCTTGATTTCCGTGGCCACAGCACTCCTGACGGCCTATTTCATTGGACTCTATGAATTCAACATACGTCAGGGTTATTATGGTTTTAACGCTCTGCTCGTGGGTGTGGGTTTGGCCATTTACTTTCAGCCGGGACCATTGTTGCTCTTTCTGATCGTAGTTTCCGGGATATTGACCCTATTTATTTCCCTGGCCTTTGAGGGCTTTTTGGGGAAATATGGCCTGCCTTTTCTGAGTTTGCCCTTCATTACAGTTTTTTGGCTTCTTCGCTTGGCATCCCGTCAGTTCGAAGCTTTGGGTTTGAGCGAAAGGGGGATTTATGTACTCAATGAATTATACATTTTGGGAGGAAGCAAACTGGTAACCATGTATGAATGGTGGAATCAGATTCCATTCCCCTCTTCACTCAAAACCTACTTTCTATCCTTAGGGGCCATCTTTTTTCAACAAAACGTTTTCGCCGGGGTATTTGCTGCCTTAGGCTTACTGATTTATTCCAGGATAGGGTTTACCCTTTCTTTGTTGGGCTTCTATACTGCCTACCTCTTTTATTTTTTACTAAAAGTGCCCTTTACAGAAATCTCATTTAGTTACATCGGCTTCAATTACATACTTACCGCTGTAGCATTGGGAGGTTTTTTTATAATTCCGAACAAAAGCTCTTACCTCAGCCTTCTGCTGATCATTCCTATGGTCACTGTGCTTAGTATTTCTTTGCAGGAAATATTAAACATTTTTTATTTGCCCGTTCATTCTTTCCCCTTTAATCTGGCCGTTTTGACAGTTTTGTATGGACTGAAATTTAGAACAGACAACAGGATTGGCCTGAGTACCATTTTCTGGCAGCAGAACTCCCCGGAAAAAAACCTCTACCAATTCACGAATTTTATGGAACGTTTCGGTAAGAAAAGCCCTATACCCATCTATCTCCCATTTTTTGGCGAATGGACAGTCACTCAAGGACACAATGGCCCCTATACCCACAAGGATGACTGGAAGCATGCTTGGGATTTTGAAATTATGGATGAAGAAGGTAAAACCTTTAAAAATCAAGGGGATTTTCCTTCTGATTATTACGGTTATGACAAGAACATTTTGGCTCCGGCCGATGGCACAATAGAGGAAGTGGTCAATGAGATTGAAGAAAATCCCATTGGAACCAGAAATCTGGAAAAAAATTGGGGAAATACAATCATCATCAAGCATGCCGATTTTCTTTACAGTAAATTGAGCCATTTGAAAAAAGGAAGCATCATTCCCAAAAAAGGAGATAAGGTAAAAAGAGGGGATATCATAGCCAGAATGGGAAATTCAGGTAATTCTCCCTACCCTCATCTTCATTTCCAAATTCAAGCGACCCCTTATATCGGCTCTAAAACCATAGATTACCCACTTTCAGATGTATGGATGAGATATCAGGGAAAGGAATCCTTAAAGTCTGTAGCCAATCCTCCCATGGGCGCAGTGGTATCCTCTTTGACGCCACATCCTGTTCTTAAAAAGGCCTTCTCCTTTGTGATAGGGGATCAATTGAAGTTCAATGATGAAGATGGAAAAGAAATTGTATGGCATGTAAAAAGAGATTATTACACCCTTATCAGGTATTTGGAATGTGAAACAAGTGGGTCAAAAGCCTATTTCAGACTGGATGATGCTATGCTCCATTTCACCCATTTTGAAGGTGACCGCAAATCTGTTTTGTACCTATTCTTTTTGGCTGCCTACAAAGTCAGCTTTGGTTTTACCAACGGGCTGGAATTAAAAGACAGCTTTCCTGTAAATATCATTTTTGACCCAAGAAAAATAATCCTTCAGGACTTTTTCGCCCCGTTCTACCGATACCTGAAAGGAGATTACAGCTTGAAATACCCGGAAAATGGTAAGGGACTTTCGCTTAAGCCCCTTGAATTAAAGAGTAAAGTTATCAAGAGCTCCTTCGGAAGGAGTTTAGAGACTTCCTCTTTTGAATTTGTCTTAGATCATACTGGAATCAAAAGATTTCAGTTTCCATCCAAAAGTTCAAAACATGATTTATCATGGATAGAAGCATCCTAGCCATGGGCATCATCTTGATGCTTACCTGGCCAAAAGTCGTATATGCCCAACAGCAGAAGAGTCTTTCGGAAGTGGATAGAGTCACTTATGAGCTATTCCTGCAAAAAAACTGGGATGGACTGATTGCTGAAGGAAATCAAGCCTTGAATCAGGGCATGGATTATTACTACCTCAGGGTAAGGATGGGCATAGCCTATTATGAGAAACAAAATTACCATTTGGCTGCCCGGCATTTTGAAAAAGCTCTGGAAATGAATTATACCGAGGAATATGTCAAGGAGTATCTTTATTATTCCTATCTGTTTTCCGGAAGACAAGCAGATGCCCAGGTTTTGGCTTCAAGCTTCCCTGATTCGTTAAAAAGGAAAACAAATACAGATCAACCGGGTTTTGTGACAGGTTTGGACTTGGCCTACAATTACACGGGGATAGCAGATCCGGCAATTCTTGATGATTTTACCAGCAATGTTCCTTTAGATAGGGATGGTGCGCAATTCATTCCCAGGCAACACCACTACTTCTTTATTGGCTTGCAACACCATCTTTCCCCGAGGTTGTCTTTTTATCATGGATATTCCCACCTCCAGGTAAGCCACCTCAGGTACGTACAGGCCTCTGAAGAAGCTGTTAAGGAAAATGATTTCCCCTCTACTCTACATCAATACTATGCCAGCGCCAATCTTTTGGTTGCCAAAGGGTTTAGCGTATCGGGAGGAATCCATTTTATCAATTCCGGGTACAATTCCATCACTCAAATCGTGAGTGGTTCACCGGGAAGGCCAACCATCCGCTCCGTAGCCACCCGGGTCAACAATAATGACCTGGTAGCCTTTGCTTCTCTTTACAAAAGGTTTGATTTCATCACATTGGGTGCCAGCTATTATAGAGGTACCGTTGCTGATTTCATACAGAATCAGACCGATATCCGGTTGATCTTGTATCCTTTTGGAAACCTAAACCTCTATACCATAACCACGGGGTCTTACCAAAATCAGGATTACAAGGATGGCAATATCAATAATAGAACCATTTTAGATCAACAAATTGGGGCAAAAATAAATAATTGGCTTTGGGCAGAAGCTTATGGCACCTTTGGCGAATTGGAAAATTTTTTCCTGAAAGATGGCCTTGTCATTTTTAACCGCATGGATCTGGTCAAGCAAAGATTGGGGGGAAGACTGATATTGCTCCCTGCCCCAAAATGGTCATTGACCTTGGATTATTCTTACATGAGCAATCAGAGTCAATTTATTCAGGTTCCTTTCACAGGAGAAAACTTCAATCAAAAGAATTATCAAATTCATTCCATAACCGCGATATCATCATGGAAATTTTAATCCCAATCTCAAATCAGACAGCAGGATTTCAGCAAATACTGTTCAGGCCTGTGAAATATGTCTTCATTGTCCTAGCCCTATTATTGGCAGGTCAGACAATGGCCCAGGAAAATATCATTCATGCATTTAAGAAGAGTTATGACCTGGAAAAAAAGGGAAATTTCAAATCTGCTGCAGATCAGCTAAGATCAGTCTACCAAGATGATAGCTACGAGATCAATCTACGTTTGGGTTGGCTCAGCTATCAGGGCGGGCAGCTGAAAGAATCAATTGACTACTATCAGAAGGCAGTAAATCTCAAGCCTTATGCCATAGAACCCAAGTTGGGCTTGGTATTACCCCTATCCGTGCAGGGAGAATGGGACAAGATCATCGAAATCTACCAGAAAATCCTGCAGATTGACCCCCAAAATTCATTGGTCAATTATAGGATGGGCTTGATTTATTACAATAGGGGCAATTATGACAAAGCAGATCCTTACATCGAGAAAGTGGTCAACCTCTATCCATTTGATTATGACGGCTTGCTCTTGTTGGCCTGGAATAAGTTGTACCTTCAGAAGATGCGCGAGTCTAAAGTACTGTTCCAGAAAGTATTGATGTACCATCCTGAGGATGAGTCAGCACTGGAGGGACTAAAATTGATCAAATAGAACATCATCACATCAAAAAAATATGAAGCCCCAGTTTAATTTCCCCGCAACTTTCAGGTTGGTCCTTATTACTTTGGGATTGATAGTTCTTGTATCAGTCCAGGCAAAAGACGCACTTCAATCCCCATCAAAAGAGGGGGCCAATATCTTACTTCCAATTGAGCAAGAACATGACATCAAAGCCCTCAAGTTGATGGCACAGCAATGTTTCAGCTGCCACAACCCTGATATGACAGGAGGCCCTCAGAGCAGGCTTGGACCGCCTATGTTTATGGTCCGCCGACATTATTACCATGAAGGGGTTTCGAAAGACGAATTCATTGCCGGTATAGTGAGTTTTGTCAAAAATCCCAGTGAAGAAAAATCCAGAATGAAGGGGGCCATAAAAAATTTCGGCCTTATGCCGGGTATTTATGTAGATGAGGATGATATAAAATTGATCGCTGCCTACATTTATGACAATGACCTCTCTTCAGAAGAATGGAAAAAGAAATGGGAAGCATTTAAAAAAGGCTAAACTCTCATATTAGAATCCTTCTATGATTTTTTATCATAGAAGGATTTCACCATTTCATCCATCACCCAATTGGTCCTGGCCCCGGTCAATCCGGTACTGGCACATTCACCCGTACCCAGCAAGTCCTCCACAATACTTTGAATCAAAGGCTGCTGTATATGATAAGGAAGTTCCAATTCAAAATGCTGCAATGAATCCAGATCAGCCTCCAGAATAAATGCACCTTTTCCAAAAGTTTCGAAAGTAATTTTGCCCTTGCTGCCATAAATAACCACTTCATCTATCTGGGCATCTTTAGAAGAACTGAAGCACCAATTCCCTGTACCAAGTACTCCGCTTTCAAATAAAAAACTTCCTGCAACCATGTCCTCTGCTTCGTAAGCTTTGGCCTGATTGACAGCAATTCCATGCGCTTTAATAATGGGACCGAAAAAGAAATCCAGCAGGTCCAGTTGATGGGAAGCCAGGTCAAAAAAATACCCCCCTCCCGCAATCCGGGGATCAACCCTCCAGTTGTTTTCCAAGTGAACAACCACATCCGGCCTCAATACCTGTTTTAAATTGATATGAACAGTCCTCACCTCCCCTATAGCTCCATCATTTATCAGTTTCTTGATTTTTAAAAAATGAGGTAAGGCCCTTCGGTAATAGGCAACATAAAGTGGCACATTTGCTTTTTCACAAACAGCTATCATTTCCTGACATTCAGCAAAGTTTCTAGCCATGGGTTTTTCCACATAAACAGGTTTCCCGAATTGCGCCGCCAATCTGGCATAGGGAAGATGCATGTGGGGAGGAGTTGCAATATAAACGGCATTTACCTCAGGATCTTCAATGAGTTCCTGTGCAGAGGTATACCATTTGGCAACCCCATGCCTCTTGGCATAATCCTTAACCTTTTCCTCATCCCTTCGCATGACTGCCACCAATTTGCTGTGGGGCACCAAGTTCATCGCAGGGGCAGATTTTCTTTCACACACATTTCCAACCCCAATCACACCCCATCTGACTTCATTATCCTGTATTTTTTTCATTTTGAAATATACGCAAATTTGTAAAGCCCGAAAACCGATATCCAACTATTCAATGAGTTCAAAATAATCTTCGAAAATAATTTTCCTGGAAAAACTAAAAGCCATGTCCATAAAGAAAACTTCTGGAAAAATTTGAAAAAATCATATCAAAATCCTTTAAATTTAAGTAACAAAGCATCAACACCTTCACTGTTGTAACGATTACCTTTTATGACCGAACAATTAAAATACCCTGTTGGTACTTTTAGGGTGTATTCTTGGCATTGTAAACACCATTTGGGGCATATAAGGATAGTCTCAAAAACAAAGTAAGGCACAAAAACACCTGATTTTTGGAAATTGACAATACTGGCCTTAGCTTCAAGCCATGATAAAATTGATAGAATGCCCTAGAGATGCGATGCAGGGCAGAGAAGTTTTCATTGATACGGCCATAAAAGCAGCTTATATCAATCAGTTGCTACAGGTAGGTTTTGACACCATTGATTTCGGTAGTTTTGTAAGCCCTAAAGCCATTCCCCAAATGAGGGATACCGCAGAGGTTCTTTCTTTATTGGACCTGCACCAATCCAAATCAAAGCTACTTGCCATTGTAGCCAACGAAAGGGGGGCCAATGAAGCTTTATTGTTTGAGGAAATTGATTACCTGGGCTTCCCGTTATCGGTTTCCGAAACATTCCAACAAAGAAATACCAACAGGTCCATTCAGAAAGCTCTTGAAACAGTAGAGGAAATCCAAAATCTATGTGAAAATAAAGGTAAAACCTTGGTCACCTACCTGAGTATGGGTTTTGGAAATCCTTATGGAGACCCCTACTCTCCGGATCTTGTTGCTGAATTTGTACAACACCTCCACGACCTGGAAATAAAAATCATTTCCTTTGCTGACACCATTGGTACTGCAGAGCCTTCACTTATAGCTGAACTCTATCAGGTTAATGCACAGGCTTATCCTCAAATTGAATTTGGAATGCATCTCCACACTAGGCCACAAGATTTAAAACCGAAAATTGAGGCTGCATTAAAAGCAGGCTGCAGAAGATTTGATGGAGCCCTTAAAGGTTATGGAGGATGTCCTATGGCAAAAGATGAACTGGTAGGAAACGTAGCGACTGAAAACCTGATCAGAATATTGGAAGAAAACGGATATGCCCCCAATTTGGATAAAAACGAATTTTCTGAAGCCATGAAGTTGGCCCAGGCGGTTTTTGGCTGATCAATCCTCAAAATTAACCGCTTGAAGTTTAATTTTTCTTTGCGCTAAGGATAGGTTTATCTTTGGAAACAGAAGCTCATGAACAGAATTTCCATAATAGCCAATATTACCAGGATCCACCGACGAATCCACAAATGGATCAGCATTCCATTTGTTGTTTTTCTTATCCTGATAGGAATCACTGCCATATTATTGGCTTGGAAAAAAGAACTGCATTTAATACCAAAAACACAAAAAACCAGGGTGGAAACGCCCTCAAATTGGATTCCTGTTGAAAAAATCCTGGAGATTGGCAGTCACTATATGCGGGATAGCTTACATAAAGAAAGCGAAATTGACCGCTTGGATATCCGCCCGGACAAGGGCATTGTCAAAATCATTTTTAAATACCACTTCACTGAAATCCAAATAGACGGCTATTCAGGGGAAATAGTATCTGTAGCCCAGCGGAATTCAGACCTGATTGAAAAAATTCATGACGGAAGTATCCTGGATTTTTTGAGCAGGACAGATTCCGAAAACAGCAAGTTGATCTATTCTACTTTGACCTCTTTAGCTTTGATCTTTTTAGGGATATCGGGGTTTTATTTATGGTACAATCCCAAAAGAATCAAAAAGCTCAAAAAAGGATCTGGATAAAACTTTAGCAAACAGGTTTTTTTAGCCTTATTTTTATATTTGCTTAAAAGCGTGGCCCTAATATGGAAAAAGAGGTTTTTGATTTTTGGCAATTCTTCGCTGGTATAGGCATTTTTCTTTGGGGCATGCACCAATTGGAAAATGCCATCAAAGAACTGGGAGGTAAGTCCTTCAGAAACCTACTGCAGCGGTTCACGGACTCCTCCATCAAAGGCATCCTGATCGGAACACTGATCACAGCGGTTCTTCAAAGCAGTTCTTTGGTGACCTTGATGGTTTTGGCCTTTTTGGGAGCAGGGGTAATCCAACTCAAGAATGCGATAGGAGTAATAATGGGCGCAAATTTAGGAACCACCGTAACGGCCTGGATAGTGGCTACCCTTGGATTTAAACTCAGTGTGGCAGATTTCGCCATGCCTTTTTTAGCCTTAGGCAGTATTTTTTCCCTGTTTTTTTCCAGTAGGCCCCAAGTGCGAGAGACCGGTATTTTTTTGGTGGGTTTTGGTTTGCTTTTTTTGGGCCTGGACTTTATGAAAACAGCCATAGAGGCAGTTGCAGATCAAATTGATCTGGAAAGATTCCATCAATATGGCTTATGGATCTATCTCCTCATAGGAATTGTGGTGACAGCGCTGATCCAATCTAGTTCAGCCATGGTGGTGATTATTCTAAGCTCTATGAGCGCAGGCTTGATCACCTTATTGGAAGGTGCTGTTTTGATTATTGGAGCTAATATCGGTACGACCATCACCGTAGCAATAGGCTCATTGAATGGGTCAGCTGATAAAAAGAGGCTTGCTTTGTCCCATTTTCTATTCAATTTGATTACTGGAATTTTGGTATTTGCATTTGTCCGTCAACTCGTAGATGTCACCATGTCCGTATTCTCTATCAAAGATCCCTTGATGGAACTTGTGCTCTTAAATACGGTTATCAATTTGATAGGCATCATTCTGTTTTTCCCTTTTATTTCCCAGCTGGAGAAATGGCTAAAAACCAGGTTTACTTCTGCGGAACCGGAAGGTGTTTCCCTATATATCAAAAATGTAAGCGTTCAGATTCCTGAAGCAGCCATAGCTGCACTGAAGAAAGAAATACAGGTAGCTTTTGACAAAACCATCAATTTTATGGTAAATGTCTGGGATGGATATGGCAATAATAATGTATCCATTTGGAGAAAAATATTATTCCAGCCAAAAGACCTGATGGCAGAATATCGGGCCATCAAAAAACTGGAGGATGAATTAACCGCTTATCACATTGACCTTCAGGAACAAAACCTCACTTTAGAAGAAGCAAAATTGCTAACATCACTGATGCTTACCTTGAGAACCATGGTTTATGCAGCCAAGGACCTGAAGGATGTCATGCACAACATAGAAGACATGGCAGATGAGGATGATCCTATCGCCAGGGAATACTATGAAAAGCTAAAAAAATACACCTTTGACTTCATTGGAAAAGTGAAAAAATACATTCATGAAGAAGATCCCCAAGTACCGGCACCTGACTGGGTAGGTGATAATGCCAAGCAGTATAAAAAATGGATCCATGACCTTTATGAAATCATTAAAACCACTACACCGGAATTTCCGGTTTCTACCTTGACCAATGTCATCAAACAGGTAATATCCAGTCTGGATAACCTGGGCAGTTCCAGTATTTATTGGAAACTGAAGAAAAAAGAAGTGCTTGATGTGGAATAAAAAAGGTTACTTTTCATCCTTTTGAAATGGAATAAAATTTCCTTCAATCAGAATCTAAGTAACCTCAAAAGCTTTGTAGGCTTTTCTTGCTGGGGTTTTATTCAAATTTTACGCTTAGTACCGGGATTTCAGTTTTATAAAGGACTGTATCCGTCACTCCTATCTGGTAAGAACTTTTCCCTGTCCTATCAGAAGAAGCAATACCGATAAAACCGATTTTATGGCTTTCGGCAAACTCAATGATACCTTTTTCGGGTTCCTGATGGCAGTAAATATGCTTGTGAATGACCATATCCTCTAATCCTTTAGCATAGTGGTCCATCCTTTTTTGTGCCTCGCTGGAATTGACAAAGGCACTTGGGGTATTGACAAAAAGGAAATGGACCGAGGTATGGAAGGCTTTGATAAAGGGCTTCATTTTTACGAATGCCGGCTTGGATTCTTCATTGAACATGGAAGCAAAAACCATTTTTCTAAGGTGGTTACCATTCATGGCTTTTTTGACTGCCAATACGGGGCAATCCGCATTCCTGATCACTTTTTGAAGGTTTGAGCCTACAAATTTTTCTTTACTATGCTCTTTGCCGTGGGCTCCAAGGACTATTAGATCAGCTTTGTGTTTGTTGGCTACATCAAGAATGATTTCATGAGGAACCCCAACCCCTACAACCGATTCTACCGGTACACCTCCCAATTTATGTTCCATGACATAAGCTTTTAATTTATCCTTGGCTTCAGCCTCTGCATCCAGGATATCGGGATGTTGTTTCTTTTTATCTGCACTCAGGTTTTTCCAGTCCAGTGCTGAATTCACAACATTGACACAGGTTATACTGCTGTTCTCTTTGTCAGCAATTTTAAGTGCCGTTAAGAAGGCGCTATCAGCATAAGAAGAGAAATCGATAGGAACAATGATACGTTTCATGGCTGCGTTAGTTTTGGTTATCTCTTAAGCCAAATATCCAAAAATCCTTGCTGCCAAACCCTGATGAAAATCATGTAATAGCCTGATTATTACTGTCAGAAAAAAACAATCAGAGAACTAAATTTGATCTGTAAGATTAATAAACCAAAATTACTTAGCCATGACTTTAAAAGGAAAATACGCCATCATCACCGGAGGAGCAGGAGGAATCGGAAAAGCAACTGCCAAGCTGTTTTTGAATGAAGGGGCTGCCGGAATACTTTTGGTAGACTTGAGCGAGAAAAACCTTGAAGAGGCAAAAAAAGAACTTGCGGACAAAAGGATACATACGCATGCATCCAATGTAAGCAAGCCTTCAGATGTTAAAGCCTACACTGATAAAGCTGTTGCATTATTCGGGCAGTTGGATATTGTCTTCCTAAATGCCGGTACTGAAGGTGTGGTAAAACCATTGACCGAATATTCTGAGGAGGAATTTGACCTGGTGATGAACGTGAACGTCAAGGGGGGTTGGCTGGGATTAAAATATGCCTTCCCTCACATGCAAAAGGCTGGTGGGGCAATTATGATCACTTCTTCGGTAGCAGGATTAACGGGAACCGCAAAAATGGTGGCTTATACGACCAGTAAACATGCGGTAATCGGAACCATGCGGGTAGCAGCCAAAGAAGGTGCCCCGTTCAATATCCGTGTCAACACCATCCATCCAGGACCAGTGGAAAATAGGATGATGCGCTCTCTGGAAGACCAAATGGCACCAGGGGCAGGTGAGCAAGTCAAAAAAGGCTTTGAAAGCATGGTCCCGTTGGGCCGGTATGCTGTCAATGAAGATATTGCGAATATGGCGGCCTATCTGGCCTCCGATAATGCAAAATATATTACCGGAGCGACTTTCGTGGTTGACGGTGGTTTTAGTGCTTAAATAATAGGTTTGGTGGTTGAAAAGGGCCGGGTAAATTATCCGGCCTTTTTCTATTGTAACATTTATCACTAAATTAGGGGAACACCAAAACCTACTTTTAACCAAAAATTACAATATGGAACTAGAGGAACTCAAAGTTAAACTCCCGAATATCACAGACCCCAACTTATTGAATGCACTTTTGGAAAATGGCACTATCTATGAGTTCTTACCGGGTAAAATTATTACCGAACCCGGTCAATTCATCAAAATGGTTCCGATCGTACTGGAAGGAGCAATCAAAATCCTAAGAATGGACGAAGATGGAAAAGAGTTGTTCCTTTATTACCTGGAGCCTGGGGAAACTTGTGCTTTGTCTTTGACCTGTTGTTCTGCCTCCAAACCCAGTGAAATCAAGGCTGTAGCTGAAGAAAAAACCGTCATCCTAGGTATTCCAATCGCCAAACATGAACAATGGCTGGATCAATTCAAGCAGTGGAAAGATTTTGTAGCCATGACTTACCAAAACAGGTTCCAGGAAATGCTGATAGCTTTGGATGCCGTAGCTTTCAAGAGAATGGATGAAAGGTTGATGCGCTATATAGTCACCAAGATGAAGCAGCATAAAACCAATGAACTCCATATCACCCATCAGGAAATTGCCAATGAATTGGGCACATCCAGAGAAGTGATTTCCAGACTTTTAAAGCAGTTGGAAAAGAAAAAGTGGATTGAATTAGGTAGAAATATCATTTATATCAGAGACGACTTCGAGGAGTTGATCAGTGCTTAAAAGCTTCCCGAAATTTGTAATTTCGGGAAGTGATATGGCGGATTTGTAATCCCACAGGTCAATACTAGAAAAATAGAAGGAAGATTAGTCGTCTTTTTGATTCTTTTACATTGGGTTAAAAATTTAAATCAAAATCAATGACTGAATGAATATGATCTTAGGTAAAGGTTTTCATCTTCATTCGTCCTTGTAATTGTCCAAATCTTTTCAGCGTTTTTCGATGAAAAAGACACTATCCCGATAAGTGTGTAAACTTCAAATTATGGTTTTATTGTCAGGTATCAAGAAGCCTGACCCTATCACCAAATATAAGCAGGAAACTGTTAAGAATAGCTCCCCAGTCTCTGATAGGCATAGTCCATTTTTTCGATGCTTCTCTTGCAGCCAGGAAAACAGACTTCATTACGGCATCATCTGTCGGGAAAGAGAGCTTGTTTTTGGTGTATTTTCTGATCTTTCCATTGAGATTTTCAATCAGGTTGGTGGTATAGATGATTTTACGGATTTCAGCCGGGTAATCGAAGAAAACGGTGAGTTCATCCCAGTTGTCCCTCCAGCTTTTGATGGCATAAGCGTATTTGGATTCCCATTTTTTGGCAAAATCGTTCAGGGCAGCCCAAGCAGCATCTTTTGTAGGGGCGGTATAAATTTCCTTCATATCCCTTGTAAACGCCCTGCGGTCTTTCCATGCGACATATCTACATGCGTTTCTGATCTGGTGGACGACACATATCTGAGTGACTGATTGGGGGAATGAAGCTTTTATCGTATCAGTAAACCCGTTCAGGTTGTCAGTTGCCGTTATGAGAATATCTTCAACCCCTCTGGCTTTCAGGTCGGTGAGTACCCCCATCCAGAAAGCCGAAGATTCATTCTTGCCAAGCCAAAGGCCTAGGATCTCTTTAAGGCCGTTAGTTCTGAGGCCAACGGCAATATAAACGGTCTTGTTGACCACTTTGGAGTTCTCCCTGACTTTGAAGGATATACCATCCATCCAAACGATCAGGTATACAGGGTCAAGCGGCCTGTTTCTCCATGCAACAATATCCTCCGCTACGGCACCGGTAACCCTTGAGATGGTGGAGGAGGAAACATTGATGTCATAAAGCTCCCGGATCTGTTCTTCGATGTCCTGGTTTGACATTCCCTTGGCATACATGGAAATGATCACGTTTTCAACGCCCTCCGCCATGCTTCTGCGTTTGGGCACAAGGGCAGGCTCAAAGCTGCCGTCCCTGTCTCTTGGGACTCTGATTTCAGCTTCCCCAAATGTGTTTTTTATTGTTTTGGTGGAATAGCCGTTCCTTGAATTGGGATTATCGGAATTCTGATGCTTTTCATAGCCAAGATGGGCATCCAGCTCGCCTTCAAGCATTTTCTCAACGGCTCTTTTCTGAAGCTGTTGAAGGAAGGAATTAAGCTCCCCGGCAGTCCTGAACTGCTTGAGGAAGTCATCATTTAGGAGATCTTCTTTTTTCATTTTTGTAATCTGTGTGTTATAAAGGTAAGAAATTGTCCACACACAGACCGGGGGGCGCCTACCGCGGGTTCCTCAAATTCCCTGTGCGATTTCTTCTAAATCACACAGAGAATTTCGAGGTTTAACTTTAACTTCGTAAGTAGTGAAACCAACTTACACAGTTTGTGTCATAGTCCCATGAAAAAACCAAATATGGATTTCCGACTAACTCTTTTCCACCTAACTTCACCTCAGAAAAAGTTCGGTTAAGTAAATCTAAAACCACTAAGTACCATTCAAAACTATTCAAGCCAGTCTGCCAGTCTTTGTCTTTAAACAAAACCATGCTAGTTATTAGGTAATTTTTATTTTCTTTAGTCAATTGATGAAGGCCTATCCATTGATCATTAAAATCCCATTCAAAAGGGTCATTATCAAAAAAATTGATCTTTGAATCAAATTGCTTACTCTTCCAAGTCAACTCAAGTTGAAATTGCCCATTTTCATCATAGACCTTCAATTGCGGAATACCCAAAACATTTAAAACATAAGAATTTTTATCATCTACAATTATATTTTCTGTTTTTGATGGTACTAAATTTCCCCCAAGATAAGCTTTAGGAAATTCACCAAAACCTTCAATAAAATTCCCATTATGATCAAAAAATGAAACCAGCGTTGAATTCTTAAAATATTCCTTAAGGGTTCCATTGTAAACTGAACTTACATAAATACCCTTATCTAATACCTTAAAAACCCCATCATATTCTGTTTTATGATTGGGAAGTTGATGCTTTATAGGTAACTCCCCAGCCAATTTGCCATCCCAGGTTATTTTGAAAATTTTTTCTTTTGTGTATAATACTCCCCATTTGTTGGACCAAAAGTATCAGTTGCTAAGTTAATTTATTTATTTGTTAATATATCCTTAGTTGTCCTATTTCCCAAGGGGACCCTTGGGAAATAAGACAACTAACTTTTGCTTTATGCTGCTTTTTGGGTTGCCCCAAAATACCTTTCCCCGGGCTTCTCCCTGGTGGTATGATGGACCTTTTGGTTGTAATATTCAATATACTTTTTGACACCTTTGAGCAGGTCATAACCGTCCTCGCTTGGGTTCAGATAGATGTAATCATACTTGATCGACTTCCAGAACCTTTCAATATATACATTGTCCAAAGCCCTTCCCTTTCCGTCCATTGATACTTTGATATCCAGCCCTTCAAGGTAATTGATCCATAAGGCTGATGTGTACTGGCTTCCCTGATCGGAATTGACTATCTCTGGCTTACCATATTCTCTGATGGCCTCTTCGATTACCTGCTTACACCATTTGGCGTCCTGACTGTTGGATATACCCCATGACAGTATCCTTCTGCTGTAAACATCCATGACTGCGGTCAGGAACATAAACCCCTTCTGCATCGGAATGTAGGTGATATCGGTTACCCACACTTGGTTGGGTCTTTCAATCTTTAAGTTCCTGAGAAGATAAGGCCTGATATATTCACGCAAACCGGATTTGGTAAGGTTCTTCCTCCTGTAAAGGGTTTCCCTGCCCATCAGCCTGAAAAGCCTCCTGATGCGCTTTGGGCCGACAACGAAGCCCAGTCCTGTCAACAGATAGACCATCGACACAACGCCTTCAGTAGGGTGATCGGTAAGATGCCTGTCCATGATTCCCATAAGTTTCAGATTGACCTCGTTTTCCCCTTTTGGTTTGTAATATAGACTGCTTCGGGGAACCTCCAATACTTCACACTGTCTCCTTATAGACAGCCCCTTATAATCAGAACAAATCAATGTCGCCCGATCTTTCATATCCCCAGTTTCTTGCAGCTTTTTTTTAAAAAGTCATTCTCTACTTTTAGCTCTCCGATCTGGGCATAGAGCTGCTCAAGGGCAGGGCCTTCTTCCTTTTTCTTTGAATGCTCCTTTTCAAATACAGCTGACATATTATCCAAAAACTCACCCTTCCACTTGGATATAATCACAGGGCTAACATCGAACTTCTTGGACAATTCAGCCAATGTAAACTGATTCTTGATTGCTTCAAGGGCTACTTTTGCCTTGAACTCAGGAGAAAACTTTCGTCTTGTTTGCTTGTTCATAAGGTTAAATTTAAACAGTTTTTTTTAACTTAACCTCTGGTCTCAATTTTGGGGAGTATTATAGAAAATAAATTATTTTTCCGCTCTTGTTTCACACAAGATAAACAGATTAGCAAGAATAATAAATATTTATTGCGCATGTTCCTTCATTAAAAAGGACAGGTGTTTAATAAATTAAACACCCATCCATTACCATTAATAATCAAATCAATTTCATCTAACAGTAACAGGTCTTACAACTGTGACTAATTTCCCATCACAATCATAAACAGCAGTTACTCTGTCCGGATTGATTTTTACTAATTTGCATTCAACTGCATTTGCATAATTAATTTGAAACATAAAGGCCGAGAAAACACCAAGAGCCAATAAGCCATTTTTTAATGATTTTTTATTACTGTCGTCCGAGAACTGAGGCAATATAAAAAATAAAATCCTAGAATAGTACAAAAATCAAAGATGGGCAGCCCTTTTGGAGCTTACCCATCTTTTTCATATTGTTGTTTCGACCAAGAACCAACAACGTGACACAATTTAAGCATAAATTTTTGTCTGGGCATCCTATTATCGCTCAACTCCTCTCTCTTATTCCCAAAGAGCTATTGAATCAGGTCGTTGAGGAAGAAAACTCGGATAGGTACTACAAGAAACTCAAAACAAGTGATCACTTCATCTGCATGTTTTATGCGGTGTTGACCAGAAACAGCAGTCTTAGAGAGGTCTGCAAAAACATCGGCCTGATCATAACCAAGCTTATTCCTTTTGGAATGAAGCAGCTACCTGCCAGGAGTACCCTTTCTGATGCAAACCGTAAACGCAGTTATCGTGTTTTTGAACAACTATACAAAGGGCTGTATTCATACTATAGGGCATCTTTGGTAGGAAATTGGCTCGATATCGGTGGAGAGGTCGACCTCAGCCGTGTTGAGGTTTTTGATTCCTCAACGGTCACGCTGTTCAAGGAAATCCTCAGAGGGGCCGGACGCAATCCCCTGAACGGAAAGAAAAAAGGTGGTGCCAAGATATTTGCCAAAATGAATCTGGCAGAAGGCGTTCCCAACTTCATATGTATCCGTTCTGCGGCCACAAATGAAAATATGTTTTTAAAAGTGATGGATCTGCCTGAGCACGGGATAGCTGTTTTCGACAAAGGATATAACCGCTATTCCTGCTTTGAAAAGTGGGACAGTTCAAACAGATATTTTGTGACCAGAAAAAAAGACAATGCAAGATATGAAGTGGTCAGTGAGTTTGACTGTACGCATGCCTTGGACATCATCAAGGACCAGATTATCTCACTGAGCTACAGGGAGAAGGGAGTTTCTCGGACAGTTGAAGCCAGACTGGTGGTTTATGCTGACCCTGAAAGCGGTGAAACGCTGGAGTTTATCACCAATCTTAAGGGATTGGATGCCCTAACCATAGCTCTTCTCTATAAGAACAGGTGGGTTATCGAAGTGCTTTTCAAGCAGATCAAGCAGAATTTTGAACTCAGATATTTTTTGTCGGACAGCGAGAACGGGATCAAAATCCAGATTTGGGTGGCATTGATACTCAACCTCCTGTTTACAGTTCTACATAAGCGGATAAAAGAGGCTGAAGACTTCTCGACCATGGTCATGGTAGCCGCAAAAAATCTTTGCTCCTACGTCAGTCTTGAAAAGTTCCTACTTTTTCCTGAAGCTTACTTTAAAAGTATATTTCAAAAAGACATCCAAAATGTACAAACCCAATTATTCCTTTCCGGATAGGGGGTGCTTTTTGACTTTCAACAAAAAACACCTCTAAAACTTCATTAGAGGACTTTATTTTAAATTTCTTATTTTAGTCGGACGACAGTAATTTTTTATATAAATAAATATGATTATCCGCTTGTATACAAGTAGGGGCAAATGCTCGCAATAACAAGTCTATCAAAGAGTTTTTTACCAAAGTATCTTCGGTTTAGTTTATAACAGAATTCATTGAGATAGTTTTGAAGCATCTTTTCTGAAACCATATGGTACTTCTGTAAATCCCTTTTAAGGTTGCTTATTGCTATATGTGCCCATTTGAGGTTGAACTTGCCCTCTTTTGTGGAAGATAATTCGCTCACGTGAACATCGATACAATCTTCTAGGTTAGCATAAGTCGTACTTTCATCAGTTTGGAGCACGGCTTTTTTGTCAATCAGTCCTTTTATCAGTTTTTCGGCTGTTTTTGCCTTCAAGTTATCTATTTTGACCATCTTGAAATATCTGCAGCTTTTGTCCTTTTCTCCAGTAATTAGGTCTTCAAGAATAGATGATTCAGCCATAACAGCGACAGTAGCTTGTTTTTGGCTTCCACGGCCTTTCTTCAGCTTCGTCTTTTCCGAAGATTTTGTTGCCTTGCTTACAAAAGCCTCATCATATTCAACCATATCTTCTAGTTTATATTGGCTGTCACGTTTACCCATTGCTTCCCGGAGCTTGTGATACAGTCTGAAAACAGTCTCGTATCTGCTATGACCCATCTGCCTCTGTAGTTCAAGGCAGCTAAATCCCTTCTTGGTTGCGCTTACAAGAGTCATTGCAAGCAACCAAGTCCTCAATGGTAACTTGCTGTTTTCCATAATAGTACCATTTTTCAGTCCTGTCCTAAATTTACAATGTTTACATTGGAACATATTGAGAGAATTAAGCCAGTAGTGATCCTTGGAATTACAATTCTTGCAAATGACACCTTCTCTTTCCCTTTGTTCCTTCAAGTAATGGATGCAACTTGCCTCATCAGGATATCTTTCATTGAATTGTAGAATATTCATGGCCTTCTTATTTATTTACAGCCAATTAAACACTTACAATTCAGCCCTGAAAGTTATTGACACTTATTGTCAAAGTATAAAATTTGCCCACTTGTATGTAGGCGGATATTCATATAAATAAATTTGAAACAATCTCTTTTGCACTATGCTTGGCAGATTTTTATTCCAAAAAAGTTAAAAATCCGTATTATTAAACTTTCAGTTAAAAATACCATCCCTCACAATTAAAAAGCAAGTTTTATTATGTTTTTTTTAGGTTTAACCTCGAAATTTCACGAAAATTAAAGTTTCAAGAAGTGGACAATAGGATTTTAAGTGCGCTTAGAAGCCACATAAAAAAGGAAGGATTGGAAAATCCTTTAAATCGCTCTTAGGGATTTGCAATCCCGAAGAGCAGTGCTCCTGAATGCAAAAAAAAAAATGCCGCCCAGAAGGCGGCATTTTCTTCATTTTCATATGTCAATCAATATATCAAACTGTTGTCGGAACAATATTGTATTTCTTTTTCAGGTCATGGACCAAGCCTGTAGAGAAATCAAACACCCAGGCATGTAGATTAATTTTATCACCTCTGGCAATCGCATTTTTGTAAATGGATGTTTGCTTGATGTTCTGTATCTGTTCCAAAACATTCAACTCCACCAACTTATTCAATCTTTCATTTTCATCTGCAATCAAATCTAATTCAGCCTTATGGTGACGGATCACATCTTTGATAGTTGCCAACCAGTTATCTATCAATCCATTGTTATTGTTCTCGTAGGCAGTTTTTATCCCTCCACAGCCATAGTGGCCATAGACAATGATGTCCCTGATTCCCAGATTTTCTACTGCATACTGCATGACTGAAAGGAAATTCAGGTCAGTATGAGAAACCAGATTGGCAATGTTCCTGTGAATAAACAGGTCTCCTAAATCCGTACCCAGAACCTTGGAGGGTGAAACTCTACTGTCAGAACAACCCAACAAAAGCGCCTTGGGTGCTTGACCTTCCTTGAGGCTATCAAAATATCCTTTATGGGAAGCCAATGTTTCAGCTGCCCATTGTTTATTGTATTCGAGGTATTTATTGAGATCTATCTGGCACATTATTTAGAATCGGTTTGTATCGCGTAAGGTGAATATTTTTCCAGAAATTCTGTATCCAATTCATGATCAAAGGCAGCCACAGCAGAATTGTCATCAAGGAAGACATGGTCTGAACCAACAGATTCCAGTATCCCCCATCTGTTAAGTACATCCCTGACTGGACCTTTAATACTGCTCATACATACATCTATTCCTGACTTTCTCCAGGTATTGATCCATTCATTCAATTCATGGGCTCCTGTACTATCGATATTGGTTACAGATTCCATATTGAATACTATCATTTTGACTTTGTCATTCTTTT
Source organism: Cecembia calidifontis (assembly GCF_004216715.1). NCBI lineage: Bacteria > Pseudomonadati > Bacteroidota > Cytophagia > Cytophagales > Cyclobacteriaceae > Cecembia > Cecembia calidifontis. The sequence continues at coordinate 4,060,173 of NZ_SGXG01000001.1, forward strand.
TGGCAATCCATTTATCAATCTTGTCCTTGATATACTCCACATTGGCAAAATATATTGGACCATCCACCCTGATCATCAGTAAATCATCCCTTTCGATCAGGTTATTAAACCTTTTCACGTTCCTAAATATATTGGTGCCCGGAACCCTTCCCAATTGGGCCATATGAGGTCTTGAAGCCCTGTAAATTACCACGATAAGTGACAACACCATACCTGAAATAATTCCTGTTTCAATACCCAAGGTCAGCGTGATGATAAAGGTGGCAATCAACATGGCGAAGTCTGATTTGTCCTTATGCCATAAATGAATAGGCTCTTTATAGTCAATCAATCCGGATACCGCTACCAAAACCACAGCCGCCAAAATGGCACTTGGAAGGTTGTAGAATAATCCGGTAAAGAATAACAAGGTTAACACAATCAAAACAGCACTAAAGATAGATGCCAAAGCGGTTTTTGCGCCGGCATCATTATTGACCGCTGTCCTGGAAAATCCTCCTGTTACGGGATAACCTTTGAAAAACGCAGCTCCGAAATTGGCCATACCCAATCCGATCAACTCCTGATTGGCATCCAATCGGTAGTTTTTGTGCTTTGCCTGAATGGTTTTGGCTACGGCAAAACTTTCCGCAAAACCTACCAGTGAAATGGTCAATGCGATAGGCAATAAAGTACTCCAAACTTCCATATCAAATGAAGGAGAGGACATGGTAGGCAAGCCACTTGGCACATTGCCTACAATCTTCACCCCTTGGGAAGTCAGATCAAAACCTGCTACCAATGCAATACCCACAATAACAGCTACTAATGGTGCGGGGAAGCTTTTATGGATTTTTTTACCATACTTGATAATGATGATCCCTAACACGCCGATCCCAAAAGTCAGCCAGTGTATGTCCCCGATATTCTGGGCGATGGCTACCACCATTTCCTGGATATGTTCAGAATTGGGAAGGTTGATCCTGAAAAGGTGCTTGACCTGGCTCAATCCTATGATGATCGCTGCTGCAGAAGTAAAACCATTGATTACGGGGTGGGAAAGAAAATTGACAACAAACCCCAATCGAAGCAATCCCATTCCAAACTGGATAAGCCCTACCAAAAAAGCCAAAGAAAGTGCGTAAAGCAAATATTGCTCGGGGGAAGCTGGATTCAAACTGGCAATCCCTGCTGCTGTCAATAATGACACCATGGCTACGGGCCCAACAGCCAGCTGCCGGGATGTACCGAAAATGGCATACAACAAAAGGGGGACTGTAACGGCATAAAGCCCATGAATGGGTTCCAGTCCGGCAAGCATGGCATAGGCCATCCCTTGGGGAATCAACATGATCCCTACTGTAAGGCCGGCAGAAAGGTCACCTTGGAGGTCAGACTTTTTATAATTTGGCAACCAATCCAAAATGGGAAAGAATCCCTTGATCTTAGCGGCAATACTTTTATTCATGTTCTGTTTTTCTCTAATTTAATGAATTTACATCTGGGAAATCATGATTTTCCCAATTGGATAAACAAAAGTCCAAACTTTCCCCCTGTTTTTTGGTGATGTTTGTTACATGTTAGGCAGATGTAAAGGAATCCTCTTGAATGGTTTCCATTTATTATGTTCACATTAAGCCAATTTTATCTTTTAATCAAATTCTCTGAATTGAAATTGAGAATTGTAATCATTTGATGAATTTCCAGAGAGATAATGATTCAATATGCTAAAAAGAGTCCTGAAACCGGTTTTCTTCTGTATTTTCATGTTGGCCTTGGTTGTGGAAATTAATGCCCAAAACAAAAAAGGAGGTAAAATTTTTGTAGAAACCATCAGCTTTGGTTCATGCAATAAACATGATCTTCCACAGCCTCTTTGGAATTCCATCATAGCGGACGACCCTGACATTTGGATATGGTTAGGGGATATAATTTATGGGGACACCCATGAAATGGCCCTTTTGAATGAAAAATATTCCCAACAGAAAGATCTGATAGATTATCGCAGGTTAAGATTAAATACTTCCGTCATAGGAATTTGGGACGACCACGACTATGGAATCAATGATGGGGGAAAGTATTATGGAAAGAAGAAAGAGTCCCAGCAAATCCTTTTAGATTTTCTGGATGAGCCTAAAGACAGTCCAAGAAGAAAACAAGAGGGGGCCTATGCTTCCTACACCTATGGGATTGGCGAAAATTCAATAAAGGTCATCTTACTGGATACCAGATACCATAGGGATACCTTGTTCAGAGAAAGCGGAAAATATCTCCCCAACCTGAATGGGACAATCCTTGGAGAGGAACAGTGGAATTGGTTGGAAAGGGAACTTAAAAACAGTACTGCAAGGATAAACATCATTGCTTCAGGGATTCAGATTATTCCCACTGAGCATCCATTTGAGAAATGGGCAAACTTCCCCAATGAAAGGGAAAGACTTCTAGACCTGATTGCCAATTCTAAGGTAAAAAACCCCATACTTCTTAGCGGGGACAGGCATATCGCCGAAATTTCCCAATTAAAAGACAAAAGGTTTCCTTTGGGTATTGTTGAAATAACATCCAGTGGCATGACCCATACCTGGTCAAGCTACAGGGAGGAATACAATCCGTACAGGATTGGGAACTTGATCGCCTCCTTACACTACGGAACCCTAAAACTGGATTGGGAAAATGAGTGGATGACTTTTTATATCAAGGGTGAACAAGGACAGATTTATTTGGAACAAAGAATACCGATCAGGTAATGCAAGCTATAGAAGCGGACCCTGTCTCCTCTCCCCTGCTTTGGCATATTTCAAATCGAAAACTCCATTAATAACTAACCTTACATGGTTAAAAATCAAACGTTTATATGATTTTAGTCATTCTTTAAATCTCATTTTTTGACCAGCTTTGGTTTATCCAAACCAATTAAAACATGAAAACTTTTCTCAAAAATTTATCTACCATCCGATTCTGGATGTTCGGCTTGTGCTATGTAGTCTTCATGGGCTTTTCCCATGGAAGTTGGGGCCAAAAAAACTGGACAGTGGAATTCAGGCCAGGGGCTAATTTTCCTGTTGCGGACATGAACAGTAATACCCCTATAAAAACCGGTTTGGGCGTTGATGGAATTGTATCTTACAATTTCATTTCAAACTTTGGTGTATATGCAGGATGGGGATGGAACAAATTTTCTTCAGATCAGTCTTTCGCTGGTCCCAATGTGGATTTTGAAGAAACGGGATATACCTATGGGCTGCAATATTTTATCCCCCTAGGAATTACCGGAGACACCAAAGTATTCATTAGAACCGGGGGACTTTGGAACCATATTGAAATGGAAAACAATGAAGGGGAACTCATCGGAGATACAGGACACGGGTTTGGATGGCAACTGGAATCTGGGCTTACCGTTCCATTTGCTGACCGTTGGAAAATACAGCCCAGCATCCGTTACAGATCCCTTTCTAGGGAATATCCTTTTGGTAATTCCTCTGTTGATGCCAATTTAAAATATATCTCACTTGGTCTTGGTGTAATTTGGATTTTTTGAAGGAATAGAACCAAAAAGCTGACATAAAAAAATCAACCATCATGGAAACTAAAATCAAAACCATTTTGGAATGTGCTATCAAAGCACCTTCGGGACACAATACCCAACCTTGGAAGTTCAAGGTAATGGACCATACCATAGAGATTCTGCCTGATTACAGCAGGAGATTGCCAGTGGTGGATGCAGATGACCACGCCTTATTTATCAGTTTAGGATGCGCTTTGGAAAACCTCTTGATCGCAGCCCACCAGTTTGACTGGGAAACCAAGGTCTCCTTCCACCTCGAACATCCGGGAAAAGAAAGGATTGTGGTATCATTGGAAAAGGGAGTTCCCATCAATCAAGATGGTTTGTTTGAAAGTATTCCAATCCGTCAAAGTACCAGAAATGAATATGATGGAAAAACTATTCCCGAGGAAGATTGGAATAAAATAAAGAAAGCAGCCCTCCAAGAGGATGTGAATGTATTGGTATTCAATGCGCCAGAAGAAATCAAGTCGATTACCCCATTTGTCAAAGAAGGAGCTATCAGCCAATTCGAAAATAAGGAGTTTTTAAAAGAATTGATGCACTGGATCCGTTTCAATGAAAGCAAAGCGGAAAAAACACGCGACGGGCTTTCCAGTAAAGTTTCTGGAAATCCATCCGTTCCAGAATGGCTGGGTAAAATCTTCATGGGCCTTTCTATCTCCCCAGAAAAAGAAGCGCATAAATATGAAGAACTGATTTTGAATTCTTCCGGACTTATGCTTTTCATAGCTGAGCGGAATGATAAAAAAGCCTGGATCAATGTAGGCCGAAGCTTCGAACGGGCCATGCTCCAAGCTACGGCATTGGGCGTTCACCATGCCCACATGAATATGCCCTGTGAGGAAGTTCCTGTTCGGAAAAAACTCGCTGCTTACCTGAAATTGAAAGATGGTATGGAACCCATGTTACTCATAAGATTGGGCTATTCTGAAAAAATGCCCTACTCCTTCAGGAGGCCTTTGGAGGAGGTATTGGTTTAAGAAGAAAGCAATCAGCATCCTATCATATATTTAACAGACAGCCCATTTTGGATTAAGAGACTTGTATACAAAATGGGCTGTCTGCTTACCCAAGGTTGAATGAAAATTAAAATCTCTCTGGGAATCGCCGACTTTAGCCAAAAATACTTATCCACCTTTATCCCCTTTAGGGATTCTCTGCTGTTGGCAAATCACCCTAAAGTTTGAGATTAATCCTTTCATGCTTACTTATCGAAATCAATATATCCTGTACTTTTCCCTAATTGCCCTATAAGCTTCCAGATCTTTCTGCCAGCCGGCGCGGATTTCATCCTCCTTTTTTCCTACCAGGATATCCTTTCTCAATTGGTCGGTTCCTGCCAGTTTATCAAAGAAATTATTGAAAAACTTTTCTCTTTTCCCTGACAGTTCATAGGCCCTGAGCAGGTATTTGAGAGTAAACTGATGGTTTAAAGGTTCATTTCGCAAATCTTCCCCATAACACAATTTACCCTGCTGTGGGGGATTTTTGGACATGCCTACAATACTGACCGGGGTAAAGGTAAAATCCCCAAACTTGGGATCAGGATAGCCATAAACCTGGAACGGGAAATAGGTTCCTCTACCCAGAGACACATCAGTTCCTTCGAAATAACAAAGCGATGGATATAATCTGATAGCAGTATCATTGGGAAGATTTGGCGAAGGCTTTACCGGCAAAGAATAGGCCATGCTATGGTCCCAATTTTTAACCGGAATAACCTCAATGGGCGCCTGAATCCCACCTTTCAACCATCCCTCTCCATTAATCATTTTTGCCAACTCCCCTACCGTAAGCCCGTGAACTACTGGTATGGGATGCATTCCTACAAAACTTTCAAAACCCTTTTTAAGGACTGGGCCGTCCACATAGTTTCCATTGGGATTAGGCCTGTCAAATATCAGAAGGGGCATTTTATTCTCTGCGCAACTTTCCATAACATAATGCATGGTGCTGATGTAGGTATAAAACCGGATGCCTACATCCTGTAAATCGTAAATCAGGACATCAATATCCTTCAGGCTTTCTTTGGATGGTTTTTTATTATCCCCATACAATGATACAATGGGCAGACCTGTGCTTTTGTCCACTTCAGATTTGATGGCTTCCCCTGCGTCTGCATCTCCCCTGAAGCCGTGTTCCGGCACAAAAACTTTTTTCACATCCACTCCCTCCATCATGAGGAAGTCCACCAAATGCATGTTGTTGCTTTGGGTCAAAATTGAGGTCTGATTGACTACAAGCCCTACCCTTTTCCCTTCTAAGAGAGGCAAATACACCTCAGGCTGATCTGCAGCAGGCAATATGATTTTTTGAACTTCAATGGATTTTTCCTCTGAATTTTTTGTAGGATTCTTACAAAAAGCCAGAGAAGCCATTAAAAAACTGAAAAGAATCATCAATTTGAAGGACTTCATAGTTATTTTGCGCAAGATTTCGACCAAATTAAGAAATTCCTTGAACCTTTCTTATTTCATTGCCAAAAGAATCAGTTTTAAGAGGACGGGCGGTTTTACCGGAACCATCCATAGAATTGCAGTGGCCTCTGTAGCCATAGGGATAGCGATATCCCTGATTTCTTTTATGATTTTGGGAGGGTTTCAAAATGAAATTTCCAATAAGGTTTTTTCCTTTACGGGGCATTTTCAGGTCATGCGTTTCATGTCTGGCAATGCTTTCGAAGAATCCCCAACCACCAAGAAATCAGATTTTTTCCGCGATTATGCAAGCCAGGACTATATAGTCCATGTGCAGACCTTTGCCCATAAGGCCGGTTTGCTCAAAGGAGACAATGAAGTAGAAGGGGTATTGATGAAAGGTGTTGGACCCGAATTTGATACTTTGGCCTTCAGAAACTCCATCAAAAAGGGACGCTTTATACAATTTTCTGATTCTTCTGCCTCCAATGAGGTATTGCTGAGCGCCAAAATTGCCAACAAGCTTTTATTGGATGTAGGTGACAGGGTGACCATATATTTTGTGCAGGATCCGCCCAGGTTCAGAAGGCTAGAAATCGTTGGGCTTTATGAAACGCTTTTGGAAAACTTTGATGATAAAATCATTATCGGTGACATTCAGACCATCCGTAACCTCAATGGCTGGACAGAAGACCAAGTGGGTGGATTTGAAGTTTTCGTGAAAGATTCCAAGAAATTAGAAAATTACGTTGATCCACTTTATGAAGTGCTGGATTATGACCTCAAACTTGTCAAAGTTACAGACAAGTACATGGAAATATTTGACTGGCTTCACCTGCTCAACAACAATGTGTATATTTTCCTTGGGCTTATCCTGTTTGTGGCAGCATTCAACATGGTTTCTATCCTTTTTATCCTGATCATGGAAAGAACCCAGATGATTGGGATATTAAAAGCCCTTGGGGCCAGAAATAGTCAAATCAGGAAGATTTTTGTATGGAACGGGATCCGGATTATAGGCAGGGGAATGCTCATCGGAAATGCGCTTGCTTTGGGCTTTGGATGGCTCCAGGATAAGTACAGACTCATCCCATTGGATCCTGAAAATTACTACATGAGCTTTGTTCCCATTTATTGGAACTGGCCTGTATTTATCATTTTGAACATTTTGGTCTTAATTGTAACCAGCTTGGTGCTTTTCCTTCCGGCAATGGTCATCAGCAACATACAGCCGATAAAATCTATTCGCTTCGATTAGGTCTGTAGCGGACAAAAAGACTTTTTACCTTCATGTAAATCACGCCAAAAACCGCCTCACGGAAAATATGGGTACTCATTTTTGAGGTTCCTTTGGTTCTGTCAGTAAAAATGATCGGTACTTCTATGATCTTAAAACCCAGCTTCCAGGCAGTAAATTTCATTTCTATTTGGAAAGCATAGCCAATAAATCTGATCTTCTCCAAATTAATGGCTTGGAGGACCCTTCGATGGTAGCATTTGAAGCCAGCTGTAGCGTCCTTGATAGGCATACCCGTAATGAACTGAACATATTTGCTGGCAAAAAACGACATCAGTACCCTGCCCATCGGCCAGTTCACCACATTGACTCCTTTGATATAGCGGGAACCTATAGCCAAATCATATCCTTCCTCAGCGCAGGCCTTATAAAGACGGATCAGGTCCTGGGGATTATGCGAAAAATCAGCATCCATTTCAAAAATGAATTGATACCCATTCATCAGACCATACCGGAATCCCTCAATATAAGCTGTCCCCAAACCCAACTTACCTGTCCTTTGGATAAGGTGTAGCCTCTCCGGAAATTCCTTTTGCAGCCTCTTTACAATTTCGGCAGTACCATCAGGAGAATTGTCATCAATCACCAGCAATTCAAAATCTCCTTCCAGCCCCATGATGGCACGGACCATGTCCTCCATGTTTTCCTTTTCATTGAAGGTAGGAATGATGACGAGTTTTTCTTTTTCCATAAAATCCAAAGCTCAAAAATATGATTTCTAGCAGGGATTTTCAGCCTAAAAATCAAAAAATACCAAAATTGCCTTATCATTGCGGTCTGAATTGGGTCCGAAAAAATGAAAATAGCTGTCATTACCTATGATAACAAGGGGGCTTATGCCTCCAACGAAGTGAATGAGGATGTACTCGTAGATAAGTTGCTCGGAGAACTGGCTTTAGACTTTTCCTTCGAAATCTGGTCTGACCCCAACGTCAATTGGAAGGATTATTCACTCCTCCTGATCAAATCCCCTTGGGATTATTTCGATCGTTACGCTGAATTCAGAACCTGGTGCCAAAAGATCCAGGAACTTGACATTCCGACCTTGAATGCAATGGATACCGTTCTTTGGAATTCTGACAAGTGGTATCTAAAAGATATTCAGGATAAAGGCTTCCCCATTGTTCCTACACATTTTTTAAAGAAAAAGGAAACCTTCAATTTGGAGGAGTATTTTAAAATATTCAATTCAGACACTTTGGTCATTAAGCCCACAGTCAGCGGAGGTGCAAAAAAAACCCTGAAACTGAAGCAAAGCAACCGGAAGGAATATGAAGAAGAAATTAAGGCTTGGTTGGAAGAAGAGGATTTCATGATCCAACCCTTCATGGATGAGGTAGCCAAAACAGGTGAGTATTCCTATATCTTTTTCAACAGCAGGTTTTCACATGCTGTGCTGAAAAGTCCTAAAAAAGGCGAATTCCGGGTGCAGCATTTCTTTGGCGGAGAAATCCATTCCATTGCACCTACTGAACGTGAATTGGGCTACATGCAACAAATTGTAGATGCTTTTGCTCAAGGCACCTTGTATGCCCGTGTGGATGGGGTTTGGAAAGAAGAAGTATTTTACCTGATGGAATTGGAACTGATTGAGCCTTATCTTTTCTTGTTCACCTCAGAAAAAGCCCAAGAGAATTACAAAAAGGCGATTGCGGACAAGATTAAGAAACTACACTAATTGACTCCCTTTTTACCATTAAGTCCTAAACCCAATATTCACCATCCGCTTTCAGAAACGCATAATAACAAATGAATAAGGGTTTAATTTATCAAAAAAAATCCCTCTACTGAAACCATTATCTCAAAACCCCTTCAAACTTTAAGCAATTAAACTTTAAACCCCTCCCTCATTTCTCAGTCTTTCTTTCTCACAGTCCCTTCATCCTTTCCTTTACTTATTTCAAAAAACCATACCAATCAAGTGATAATGGTTTTGATCAAGTTTTTCCTCAAAATGGCAGATGAGGTGATCAAACCACTCATGAGCGCCCCTCCAATACCGCATGAAACGATATCCTGTCCAGTAAGGTATAAATTTTTAATGGGAGTATGTGGGGTGAGGAACTCATTCTGAAACCTCGCAGGACTGTGGTCCAGTCCATAGATTTCTCCGGATTGGTAAGCAGTAAAGTTCTTCGTGGACAAAGGGGTGGATAGTTCATAATAATCAATCTCTCCTCTAAGATGAGGCAGCTGTCCGTAAAGGTTATCCAACAAGCGAAGAGACCATTTTTCTTTTAATGCCTCGTAATCCTCTCCCCTTTTTCCCCAACGGGTATTTTCCCACTTTTTAAACCAATCATAAGGCGCCAAGGAGATAATTTCAATCGTGGAAGTTCCGGGATAACGTCTTTCCCAATCGGGATCTTTAGCTGAAGGAAAGGAGATATATACTACAGGAAATGGATTGTCTTCCGGATTATCGAGATATTCCCGGACATTCTTATCATGGTCATAACTCGGATAAATCCAAAAATTGGACCTGGGCAATTGCAGTTCCTGACTATCTTTCTTCAGTCCAATATACAGGCAAATATGTGCCACAGAAGGTGCTAGGCCTTTCAATTGACGTTCTAACTTAGGACGAAGCGGATGTTGGGGATTGATCAACCGCTGAAATGTATTGAAAACCCCGGCATTACTGATAATTTTTTCTGCTTTCAGCTCATTACCATCCGCCATTAGCACCCCAACAGCCTTATTGCCTTCCATGATGATTTCTTTGACCTCGGCATTGGAGTAGATCTCTCCTCCTCCTGCTTTGATTTGAGGATAAATGAATTCGGCAATTTTAGATGAACCTCCCACCGGGAAATATCCTCCATTAAAATAATGACTGACCAAAATCGCATGCATAGCAAAACTGCTTTGGCCAGGCGGAAGGCCATAATCCCCATATTGCCCACAGAGTACCCCTATCAGCTTTTCATTCTTTGTAATAGAACGCAAGATGTCCAAAGTAGTCCTATCGGAATATTTGAGGAATTTCCGCGAATTCCATTTCCTAATCCATCTACCCAGCCAACCAGGAATCACTTTCATGCTGTAATAATTTCTGCTGGCCTTAATGACATTTTTTACAGCCTCCATGTAGCGGTCTATGGCGGCTTGATCTTCAGGTGTATCAAATTCAGATTTCAATTTTGACACCAGGTTTTCCCTTCCTTTTACCAAATCATAGGTTTTATCTTCAAAAACAATCCTGTCGTACACTTCCCCCATATCCTCCCATTGCAGTTTCCCGTCGGTAATGTACTGGAAAAGCCTAGGCATCAATTTATTTTTGGATTGTATATCCCCTACATAATGAATGCCAACGTCCCATTCATAATCCTTCCTTTTGAATACATGGGTAAAGCCACCAATGGTATAATGCTTCTCCAGCACCAGTACCTTTTTGCCATTTTGGGAAAGAAGAGCAGCAGTAGTCAGTCCACCCAGTCCTGAACCAATGACAATCGCATCATATTGCCCGGATGGTTTGCTTTGTTTATAGGAAGGAAAATTGCGCATGGGAAAGCATTTATCTAAATATAGCGCAATTGAAGGATAAAATGGAGACCAATTATTTTAGAATTTGTAAAAAACCAAAAGAATTTACAACTACTAAGGACACTTATCAATATTATTCTTCCCCGTAAGACTTCCCTTTGCAACTGCCTGAATTAGATCTGAACAGCCACTTGGATCCTTCAGGTTCAGTTTAGCCAATCCTCTTTGGGCCAAAGCCTCGACATGCTCTGGTTTGGCTTTTAAGACAGTTTCAAAATCCTCCAAAGCCCAGGAGTAATATCCAATCCGCATCAGTACCAATCCTCTGTTATATTTGGCCACCAAATTGTCTGGATCATACTTTAAGCTCATATTGAATGAGCCTGCCGCCCCTAAAATATCCCCAATCTGGGAGCGGGCCATTCCCTGATAAAAATATACCCTGGAATCCCTGGGATTTAATTCCTTCGCAATCTGAAAAAACTCATCTGCACGCTCGTACCTCTCGTTCAACAACAAGGTCCTACCCAACAAAAATATAATTTCAAAGTCTTGGGGATCATGCTTGGCAGCTAACAAAAGATGATTTTCAGCTTTCCTGAAATCCTCTAATTTCCAATAGAGTTTTCCTATTCCTGCATGGGCCTGTGCATAGCTCGGATCGAACCTCAGAATAGTTTGATAATCTTTGAGTGCATCCTCAAATGCCTCCAGTTCCTCATAAGCCCTTGCTCTTAAATGGAGGGATTTGATATCCGTAACATTGAGAAACAAAGCTTTGGAAAATTCAGCAATGGCCTCTTCATAAGCACCTCTCCTGAACAGCCGCTCCCCTTCCGAAAAACTACCAAAACAGGAAGAAAACAAAATCCATGTTCCAAACAGAAAAAGACGCCTCATACGAAACTATAATTACCCTTTTCAAAACTAATAAATTATTTTAAAAATTCCCAATGAAGGGAATGTTTATTGATGGAAAAAAGTAATCCAGGGTTGCCCGGACAATCAACGGGGCTTTACAATAGAAATTTGGAAATTTCTAAAAAAAATAATTTTAAATGGAAGAGGTTGAAAATCTTTCAGTTGAAAGACTTTCAACCTCTTCCTAATCACAGATAATCAGACACTTCATGAAACGCTTAATTTCCTTAAATTCTTAATGTTTCCGAAATCTTACTTCCGAAATCCGCCCTTCGAAATCCCACTTCTACAAAACTCCCTTCGTACTCGGCAGCTGGTTCAAAGCGGTTTTATCTCTGGCAACTGCCATTTTAATGGCTCTGGCCAGTCCTTTGAAAATGGCTTCTATCTTATGGTGTTCATTGCTGCCTTCAGCCTTGATATTCAGATTACACTTGGCAGTATCACTAAAGGATTTGAAGAAATGGAAAAACATCTCTGTCGGCATATCCCCAATCTTTTCCCTTTTGAATTCAGCATCCCACACAATCCAGGGTCTTCCTCCAAAATCAATGGCCACCTGAGCGAGTACATCATCCATCGGAAGTAAAAAACCATATCGGTAAATACCTTTTTTATCCCCTAAAGCCTTTAAATATGCTTCTCCCAATGCCAAAGCTGTATCTTCAATGGTGTGGTGCTCATCAATATGCAAATCACCCTTGACCTCAATGGTAAGGTCAACACCTCCATGCTTGCCCAGTTGTTCCAACATATGGTCAAAAAAAGGTAAGCCCGTATAGATCTCGCATTTTCCGGATCCATCCAAGTTCACTTTAATATGAATATCTGTTTCAGATGTTTTCCGGAACACCTCACCCACCCTGTCTGGCATCTTTAGAAAGCGGTAAATTTCGTCCCAATCTTTGGTAGAAAAATCTGCCCCTTCCATCTCTTCTCCAAGATAAATAGCCTTGCATCCAAGGTTTTTTGCCAATTGGATATCGGTTTTTCTGTCTCCAATCACATAAGAATTAGAAAGATCATAATCTCCGTTCATATATTGGGTCAACATCGCTGTACCGGGCTTACGGGTTGGTAAATTTTCATGGTCAAAAGACCGGTCAATATGCACAGCTGCAAATTTCACACCCTCATTTTCCAAGGTCAGCATCATCTTGTTATGAGCAGGCCAAAAATCCTCTTCCGGAAGAGAAGGTGTCCCCAATCCATCCTGATTGGTCACCATTACCAACTCATATTCTGTCTCTTCAGCTATCTTTCTTAAATTGGAAATTACTTTAGGGATAAACTCCAGGTCCTCCAAACTATCAATCTGAAAATCAGTCTGAGGTTCCACAACGATAGTTCCATCCCGGTCAATAAAAAGTACTTTTTTCATCAATTAAGGTTTTTGATAATAGGTTCGTATCGCTTTAATGCTTCAATTAGCTGCTTATTTTCCTCCCGGGCTCCAACCGAAATCCTAAGGCAATCCTCACAGAGAACTACTTTGGACCGATCCCTGACAATAATCATTTCATGGATCAGAAATTCATATATTTTTCTCGCATGATCCATTTTGACCAAAAGAAAATTAGCATGAGAAGGATAAATTTTCAACACAAAAGGTAACTTTTCCAATTCCTGTTTCAGATAAATCCTTTCGGTTAGCACATTCTTTACAAGCCCATCAATTTTGTCAGCCTGTTCCAAGGAGTCCAGGACTTTCTGTTGGGTTAGGCCTGAAATATTATAGGGAGGTTTTATCAGGTTGAGTATCCGGATAATCGATTCTGAAGCAAATGCCATCCCAATACGCAGATTGGCAAGTCCCCATGCCTTGGAGAAAGTCTGCATTACCAATAAATTGGGGAAATTTGACAATTCTGTTGTAAAACTTGGCTCATCGCTAAAATCAATATAAGCCTCATCTACTACCACCAAACCATGAAAACTGGTGATGATTTTCCGTATAGCATCTCGGTCCATTTTGTTGCCACTTGGATTATTGGGAGAGCAGATAAAGATAATCTTGGTAAATTCATCCACTGCCTCCAAGATGGCTTCTGTCCTCATCTGAAATTCTTCTGAAAGATTGACTCTTTTAACCGCAATGTCATTGATGGATGCGGATACTTCATACATGCCATAGGTTGGGGGCAGAAGTATGATATTGTCTTTGCCGGGCACACAAAATGCCCTCATCAATAAATCAATCGCTTCATCGCTGCCATTCCCCAAAAAAATCTGAGCAGTGCTCAAGCCTTTAATGAGGGCCAGTTTTTCTTTGATATCTGACTGATAGGGGTCTGGATACCTATTAAAAGCTTCACCTGTGAGGGCGCCATATGGGTTTTCGTTGGCATCCAAAAAAACTCCTACCTTCCCGGTATACTCATCTCGGGCTGAAGAATAAGGTTTTATATGAAGGATATGGGGTCGTAATAATTTTTCTAACACAAAAGCCATTACTTCTTGTCTTTAAGATAGTTGAGCCGGATGCTTACAGCATTTTTATGCGCATCCAGAAGTTCGTTGGCAGCCATGATTTCAATGGTTGGCCCGAGTTTTTGTATCCCTTTTTCAGTAATTTTTTGATAGGTGATTTTCTTAAAAAAACTGTCTAAGGAAACTCCTGAATAGTTTCTTGCATAACCATATGTAGGTAGCGTATGGTTTGTTCCTGAGGCATAATCCCCAGCGGACTCCGGGGTGAAATTGCCTATGAAAACAGATCCGGCATTGATTATTTTGTCTACTACCTCTTCCTCATTTTCTACACAAATGATGAGGTGCTCAGGAGCATAGTCGTTGATCAGCTCTATGGCTTTTTCCTGTTTGGCCATGACCACGGCAACTGAATTATCCAAAGCCCTTTTGGCAATATCTTTCCTTGGTAGTTTTTCAAGCTGGTTTTCTATTTCCTTTTGGACTTTGGATGCAAACTTCTCCGTGGTGGTTACAAGGACAACCTGAGAATCCACCCCGTGCTCGGCCTGAGACAGCAAATCAGCCGCAACAAATGAGGGAATAGCCGTTTCATCAGCATAGACCAATACTTCGGAGGGGCCTGCAGGCATATCGATGGCTACACCCTTTTTGACAGCCAACTGCTTGGCGGCTGTAACATACTGATTACCTGGCCCAAAAATTTTGTCAACCCTGGGAACAGACTCGGTACCGAAGGTCATCGCTGCGATAGCCTGTGCACCACCTGCTTTGACGATTTTATCAATGCCGATCAAATCTGCAGTGTATAAAATCGCAGGATGAATGTTGCCTTCTGCATCTGGTGGAGTGCAGAGTACGATTTCCTCACAACCTGCCAAGTTAGCGGGAACCCCCAACATCAATACTGTTGAAAACAGAGGGGCTGTTCCTCCGGGGATATATAGGCCCACTTTTTGAATGGGCACGGACCTTCTCATGCAGGTCACACCTTCCATGACTTCCAGTTTAAGTTCAGGGCTTATTTGGGCAGCATGGAATTTTTCAATATTTTCTTTGGCAACCAATATGGCTGATTTCAGTTGAGGATCAACCAATTCTTTGGCCTTCTTAACTTCCTCAGCGGTCACACAAAGGTTTTTTATCTGAACATGATCGTATTCCAGTGCAAACTTCTTCAAGGCCTTATCTCCCGAGCGCTTCACTTTTCGCAAGATAGGTTTGACGATTTTTTCAATATCTTTAGTTTTCTGAACCGGCCTTTTCAAAGACTTTGTCCATTCAGACCTGCTTGGGTTCAATATCGTTTTCATATGTTAATCAATGCTTTTCAATTGTCTATTATTCATATTGGTCCTGTGGCAATCAGATTACAATTTCACTCCCCTTCAATTTGGGGGCACAAGGTCTTTGGGGCAAAATTTGAATCACCATTTTCCAAAATCTACTTACAAGCACCCCTATATTCTTTGTACATGGTACATGGTACTTGGTTTTTGGTACATGGTACTTTACCCATTTACTCCCTTCCTAACCCAATGTACCTCACCCTTCTTGATTCTTCTCTCTCGCTTTTACCTTCAAATTACCATTTTTTCAATTGGCACCACCAAAATACCTTCTGCTCCTGCAGCCCTGAGTTCTTCGATTTTTTCCCAAAACTGATCTTCACTTAATACAGAATGTACAGATGACCATCCTTCCTGTGCTAAAGGCAAAATCGTAGGACTTCTCATGCCCGGCATGAGGCTTACTATTTTCTCCAAAGATTCATTGGGTGCATTCAGCAGTACATACTTATTGCTTTTCCCCTTTTGGACAGCATTGATTCGGAAAAGAAGCTTGTCCACTATGGCCAATTTATCCTCTGTAAGTTTTTTATTGGCAATTAATACCGCCTCTGATTTGAAAATTTCCTCAACCTCTTTCAGTCCATTCATCATAAGGGTGGAGCCGGAACTTACAATATCACAGATTCCTTCTGCCAATCCTATACTGGGGGCTATTTCCACAGAACCTGAAATCTCATGGATATCTGCCTGAATATTGTGTTGGGCAAGGTAATCTCCCAAGATTTTCGGATAAGAAGTAGCAATACTTTTTCCCTGAAAATAGTGGATATTGGTATATTCTTGACTTTTTGGGATAGCCAATGATAGCCTACATTTAGAAAAACCTAGCTTTTTGAGAACAGTAACATCTTTATCTTTCTCTACGAGTTCATTTTCGCCCACGATACCCAGATCCGCTACACCGTCTTCCACATATCCGGGGATATCATCATCTCTAAGGAATAAAAACTCTATCGGAAAATTGGTGGAAACAGACTTGAGTTTCCCTGTGCCATTATAAAATTTTATGCCACATTCCTTGATCAATGCCAAAGAATCATCACTTAATCTACCGCTTTTTTGTACGGCTATACGGATAATAGAATTCATGAATGCAATATACGTTTAGTATCAAAATGAAAATAGGGAATTTGGATAATATGGCTGAATAACTGGACCAACAGCCTACCGCGGGCGAAATGTAAAAGATTTTCCTCCTCAGGAGGAATGATGGAAATGATGAACAGTGCCGACTCTAAAAGTGGCACAAAAAACTGGTTTATGGTAAATAGGTCTGTTCATTTGCCTGCAAATATAGATCCAGAAAAATAACATCCAAATTAAATAATTGTTTTTGTTACTGCCTAAAATCCGCAGGATTTTAGTTTGGAGATTTGAATCTGCTTGTTTGTGTTCATTTTTGGTCTAGTTCGGGAATTTCTTCCCTTTGATTGAAGAGTGTTCATAGTTTTGAGACAATGGATTTTAGGTTTGAGGATAAAATGGACGGTTTTTTTCCTCAATTTTAATGGAAAAGGCATACCTCTTCCCTGTAAATCTTTATTTTTTGAGCTCCTGAGGGGTTTTTATCTGAATTTAGTTCAAAATCGGCTTGTAATCCTTACTCGTGAACAGTTTGAGCACTTCTCTTCTTCCCGTTCTTATCCACTTGGCTGAAACAGTGATAAATCTGAAGATAAACTTCTTGAGCCTGTCGGTAGGCTTAAGCCAATCAACTTTTCTGGAATACTCTCCAATGATATAGGTGTAAAAATTGGCATACATAGCCGTCATAAGCATAAAGGAGGTATTCTCTGCAAGGAACGAACAGGGCAACTTAGACCAGCCAAAGTCATTGTTGAGTACATCAAACAAGCGTTCGCTTGCACCCCGGGCGTTATAAAACCTTACAACAGCTTCATTGGACGATGTATGTTCATTGGTCAGAATAGCCCTGTAAGTAAATGCATCTCCACTAAACACATCTGCCTGCCCGTCTTTACGCCTGATTCTGGTAATGACCAGCCTGTAAGACCTGTCTTTACCGAAAGGTTTGTAGTCGGATAGGTCAGTAACTTCCATTTCCTGTACACCCAAACGTATTTTCTGCCACTTCTCAGGGGCTATACTTCCAAGGATATTATCCAGTTTGGCACATCTGTTTGCCCGTATATAAAAGCTTTCGGTATGTGCTTCCAGTGTGCGGAGAACTTCTTCCTGATAGGATGCTGAATCGGCTCTGAACCTTCCGATACGGATATTTTCATTGGTAAGCTGCCCAAACATGCGTGTAAGTGTATCAGCCTGCAAATATTTGGCCTGACTGTTGCCATTTCTGCCCTCTACGTACACAGGAATGGCCTGTGAAAATTCAGGATGTGCTATGGAAGCTACACCTGGCTGATATCCATAGACGTGTTTATATGTCTTTTTTGAATCGTACTTTTCAGTTGGAATGACGGTGTTGTCATAATCGAGGTCGTAAGCAACACCTGACTTGAGTAATCCGGTCTTACAAGCTGATTTTAACAACAAGCTGTTGAGTTTTCCATTGATATTAAATTCATGGCTTACTCCACTGGACGGATTTATAAAGAGTTCTGTATCAACAGCAAGCTCTTTGATACCTCTCAGAATTGTATCGGCACTGCATACTGAAAATGAAGGGACCTGTTCAAGTGCGTCTCTCAAGTGAACATTGATATCTTCAGTACAGTCGCCACCATTAAAGAAAATAGCCATATGATTGGCGAAAATGTCACTGTATGAAAACCCTCCCCTTAAGGCTCTAACCCCCAATTGATTATCAATGAGTTCTGGGAGACCAGAATTTTTGAAAGAGTTAAAAACAAAATTAAAACCTCCGAAAGGTGTGATTTTTTCTGTCGAATTCGTAATTTTCATACCGCTTATCTAGTTTGAGTGGTATCATCTAAATAAGTGAAAAAAAACGAGCCGGAAAAGCCTGAATTGAATAAATTCAGCCACTTTTTCGGCTTTTTTTAAATCCGCCCTGCGGATTTAAGGTACTGCTTCAATATGGATCTACATCGACAATAAAACGGACAGCCCTAAAATCTTTTTGGACCTGTAGCTCTTCTATAAGTAATTGAAGCTCATGCTTAAATTGGGCCTGGGCATTTCCCGATTTATCCAATTTTACTATAGACTCAAAAATAAACTGGTTTTTGATTTTCCCTATCAAGCCTTTTTCAGGACCTAATAAAATCTTTTTGACCTGAATTTCCGCCATGAGGTTATGCAGGTACCTCGCCGCTTTTTCAGCTGTTTTAAAATCCTTATGTCTGGTGGTAATTTTAAGCATTTTTACGAATGGGGGATAAAAAAACCGCTGTCTTTCCCCCATCTCCTGGATATAAAAATTTTTATAATCACCTGACATGACCTGCTGGAATATTTGCTGCTCAGGCCTCCTAGTCTGAATGATCACTGTGCCCTTTTTTTCCCTTCTTCCTGCCCTTCCAGCTACTTGGGTAAGTTGTTGGAAAGCACGTTCCCCTGCCCTGAAATCAGGAAAATAAAGAATCCTGTCCGCATCCATTATGCCTACCACAGTGACTTTATCAAAATCCAGTCCTTTAGTGATCATTTGTGTGCCTACCAAAATATCTACATTGCCTGATCCAAAATCCTCTAGCAGCCGCTGATAACCATACTTACTCCGGGTCGTATCCAAATCCATACGGGCAATCCTTGCCTCTGGAAAAAGCAAACTTAGACTCTCTTCAATCCTCTCTGTACCCAATCCAACTGCGCTGAGTTTGGAGCTTCCACAGGCACGACAGGATTGGGGGACTTTTTCCCTGAATCCACAGTAATGGCATCTCATTTCTTCCCCAAACTGGTGATAGGTCAAGCTGACATCACAATGTTCACATTCGGGAATCCAGGCACATTCTTCGCAGGAAATGTAAGGTGCATACCCCCTTCTGTTCTGAAAAATCAGTACCTGTTCCTGATTTTTCAGGGCCTCCTGGATTTTTTCCCTCATCAATCTGGTAAAATCCAATTTTAAGAGGTTTTTCTTTTTGTCCACCAAAATGTCTGCAAGTTGGAATTCTGGCAATTGGGCATCACCAAAGCGTTTTTCCAAAGTCACATAACCGTATTTTTTTAAACGGGCATTATAAAACGACTCAAAAGAAGGCGTAGCAGAACCCAAAAGTGTTTTAGCCTGATGCAACCAGGCCAACATGATGGCTGCATCTCTTGCCTGAAACCTTGGCGCAGGATCAAACTGCTTATAAGAAACTTCATGTTCCTCATCCACTATGACCAAGCCCAAACTATCAAATGGCAGGAAAATAGAACTCCTTACCCCCACTACAAATGAAAATTTCCCGCTCAATACACCATTCCATACTTCTACGCGTTCGTTGTCAGAATATTTGGAATGGTAAACCCCCATCTTGCTTCCAAAAACCTGCCTCAAACGGCCTACGATATGTGTTGTCAGGGCAATTTCCGGCAGCAACAATAAAACCTGAGACCCACCTTCCAATGCCTCTTGGATAAGCTTAATGTACAATTCAGTCTTTCCACTTCCTGTAATGCCATGCAAAAGCACAGTGTTCTTCTCCTCAAAAGCCTCTTTGATTGTATTTTGGGCCTGCTCTTGCTCTGGTGAAAGCACAATGTCTTCATTGTGCCCCTGCTCATCTTCAAACCTACTTACAATAATTTTGAACTCTTCCAAAATCCCATTTTTGATCAGGGTTTTCAGACTTGAAAGGGACAATCCGGCATCCGAGAGCACTTTTTTTTCCAAGCCGTTTTGGTTAAGCTCAGGATTTCGGTAAACAGGGACCTCCTGCAAATACTTCAATAAAATTTCTTCTTGCTTAGGCTTATTGCTGACCTCGTTGAAAACCGCTTCCAAGGCTTCCTTGTCTTTGGCTAAATCAGTTCTGAACCGGATCCGTGACTCCACTTTGGGGCTATACTTTTCTTTCACCTCTTCAAATACCAAAATGGCCTCTTTGATCACCAGGCTTTTGATGATGCCATGAATGGATTTGATCCCAAGAACAACTTCACAGTCCTCATAGCTCATCTCTTCTTTATTGCTAAGGGCTTGAAGAAGAAGCGCTTCCCTATCATCCAAAGGATAGGGTGAGGTATCTGCATCAAAGGTAGGATTGAGCTGTATTTTACTTTCACTACTCAATTTAAGACCTGATGGAAGAGCTGCATTCATGACCTCTCCAATATGGCAGCAATAATATTCGGCCATCCAAGCCCAAAACCGTATCTGAATGGGATTTACCGATGCGTGCGATTCCAGGACATCCAAGATAGGCTTTGCCTCATAGGCAGAAGGTGGTTTTTGATGAACTTTACCTATTATACCCGTAAGGATTTTCTTCTTTCCGAACTGTACTATCACCCTAAAACCAATACCGATTTCTTCTTTCAGATTGCGGGGGATTTTATAGGTGAACATTTTGGGAATTGGAACAGGCAGAATCACATCTGCAAAAAGTGCGGACTCTCCTGCCTTTATGTCTTCAAGGTCACCAAATAATGTTTCCAAAAGTTATCAGAAATTAGGTTGCTTAATCCATCCAATCCAAAAGCCAGGTCAATACTTTAGGCCTTTAAACTAATTTAATGGCCTAAATTAAATGATTTGAGACGGAATTTGGCAAGAAACGAAAATAAATGCGATACATTTTCCTGACACTTTTTGTCAGAGATTGAGAAACACAAATCTGATCCACTTCCTTTTAAGAGATGGATTTTACCTTTACTTTTACCGAATTGACTGCCCCAAAATTATATGATGAATAAAAGACTGTTCTTAAAAACCTTAGGACTTGGAATTGCCGGTTTACCCTTGAACTATGCCCTCGCAAATGACAATGGCGAGCTTGCCAAAAAAACCATATTACCAAGGGGTATCCAACAGGGAGATAAAATCGGCATCATCAGTCCTTCTGCTGCCACAGCCGATAGAATCCAATTTGATTTTGCTAAGGAAACCATGGGAGCCCTGGGTTTTGAGGTGCAATTGGGAGAAAATCTAAAAAACAGGCGAGGACATCTTGCAGGAACCGATGAAGAAAGGGCTGCTGACCTCAACGAAATGTTTGCGGACAAAGACATCAAGGCCATTATTTGCATCAGGGGAGGATCAGGTGCTGCCAGGATATTGCCTTTGATTGATTATAATATCATCAAAAAAAATCCAAAACCTCTTTTGGGCTATTCTGACATTACTGCTCTCCACAACGCTATCCATGCCAAGACCGGTTTGATCACTTTTCATGGGCCAAATGGAAGTGGAAGCTGGAACAGCTTCAATGTCAAACAATTCGAAAACATGTTTTTCAAAAAGGAAATGGTCTCTTTTGAAAATGAACAGGTCAAAGGAGATGATCTGATTGTCAAACAAAACCGTATCCAGACCATAAGGCCGGGAATTGCCAGTGGCAAGATATTGGGCGGAAATCTTACTGTATTAACTGCATTATCCGGAACCCCTTACCTCCCCGATTTTGAAAATGCCATTTTATTTGTAGAGGATATCGGTGAAGATCCATATAAAATTGACCGCATGATGAGCACCCTGTTACTCAATGGCACCTTATCCAAAATCAAAGGATTTATTTTTGGCCAATGTACAGATTGCAATCCATCAGGGGGCTTTGGTTCACTTACTTTAGATGATATTCTTGATGATTATATTCTTCCCTTGAATATCCCTGCATATAAAGGGGCGATGATAGGCCATGTCCCCAAACAATTTATCGTACCCGTTGGCGGCCAGGTAGAGATGAATGCCAATGCGGGCACATTTAAACTCTTGGAAAAAGTATTTCAAGATTAAAAAGGGAATATGAAACACTTAACTTACTTGACCTTCCTCTTATTGAGCCTGTATATGGGCTGTAATCAGAAAAAAACTTTGGAAAATTATATGGATACACAGGAACTTACCTATTTGGCTTTGGGAGACTCTTACACGATAGGAGAAGGGGTGGAAGAATCCGGTAGATATCCCAATCAGGTTGTGGAATTGGTGAAAAAGGATGGCATTGAATTCAAAAAACCAACCATCATTGCCAAGACAGGCTGGACAACGGATGAACTCCATGAAGGAATAATCGCTGCGGGTGTAGAAAACAATACCTATGATTTGGTAACCCTTTTAATTGGGGTAAACAACCAATATAGAGGCAGGGATATCGAAAACTATAAAGAAGAGTTTGAGGGCTTACTCAAAAAATCCATCAAATATGCCAAAGGGAATCCCAACCATGTAGTGGTAATTTCCATTCCGGATTGGGGAGTTACACCTTTTGCAATGGAAAGAGGGACAGATCAGCAAAAGGTAAGAAATGAAATTGATCTTTTTAACAAAGCCAAGAAAGAAATATCCCAAAAATTGGGCGTTCATTACATCAATATCACGGACAGATACAGAGAAATCGGTGCTAATCCGGAAATGGTGGTAGATGACAACTTACATCCCAGTCACTTGGTGTATCAAGAATGGGCCAAGGAATTGGCAAGAATTATAGAACAAAAAATGCAGTTTTGAAACCTTATCAATTAAAGCCTTCTTTTTTAGCTTAATTTGACTCTTGTTTTACAATTCCTGGCAAGAGAATTGCACGATGTGTTTTGACTTAAACTTATAAATAATGAGGGCCTTGATAACCATTGGACTAATGATTCTTTTACTTGCCATGATGTCCTGTAAAACAGAAAAAATAACTTCCGCCAACAGTCAGGAGGAAAAAGTTTTTTGGGTCAACAGCAGTAAAGTTCCCTGTACCGGCGTTGCCCCGATGAATTGCCTGGAAGTCCAGGAAAACAGTGAAATTGATGAAGGTAAATGGACCTTTTTTTACTCACAGATTGAAGGATTTGATTTTAAACCCGGCAACAGGTACAGAATCAAGGTGAAAATTGAAAAATTGCCTGATCAGGTGCCTGCGGATGCCTCTTCATTGCGTTACCGTCTTGTTGAGGTTTTGGAAGAATATCCCGACAAAAGATTGAGATTAAGCAATATTTGGATGGTGGAAAAGCTGGAAGATATAGAAAATCCTAAAGGAATGGAAAAAGCACTTACATTGGAAATCAATGTCGCGGAAAGAAGATATTTCGGCTTTTCGGGCTGTAATACCATTAGAGGAGCCGCTTTGGGTATTACTGAAAAAGAAATTGTTTTCGGCAATGGCGCTATGACCCGGATGTATTGCGGGCCTGAATATATGGACTTAGAAATGAAATATGCAGAGATCTTAAAAGAGATCAAACAGTACAGGTTTTCTGGTTCAAAATTGTCGTTGTTGGATGAAGAGGGGAAAATCAGAATGGTACTTAAAAATGTTGATTAAAAAAAGGAGGCCCTTCTGCCTCCTTTTTTATATTTAGGGTCATTTAGTCCCTTTTGGCAACACATTGGAGATCAGGGAAACTTTTTCAATGGGTTCAGTAGCATTGGAATAAATCCTGACTACAGAATTCTGCTTTCCCATTTTACCAGCTGAGTTAAAGACTACCTTTAGCTCACCGGTCGCTCCCGGCGCAATTGGCTGTTTTGGCCAATTTGGAGCAGTACATCCACAGGTCACGGCCACATTGGAAATGACAAGAGGAGCATCTCCACTATTGGTAAAAACAAAGGTATGCTCTACCCTATCCCCTTGAGTGATGTCACCAAAATCAATGGATTTCTCTTTGAAATCGATCACTGCACCTTTTTTCTCGGTTTGAGCCTGTACAGCAAATACCATCAAGGCCATTACTGCAAGCAAAAACAACTTTTTCATAGTGATTGTATTTAGTTTTCGTTTGTTACTTATTCTTTGTTGCTAATATAAAACTTTGAATGGAAGTTTACCATGAATAACTCCTTCTTTGCCCTTGTTACTGCGGTGTAAAGCCACCTGATATAATCAGCATTGACCATATCGTCTGTCAGGTAGCCTTGATCCACAAATACGGCATCCCACTGACCGCCCTGCGATTTATGACATGTCAGTGCATACGCAAATTTAACCTGAAGGGCTGAAAGATAAGGATCTTTTTTTATCAATTCCATTCTTTCCGCCTTATTGGCTACATCTGAATAATCTTCCGATACCTGTCTGTACAACTCTTTATACTCTGCATGGCTCAAAGAAGGTCCTGAAGAATACAGGGTATCCATAATGACTTTTGCCTCAAAGAAAGGTTCTTCCGGATAATCCAGAAGCCTCAATTCCAAAGTAGCAAATCTTAGACCATACATTTCTTCGAAGGATCTTATTTTAATCACTTCCACAAAGTCTCCATTGGCCAAAAAATTAACTTTGTCAGAATCTGCCATGTAGGTGTAATTATTTTTCACAATCATTAAAAAATCTCCTGCACTGATTTCATCATCATAAAAATGAATGGTCCTACGGATGTACTGATTATACTGTACTGCTGCTTTATTGGATCTGGTGATGATGGCTGTATTTTCAACCCCGTATTTGTTGTAAGCATACCTTAATCCGTCTTCCAGCCTCTCTCCGGTCATTTTAAAAAAGTCCTTGAATCCATTAGTCCTAAATGTAATTTCAGGCAGCTTGGAATGAATTTGATTTCTGAGATGGGTAGCATTGAACAAAATTCCCGATTCAAGCTCTTGCCGCATGACTTCGGTTAGTTCAATACTTTCAACTTTAAGTCTAAAATTCCGGATCATGTAATCGGCAACCAAAGCCGGGCTTTGACTGCTTCCCACCGGTGGGAGCTGGGCCGTATCTCCGACAAGTAATAGGCGGTTACTGGAATCCTGAAACACAAAGTGTATCAGGTCTCTCAAAAGGCTCCTTCCTCCCACAACTTCATCTGCCAACATGGAAGCCTCATCTACAATAAACAGGGTATCTTTATGGTAATTTTTGACCAGTTCAAAACCTGCTCCCATTTCCCCAATTTGATCCTTGGGGCGGTAAATTATTTTATGGATAGTGAAAGCAGATTTTCGGCTATAATTACCCATTACCTTGGCTGCCCTGCCGGTCGGAGCCAAAAGCATTGACTTAGTCTTTAAGCGGGGAAGGATCCTGACCAAGGCCGAAATAAGAGATGTTTTACCGGTACCGGCATACCCTTTCAAAATAAAGGCATGGGTTTCAAGCGCTCCCTTATCAAAAAACCTGTCCATTTTCAGAAAAAAAACCTTTTGTCCCTCAGTGGGAACGAATGGAAAATATTTTGACAGGAGAACCGAAGGCTTTATTTCTACTTCTTTATCTTTACTCATCATTGCAGAAGCAATCTAAGTGTAATATGACAAAATTGGAAAAAGAGCTAGTAGATAAATTTGGGGGAAGGCTTAGAACAAGAGTAAATGGCATATTGATCAAAAATGACAAAATTTTAATGATCAAACATAAAATGTCTGTAAATAGGTATTTCTGGAATGTTCCCGGAGGCGGGATGAAGTATGGCTATTCTGTACAAGAAAATCTGGAAAGGGAATTTTTGGAAGAAACCGGTTTGGTCATACAAGTCAAAGATTTTGTATGCGCCCATGAATTCCTGGAACCACCTTTACATGCAATTGAACTCTTTTTTTCGGTAGAAGAAATTGGAGGAAGTTTAAAAATGGGAATAGATCCTGAGCTTGATGATAGCAAGCAGTTGATCATAGAAATTGGCTATTTGAACCTTGAAAAACTGAGTCTGATCAAAAATCCAGAAAAACATCCCATTTTTTGGGGAATAAAATCACTGAATGATGTGAGAAAATGGAATGGATATTTTAATTTTGAAAATAATTCTATAAAATAGCACCTTATAAAAATTACCATCAACCTTTATAAAAGATTAAAACATCTTAAAAATGACGCTAACCAGAATTTTATCCGTAGTTTTCTTATTGGGGGCTCTTGGTTTAGGCTATATGCTTTACAAGAGTGTTGACGATGTGATGCAAGAAGAAAAAAGAATTGCAGCCATCGAGTCCAGAATTATTGAAAAGCTTCAAATGTTAAGAGATGCACAGATTGCCTATATGGCAGCCAATGGAGAATATGCTTCAAACTGGCAGGATCTTAAAAAATTCATTGAGGAAGGTGATATCTGGATTGTCCAAAGAAAAGAAACCACAAAACTTTTGGCTTACGGTAAGGAAGAAATTACCGTATCCTATGATACCCTAGGATCAGTACCTGTTATTGACTCTCTATTCAATGAAAGAAGATATCCTAATTTCAATTTGGAGAACTTGAATATCGTTCCGGGATCCGGTGGAAAAGAATTTGAATTCTTTGCAGATAAAATTGAAAGAAGCCAAAGACAAATCGGTGTATTTGAAATCAGAGATCCTGATCCGATCAATCCTAAAAGGAGAATGAATAACAAAGAAAAAGCCCTTAGGGTAGGTTCTAGGACTGATTCATCTACTTCAGGAAACTGGGAGTAATTTTGGTTCAAACGACTGAAAATATCTTGAAAAAACTATACTGCGATAAATATGATTCCAAAATGGTTTCGTATTTATCGCTTTTCTTATATGATGATATAAGGATCCTTTTGGCCAAGGACATCAATCAGAAGGTCGTTGCTGTACACACTTGGAATCTTCTGGCTTCTGCTGAAAAGCCGATTTCCCAAGTTTGGAAAGATGAACTCTATAAATTAGATGTTCCTACCAAAGTATTTGTGCACAACCAGTATTTCTCTTTAGTGCCCGGAGCTGTATTCAATCCTGACTTTTTGGATGTATATCTCTCTTTTTCAGGTGATCTTGCTTTTGGGTTAAAAACATTCTACACCTCCTTGGACAGCAACAACATACAATTGGTGGGAGGTATGGACACCAAGTTATTCCAATTACTAAGTGATGGGAAGTCCAATGTTGTATTTCACCATGGAGCCAGTTCTTTTTTATCCTATTGTCTGAATGAAAAATCTAAGTTACTTCCACAAGAAATATTGATTTATTTGTTCGATAAATCATTTTATGTTTCGGCATTCAATAAACAAGGGTTAGTACTTTTTAACAAATTCAATGCGAAAACTAAAGAGGACCTGTTGAAGTACCTGTTTGGCATTACCAGTCAATTGGGCTTTGACAGAAAGCACTGCAGGTTTACGGTATTTGGCAAACATGGTCTTTTTGAAATAAAAACTGATTGGGCTATGGATTACTTCAAAAATTTTAAAATAGAACAAATCCATTTCAACCAAAGCTATCAACCGGGAACGGAGTCTTTTGCCAAAACCAACCATTTTGAATCCCATTGGGAAACCGCTTGATATATCAGTAGATTTTGGCTGTGATCCTTAGCCATGTTTATTGAAGAGAAAAAGTACAATATTTTAAAACGTCGATTAAGCAATCTCAAAATTTCACATGAAAAAAATAGCCATCTTCCCGGGATCTTTTGACCCATTCACCAAAGGGCATCATGACATCGTCCAAAGAAGTCTCAATATTTTCGATGAAGTGATCATTGGCATTGGCTATAATTCTGCCAAAAAAAACCGCTATTTTGAAATTGAAACCATGGTCGGGAAAATTGAAGAGCTTTACAATGATAATCCAAGAGTAAGTGTACTGGTTTACAACGACCTGACTTCAACGGTTGCGAAACAATATGGAGCAAAATTTTTAGTCAGAGGGCTGAGAAATACTACGGATTTTGAATATGAAAACACCATCAGCCAAATGAACAGGAAACTCAATCCTGATTTGGAAACTGTCTTCCTTATCACTTCTCCGCAATATGCAGCTGTCAGTTCAACCATTATCCGTGAAGTGCATCGCTATGGTGGAGATGTAAGCGATTATCTACCCTACGAGGTATGAACCTTGGGGACAAGTTTTAAAAAACGCTTATACAGGTACCGCATAGAAGGATAGGAATTCACCAAGGCCACTTTGGCTTCATGGTGCCCCATCCAGCGGATATCTTCAATCCCTTCTTCTTTTTGAGGCTTAAGGCCTGAATCGTTGATGCATTCCATGGCATACCAATAAGTCTTCTTTAAAATACTTTTCCTGTTGTGGGTATAGGTATGCCAGGTTTTGCAGATTTCCGGTCCCAGTTTGACTTTGATACCACATTCCTCTTCGACCTCCCTAACTGCACATTCTTCAGGCGATTCCCCTTTATCAAATTTCCCCTTGGGAAGGTCCCATTTGCCAAACCTGTAAATGAAAAGAACTTTCTGCTCCTTTGTCACGACTCCACCTGCTGCTTTGATCACAGTAAACCTACTTTTGATAAAATCCTTGATTTCTTTTTTGTTTTCTGTAAGGATAGTAACTGAATCAAGATGCTTTAATTTTCGGGTCCGCAGCACATACAAAAGCTTAATGATAACATCCCTACTGGGTTCAATTATCAGTACATCCTCATGAAATTCCGATGAAGACGGTAAGTCAACGGGATGGTCATAGACACATTCATAAGTCTTTTCCTTTGGCAATTCATCGGATGAAGCAATATCCAAAGGCTTGTCATTGATGAAAATTTTCATGGCTGGGTCGGGTTTGCCAAAAACAATTGAATTCCTGCCAAAAATGCATAAAATTTTTCACCCCTCACAGTACCCCCTTATTTTTTATCCTTTAATTTTGAGCCATGGACATATTTGACAATCAGATAGCTGCCCAGGTGGCAGCAAAATTATTGGAAATCAAGGCAATCAGACTTCAACCTGAAAAACCATTCACATGGGCATCCGGCTGGAAATCACCAATTTATTGTGATAATAGACTTTCACTATCCTATCCGGAGGTTAGGTCTTTTATCAAAGAAAATCTTGTAAAAGCTGTGCAATCTAAGTTCCCAGAAGTGGAAGCAATAGCAGGAGTGGCAACAGCTGGAATTCCTCAAGGTGCATTAATCGCAGATAGTTTAAATCTTCCATTCCTTTATGTTAGATCCAAACCAAAAGGTCATGGAATGGAAAATATGATTGAAGGAAAAGTTACAGAAGGCCAGAAAGTAGTGGTTGTGGAAGATCTGATATCTACGGGTGGAAGTTCATTGAAAGCTGTTCAGGATTTAAAAAATGCTGGGTTTGAGGTATTGGGGATGGTAGCTATTTTCACCTATGGCTTTGATATAGCCAATAGCAATTTTTCCGATGCCAATGTTAAATTGGTCTGTTTAAGCAATTATTCTGCCATGCTTCCCCAGGCTTTGGCCAATGATTATATTGATGACCATACCCTTGCCTCTTTGGTGGAATGGAGAAAAGATCCAAGTAGCTGGCAAGGGATAAGATAAAAAAAGAGGCTGTCTTATCAATAGAACTTGATATTTGTTACCCAAACAAAAATGCTGTTTAAGCATCAATTCCTTGGCGACTTAGTGGCTTTGTGGCAAAAAATACCCCGAAGGCTCTAAGGCTCAAAGTTTTACTAATTGAATACCAAATGAAATTTGGGTAAGGTTTTAAAGCATTGACATAAAGGACAGCCTCTTTTTATTTCTGAACGTTTTACCGGTTATGGTAATGTTCTGAATAATATTGCTGATAAGCTCCCGAAGTTACATTTTTCAACCATTCCTCATTTTCCAAATACCAATCTATGGTTTTGGAAATGCCTTCCTCAAACTGCAAACTAGGTTCCCACCCTAACTCTTTCTGGATTTTGGTGGCATCAATTGCATAACGAAGATCATGCCCCGCCCTATCTTTTACAAAAGTGATCAGCTTTTCGGATGTGCCGGGCTCCCTACCTAGCTTTTCATCCATTTTTTTACAGAGAAGCCTCACAATATCAATGTTCTTCCACTCATTGAAACCGCCGATATTATAGGTTTCACCTTTTTTCCCTTCATGAAATACCAAATCAATAGCGCGCGCATGGTCCACAACGTAAAGCCAGTCCCTGATATTTTCTCCTTTGCCATAAACAGGTAATGGCTTGTTGTTTTTTATATTATGGATACAAAGTGGTATCAGTTTTTCTGGAAATTGATTGGGACCATAATTATTGGAACAATTGGTGATTACAGTCCTCATTTTATAGGTATTGGCATAGGCCCTTACAAAGTGGTCTGATGAGGCCTTAGATGCTGAATACGGTGACTGCGGATCATAAGGGGTGGTTTCCAAAAAGAAACCTCCTTCGTCCAAAGACCCATAAACTTCATCAGTCGAAATATGATAAAAAAGATGATCTTCGTAATTTCTCCAAAATGACTTGGCCGTATTCAGTAAGTTAACGGTTCCAATGATATTGGTCTTGACAAAGGCCAAAGGATCTGTAATGGACCTATCCACATGAGATTCTGCTGCCAAATGAATAACATCAGTGATGCTATGCTTTTCAAATACTTCTACCAGGCTTGCTTCATCCAAAATATTGACCTTTTCAAAGTGATAATTATCTGCACCCTCTATTTCTTTGAGGTTTTCAAGATTTCCAGCATAGGTAAGGCAATCCAAGTTTACTATCCTGTATTCCGGATATTTTTCAACGAAAAGTTTAACCACATGGGACCCGATAAAGCCAGCACCTCCTGTAATCAAAATACTTTTTTTCATATTGTTCATTTATTAAACAGTGTGTTTTCCAAAAACTTAGCCCCAAAAAGAGGTTTTAATTTCCATAATAGGTATTGTACCACTCCACAAATCTTGCCACGCCAACTTCTACCGGTGTATTGGGTTTATATCCTGTATCCCTCATCAGGTCGGATACATCAGCAAAAGTAGCCGGAACATCACCAGGTTGAAGTGGAAGCAATTCTTTCTTGGCTTCAATACCAAGCGCTTTTTCCAAAGCCCCAATATAATCCATAAGCTCAACTGGGCTTGAATTGCCAATATTATACACTTTAAATGGGGCATAAGAACTACCTGGATCCGGCTTATTTCCATTCCATTCCGGATTTCCTTTGGGCGGCCTGTCCGCCACCCTGATGATACCCTCTACAATATCTTCTACATAAGTAAAATCCCTTTTCATCTTTCCATGATTGAAAACCTGAATTGGCTCTCCTTTTTTCATGGCTTCAATGAACAGGAACAACGCCATATCCGGCCTTCCCCAAGGCCCGTATACAGTAAAAAACCTGAGTCCGGTAGTGGGAATTTTGAACAGGTGACTGTAAGTATGCGCCATCAGTTCATTGGATTTCTTGGATGCGGCATACAAACTTAATGGATGGTCCACATTATCAGATGTAGAAAAAGGCATTTTAGTATTTGCCCCATAAACAGAACTGGAAGAGGCATACACCAAATGATTGACAGGAAAAGCCCTACAAGCCTCCAAAATATTTAAAAATCCGGTAATATTGGCATCAATATAAGCGTCAGGGTTGATCAAAGAATACCTAACACCTGCCTGTGCAGCCAAATTGACCACCACATCAAACTGCTCTTTTTGGAACAATTCAAACAAAAATGCCTTTTCACTTAAATCCGCCTTTACAAATGAATACCCCTCATATTTTTTGGACTGAACGAGTTCATGGTCTTTTATCTCCTCCTTGTCAATACCGGAGTCTTTCAACCTTCCAAACTTGAGGTTGACATCATAGTAATCATTGATATTATCCAGGCCAACTACCCTATCGCCTCTTTCCAAAAGCTGTTTAGCCAAGTGGAATCCAATAAATCCGGCTGTACCGGTTATCAAATATTTCATTTTGTTTTTCAATACATTCAAAAATTAGATTCATGAAGTAATTCAAAGCCCAATTTTACAGGGTTTTTTTCATTTATCTGACAAAAGCCGCTCATAATTGTCAAGGATCAATTGGTGCATTTTGTTTCGTTGGTATTTTTCCAAAACTTCCTGATAAAGATTATCTGCCAATTCCTGCATAAAATCCCTTTTTACGAAAGCAAATTCCAAGGCTTCTTTCAAGATATCCTTCTTTTTCACTGGAAAAATTAAACCTGTTTTTCTGTGGGTAATGACATCCACGTTTCCTATAATATCGGAACAGATAACAGGTACCTGCATGGCACCGGCTTCAAGCAACACATTGGGAAAGCCTTCCCTGTGAGAAGCGTGTACGAGAACATCAGCCATGGCCAGGTAGTGGGGCACATGATCTGTCCATTCAATCTGGACAATTCTAGGATGATCCTGGATTTTCCTTACAATTTCCCCATTAATTGGTTTGAGTTCCTGTTCAAATGATCCCAAAAGGACCAATTTGGAATAATTCACGATTTTAGAGGCCAAGAAAGCCTCAACAAGTTCTTCAATACCTTTGTCTTTGACTAACCTGCCTACCGCTAATATCAGAAAATCATTTTCAGAAGGAGCAATACGCATGGTTGCGGCAATGAGGTGGTTTTCTGAAAGGGAACTTCTGTTAAATTTATTAATATCCACCCCATTGGAGGATCCCATACCTATGATATTTATTTTGGACTCCTGTACCAGGCCTTCCTTCAACATGAATTCCTTAAGAGACTGGGAGTTTGGCCAAACTTCCGTGGCCCAACGGTAAGTCAACTTCTCCATCAAAATAAGCAGTTTCTTTTTATTCTTTTCGGCCACCATATATGGCATCCCTGCTACAGTATGGATTCTTACCCTTACTCCCGCCAATTTTGCTGCCAACATGGATAGCAGTCCTGCTTTCGGAGTGTGTGAATGAACAATATCCGGCATTTCCTTTTTAAAAAGTCTAAAAAGCAACCATAAGCAATATAAATCCCTGAAAGGGGTAATTTTTCTCGTAAAAGGAATAATATGATGCGGAACCCCTTCCCTCTTGGTCACTTCATTAACCTCTCTCCCGTCTGCACTCACCATCAATACATCCCAACCGGCTTCCTTCATAAACTTCATCTGTCCTGCCAATAAAAGTTTGAGAGAAAGGGGTACTGTGGTAACTCGAATTAATTTTGGCATGCAGTTTTTAAATTTTAAAAAGCCAAATTTAACTTTTTATTGCCTTCGGTGAATGAAAATCTTGAAATTTACTTCAGGACTTCAAACTCATAGACAATATGGTGTTCATAAACTTCTCCTGGATTGAGTCTCGCAGAAGGAAAATGTGGCTGATTAGGTGAATCAGGAAAAAATTGAGGCTCAAGACATAATCCAAAATTTTTGGAATACCTCACTCCCTCTGTCACTTGTTTTCCATCCAGGAAATTACCGGAATAAAACTGCACACCAGGCATATTGGAATAAAGCGTGAACTTCCTTCCGGAAGGCTGGTGTACGAGCTCTGCCATTTTACTGAGTTTGCCATCATGCTCCTTTTTGACTACAAAATTATGGTCGTAGCCCATACCAGTCTCTTCTATACTTTCCCCAACTTTACGTGGACTGGTAAAGTCAAATGGAGTGCCTTTTACAGGTAACAATTCACCTGTGGGAATCAAACCTTCATTTACCGGAGTGTAATAGTCCGCATGGATTGTGAGGTCATGCCCAAGGATGTCTTCCTTCATACCGCTCAGGTTAAAATATCCATGATGGGTCAGGTTTACGATAGTCGGTTGGTCTGTTTCTGCCCTCATGGTGATAGACAATTTATTGTCATGGTCCAATACAAAGGTCATGGTAGTCTGTAAATTACCGGGATAACCTTCTTCACCATCTGGGCTGACATAAGTCATCTTCACCCCTACAGCCTCATCCATTTCCATAATTTCTGCTTCCCAAAACTTTTTATTGAATCCTTCCCTTCCTCCGTGCAAATGGTTTTCACCATTGTTTTTGGCCAGCTCATAAATCTTACCATCCAGTTCAAACCTACCCTTGGCAATTCTATTGGCATATCTTCCCGTAGTTGCTCCAAAAAAATAAGTATCCTTAAAAAAATCCTCCGGTCTATCATAGGTCAGCAGGATGTTTTCAAAATTACCATCTTTGTCCGGAACAACAATCCTTGACAAAATCCCTCCATAACTGAGCAGTTCCACTTCCATGCCCTTTCCGTTTTTCAGATGGAATACTTTTGCCTGATTGTCCCCCATTTTTATGTTGTGGACATGGATATCAAAGTCAATTTCTTTTTTCACTTCATTTCTCTCTTTTTTTTGACAAGAAATTACTGATAGAAAGCATAACAATAGCAGAAGCTGGGATAGTTGTTTTTTCATTTCAGGTTGTTTTTCAGGTAATTTAAAACTAAATACCTGAATTTCCTGCCATTTTTAGGAGCATTTCAACAAGTGTTTTTTAGATGGCTTCATTTTTGGAAAAGAGCATTTTAAAAAAAACCGACCGATATGAAAAAACTCATGCTTTTTTCTGTAGCCTTAGCTACCCTGACCGTTTCCTGTGTTTCAAAAAAGAAATACGTAGAACTGCAAAATGACCTTTTCCGCACAGAAGCTACCTTGGCGGAAACAAGAAATGAAAAGGAGGCCCTAGAGGCAGAAAAGAGAATCCTCGAAGACAGAATGGGACGCATCCAGGCCAGAGTAGATGAATACAATGCCAGGATCAACTCTCTTCGCAGTGAAAATGATGCCCTGTTTGACCTGAACAGCAAAACGCCCATGTCCAAAAACACCAAGCAAAAAATGAATGCTACCTTGGCAAAGGTAGACCCCTATGACTTGGCCAATGCTAAAACATTGGAAGATTCTGTCAATCTGGCGATCTCCTACAATTTGAAAAAATCCATCTCTGATGGCTCCGCAGAACAGGATGAAGACATTTCCATCAGTGTGGACAAAACCGTGGTGATGATCAATGTTTCAGATAGGTTATTGTTCAACACCGGTTCTTATCAAGTGTCCAGAAATGCGGAAGGACTTTTGAAAAAACTGGCTGATGTGATCAATGCAGAACCTGCAGTGGAAGTCATGATAGAAGGACACACCGATCCGAGGAGCATTCAGACCGGGGTTCTGCAGGACAACTGGGACCTGAGCGTAAAAAGAGCAACTTCTATCGTAAGATTATTACAGAACAAATACAATGTAGCTCCTGAAAAGCTTATCGCAGCTGGAAGAGCAAGCTATATCCCTGTTGTTGAAAATGATAGTCTTGAAAATATGGCCCGGAACAGAAGAACCCGTATTGTGATCATCCCTGATCTAGATAAATTCTTTGCCATGATTGAATAATCCCAAACCAACTATAATAAAAACCAACTACCACAGTATTTGATTGTTTGGTACATTTTTTCATCATGTTGTTAATTGTTAATTCAAAAATCCCCTCGCTAGGTATGGAGGGGATTTTTTTATTACGGTAAGCATTTCACCCAGCTTCCACCAAGCTGTGCCTAAGAATCATTTTTATCAAAAACTCCCTTTTGGAGCTTCCGCTTCAAAGGCCGCAAAGGGATAAGTTTTTGGCAATACTTCCACACCTGTTGTCACTTTGATAGGGGCCTGACCTGGATAGGTGATTTCTACGAAGTATCCTGTAAATCCTTTTGCCGGTTCTTTTAAATTAATTTCGTATCTCCCGCTTTCATTGACCAAAACTTCAGAGGAGGTCCATTTTGGTCCCAAAACATCTATTCTGAAATCCCTGGCTTCTTCATTTGTCGCTGACCAAAGCTTGATAGAAGCCGGTTTTTGGTTGGGATCGGTGGTAATAATGATCTTTTCTCCTTCAATTCTCCAATCATATTTTGGCCTAGGAGTACCGTTTAATACCGAAGCATAAAAAGAGATCATATTGGGAAGGGCATCTGATTCCCTAAGGTCATGGCCAAAATTGGGAATATACTGCAAATGTTTTTCTCCATTCAATCCATCCCAATAAAATTTCCAACTGTCAGGCAGGAAAAACTGGTCTCCTGTGGCATTGATAAGCAGTTTGGGCATATCATATTGGTCCCGGAAGGAATAGGGCTCGGTAATTTCCAATAACCTGTCATATTCCTTGCTTCCCTGCCAATCCATAATTCCCTCTCGTACATAATCATCCACTGCAGGTGCCCAAAAACCATAATTTCTCCAATGGTGCTGGAAAGACGGCACGATATTCAAAAGATCTATAACAATGGGAACCATGGCCACTACCCTATCATCCACCGCTGCCGTAGTCCAGGTAGTCCAGCCCCTTTTGGAAGCTCCGGCGACCACATATTTATCCAAAGTTTTACCGTGTTTATCTTTCGCTACCTCAGAAACAACATCCATGGCCAGCTTCACTGCTTTGGTCATGGGCAATCTCGCTAACCAAATGGCATCCTCATCTTTCGCTCCTCCTTCTAAAAATTTTCTCCAACCATAAGCAATAATGGCATCTTCATAACGATCACCAAAAGTATCATTTTCAAAAACCAAAGGCTGAAAAGGAACATTATGGATTTGCGCCACAATCGAATTGGTCCGTGTTGCAGCTTCCAAAATCAAAGGATCCGGTTGTTCCGGCAATTTTGAATTTTTGCTGCCACCGCCAATCCACATCAATCCTGTATCAAATGCAGCATCTTTGGGCACCACCATGGATACCCAGTGCCACCACTCGGTCTCATTGACGATCTCCTTACTCAACCAGTTTTGGGAAACCATTCTTACAACATGGTAAACATAACCTTCCTTTTCTACAGAATGAATGAGTTCATAACGAAAAGAAGGGTCAGGGGCATGGACATAATCCTTCAACAAGGTGGAAGAGCGGCTCTCTTCTGTAATATTTTCCCCTTCTTTAGGCTGACAAGAAAAAACACCTAAAGCACTAATAAGGAATAAAAAGATCAGGGAGTTTGAAGAAAATCTTTTGAACATAGCAGATTGGGTTTATTTGTAACGGAATCTAAAAAACAAATGGCACAAAAGTAATAACCTCCGTGCCATTTGATTTAAATATTATATTCTGCTCATTTTACATACAACTGATTGAACAAGAGCTTGAAGGTATTGTGCGCTTGGGCCCTAAAGGTAATTTCCGGACCAAATGCATAAAGTTTACCTTTTCCAATTGGGGCTTCAAAAGCTACTACTCCATTTCTCAGGTAAGAACCTCCCCATGCCCAACCAGAAACCAATGGAGATTCTGTACCGAACCAGGCCAAAGGTTTTACCCCTTGAAGCAGAGCATCCGGTGCGAGGTTGAATACAGGACTGTTGTTGAAAACCATATGGGCAGCTTCTCCCATCCCCCAGTTTGCAGGGTCACTGGAATCCAAATTTGCTTTCAGGATACTTCCTGGGATGTAATACTTATCTCCCGGTAAATTTCTCTCCCTACCATCCGGTATTTTTCAATCAATGCATTGGTAACCGGTAAGCCAAGATCAAAAGCCAAAGAAGTACTTGCTCCTACTGCTACCACATTCCCTCCGGCTTCCATGAATTTTTTCAATTCAGGTACGGACTTTTCTTTGGTAAGATTGCCCAATAATTTGTGGTATTGAGGATCTATGTCTTCTGGCTTAGGCATACCTCCCCAGCTTCGGACTGTGCCAGGAGCACCGGGACCGATAAATAAGATCACATCATATTTGGCATTCAGGTTACCATTATCAATATCCTGTGGATAGATGACCTGGAAGGGAAACTCATATTGTTCCAAAATCCACCTTACCCATCCTGAAGGCATGGAACCACCGTAATGATCAAAGAGGGCAATGCGTGCAGGTTTAATTTTTACCGCAGCCGAAGGCCTGCCGGCTGCAACCATTTTTACGCCATATTCCTTAGCTGCCTTTTCAAGAACAGCCCTTGAACCAGAGACATGGAAACTCCCTGCCGGCATTCCTGACACGGAAGTTGTGGTCCTGTATACATTCGCTCCAGATTTCAGGAGTTCGTTTAGAGCAATAAAAGCATTATTTCCTCTGGCATCAATGAGAAAGCCTGAACCACCCGGAACTCTTTGTGCAGGGAATTTTTCATCAACACCATAAGGGAGTACCTCAAAAGGACCGTCAAATGCATCCAAAACCCTGTCAAACTCTACCCCCATTTGGAAAGCCAAGGTCCAACCTGCGGCATCGTAGGGACGCTTGGGAGGTCCTCCTGGATACTCAAAATCATTGGGATGATCTTGTGGCTCAAACATATCCAGAACATGGGGTCTGAAGGCTTGTGCAGCTTTAACTACATAAGATCCAGCAGGATAATTTTTACCGTTCACGGAAAAAGAAGCCGTTGCTTTGTGTATCTGTATTCCGGACCGGATCAGTGCATTGATAAACCGCACTGCAGTGGGGAAATCAGCCTGATCAGCAGGGATAATAAAGCCCCTTGGATCCCTTAAGTTGGGATCTTTAAAAACTGTATCAAAATATTTTACCGGAAGTCCACTTCTCATGCCATAGTAGGCCATTTCAGGATCATCGGCTGCAGCTTTTTCTTTTGCTGCATCAAAGGCCGATTGGACTTCAGCAGATCTTTTGGGGTACTTGGTCCAATGGTCCATATTTCCCCTTTCAATACTGTTTCTCCCCATTTTATAAATATTATGTAAGAGGGCATCACCATTACGGCTGGCAAAATCCAACACCGCATAATTCATTGAAACTGAATAATCGATGGACTTTTTAAAATTCCAAGGCTGGGGTTCTATTGGATAGGGTGTCGCATGGGTAGGGATCAGGCGCTCTGGCACCAAAGGAATCTCAGAAGGAGTTGGTCCTCCCGTGATTTCTGTCAGGATTCCGATCATGTTATGGAAATAGGGAGTGGTCCTCAATCCCCCGTTCCACCAGGAAGAAAACACAGAACCGCCCAATCGGGTATATCCAGGCTTTCCTTCAAGGTTTAACCTGTTGATCATCGCTGCGCCTACACCATCTAAACTTGTCATGATCAAAGGATCAAACACATGATTGAAGGGATCTCTGTAAGGAGGCCCAGCTACAACTGTTCCGGCAGGAGAAGTCTGATGGTGGTTGAAGATGATCTGTGGCAACCATTCTATGTACTGGACCCTAGATACATTGATGGTCTCTTTCATGTTGTTCATGAAAAAATCCCTGTTATTGTCATGCCCGACGTATTTCTGGTACATATAAGGTGTTCTCATGTCCCTTTTCTTGACATCTGAAGGCCCCATATACCAGTTGGTCACAATTTCATGTCCATCAGGATTGGTGTGGACCACCAGGATAATGACATCGTTGAGAATTCTCATATTCTCCTCATCTGTCCTGGTCAAAAGTTCATAT
The DNA here is from genome assembly GCF_004216715.1 of Cecembia calidifontis. Classification (NCBI taxonomy): domain Bacteria; kingdom Pseudomonadati; phylum Bacteroidota; class Cytophagia; order Cytophagales; family Cyclobacteriaceae; genus Cecembia; species Cecembia calidifontis. The sequence goes on from NZ_SGXG01000001.1 coordinate 4,099,640, forward strand.
ACGGTCGGAATCAACTGATGTGAACCCACTGTCTCTGTAGAATGCAGTCCTCCATCGATCCAGACTACAGGTTTACCTTCTGCCACAAGTTTCAAAGCTTCAGCTTCGTCCACCTCAGCCCTGCCCAAAGTTTGGGAAATCTGCTTGTAGCGGTCCAGTTTCTTATGATTTTCTGGAGAAGTAATGATCAGCATAGGCATTTGTCTGCCTTCCTCTGTAGGTCCAATGGTTGTAAAAATGGCCCTATCCGATATTTCAGCCACTTTTTTGAAATAGGATTCCAGATCAGTGAAAGTAGCGAGCTTGTAATCCTCTCCAATTTCAAACCCAAAATGTTCCTTTGGAGTAGGGATTTTTTGTGCCAGTGCAATGGAAAGGCTTAACCATCCCAAAACTGCCCACAAGAAGTAAAATTTTCTCATAGCGAAGTTATTATTTGATAGCCTTAATTTAATAGCATTGGGATTCTGAAACAAAAATTGAAATACAATCGGAAGGAATAAGGGTTAATTGGTTTTTTCTCTACTTGCTCAAATTGCCATTGGTGTAAAAAATCGTAAATTCTCAACAATTCGAATTTTAGCAATGTTAAACCTTTTAAAACACCATACCATGTCAAAAATCATTCTATTATTCCAATTTAGTCTTTTGGGCTTATTGGGTTGGTTGTTTTTTCAAAGCGAAGAAAAACAAGCCAACAATGAAATCACCCTCTGTCACACTGGTCCATCGGAAATGATCGCTTTTCTGGATGATCCTAAATTTGTGGCCTTCCATCCTGCTCCTATAGCTTTTGATTTCGAAGGTTTGGGTAAGATGGTAACATTCCCTGCAGCTGACGGCAAAGATGCCTCAGGTTACCTGATCAAGTCAAAAGAACCTTCCAATCAGTGGTTGTTTGTCTATCAGGAATGGTGGGGACTAAACGATAATATCAAAGAAGAGGCTGACAAATTTTACAATGACCTTGGAGGAAAAGTCAATGTCCTGGCCTTGGATATGTATGACGGCAAAGTAACCTCTAACCCTCAGGAGGCAGGTACATTTATGAGGGGGACAGACGAAAAAAGGCTGGAAAATATAGTCCTTGCGGCGAAAAATTTTGCTGGAAAAGATGCTAAAATAGCCAATGTAGGCTGGTGCTTCGGCGGAGCATGGTCCCTAAAATCTGCCCTTTTGCTCGGCCAGCAAAATGTGGGTTCCATCATTTATTATGGCATGCCGGTAAGGGATGTTGAGCAATTGAAAAAATTGAACTCTGATGTTCTTGGTTTATTTGCTACAGAAGAGTATATCTCCAAGGCCGTTATAGAGGAATTTGCAGCAGCTATGGATAAAGCAGGAAAAAGCCTGGAATACAAAATCTTTGATGCTGTCCATGGTTTTGCCAACCCTTCCAACGCAAAACATGATAAAGAGGCCACCAAAGAAGCATATGGAATGGCATTGAGCTATCTACAAGGCAAATTCAAATAATACCCCCATAAACCCAAAAAAACCGGTACATGATGAACCGGGTTTTTTGGGTTTAATTTAATACCCAACAAAATCAAATCACCTCACTCGTATTCCTAGCGCTTTTACAAGTTATTTTCCATTGAAGTATAAGGTGTTTAGCAAGAAAGAATTCCAGATATCAACTCCCGTTTCCGTTTTAAAAACAATGTAAAAATCAACTTGTTTTTGAAGGGACTCAATGGGGATGGTTATATCAAACCATTGTCCTTCCCTGAAATAGGTTGACCGTTTTTAACCGAGAAAAAAGATGTTAAAAACAGGAAAAAGGATTAATTCTCAGCGTAGATTTTCAGAGGAATTTAAACGTAAGTTGGTTGATGATTTTGAGAAAGGAATCATGACAGTTCAGCAAATGGAGCGACATTATGGAATTGTGAACTCAGTTATTTATCATTGGATTTATAAGTATTCGACCTATAATGAAAAAAATATCAGGATAATTGAGATGAAAGACAGTCAAACCAATAGGCTCAAAGAACTCGAAGAAAAGGTCAAAGATCTCGAGCGTACCGTTGGCCAAAAACAGATCATGATTGATTATTTGGAAAAAATGATTGATTTGGCCAAAGAAACTTACTCAATCGATATTAAAAAAAACTCCAAAACCCCACACTCTGGTGGTTCCAATCCAACAAAAGTATGATAAACCATTCGCTCAATGAACTTTATCGGACTGTTGGAGTAACCAAGCAGGCCGTTCAACAAGCCAAAAAAAGGCAGCAAGCATTCGATCTTGAAATTGCCCAACTGGTAATCCTGGCCGATGAGCTCAGGGAAGACCATCCAGGATGTGGGGTCGAAAAAATGTATTATACATTGAAACCCGAATTCATGGGAAGGGATCAATTCTGTGAAATTTTCATGGAAATGGGATATGGTATCAAAAAAATAAAAAACTACCAGAAAACCACTTACGCAGGCCTTTATTCTTATCCAAACCTTATCGAAGGTATGGCCATAAACAGACCTTTTCAGGTCATCCAAACCGATATCACTTACTTTTACCTCAATGGTGAATTCTATTATTTGGTCTTCATTATTGATGTTTATACCAGGATCATCGTGGGATATTCGGTCAACGACAACTTGCGCACAGAAGGTAATATCAAAGCTATGAAAATGGCCCTCAGTACTTTGAGATACCAGCCTTGGGGCCTGATCCACCACTCAGATAAAGGTTCCCAGTACAGTAGTAAAGAATACACCTCCTTGCTCAACAAAAACAATATCCATATCAGTATGGGAAATATCGCATGGGAAAACCCCTACGCAGAACGAATCAATGGAATCATAAAAAATGAATACCTCAAAAGGTGGATAATCAAAGATTTCAGCGACCTGAAAAGAAAAGTGGCGAAAGCTGTAGCCAACTACAACAGCATAAGACTACACAGGGGATTTAAAATGAAATACACCCCCATGGGATTTTATAAAAATATACTAAATTTAAAAGCCCAAGAAAGACCGACGGTGATTGTTTATACCGAAGGAAGAAAAAACTTCTTAGGGGCATCGAGCCCCTTCGAAGTTTGCCCAAGAGAAGAACCTCTGGCTCATGATTGCCCGATGGAAATATTTAATGAATGTTGAACCAAACGGTCAACGCTATTCAGGGAAGAACACATCTCCCTTTACTGTTTTCCGGTCTTAGTTTACTGCTTATTATCTCGGATTTTCCGATCAACACTCCTTCAGGATTATCCAAGCGGACCTCAAACCAACCTTCCCTCCTATTGGGATCAATCGATAGGACCAAGCTTTCTACTTGGCTTAGGTCAATTTTTTTAAACCCGATATAGGAATTATCTTCTGTAAATTTGATCAATCTGGAGTCTTGGTTATTAGCTTTAGCAGTCCCCCGGAAAAAATCAGCATCGGCTGCCAACACCAAAGGATGCCTTAAAATCAATTGCTCTCTTCTCAAAATTGGAGCTATTCCGTTTGCTCCTTTATCCCTATAACTTGCTGTCAAAAGGTATATACCCTGGGTATCATGTTGGTTCAAGTTGAATTTTCCTTCAATTCCCAACCTGTTTTTTTGATGGATAAGCGCATTGGGAGAAAGGGACAGAATATAATCAACCATTTGGACAATATCAGCCTCCTGCAAATGGGCGTGGGAAGGCATAAGTCTCTCTCCCCAAACTCCATTACCACCTTGGATTACTTTTTGGACAAGAATCTTGGAGGCTCCGGTATTGGTTTCATATCGGGTTGCAATTTCTTTATAACTTGGACCTACAGAAGCATTATCTACCCCATGACAGGCATTACAGCCACTTTTGACAGTTAGGTTCTGACCGATAAGTTGAGATGTACTTTCTGTTTGCTGATGTCCTTCAGAAGACTCAATCCTGTCAAAGCCTTCCTTCAGAAAATCCAATGTCACAATGACCTGTTCAGGCAAAATACCTCCATCTCCCAAGCTACCATCTTCCTTATCTTCTACCTTCACCCGGTAAGCTTTGGACGGTTTGCCCCAATAAAAACTCCTGTTACCTTCCCATTCAAAGCTGATCACAGGTGGCTCATTTCCTACTGTAATGGATATAGTAGCCTGACTTTTCAAGCCCTCAGCATCCTTCACTGTGAGCAATGCTTTAAATTCTCCAGGATGTTCATAAACAAAAACTGGGTTGGCTTCTCTGGAAATAGTTTTGCCATCGCCATAAAAATCCCATTCAAACTCGAGTTGATCCCCGTCGAAATCCATACTGCCCTCACTGGAAAAACTGACTTTGAAAGGAACTGAACCCTGTTTTTTGTCTGCATTGGCCCTTGCAACGGGTTTTCTGTTCCCTGCACTGAACTCAATCCTGTATATTCCAGAATCATCATTTTGGGCGCTCCAGTATGTACCATATTCCAGGATATACAAAGACCCATCCGGCCCAAACTGCATGTCCATGGGTTTATCAAACCGGGTACTTGGCATAAATTCCTCCATGCCTGCATAATTTCCTTCCTTATCAAAACTCACGGTGAAAATCCAATTCCTCATCCAATCATAGATGAAAAGTTTTCCATCATAATATTTGGGGAATTTTACCTCTGAATTAGGAAAAAGGTCATAGTAATAGACTGGTCCGGCCATAGCGTTTCTTCCTCCGGATCCTACCATGGGAAAATCTTCAGACTCCGCATAAGGATACCAAATCATGGCCTTCTGAGCGGGTGGCAGCACTTTAATTCCAGTATTATTAGGAGAGTTATTAACCGGAGCTTTAGGATCATATTCAAAAACAGCTTCCTGCTTTTCAAAGTCATAGTACCAATAGGGCTTATTGTCCCCAATAAAATAGGGCCAGCCAAAAAATCCTGCTGATTTGGCCTGATTGACTTCATCATAGCCCCTGGGACCTCTTCGCAAACTGTCCGCTTGGGCATCAGGGCCTACTTCCCCCCAATAGAGATAACCTGTTTTGGGATCAACCGAAATTCTAAAAGGGTTGCGATTGCCCATGACATAAATTTCCGGACGGGTATTGGGAGTACCTACCGGAAACAAATTCCCTTCAGGGATAATATAAGTTCCGTCTTTTTGTGGGGTAATTCTCAAAATGGCACCTCTGAGATCATTGGAATTAGATGAACTTCTTTGGGCATCTACATTTTCAGGCCTACCTGCCCTTTCATCTATAGGATTGTAATTGTCAGATTCAAAGGGAGTGGTATCATCCCCCAAAGAAAGGTAAAGATTCCCCTTACTATCAAACTCTATGGAGCCTCCACTGTGACAACAGCCCCGGAAATGAGGAATCTCCAGCATGATAATTTCAGATTCAAGATCTAAAATATCATCAACTAAGGTAAATCTGGAAAGCCTATTGATACTTTGTTCTCTTTCAGGAGAATAGTATAAATAAATCCAATTGTTGTTGTAAAAATCAGGATCTTTGGCCAAACCCAAAAGGCCATCTTCCGCTTCAGAATAGACCCTCAAAAAGCCAATATCCTTCGCCAAACCTGTTTTGGGTTCAAACATCCGGACTTTCCCTTTCCGCTCAATAAAAATAATCCTCCCATCCTTTAATACCTCAATTTCCATTGGCTCATCTAATCGTTCGATCAAGGTGACCTTCGTAAATCTGGTTTCTTCTGGCTTTTCAAAAACAAACTTCTCTGATTCCTTTTTACAGGCCCATAAACCAATCAGGAGGGCAATGATTGGAATATATTTCATTCTCATAGCTTGGTGGATTTTACAATCTTCCAAGATAAAAAAGAAAGCTACAGGATAATAAAAAAAATCTCCCCATGGCGAGGAGATTTGTAAGGATGGCAAATTAAGTACTGCTTAGAATTTCCAAGAGAGTCCAAGCATCAGCTGCTGGAACCTAAAATCACCCTGTCCTGTAAACACATTATCAATATCGATAGTCTGTCCGTTCAAAACCCTTTCATAACGGAGGTCTAGTCCTGCCCTTCCCAGGCTCAGGCCAATTCCAAACTGATATCCGGCATTGAATTTTTCAAAATCATAGTTCCTGAGTTCATCCTCCAGATAATAGTGAATGGAAGGACCTGCAGAAACGGAAATTAAAGATCCTAAAAGGTTAAGTCCCACCAAGATTGGAGCATCTAATCTTTGGGTCCTTAACTTATTGGAATTTACCTCAGAATTTAACTGGGTATAGTTCAATTCAGGTCTCAGAAATACAGGCCCAAGATTCACCTTGCCGAACAGACCCAAGTGATATCCCAAATTGCTTAGAGGATCGCCCCAAATTGCTTCGGCATCTTTGAAGTACTTGCCATTGGAATTGTAATTCAGGCCACCTTTGATTCCAAATCCGGAACCGGTTTGTGCATTGGCCAATTGGACCACCATCATGAAGGCCAATAGGAGCAAAGTTGATCGAAGAACAGTTTTCATTTGTGATTGATTTAAAATAGTTGGATTATATCTTTAATTGTCAAAATCGAGGGAAACAAAATTCGATTTAATCAAACACCATCCTTTAAAATTCGGTTTAATAGGGTGTATTTTCAAGTTACAAATACAACATTACTCCAAACACAAATTTTATCCCAGCCTCTCCATGCTGGTATTATCCAAAATTGTGCCCAATTTAAATGAAAGGTTGAAAAGCAAGTAAAAACAACATGAAATCATTAAGCAAAATCTTCTTCTCGGTAATCTTAGCCCTATTTAGTTTGGTACCTGGCAGCTGTACCAAAGCAGAAAACAAAAAAGAGGAGCAGACCAAAATCACATCTCCAGAGGAATATCCCGGAAAAAAGGCCTTTGCAACTTTTGCCGGGGGTTGCTTTTGGTGTATTGAAGCCCCTTTTGAAAATGTGGATGGGGTAATTGCCGTGATATCGGGTTATGCCGGTGGAAAGGAAAAAAACCCAACTTATGAACAGGTATCCAGCGGAAAAACCAGTCATAGGGAGGCTGTTCAGATTACTTTCGATCCGGATATCATCTCCTACAGTGAGCTTTTGGATATTTTCTGGCAACAATTTGACCCAACCGATGAGGGCGGCTCTTTCTATGACCGGGGATTCCAATACAGCTCGGCCATTTTTTATCATGACAATAGCCAAAGGGATGTGGCAAAGGCATCCATACAAAAACTCGAGGAAGCTAAAATTTTCCAAAAACCTATTGTAACTCCCCTTATCAAATTCAGCAATTTCTATCCTGCAGAGGATTACCATCAGGATTATTATAAAAAGAACCCAAGTGAATACTATGCTTATCGTAAAGGTTCTGGAAGAGATGCATTTATTGCAAAACATTGGCCGGTAAAGTTGGAGGAAAAGTACAAAAAACCCTCAGATGCAGAATTGAAAAAGCGATTGACCAAGTTGCAATATGATGTCACCATGCACGAGGCAACGGAAAGGGCCTTCCAAAATGAATACAATGGAAATAAAGAAGAAGGTATTTATGTATGCATTGTATCAGGTGCTCCGCTTTTTTCTTCCAAAGACAAATATGAGTCCTATTCAGGATGGCCAAGTTTCACAAAACCAATTGATGCACGATTGCTTGAGAAACCCACTGATGTATCCTTTGGAATGACCAGAGTGGAAGTAAGAAGCAAACTGGGCAATTCGCATTTAGGGCATGTTTTCAATGATGGGCCCCAACCTACCAATCTGCGTTACTGCATGAATTCGGCAGCCATGCGATTTATCCCCAAAAAAGATATGGAAAAAGAGGGATATGGGGCCTGGATGTGGATATTGAATTAAACGCCATTGCACTAAAGCCGATCTGGGTTTTCAAAATAGCTGTTAGGAATTTTCAATTCCGAACCTTGATATTGGAACCGCTGTTCGGGATTTAAAATCCCTAACTTTGATTTTGAGGATTTGAAATCCGCAATTAGCGCTTTTCGAAATTTGTAATTTCGAAAAGCATTGGTCAAGTGAGCATCCCAATCACTTATTGAATCCTTCTAAAAGTCAGGTTTATCCTTGGGCCATACACCTTTTTGCTTTTCGGAATCTGATGTTCCCAGTAGTGCTGGGTCTCACCCGCCATCAGCAGAAAAGAGCCATGTTCCAGAAGTACTTCCCTTTTGACAGTTTTATCATGATAAAGCCGGAACTGGAAAATTCTTGATGCACCAAAACTGACCGAACCAATTGCCGGGTTCAATCCCAATTCAGGTTCATTGTCCCTGTGCCAGCCCATACTGTCCTGCCCATCTCTGTAGTAGTTGAGCAGCACATGGGTAAATTGGGTTTGTGATGCTTTATTAATATCATTTTTGATTTCCAAAAGGACTTCATTCCAGGGATAAGGCTTCATCTGAATTCCAGAATACCCATAATTCACACCGGGATTCCCATAAAATGCTGTCAATCTAGGCTGCATCACTTGCTTTCCAAACATCCAGATGGGCTCCTGCTTCCAACTGATTTCCTCTATCAACCTTTTCAGATACAGATCACTTTGTGCAGGAGAGAAAAAATTCTGATAATAGTATGCCTCTCCCTTTTCAGGTAAGATGTTTTTTCTTTCAAAATCCCCGAATAAATCCATAATCTTGTTAAACCCTATTTTGATCAAAAGGTTGGATATTGCGAGCTACCTATTGTTTTATTCCTTCTTTTACCTGAAATTATAAGCCAGAAACTTTTAAAAACCATTTTTAACCAATCAAAATTCCCATGAAAAAATTCATCACCATTGGTATCATTGCACTTGTTATTATCCTAACTGCAGTGGGGTACTGGCGCTATTACTTTGTCTTTAGCGAAGGAGTAAAAGGAGGTACTTTAAATTACTTTGAAAAGAAAGGTTATATCTTCAAAACGTGGGAAGGCCGGATCGTACAGGAAGGTTTCCAAAGCCCTACCGCCGGAGCCTTGCAAAGTAATGAGTTCAGGTTCAGCGCCAAAGGTGACGAAGTGGCCAAGCAACTGGAAAGAGCCGGAGGAAAGTTTGTGGAATTAAGATACAAAGAGTATCTCAACCCCCTTCCCTGGAGAGGTGCTTCAAGCTTTATTGTCTATGAAGTAATTGAAATTGGGGATAGGGATGGAAGCAGGAACAATGAATTACCGGTCAATCGGGATTAATGCCCCTGACCTGTAAGTAAAAAATTCAAGTCTTTGGGATTTTGTCCTGAAGAGAACTGTACTCCATCCCAAAGACACTGAAATTCAATTTTTTTAATCCCTCTTTGCCCAATAATCTATGACCAGCACCTTATCCAAATGGGGGCCCAAAATCTCTACAAAGGCTTTGTGCTCAGGGTGAGGCAAATAAATATCCCTGTCCTCTTCCGATTTAAAGGTGACAAAGAAGCAATGGGTGAAACCCTGGGCCAACCCCTCGGGACTGTTATTGGTACCCCACTCCAAATCCTCTATTTCAGAAATTTTAGACTTCAATGCCATAAAAGCATCTACCACTTTTTGTACTTCCTCCTCAGAAGATTCATCTTTGAACTTGAACAACACAACATGTCTTAAGGCTTTGTCCATCTTGATAATCTTTTTTTCAATAATTTTTTCTTCAACTTTTTCCTTTTGCGGTGCCTGACAGGCAGCAGCCAAAATCAACAGAAAAAGCAATGCGCTGATTTGTTTTTTCATGGTCAATTAGGTTTTTGATATCCGAAGTTGCAAAATAAAAGATATTGCAATTTACCGCTCATAGAATATTGATGTTGCATATTATTTTTTTTGCAAAATTTATCAGAAGCAACCTTTAGAATAACAGCATGCAAACAAAGATCCTTATCGTTTTAGTCATTAGCTGGATTTTCATAATCCAATCCAAAAGCCAAATAATTCCGGTAAACGGACTAAAGGAGGAGGTTGAGGTAATCCGCGACCAAAATGGCATCAACCACATTTACGCAAAAAATGAACATGACCTCTTTTTTAGCCAAGGTTATCTGGCTGCAAAAGATCGTCTTTTCCAATTCGAAATATGGAGAAGAAGGGCAACGGGCACAGTAGCAGAAATACTTGGATCCAGGGAGCTGGAAAGGGATAAAGGAGCCCGCTTATTTCAGTTCAGAGGAGATAAAGAAACAGAACTCAGGCATTACCACCCCAATGGCGTTGAAATCGTGGATGCTTTCGTTTTAGGGGTAAATACCTACATCAATGAAGTTCGGGAAAACCCTGAATTATTACCCATTGAATTTCAATTATTGGATATTTTACCAGGTTATTGGACTTGGGAAGTCGTCGTATCCAGGCATCAGGGGCTTCTTCAAAATGTCCAGGATGAACTCAAATACAGTCAGGTGGTCAGTCTTGTAGGACCTGAAAAAGCCAAATCTTTTTATTACTTCCATCCCCATGAGCCCAATCTCATCATCCCAGAAGGTATCCCTCAGGAACTCCTATTCAAAGATATTTTAGCACCTTACGATGCTTTCAGAAACAATTTGACCTTTCAGCCAGAAGACATTCATCCCAAATACCGGAATGATACCAAGTCTTATTTATCAGAAAACGGCCTTTTGGAAAGAGAGCTAAAGGAAACCCTGGAATTTGAAAAATTCAACATAGGCAGCAATAACTGGATCATATCCGGTAAATTAACGGCAAGTGGCTACCCGATCATGGCCAATGATCCTCATAGGCTTCATGCCATCCCATCTTTGAGGTATTGGGTTCATCTGCATGCACCGGGATGGAATGTGGTCGGCGCAGGAGAACCTGTCATTCCCGGTATATCCATAGGGCATAATGAATATGGAGCATGGGGCCTTACCATATTTGAAACGGACAATGAAGATCTTCGGATTTATGACATCCATCCGGACAACCCTCATAGATATTTTTACAAAGGAGAATGGAGGGATATGAAAATGATTCAGGATACCATCAAAGTTAAAGGGCAAATGGATGAAATTGTCCAACATTACTATACCATCCATGGGCCAGTGACCTTTATTGATCAGGAATTAAGAAAAGCAGTAGCAGTGGAATGTGCATGGCTGGAACCCGGAGGTGCACCCTATCTTGCAAGTTTAAGAATGGACCAATCCAAGACCTGGGAAGAATTCCGTGAAGCTTGTTCCTTTAACCATATTCCCGCTGAAAATATGATATGGGCTGATAAAGAAGGAAATATAGGTTGGCAGGCCACCGGAATTACGCCTATCAGAAAAAAACATTCAGGTCTGGTAGCTTCTCTAGGCGATGGCAGCATGGACTGGGAAGGGTATTTGCCCATAAAAGACAGACCCCATCTGACCAATCCAGAAAGCGGTTTCTTTGTAACAGCCAATGAGCATGTCACTCCCAAAGATTATCCTTTGCAGCATACCATAGGTTTTGAGTGGGCAGATTCATTCCGCGGGGATAGAATCAGGGAAGTGCTGTCTCAAGGCAAAGGCTTTACGGTGGAGCAAATGGGGGAATTACAAAATGATTATCTGGCTTTGCCGGCCCGAAGATTGGTTCCCTTACTCAATACCTTGAAATTTGATCAGTCCAAATACCAAATTGCCCAATCATTCCTAAAGAACTGGGACTTTAAACTTGAAAAAGAATCTATTGCAGCAGGAATTTATGTCATGTGGGAAAGGAAATTAAGAGAAAACATCAAATCCATTGCAGTCCCTGAGGAAGTAAGGGAACTGGTGGGAAGCATTCAGATGACCAGGGTATTAGAATGGGCTGAACAGCCATCTCTCCTATTTGAAAAAAAACCAGAAAGAGAGCGCGATAACTGGTTGAGCAAATCTTTTGAAGACGCGGTTGAGGAACTTGAAGGTAAATTGGGGCCAGACCAAAACAAATGGCAATACGGACAAGCTGCCTATAAACATGCACTTTTCAGACATCCTCTTAGTCCGGCACTTTCCCGGGAATGGAAGGAAAAACTGGATGTGGGGCCTTTACCAAGGGGTGGTTATAGCTATACTCCGGCGGCAAACGCCTATGGGGACAACAACTCCTCCGGAGCCTCTTTCAGAATAGTAGTGGACACAGGAAACTGGGAAAGTACCATAGGCATCAATACGCCTGGGCAATCTGGGAATCCTGACAGCCCTTTTTACAAAGACCTTTTTCCGAAATGGGCAAATGATGAATTTTTTATAGTCCCCTTTGGTAAAGAACAGGTGGAAAAAATGGGCGTAGGGAAGTTGGTTTTGGTACCCAATTTAAATTGAGTTCTGAAAAAAACATCAAGTATTAATTAAGATTAAGACCCTAATTCAAATGAGGCCAAAATCCCTTGTCTTTCTAAAAAGTCCGGTTGGTAATAGCCCTACCTGAATGGCCTAGCTGTCCAAGCCGGGAAAATATCCCCGAATGAAACACCATCCCCATCCCCCCACAGGTTTGAAGGACCGAACTAAGATAAAACTGAAGGGTCGGGATAAAAAAAATCCACCGTACAGAGGTCCTGACGGTGGACTTTTTACCATTCAACCCAATCAATATTTAAACTATTTCATAAGGCCAGTTCATGATGCCTCCGGCCAGATTATACGTGTTTTCAAAACCTAATTGTGACATGATATCACAGGCTTGACCGCTTCTGTTTCCACTGCGGCAATACACGTAATATTTTTTGTCTTTAGGGAGATTTTGGATCTGCCCCATAAATCCGGGACTCATCAGATCGATGTTTCTTGCCCCTTTGATTTTTCCAGATTGGAATTCACCGGCTGTTCTCACATCAATGATTACTGCGTCAGGTGCGGTCATTCCTTTTTTGAAATCCTCATTGGAGAGGTCTGTATAGCTTTTTGCTTGTGTTCTAAAGAAATTAAACATGGTTCTTATTGGTTTATGATACAAAGTTAGCTTGCCTACATCTCCAAAAAAGTAACCAAGATCACATAAAGGCCAGTTAAGGGGCAGATAGTCCAAAAAAAGCCCGAAAAAGCATAAAGCTCTGAGTAATGACAATCATGGACTTAGCTTGGATTGGAGCAATAATTAACCTTAATGCTTCCCACCAACAAAAGCTTGCTTTTTCAACTTCTCCTTTAACTTCAATATACTTAACCTAATAAGCAGCAACCATGGCAACCCATGGAAAACAAAATCAAACCAATCCAGTACAGCCATACCTTTGGCCCCACCAGCCATCCATTTGATCTTGCCCCAAATGTGGGGTTCGGGTACAAATGGTGCCAGCCCCAAAGTCAAACTCAATAAGATGACAAATCTCCAGTTATTGATCGTTTCTTTCATTTTTTTACGGTTGCGGTTACTTTATTCATTTTCCCGATCGGTGGAGTCTGTAATCCATCCATATTTTTCCCTTTAACAAAAGGATAGGTAACCTGTTGCCAGAATGTTTTTGGGAATTTTTCCATGCCATCGAATCCCAAGGCCACATCGCTACCTTGATGGGGGATATAATCTGTCTTGAACAAATAATCCCAAAGACTTAATGTAATTCCATAATTGACCCCATATTTTCTGTCTTTTGGCAATTCTTTCACATGATGCCATAGGTGCATGATGGGATTATTTAAGATATACTTCAATGGACCATAAGTGATCCTGAGATTGGCATGGTTCAAATGCCCAATGGCTGTAGCAAAAATGTGAACTATAAAGAAATCCTCCAGCCCAAACCCTATCATGGCCAAAGGAATATACTGGGCGGTTTTGTAAATAATGGTCTCCATCCAATGAAACCTCAAATGAGCTGCAAATCCCATCTCCTCCACAGAGTGATGGACTTTATGGAATTCCCATAATACAGGAACACGATGAAGTAAGCGGTGCACATTCCATTGGATAAAATCAGCGACCAAAAACAATAATAAAAACTGCGCCCACCTTGGCCAGGTCTCAACGTGAATGGCAACCAGATTTTCAATACCAAATATCCCAAGAAAATCATTGAAAGCTTCTACCGCCACATTGGAAATGGCATTGTAAGCTATCAGTGAAAACAGGAAATAATTGAAGAACATCCTAAAATCCGCAGGATTTTAGTTTGGAGATTTGAATCTGCTTGTTTGTGTTCATTTTTGGTCTAGTTCGGGAATTTCTTCCCTTTGATTGAAGAGTGTTCATAGTTTTGAGACAATGGATTTTAGGTTTGAGGATAAAATGGACGGTTTTTTTCCTCAATTTTAATGGAAAAGGCATACCTCTTCCCTGTAAATCTTTATTTTTTGAGCTCCTGAGGGGTTTTTATCTGAATTTAGTTCAAAATCGGCTTGTAATCCTTACTCGTGAACAGTTTGAGCACTTCTCTTCTTCCCGTTCTTATCCACTTGGCTGAAACAGTGATAAATCTGAAGATAAACTTCTTGAGCCTGTCGGTAGGCTTAAGCCAATCAACTTTTCTGGAATACTCTCCAATGATATAGGTGTAAAAATTGGCATACATAGCCGTCATAAGCATAAAGGAGGTATTCTCTGCAAGGAACGAACAGGGCAACTTAGACCAGCCAAAGTCATTGTTGAGTACATCAAACAAGCGTTCGCTTGCACCCCGGGCGTTATAAAACCTTACAACAGCTTCATTGGACGATGTATGTTCATTGGTCAGAATAGCCCTGTAAGTAAATGCATCTCCACTAAACACATCTGCCTGCCCGTCTTTACGCCTGATTCTGGTAATGACCAGCCTGTAAGACCTGTCTTTACCGAAAGGTTTGTAGTCGGATAGGTCAGTAACTTCCATTTCCTGTACACCCAAACGTATTTTCTGCCACTTCTCAGGGGCTATACTTCCAAGGATATTATCCAGTTTGGCACATCTGTTTGCCCGTATATAAAAGCTTTCGGTATGTGCTTCCAGTGTGCGGAGAACTTCTTCCTGATAGGATGCTGAATCGGCTCTGAACCTTCCGATACGGATATTTTCATTGGTAAGCTGCCCAAACATGCGTGTAAGTGTATCAGCCTGCAAATATTTGGCCTGACTGTTGCCATTTCTGCCCTCTACGTACACAGGAATGGCCTGTGAAAATTCAGGATGTGCTATGGAAGCTACACCTGGCTGATATCCATAGACGTGTTTATATGTCTTTTTTGAATCGTACTTTTCAGTTGGAATGACGGTGTTGTCATAATCGAGGTCGTAAGCAACACCTGACTTGAGTAATCCGGTCTTACAAGCTGATTTTAACAACAAGCTGTTGAGTTTTCCATTGATATTAAATTCATGGCTTACTCCACTGGACGGATTTATAAAGAGTTCTGTATCAACAGCAAGCTCTTTGATACCTCTCAGAATTGTATCGGCACTGCATACTGAAAATGAAGGGACCTGTTCAAGTGCGTCTCTCAAGTGAACATTGATATCTTCAGTACAGTCGCCACCATTAAAGAAAATAGCCATATGATTGGCGAAAATGTCACTGTATGAAAACCCTCCCCTTAAGGCTCTAACCCCCAATTGATTATCAATGAGTTCTGGGAGACCAGAATTTTTGAAAGAGTTAAAAACAAAATTAAAACCTCCGAAAGGTGTGATTTTTTCTGTCGAATTCGTAATTTTCATACCGCTTATCAAGGATGTGTGGTAACACCTAAATAAGTGAAAAAAAAACGAGCCGGAAAAGCCTGAATTGAATAAATTCAGCCACTTTTTCGGCTTTTTTTAAATCCGCCCTGCGGATTTAAGGAACATGTAAAAACCATCCAGCCAGAAGTCCTTTCTGAAAATGGCCTGTTTCTTTCTCCATGGGAAAAATATTTCCAAAAGCCACACCCCAACAGAAAGTCCGAGCAGCCACCAGAAATAGTTTTTCCAGGATGGATAAAACATTTCATTGACCAGGTAATTGAAATACCCGTAGTAAGAATCCAGAACGATTTTAATGTATTTTTCCATAATTCATCTTCTCAAATTTAAAGAAAAAGGACAATCCACGTGATTGCCCTCTTTCGATACTCCCATAAACCACAACTAATGTTATTTATAGTCCATGATATGTGAACTCATATCCAGGACTTTGGACTTTTTGAGGGCATTTTGGATGATACTGCTGCCGGCTGCGGAACGGTAACCAGTACCACAATGCACCACTATTGGTTTATCGGTAGGGATCTCTCCTATCCTATCTTTTAATTCCGGCAAAGGAATATTAATGGCATTTTCAAATATTTTACCCTGAGCTACCTCTCCGGCGTTTCTTATGTCAATGATGGTAAACAAATCCGGGTTTTTATCAAATTCTTCTTTATCGAAGAAAGCCATTTTATCACCCCCACTTTGCTCATATACAAATGCTCCCTGAATAAAGGGTTCATATCCTATTTTTGCAGCTTTGGAAATCAACTCCTCTAAACTTTCATGGGACTCTGCTACCAGGTAAAAGGGTGTTTCCGGTGCCAATAGGCTTCCTAACCAGGTTTCAAATTTAGCGCCGTTCATTATATTGATGGCATCAGGGATATGGGAGGATTTAAAATCTGCCTGCTTCCTGCCATCAATAACCGTGAGACCCTTTTGGGGTTTTGAGTTTTTTTCCAATCTTCTGACAGCGAGCTTAGAAACCCGATAGGCAGGAGCTCCTTCTTTATTGACATCCACATTATACGGGAAGTACTTTGGAATAAATGGCTGATCTTGAAGCAACAAAGCCACAAATTCATCCTCTGTCATATCCTGTAGGGCATAATTGGTCAACTTTTCCTGACCGATTGTACTGCTATTGGCATCAGAAATGGCCTTACCGCACAGGGAACCTGCACCGTGCGCAGGGTAAACAACTACGGCATCATCCAAAAGCATCAGTTTTTCTCTTGTACTTTGGTACATCATCCTTGCCAATTCCTCTCTTTTGGCCATGATATTACCCACACTTTCTCTTAAATCCGGTCTTCCCACATCCCCAATAAAAAGCGTATCTCCTGTAAAAACAGCCACATCCTTACCGTTTTCTTCCACTACAATGCTGATTCCATCCGGTGAATGGCCCGGAGTATGAATTGCCCTTAACCTGACACCTTTAGGAAGTACAATGACATCACCTTCGTCAAAAGCAATATGGGGATAAGCTGCACCTACTAAACTGCTCACATAAATGTCTGCACCCGTTGTTTGATGAATTTCAAGATGGGAACTTACAAAGTCAGCATGGGGATGGGTGTTGATGACCCCTACAATTTTGGCATTTTGGGAAAGCGCATAATCAAAATAGGGTTGTGGATCCCTTCCGGGATCAACCAAGTACATTTTATCTTCTACATGAATGGCATAGCTATAGTGTGCGAGGCCATCATCTTCAAATTGCTTGATTTTTACTTGCTCAAAGGTGGCCGGTTTGATCAACTGATCAAATTGAAAGGCTAAGGTTGAATAAAAGGATGTTATGGCCATGGCAAGAGCGATGAGTAATCGTTTCATATAGTTGGGTTTACTTGGGTAAATTCTTTTAATCTCAAACAAAGATATTATGTGATAAATCGAAAAAATGTGATGTAAGTTACACTCCTGACTGATCTTTGTACTGATTTTCGAAATCAATCCAAAGTTGCCTGCCAAAGTGGGAACGCTCCATATCTATATTCAAGTTGGACAAACCAATTCCAAATAAGCGCACGGGCATCAGAAGTGCATCCTGATATAAAAGCTCCATCACTGTTTCCCAGATTTTTATTTCCTCCGGATATTGCTCAAAGGTTTTGCTTCTGGTATGGAGGGTAAAATCACGGTATTTGATTTTCAAAGTGATGGTTCTTCCCTTGATTCCGCTTTTTGAAATCCTTCTTTTTAGTTCTTCAAAAATTTCCTTTAAGGCCTCAACCCACTGTTCCTTTTCCGTCAAATCCTTTTCAAAGGTATTTTCAGCACTGAGGGATTTCCGGATACGGTTGGGCTGGACTTCCGATAAATGGATCCCCCTGACGATATTGTAAAAATGTAAACCTGACTTACCAAAACGCTTGGTCAGGTATTGCAGGGAATATTGCTTAAGGTCATAGCCATTGTGTATGCCTATTTCCTTCATCTTTTCTGCTGTAACTTTACCGATACCAAAGAATTTCTCAATAGGTAGTTTTCCAAGGAATGCCTCCGCTTCTGTAGGTAAAATTACAGCCTGCCCGTTGGGTTTATTGATATCTGATGCTGTTTTGGCCAAAAATTTATTGTATGAAATACCCGCAGAAGCATTCAACCCAATCTCTTCCTTGATTCTTCTTCTAATTTCCATAGCAATCAGGGTAGCAGAAGGATTATTGACTTTATTTTCTGTTACATCCAAAAACGCCTCATCAAGGGACAGTGGCTCCACGAGATCGGTATAATCAAAAAAAATTTCCCTGATGCGGTAGGAAATCTCTTTGTACCTTTCAAATCTCGGTTTGACAAAAATAAGCTGTGGACATCTCAAAGAAGCAATTTTACCCGACATGGCAGATCTTACTCCGAATTTCCGCGCTTCATAAGAAGCAGCGGCAACCACTCCCCTTTCTTGGTTCCCTCCTACTGCTACAGGCCTGCCTTTCAGACCAGGATTATCCATTTGCTCTACAGAAGCATAAAACGCATCCATATCCACATGGATTATTTTCCTGATTTTTTCCATGGTACCTATTTTTTCAGAACTTCCATGATGGCGGATGCTTTCAGGTAACATTCCTCATATTCAAGGGCTGCATCAGCATCAAATGTAATGGCGCTTCCCACTGCAAAATATCCTTTTCCTAAGGATCGGTCAAAAATAATACTTCTAATTACCACATTGAAATCAAAATCACCATTCGCATTGATATATCCTAAAGCTCCCGAAAACCACGCTCTCTTAAAGTTCTCATAGCGGTCTATCAGTTCCATGCATTTAATTTTAGGGGCCCCTGTCATGCTGCCCATGGGAAAAGTAGCATGGATGATTTCCCTAAAATCCATATTCTCTTTTAATTCCGAACTGACAGTTGAAATCAACTGATGCACCCTTGGGAAGGGATAAACCCCAAACAATTCATTTACCTGGACTGAACCTGTTAGAGACACCTTGGAAAGGTCATTCCGCATCAGGTCCACAATCATCAGATTTTCAGCCCTTTCCTTTTCAGAATTTAAAAGCTGCATTCTCAACGCTTCATCTTCCTCCGGATCCCTACCCCTTTTGACAGTTCCCTTAATAGGCTGGGCAATCAATCTGTTCTTGTCTTTCTTTAGAAAACGCTCCGGCGATGCACTGATCAAAAAGGTGTTTTGGGACTTAAAAAGGGCAGAAAAAGGCATGGGCGAAACCTTCATGAGCTCCAAAAATCCAACAAGTGGATTCCAGCTTTTATTCTCAAAAACAAAAGCCATGCAATAATTCATTTCATAGATGTCACCTTCTTCAATATGGTTTTTGATAGCCTGTACATCCTGGAGGTATTTTTCCTTATCTGTTAAAGCCACTATGGAAACTTTGGGATTGGAATATAAATTCCCATCAAAAAGTCCCTCCACATTCAATTCACAGTCACTTTGGAAGACAATAAAATGTTCATCCCACTCAAGGGTGATCTCAGGAATAAAAAACACAGTATTCGGGCAAGGTATAATTTCGGGGTTAAGGCTAGAACTAGCCTCAATTTGATTTTTATAATCATATGAGATCACACCAACGAGTTCATTTTTTCCGAAAACGGCTGATACTTCCTCCAAGCTGAAACTTTTTTGGCCTGCCTGGATTTTATTTGGAAAACCGCCGAATGGATAATCAACTTGATTATCGAGAAATAGGCAAAAATGACTGTAATGTTGATCAAACCACTGCAATAAGGAAAAAAACCAGGCGTCATTCTGGGGGATGGGTATTTTTGATTGGAAAGCCATAGGGCAAAATTAAGATAAAGACAAAAAAAAGAGGCTGTCTCAGAATAAATTCAAATTCATGGAATAACCCCAATTAATCGATCGAGGCCGATTTAATGAAAATCGACCTCTATTTTTTTTGAATACTGTTCAAAAATCCTTTTTTATGCCAGCTCTTTTTCTTTTTCAAGTTTAGGTGAGGAATAAATGTTGCGCAGATATCCGAAAAGCAGAACCTTCAAAAGCATCCTCGGATGGTAACTGCTGGCTCCAATACGACTGTAATGCCCGATAATCAGGTGGATATTTATCCTGTCTATAACGGCACTTACTGTGCGTGCCGGATGCTCCAATGGAAGAAGGTCACACAAATTCTTAGGAAGAAGCATCAACTGGTTGGGATCATAGTCTTTAAAGACTATATTTAAGTCTTGTTTTTCCACACCTCAAAATAACCATTTTGAGTAAAACAAGAAAAAGGCTGCCCGAGAAATCAGGTAGCCTTTCAAATTTTTAAAAGAGACTTATGAGACAGACTCCCAGTTATTAATTTTGGAAAGTATTGGAAAACCCCGCGGAACTTGGGTTTTTTATTGGTAAAAAATTTTTTAGGGAAAAGAATTTTAAACTACTGTCGTCCGACTAAAATAAGAAATTTAAAATAAAGTCCTCTAATGAAGTTTTAGAGGTGTTTTTTGTTGAAAGTCAAAAAGCACCCCCTATCCGGAAAGGAATAATTGGGTTTGTACATTTTGGATGTCTTTTTGAAATATACTTTTAAAGTAAGCTTCAGGAAAAAGTAGGAACTTTTCAAGACTGACGTAGGAGCAAAGATTTTTTGCGGCTACCATGACCATGGTCGAGAAGTCTTCAGCCTCTTTTATCCGCTTATGTAGAACTGTAAACAGGAGGTTGAGTATCAATGCCACCCAAATCTGGATTTTGATCCCGTTCTCGCTGTCCGACAAAAAATATCTGAGTTCAAAATTCTGCTTGATCTGCTTGAAAAGCACTTCGATAACCCACCTGTTCTTATAGAGAAGAGCTATGGTTAGGGCATCCAATCCCTTAAGATTGGTGATAAACTCCAGCGTTTCACCGCTTTCAGGGTCAGCATAAACCACCAGTCTGGCTTCAACTGTCCGAGAAACTCCCTTCTCCCTGTAGCTCAGTGAGATAATCTGGTCCTTGATGATGTCCAAGGCATGCGTACAGTCAAACTCACTGACCACTTCATATCTTGCATTGTCTTTTTTTCTGGTCACAAAATATCTGTTTGAACTGTCCCACTTTTCAAAGCAGGAATAGCGGTTATATCCTTTGTCGAAAACAGCTATCCCGTGCTCAGGCAGATCCATCACTTTTAAAAACATATTTTCATTTGTGGCCGCAGAACGGATACATATGAAGTTGGGAACGCCTTCTGCCAGATTCATTTTGGCAAATATCTTGGCACCACCTTTTTTCTTTCCGTTCAGGGGATTGCGTCCGGCCCCTCTGAGGATTTCCTTGAACAGCGTGACCGTTGAGGAATCAAAAACCTCAACACGGCTGAGGTCGACCTCTCCACCGATATCGAGCCAATTTCCTACCAAAGATGCCCTATAGTATGAATACAGCCCTTTGTATAGTTGTTCAAAAACACGATAACTGCGTTTACGGTTTGCATCAGAAAGGGTACTCCTGGCAGGTAGCTGCTTCATTCCAAAAGGAATAAGCTTGGTTATGATCAGGCCGATGTTTTTGCAGACCTCTCTAAGACTGCTGTTTCTGGTCAACACCGCATAAAACATGCAGATGAAGTGATCACTTGTTTTGAGTTTCTTGTAGTACCTATCCGAGTTTTCTTCCTCAACGACCTGATTCAATAGCTCTTTGGGAATAAGAGAGAGGAGTTGAGCGATAATAGGATGCCCAGACAAAAATTTATGCTTAAATTGTGTCACGTTGTTGGTTCTTGGTCGAAACAACAATATGAAAAAGATGGGTAAGCTCCAAAAGGGCTGCCCATCTTTGATTTTTGTACTATTCTAGGATTTTATTTTTTATATTGCCTCAGTTCTCGGACGACAGTAATTTTAAACTTTTTTTTGGGGCTGAAACCCGAAGAATATTTCTCTTGAAATTTAATTACTAAGTACTTTATTTAAAGTTGGTGCAAAAGCACATCCAATAGGTTCAAAATCCATTTTTAGGTATATATAAAATATAGGTTTTCAGTGCTTAGCAGCATGTACAACCTAGTAATTTAGAAATAGTTTTTGTTTCAAAAAATCCCCATTACAGGTGATTTTTTTATTCAGATCTTAAGCTTAATTTTTTCGAAAATTTCCTTTACAAACAAATAATGCTTTATGGTAAACAGGTTAATATGTCTCTACATTTTTAAGAATCGTACTTTGGTAAAACATTATTCTTTTTTTAGGGCGGTTGTTCCTGTGTTGCTGTTTTTCACAATTTGCCCGGCAAAAGCCCAACTTCCGTCCGGTGTCCAGCAACAGATACAGAGTCTTATCCCACGTCCAGTACAGAAATCGCCCAATGTTGCTGCAATGGAAAAATATGGGGATTATGGGGTCAACCTCTACCATGGGTTACCTGAGATTTCCATTCCGGTTTTTGAGGTCACCAGTGGACCTTTGAAGCTCCCCATCAGTTTTACCTATCATGCTGCCGGTTTCAAATACACCGATCAGGCCACATGGGCAGGACTCGGCTGGACGGTCAGTGCAGGGGGACAGATTTCAAGAAGTATCCAGGGTAAGCCAGATGAAACGGGAGGAACAAATTCAGGTTACCTCAATGCCGTAAACAACTACAATGTTACGGCCCCTAACTGCAACGATATATCTTATAAGGAGCAGCTCGCCATGGGAATCTCTGATAGGGAACCTGATCTTTTTTCATACAGTTTCCCGGGAAAAACAGGAAAATTCTATCTCAGCCAGAACAACGAACCTCCCTACTTATTTCCCGAAGCACCGATTTCAATAACAAGGAACGGGGTCAATTTCTTTGATATCACAGATGAGAAAGGGATAAGGTACAGGTTTGGACAGAGTTCCTCGGGAAGCAGCGCCAGGGAAAGTACGTCCACCACCGGAGGTGGAAATACAACTGCATGGCACCTGGTGGAAATACACTCCCCTGATTCTGACGATGTTATTCAGATCACCTACCAGACAGTTGGCACTGTTCAATTGAGCGATATTGAACACAACATCACAGTACTTGACCAGTGTTACACAAATTCCCAGACCGGTCTTCCATGCCCAAATCTTGACCTGACAGTTACCCAGGTCCAGACCACAAGTACCACCACACAGATCGGTATAGACGAAATAATCTTCAAAACCGGAAAAGTGAAGTTTGTTCTGGGTCCCAACAGGCTGGACCTTCCCTTTTCCACTAATGTAAAAAGGCTGGATCGCATAGAAATCTACAGAAAAGAGGGCAATACTTTTGTCCTTCTTAAAACTTATCAGTTAAACAACAACAGCTATTTCAGAAACCTGGCAAACAACCAGAACCTTAGGCTTAAACTGGACGGAATCACCGTTCTGGACGGAGCAGGAACAGAAATCAACAGTTATTCCTTTACCTACCATACCAACAACTTTTCCTGGAATATGCCCAACCACAGTACCAGAAGGGACTGGTTCGGTTTTTTCAACGGGAGGAACAACAGTAATTTAATCCCTACCACTTCAATCCAGTACCAGCAGAATACCAGTTCAGCCGTTTCAAATATTTCAATAGGAGGAGCAAATAGGGAACCGGATACCACTTTTCTGAAGGAAGCTGTGCTCAGAAGGATAACCTTTCCTACCGGGGGATATACGGAATTCCAGTTTGAGCCACACAGGTATTCAGACGGTGGACAGACAAAGTACGGTGGGGGCCTAAGGGTCAGAAGAATAACCAGTGTCACAGGTTCTTCCCAGGTAATGAAAGAGTACAGATACGGTACTTCTGAAAACGGGCTCGGCATCAAAAATTTTGAACAGAACGGGTTTTTCTTTCACCACACCCAAAGGGTACGCAGTTCCTGTGCTCTTACACCATGCGACCAAGAACTGAGATCCAGGATGTTCTTTTCAAACTCTGTACTTGGACCGGGATATGAGGACAGTCCCGTAGTTTATCCCACTGTTACAGAGTATGAAAACGGAACAAATGTAAACGGCAAAACAGAATATGTTTTTGATGACAATACCCATATTGGAGATCCGCTATTTACAGTCCCCTATTCCAACAGGACCTTCAGGAATTCCATGTCCTGGGCAAGGGGCAAACTGACCCAGAAATCAGTTTTCAACAGCAGCGGAAGTCTGGTATCAAGGACCCAGATTACCTATACACTGCTGAAAGGCCAGACAAAAAATGTCGGGCAGGCAGGTATCCAGTATATAACAGGGACATGGCAGGGTGGACTGATGATGAACTGTACCTATCTGGGAAGTCCGTTTGACGGCTTTACCTATCATATTCTCAACTTTCCCAAAACCAAAGGCATTTACCTTGAATCCAACAGGACCGAAACCCTGTATTCCGGTGCGGGGAACCACGTCACTACCTATATCAAACAGTATGATCCAAATTATCTTCAGGTACTTCATGATGAACTTAGGGCCAGCAGCAATCCCGAAGCCGTGGTGACTAAATTCCGGTATCCCTTCAACCTTGTGAATACAGCTTCCAATTACACTGGCACCCCAAACATACTCAAACAGATGGTGCTCAAAAACATGATTGCAAGTCCTGTTGAGCAGTATGTGATAACACAGAATACCAACGGTTCCAACCAAAGAATCGTATCCGGCCAGATAACCACCTTCCGGGATATCGGATTTGCAAGATATAAAGCTGACAGTATATGGATGCTCGAGACCGCAAGCCCCATCACCTCTACCGGATTTGCATTGGCAACAACCTCCACATCAGTGGGCTGGATCATCAAAGATTCAAGATACCGGTACAGACTGAGTTTCACTTCATATGATTCAAGGGGCAATATTACCCAGATATCAAAAGTGGATGCCGCTCCTGTGGCCTACCTATGGGCTTATGATGGTGCCTATGCCGTCGGTGAATTTACAAACGCATTATCAACACAAGTGGCATATACTTCTTTTGAAACCAATGAAAAAGGAGGCTGGACCTATTCAGGCCAGGAAACTATCCTGTCCCTTGGAGAAGCCAAAACAGGGAAAAATGTTTACAACCTAAGTTCCGGAGCCATAAGCAGGACGGTATCAGGAGCAAGCACTGCCAATAGGTTTAAGGTCAGTTTTTGGGCCAGTACCATCTCAGGAAGTCAAAACTGGTCCTTCATGGGAACTACTGAAGCCCTTAATACCACCTGGAAGCTGATAGAAAGAGAAGTCACTTCTTCCGGTTTTAGCATTTCAGGAAGCAATATCTATATCGATGAACTCAGGATAGCCCCACTTAACTCCATGCCGGTAACCTATACCTACCATCCTTCCATAGGTATCCAGAGTGCAATGGACCCAAGGGGAAGGGGTACATATTACCACTACGACCATTTTGGCAGACTGGAGACAGTCTTAAATGAAGATGGAAATATCCTTTCCCATAATGAATACACCTACAAGAAATAAAGCATCATGAAAAAACATATTGTTTGCCTCTCCATCCTGTTGTTCCTTTTTTACAGTTCCGGGTATTCCCAGGATCTCGGGATTAAAATGGAACTGCCTATCAGCGGTGTGTGGAGACTTAACTTCGACAGGCAGAAATCAGAAATCACATTGTCCCGCTCGGAATCCCTGACGGCATTGGCCACAGAGCAGGAAGAATCCCTCGACCAGACCCTTTTATCAAGAATATACATGTTTTTTGAAGACGGTTCATTTGAACTCCAATGGACCTCAAGGGGACAGTTTATGGCGGTAAAGGGCACCTATTCGATTGAAAGGGACAATCTGCTCCGCTTAGCCACCAAGGAATCAACATTGGATTACATGGTTACCATGGAGGAAAAGTCCATGATGCTCAACCCTGTCAGAAAAACAGAAGGAATAACTGATGTCCTCCACCTTAAAAAGATCGAATAATGAAAAACATATACCTATTTATATTTTTATTCTTTCTGGCAATGAATGTATGGGGTCAGGGGATCACCAGCATCCAGCTCAGCGGACCTACTTCTGTGAATACCGGCCAGACCGCCCAGTTTACAGTTCTTTTCTACAGTGAGGGGATGCAGGTAGGGCCACCTTCCTTCGCAACCTACTACTGGTCATTCCCCGGTGGAAATTCTTCTATTCAGGATATTTCCACTTTGAATGTAACTTATTCCAATGCGGGAACATACACCGTTTATTTTGAGGTAACAGAATTTGGGAACTCTTTTTTTGCTTCCAGGAATATTACTGTTAACAGTGCCGTCAGCCCCTGCCCGGCAGTGGTTCCCTCCGCTCCGGAGCATACGATTTTTTCCAATTCCAGTGTGGTGCTTTCGGCAAATCCAGCACCTTCTGGGTTTACCTATCAATGGTATGATACAAATCAGACCACTCTGCTTTCGAGTAACCAGAATTACACAACTCCCAGTCTGAGCAGTTCCAAAACCTACTATCTTGCCTACAGGCATATGGCAACAGGTTGTATAACAGCCAAGGTACCTGTCAGGGTAAACCGTTATGCGGAAAATTACAACTGGATCAGGACATACTCGATGCGGGATTCCCTTTTGCACGGACACCAGGTACGTGCCTCTGGCCAGAAAGGATCCTACAAAGAGACTGTCTATTATGACGGGTTGGGAAGACCCGAGCAAAAAGTGACCATCCAGGCAACGGCCACAGGAATGGACCACGTTACCCCCGTAGTGTATGATGCCCTGGGAAGGAATTACAGGGACTATCTGCCTTTTGCGGACAACAGCACAAACCCGGGCAGGTTCAGGCCCACAGGCTTAAGTCTCCACAGTTCATTTTACAACTCGAATTTCGGTGATACCTACGGATATTCCGAAACCCAGTTCGAAGCATCTCCCCTTAACAGGATCAGGAAAATATCCAATCCAGGAAATGCCTGGAGGATGGGGTCTGGAAAAGAACTCGAATTACTTGAATCATCAAATGCAGCGGCAGATAGTGTCAGGATATTAACCTTAAATTCAAGCAGACTTCCAATTACCTCAGGTATCTATGCTTCAGGTACCCTATGGAAAAAGGAAAACCTTGATGAAAACAAACAGAAAATCCAGGAATTCCATGATAAACTTGGAAGACTGATCCTTAAAAAGGTCCAGTCAGTTGCCACGCCCGCCTCACCCCACGATGGATGGCTGTGTACCTATTATGTTTACGATGACTTTGGAAGACTCGCTGTCGTCATTCCTCCCAAGGCAGTGGACCATCTGAGGAAAAACTCTTGGTCAACCTCACAGTCCACCAATACAACCCTTGCAAATGCACAATACTACCAATACAACTATGATGCAAGGGGAAGAATGATCACCAAAAAACTTCCCGGAAAAAACACAGAAGAGATGGTCTATGACAGGAATGACCGCTTAGTGGCATGGAGGGATGCCCTGTTGACAGCACAGAATAAATGGCAGTATACCAAATACGATATACTCGACAGGACAGTAATGACCGGGCTGGTTACCCATAACATTACAAGGGCAAACCTGCAGAACCTATTGGACGGACTGGGGGCAAACAATGCCGTGATCAATGCCACCTCCGGAAAATCAGGGACCACCAATGCCGGGGGATACCCCAGATCAACTGACGGCAACGGCGAAGGGGAAGTGCTTACAGTAAACTACTATGATAGTTACAGTTTCAGAAAGAGCACCCTGACTTATGTCAAACCTACAGGTTACCATGACCAGACCTCCCGTACCCACGGTCTGCTGACAGGCAAACTGGTGAGAAACCTGATCACAGGGACCAGGTACGAGACAGCCTTATACTATGACGAACAGGGAAGGCTGGTACAGACTGTCTCGGACCATCACCTCGGAGGAACCCTGAGGGTTTCCACAAGATATGATTTTGAGAACAAACCTCTGGCAACCTATACCCAGTACAGTACACCCGTGACCTACAATATTACCAGAAGTTATGTCTATGATGCAGCGGGACAGCTTTCCCATATCACCCACCGGATAGGCAGCGGGACCACTGTCACCCTTGCCCAGCACAGCTACAACAGCCTGAACCAGCTGTCCAACAAATCATTCCCAGGGGCGGGGAATGCGGGATTTGCCTATAATTACAACATCAGGGGATGGCTGAAGCAGATCAACAACCCACAGGTGAGCAATTCGGCGACCAAACTGTTTGCACAGGAGCTGTTCTATGAAACAGGTGCAGTCCTGGCAACGGACAACAACTGGAACGGAAATATTACCCGTTCGGACTGGAGGGGAAGGGACGATGTGAAAAGGGAATACAGATACCTTTACGACAGGGCCAACAGGATCACCGCTGCAAATTATACAGTCCCTTCGGCCACTTCCCAGAACAGCAGGTACAACCTTGCAGGCATCCAATATGACCCCAACGGGAATATAGAAAAAATGCAGAGGCATAACCAGATGACCGCCTCAACCTTTGGAATGGTGGACAACCTGACCTATACCTATGATACCCACGGCAACCGGCTGCAGCAGGTGGCCGATGCCGTAACAAACAATACTTATCTGTCCAAGGATTTCAAGGAAAGGAATACCGCCAGTTATACCTATAACAACAACGGCAGCCTGGTGTCCAACCTTGACAAGGAGATCAGCAAAATCAGCTATAATTATCTCAACCTTCCGGATACGGTTTTACTTACGGGAACCAACCGCAGGGTAACCTACCAGTATGACGCGGAAGGCAACAAGGTCAGGGAGGTATTGGTAAACGGTGGAACCACCGTGACCAGGGATTATATAGGAGAGTTTGTCTTTGTCAACAATGCCATAGATCACCTTATCCATGAAGAAGGCCGGGTGGCCTATGAGTCCGGCACACCAAGGTATGAATTCTTTGTAAAGGATCATCTCGGTAATGTGAGGCAGGTGATCCGTGGGCCTGAGGGAGGTGTATTCAGGGTAGCTACCATGGAACCTGAAAACGAGGAGTCTGAAAAGGAATACTTTGAGAACATCACCGAGTCCCGTCAAGGCGCAGCCGAGCACAATGTGACCGAGGGCGGCTATGCCGTGGCCTGGCTGAATGCGGACCGGGGAAGGATCCTCGGCCCTGCCAGAACCCAGGAAATCCAGGAAGGCGACACCATCAACCTTTCAGTCTTTGGAAAATACATGGATCCTAAGAAATTCAGGCTGTTCCCTGCCAGTTTCATCAGGACCGGAGACCTGTCTGCTGTGGCCAGTCAGCTCAACGAACTTGGACAGCAGTATGCTGGAAGCGGACCCAATCAATTGTTACTGGCCAACGCTATCATGTTGGTGCTTTCGGAGCTGAACAACAAACCAGCGCCAGAAGCCTATATGGCCTATGCACTATACGACCGTGATAGCAACATGTATGATTCCGGAAAAATTTTACTTTCCAAAAAAGCCAGAAACAAACACGAAGAGCTGAAAAAAGATATATTTGTAGAGAAGGACGGGTATATTGAGGCTTTTGTCGTCAACGAGACAAGCGAGAATGTCTGGTATGATAACTTCAGTATCCAATCCACTGGTCCAATTATAGTCCAGGAAACGCATTATGATCCATGGGGTGTCGAGCTTCAGGGGCTGGGGTATCAGGAGCCGGGAATAAAGGTCAATAAATATCTGTATAATGGCATGGAATATGTAGACGACCTCAACCTGAATTTTTATTCGGCTTTTTTTAGGAGCTATGAACCAACTATTGGCCGTTGGTGGCAAATCGATCCTAAATCCGAGAAATATTATGATTGGTCACCATATCATGGGATGGGAAATAATCCCATTTCTATTTCAGATCCTTTAGGGGATGAATGGAAAACCCAAGAGGACAAGGATCACGCTGATCAAATATCTGCAAGACTAAGCTATATCGACAAAGTCTACGCTAGAGACGAGAAGCGTCTTGAATCCAGAATTTCAAAAGCTGAGGCAAAAGGAAATGAAAAAAAAGCTGAGGCTCTTTCTGGTAAAAAAGCTGAAGTTTCTGCAATGCGGAATGAAATATCTAATGCACAAACCGAGCTTGCAAAGCTTGGGGAAAAAGATGGTATAATGTTTAGGTTTAATAATCTAGATCCATCTACCAGTCCGTACGGCTTTCTTTCTACTGATTCTGACGGCACCACGGTTATTAATACTTTCAAGGGAAGTCTTGGGAATGAGGTGCATGAGTTAAAACATGCAGTTCAGGCCAGAGAAGGGTTGATCAAAGGGATTTTGGGTAGTGAGGAGTTTAAATATATCGGTTTAAAAAGAGGGGATTCGGAGATAGAGGCATACAGACGACAGTATTCCGTAACTCAAAAGGTCCCATCTTCAGATGGTGGAAGGCCTACCTCAATAAATGAAATTACCCCACACTATATTAGGGGGATATATTATATCCATCCATCATTAGGAGGTAAAGTCAAGCCTTATTCTAACTTCGGGTTTACAAAATAAAAACAATGAAAAGGTATACTTTAATTTTATTATTGTTTTCCTGTTCAAGTGCAAAAGAAATGCATCTTTCGGGTGAATATTCTAGGATGTCTAACATTCTACAATTAAATGAGGATTCAATATTTGTATATAAAAGAAGGGTAATGACTTTGGAAGCTCAATCTATTGGAACTTGGAAATTGATTAACCCAAAACAAATTGTTTTAAACTCTCACATTGATATAGAAAATCTTCCTTTGAAAGTAATTGAAAAGAAGAAAAACTTACCTCAAAAAACTATCGAGATTTTGGTTGATGATAAATTTGATTCGGATTTACTTCATAATATTGATTATGAGCTAATTACCAATCAAGTAGATACGGTAAGACAGCAAAGTCCAATATTTAATTTACCAGAAAATAATTTGTTAAATACAATCAAAATAAACGCTTACTATGTTTATAGGAATCTTCCCGAAATACATACCACCAGAGAGTCAGTTTCGACAGAAGAATATGAAGTACAGGAAACACAAAACGATTATTATCTGATAACATTCCCTTTTAGGGGAAGCATGTTCCTGTACGAAACAATCAAAAACGATACTATTGATATAAAAGGAAACAAGCTCTATTGGAAGAACAAAGGAAAACCGAAATTTAAAAAGGTAAAGTGAGTCTCGATCGATAGATTTCAATAAGTATCTGTACAACGGAAAGGAACTGATCTCTGACCTAAATCTTAATTTCTATGACTACGGAGCCAGGATGTATGACCCGGCAATAGGGAGATGGAGCGTTATAGACCCGTTGGCGGAGAAGTTTATAGGCCTTTCTCCTTATAATTATGCACTGAACAGTCCACTAAACGTCATAGACCCAGATGGGATGGAGGCGGTTCCAATAACCGCAAGTGATCCTGAGAGAAAAGAAGTTATACCTCTCGACGGTCAAGTAACTTTTGAGGGATATGTGGGAGAAGATGAAGGTGGGGGTTTTTCGGGTAAAACTAAAGGGTCTTCAAATGGATCAGAGAGAAAAAATTCAAAATCCTCGGCTAAAGCATCAGATACTGGTGATAAAGGTGTTGACTTAGGAGGTGTATTTGATTCAAGTATTGGAATTGTAGGAGGTGCAGCAGAAATTATACTTGGTGTAGCAGGAGAGGCATTTACGGCAGGATTAAGTACGGTTTTAATAGTCGATGGTGTTTATCGGGTTGGAATGAACTCCTTTAGATTAGTCTCATACCTTACTTATAATGAAAAGGTTGGTAATGCGCTTCCAAATAATCTTGGTGGAATGGCTGGAAAGATTATTGATGGTGCCAATGGTGGAGATTTTTTTGATGTCGGACCATGGCAAATAGGATTGGGTGTTACAAATGATGTTGGATCATTCGTTATCTCAGGTGGAACTGGTGCGGGTATTAATGGGATTATTAATACTCAAGGCGTAAATAGAGGTGCTCATTTGTATTCAACATTAAACAATTATTATACAGTCTGGAACTATGGGAATCAACAAAAATAATATTGAAATTTATTGTGTGGATCAACTTAATAATTGGGTGTTAAAATCTCAAAAATCAGCTATCTATGAGACAATTTTTGGAATATTTGCTGTGGGATTGTTTTCAATTCTAATGTTTCAGAAATCAAACGGTAATTACTTATGGTTTTTGTTAGGAGTTCTTGGAATGATGTTTTATTTAGGATTATATACTTATGGAGGTTCTGTAAGGCGTGGAAGGATAATTAATAACACAGTGAAATCTTTAAGCTTTGAAAATAATATTATGAAAATTAGAACTTTTTCATTCAATATATTAGGGTTGAAAAATTTACCTGAAAAGGTAATTGAAATTAATTCAGAAAAGTTTGAAATAAAAAATTGTGATTATCCTATAATGGATAAAAAGACATTTAAAGATAAGGTGATTTGCGTCCTCCATGATAATGATGAAACTTACTATTTTCATCGTCAATTTTTCCCAAATAAAATTGATGAATACTTTAACAAATGAAGTCCCTATTGGCTGAGGCATATCGTAGGCGCTAAGAGTAGTTCAAAACTACACTTTTCTATCTTTGGAACTTGAAATCCCATTCTTTGAAAACATCACCGAATCCAGACACAGGGGATCAAGCGTTAAGAAACAGTCCAGTGGGCTATTTTAGCTTGGGGCCAGGTTGCAGGGGGGTAAGGCCCTGCCAGAACCCAAGAAATCCAGGAAGGTGACACCATTAAGCTTTCTGTCTTTGGAAAATACATTGATCCGAAGAAATTCAGGCTCTGGCCTGCCAGTTTCATCAGGACAGGAGACCTGTCTGCTGTGGCCAGTCAGCTCAACGAACTTGGACAGCAGTATGCTGGAAGCGGACCCAATCAATTGTTACTGGCCAACGCTATCATGTTGGTGCTTTCGGAGCTGAACAAAAAGCCAGTTCCCGAAGCATATATGGCATATGCCCTTTATGATAGGGATAGTAACCAATATGATAGTGGTAAAATTCTATTATCAAAAAAAGCCCGGAACAAGCATGAAGAGCTGAAAAAAGATATATTTGTAGAGAAGGACGGGTATATTGAAGCTTTCGTGGTCAATGAGACATCAGAGAATGTATGGTACGATAACTTCTCCATACAGAGTACTGGTCCGATAGTGGTTCAGGAAACCCATTACGATCCGTGGGGTGTGGAATTACAGGGGCTGGGGTATCAGGAGCCGGGAATAAAGGTCAACAAGTACCTCTACAACGGCAACGAGATCCTAAGTGATCTGAACCTGAATCTATACGACTTCAAATCAAGGTTTTACGATCCGGTGATAGGCAGGTTTATAAGCATTGATGTACTTGCCGACCATCCCAATCAAATAGGATTGTCTCCGTATCAATTCAGCTGGAACAACCCGATCCGATATAATGATCCAGATGGGAAATGTCCCAGCTGCTGGCCTACGTTTTATGCCGCATATCAAGGGATGAAAGCAAAATATTCGGGAATACTAAGTCAAGCCAATGCTCCTGTTCAAAGGTTGATTTCGAGAGATTCAGGAAGCACCCCTTCAAATATCGGGATGAATGAAACCACGAGGGCAGCCATTAGGATTACCGGGGTATCTTCAGATCTAAATGAAATAACTAGTGTTGGGAAAACTTTGGCTCAGGAGGCTGCGATTGATGTTGGCGATGTATTGGATAAAGGAGGTGAAGTAATTTCAGCTGGTGGACTTGCCTCAACTCCCATAACGGGTCCTTTAGGGTTAACAGTTATGAAATTCGGTGATGGAGTTTCTGCGTTTGGAGCTTCTTCAAAGGGGATCGGTTATATCATAGCAGGTGAGTATAATTTGGCAGGAGCTGAATTTACCAAAGCAGGGGTTTCCGCTACGACGGGTTATTCAGTAGGTAAAGCAGTAGACGTTTCTAAACGAGTTGGAAATGCAGCTGTGAATGACATCGCCCAAGAATCAATTCTTCAAACGATAAATAAAGGAGTGAATAAAATATCTAACTATGTCATTGATTTTTTATATGGAGAACGAGAGGAAAAGTAACAAAATAAGAGAATCAGAGTCTACTAAGTCTGCAAGATTACAGCTAATTATATTGATTATCGGATTAATAATAGCCCTACTGATCTATATTATAACTAACGTAAATTAGGGTATTTGTCATTGATTCTTTCTAAGTCCGGCACTGCCGGGCTTTTTCAATAAATATCCTTTCTGTGTCCCAGATCGATCACATCCACAAGCAGGACACTGTCCTGTATCTCGTAGATGATTCGGTAATCGGCCACACGTACACGGTAGCCGTCCCTTCCTTTTAGCTTCTTGCAGCCTTCTGGGCGTGGGTCGTTCCCCAGATCGAGTATGGCGGTCTTGATATTGGAATAATACGGTTCCGGAATCTTGGCGAGCTTTTTCTGCGCTTTGCGCTCAACACGGACTTTGTACATTACTTTTGTTTTTGTCCGCGTTTTTTCTCAATCTCCCTGAAAGCCTGTTCCGCGTCTATAAACTCCTGTTTGCCTTTTTTGGCGGCATCATAGAGTTTAATGTCTTCGAATTCTTCCAGATCATCCACCATTTTGTTGTAATCCTTGATTGGAAGAATGACGGCAAGTTTTTTGCCGTGGTCGTCTGTTATAAATTGTGTTCTCATTGCATGTAAGCTTTTTGGGCGTTTGTATCCCGGATCACCGTATCGATCAAAAAGAAAAGTTTGTCCTTTATCGTTGGGTTCAGGGCTTCAATATCCTGCAGCCGCTGTACAGTCTTTTTGTCAAACTTGGCATTTTGCCCTTCTCCTACGAGATAATCCAAAGACACCTCAAAGGCATCTGCGATTTTCTTGGCTGCATCGATGGACGGAACGGCTTCCCCCCGTTCGTATTTACCGATCATTACACGGGATACCCCGCTGTTGTTGGCCAAATCGGTCTGTGACCAGCCTTTGGAATCCCTTAAAGTTGCAATTATTTTGCCTGTTTCCATACCTGATAAGATGTAATTGTACTCCTTAATCCATGTTTAAGGCAAATTTACGTAAATAAAAGATAGAATAAAATCTTATAATTTTTGTATGATTGAAATAATTGGATACTTTTGTCTCTGATAGGAACAAGAAATATTTTTCTAAAATCTTTCGATTATGGAGATCACCGAGATCAAAACCAGACTGACGCTAAAGGAAGTCCTGGAACATTACGGGCTGAAACCGGACAAGCAAAGCCGTCTGAACTGCCCGTTCCACCCGGACAGGACCCCGAGCATGCAGGTGTACTACAAGACCCAGACGGCCTACTGCTTCAGTTCCAACTGCCCCACCCACAGCAAGAGCCTGGACGTGATCGACTTTATTATGCACATGGAACAGACAGACAAACACCAGGCGATCCTGAAGGCGGGGGAACTGATCAACGGTACGGCTTCCCCTGCCCAGAAACTGACTAGGGTTGTGCTGCTCACAAACATGTTCACCTACTTCAAGAATGCCATACACAACAGCAGGCCTGCCCGTGAATACCTGGAAAGCCGTGGACTGGACCATGGTAAAACGGAGATCGGTTACAACAGCGGCCAGTTCCACCACGGGAGCAGAAAGGACGGAACATTGATAGAAGCCTGCCTGAAATACGGCCTGCTGCTGGACAAAGGGCATACAAACAACCGTACGGGCGAGAAGGCCTACACAGCCCCTTTGGGAAGGGCGGGATCGTTTTCCCGCTCCGGAACAGTGAGAACCAAATAACCAGCCTGTACTTCCGCAGCACGGCAGAGGACAGACAGGCACGCCACTTTTACCTCAGGGACAGGCAGGGGCTTTATCCGTGTTATCCGAAACAGGAGGCCGCCAAACTGATCCTGACCGAAGCCATCATCGATGCTGCCACCCTGCTCCAAATCCCCGGCATTACTGCGGAATACGAAATACTTGCCTGCTACGGCACCAACGGTCTGACCGAGGAACATATAAACGCCATCCAATCACTGAACAACTTAGAGGAAATTGTTTTCTTTTTTGACGGGGATGCCGCCGGACTGGAAGGCGCAAGAAAACAAGGCGAAAAGCTGAAGGAGTTGCTGCCGAACGTGAAAATCAGCCGGATAAATACCCCGGAGGGCGAGGATGTAAACAGCCTGTACGTAAACCATGCGGACAGTTCGGAAGAACTCTTTAAACACCTGCTCGACAGCCGTACCCCTTTTGAATCGCCAAACGGATCTTTTTATTCTTCAAATGAACCTGTTTCAAATGAAAAGAAAGAGGTTCAGAAGCAGGAAACCGAACCGCAACCAAAAACCAACGCCCAGAAACCACCCCAAACCACCCCACAGCCAAAATCAGGCAGTCAGAAACCAACTTCCGGCCCAGACCATGCGGCAGGTCGCTTTGATACCAGTAATCCACACAGGATCATTTACTTTACCGACACGGCGCATTACTATGTAAAAGGCGGGGTGAGACAGGAGCCGGACAGGCTGCAGATCAGCCTGATGGTCGAGGGGAAGGGCAACAGTGCCTACAACCGCTACCGCAACCGCCTGGACCTGTACGAGAACAAGCAGACGGAACGGATAGCAAGGGAAGCGGCGGAAAAACTCAACCTCAGGGCCGACCTGTTGGAGCTCGACCTGTGCCGCCTGGCCGACCTTCTGGAAGATTACCGTGACAGCCGGGAAACGGGGCAAAAGCCGGAAAGCGCAAGGACAGCCCTGGACAGTACGGCAAGCGGCCGGTGCAGGGACTTTTTAAGCAAGCCCAACCTGATCCAGCGGTTCAACGGACTGATAGGAAAGGCGGGCGTCGTCGGGGAGGAAAACAACCGGGTATTCCTGTTCTGCATCGCCGCCAGCTACGGGATGCCCGACACGCTGCATGCCCTGATCCAGGGATCGAGCGGATCGGGCAAGACGCACCTGTTGGTCAAAATCAGCAGTTTTATCCCGGATGAAGATGTAAAAAGGTTTACAAGGGTCACGGAGAGCAGTTTTTATAATTATGGCATGTACGACCTGAAAAACAAGCTGATCTGTCTGGAGGATCTGGACGGGATGAAGGAAGAGGCGCAGCTGGCTTTTAGGGAATTACAATCAAGGGAAATGCTCTCCTCAAGCACCACCGGCCAGGACGAGAAGGGCAACAACCGGGCGTATGAAAAGACCGTCTACGGGCCGATCGCATCGATGGCCTGCACGACCAAGGGGGAGATCTACGAGGACAACATGAACCGCTGTTTTCTGATCGCAGTGGACGAGACCAGGGTGCAGACGCAAAGGATCATCCAGTACCAGAACCAAAAGGCATCCGGGAAAATAGACGGGCAGGAAGAAAGGAAGGCCACGGAGTTTATACAGAACTGTATCCGGATGTTGAAACCGTATGAAGTGGTCAATCCATACGCAGACAAAGTGAACCTTCCTGAAGAGGCCCACAAGATCAGGCGGCTGAACGGGCTGTACCAGAGCTTCGTCAAGCAGATGACCCTGATGAACCAGTACAGGAGGAAAAAGGATCAGAAAGGGAGATTGATCACGGAGAAAGAGGATCTGCAGACAGCGGCGGAGATCATGTTTGACAGCATCGTGCTGAAGATAGACGAGCTGGACGGCAGCCTGCGGCTGTTCTACGAGCAGCTGAAAACCTACATCAAGGGCAAAGGCGATGCATACGAATCGTACAGCTTCGGGCAGCGTGAGATCAGGCAGGCACTGAACATCAGCAAGACCCAGCTTCACCGCTACATCCATGACCTGCTGGCCCTGGAATACATCCGGCAGACGGGCGGCCATGCGAACCGGGGCTATCAATACAAAGTGGTCTGGTGGGACAACATCGAGGCATTGCGGGCAAAAACAAAAAGGCACCTGCAGGGGCAGCTTGACCAGCTTGAAATTTTATAGGCTGGTGTTCCATACCCTTGGAACGCCAGCCGGAACGCCAGAAAGACCCAAAACCGGCCAATACCTGCTGCAACCAAACAAAATACCCCTGGCGTTCCGTGTTCCGAAAGAACGTGAGCCCCCCTGAAAATATCTACTACGATGAAGCACTTACCGATATACAACAAAGAATATAATGGCCTGTTGCTGGACTTTAAGCTGTATCTGGAACGGACGGGCTACAACAAAGGGAGCTGTGAAGCCCTGCCATCCTGCCTGCGGGAGTTTTTTTACCGGATGGAAGGCCTTGGCATCCATGGACTGGACGGCATCATGCCCGGGCATATCCTGGAACATTGGGAGTACCTGAGGACAAGACCGAGCCAAAGGGGAGGCAGTTTGAGCGAAAGCCAGATCAACCATCACCTGTATGCCCTGAAAACCTTTATGAACTTCCGGGAAGCCCTTGGGGATCTTGAAAGCAACCCCTTCGGCGCACTGGCCTTCCCCAAGCCGGAACATCCGCCCAGGAAGGTGTTAAGCACCGAAGAGATCAAAGCCCTGTACGGTGCATGTGAGACCCTTCGTGACCATGCCATGCTGAGCCTGTTCTACGGCTGCGGGCTGAGAAGGTCGGAGGCGGAAAAGCTGGACATATCCGACATCCATTTTAAAGGTGGACTGCTGTACGTGCGATCGGGAAAGGGCGGGAAAAGAAGGGCGGTGCCGATGGGCGTACAGGTTGCCCAAGACCTGAAAGGTTATTACCTGCATGAAAGGGAATCCTACAGAAGCGGGGCCACAGCCGACAGCCTAAAGGCTTTTATGCTCAACAACCACGGGAACAGGATGTCCGGGGACAGCTTTTGGAGACGGCTCGGATATCTGGCGGAACAGGCGGGCTTTACGGACAGGATCGGGCTTCACTGCCTGCGGCACAGCATCGCCACGCACCTGTTGGAAGGCGGACTGGGCATCGAGCAGGTCAGGGACTTTCTCGGCCACCGCCATCTTGAGACGACCCAGCTCTATGCCAAAATCAGCAAACATTACCTATCCAAACAGATATGTTGAGCACCGATAAAAACAAACCGGACAAGCGAAATCCCGGTCGACCGGAGGGAGTACCGGGAAAGGAAAGGGAACTGGAAAAATACCTGCTGGAAAGGCACACCCCGGAGACGGCGAAGATCTACCTTCGGGACATCCGGATATACCTGGACTACATGACCGGGGAAAGGGCGGAAAAAGCCACCTACAAAGACATCCTGCAGTACGTGGACTACCTCAGGAAGAAACACAAAAACCCGAGGACGGTCAACAGGATGCTTTACGGGGCAAAGTCCTGGCACAACTGGCTGCTGCATACCGGAAAGCGGGAAGACCATCCCTGCAGGTTTTTGAGGCTGAGGGATGCCAAAGGGCAGGACATCCAGTTGCAGGATCTTTTTTCTTCAACTGAACTCGAACAGCTGATGGAAAGGAAGGAACGCTATGAAAGCGTAAGGACCAGGAACCAAGTAATCGTCAGTCTGCTGATCTACCAGGGCTTACGGTTGAAGGAAACAGAACAGTTGCGGTTAGAGGATGTTGACCTGGAAGCAGGGACAGTCCACAGCAGGGGCATGGCCAAGACACTGCCAAGAACCCTGAAGATGAAGCCCAAACAGATCATGCTTTTTTACAGGTATATCCACGAAATACGGCCCAAAACCATCAGCGAAGACACCGATCAACTGATCCTGAACATCCGGGGAAAGGCCATCAAAGCCGATGATATCAACTACTTGGTGGAAACCTTCCGGGATCTCTTTCCGGAAAGGAAACTGAATGCCCAGACCATCCGGCAGAGCGTGATCGCCAACCTGTTGAAAGAGGGAAAGGACTTACGGGTAGTCCAGGTGTTCGCAGGACATAAAAACCCGAGTTCGACGGAGCGGTACAGGCAGACGGGCTTGGATGAACTGAAAGCTGCGGTACAGAAACACCATCCGCTGGGGTAGTGCTCCGAAGGGAGGTTTGCAGTAAAGACAACGGTCACAGGTAAAGCGGCGTTCGTCATCGTCATCCGGCAAAAAGCCACGCCAGCACTCACGGCATTGTTTTATGGAGTGTTTGTTTTTTAAGGCATAAAACAGAGCCGTTCGCCCTTCGGGTCCGCCGCGGCGGATGCTGTCATGTCTTTTGCAGTTCCTCCCTCTTCCTCACGGCAGGCTACTTTGTCTGCTTTTGCCGCTTCACTTCGTTACGTTCGTTCCTCACTTCACTACGTTCAGCCGCAACGCATCCACCGCCTGCCATAATTTTGCTCGCCTGCGGGTCGCTGCGGGCTGCGGCTTGACTTTGTTTATTTGCCTCCGGCAGGTAGGTAAGCCTTGTGTAAGTTCCGCTTCACTCCGGGTTTTTGTATAAGAAAAAATTACAAAAACCCTGCGTTACGCTCCACACATAGCTGCAAAACGCCCTCGTTCCTGCGGGCTTCCTTTGCAGCACCCTTGCTCCACTCGCTGGCGGCTCGCAACCTCCGTTCGTTCCTCTCTCCGGTGGCTTGGCCGTTCGGACTGCAACCCGTTCCGTTCGTGCCTCTCTCCACTCATTGCAGCCTCCGTCCAGCCGTTTAGCTCAAGGCTGTTTTTCCTGCGTTTACGCTCCATCCGACCCACAGGATCCCCGACAGGTAAGGAATGGTTAAGGGTTGATTATTCGTCCAAAAAGAATAAAAAAGG
The DNA here is from genome assembly GCF_004216715.1 of Cecembia calidifontis. Taxonomy (NCBI): domain Bacteria; kingdom Pseudomonadati; phylum Bacteroidota; class Cytophagia; order Cytophagales; family Cyclobacteriaceae; genus Cecembia; species Cecembia calidifontis. Next base: position 4,140,019 of record NZ_SGXG01000001.1, read on the forward strand.
GCAGCAAAGCTAAGTTCCAGGCTGACAAAAAAGCAAGGGTATATAAACGGCTCGTTCCTCACCGCCCTTGCTTTTTTGCATCCTTCCACTTGATGGAGGGCTTTCTTTTTTTTCCTTTTTTCTTTTGGAAAAATAATGTTGAAGGGGTTGTTCCGATGCAGGCAGGCACAGTGTCCAACCGGACACGGCAAGTTGTGTTTTGAGCAGCCCGAAATAAATCGAGCAGCTCAAAACTACTTGCTTAAAAAACTCCAAAGTCGCTTTTTCTTTTTTCAAATGAACGGCCACGCAGTGAACTGAAAAAGGGTCAAATCCCTGCGGGGCTTTTGTTCAGATGAAAGAAAAAAGTAAGGTGAAAATTAGTATCTTTGCCGCCAATGGGTTGCCTGAAACTGACATATAACCAAGCTTTTGAAACCCCGCTGAAAGTCGTATATAGAACGGCAGCAGCGGAGCAAAAAAGCGTACAGAGGTTTTTAAGGGTGGATCCGCTGGCGGAGGCAGCACCAGATTGGACACCTTACCGCTATGGTTTCAACAATCCTGTTAAGTTTATCGATCCGAATGGGATGTTTGAGTATGTAAGAGGAGGATATGGAGAGATGATCGAGGTTGGTAGCGTGGCTTACTATAGTGGTAGTACGATGGATTTCGAAGGAAACGATATATTGCCCTCGAAAACGGTAACAATAAAAATAGATGATGGAAGTGAAATTTCAATTACCACCGGCCGAGGTACTTTAGACAATCAGAGTAGTCTACAAAATTTGGCAAATATGTTGTCCAAGGCCAAACCAGGAGATAAACTAAGTGATTTTTTAGAATTCGATTTTTTCGATAATTTCAAAAAGGTGGGAGATCTCGGAGGCGGGTACAGAAATTCAGGGAAGATTAATGGTACAAGCATAGAAATGTATACAGGTGAAAATATAACATTTAATCGCTTTGTGTTTTATGGAGAAGGCAGGGCTAGGTCCTATGAATTTGGTTTTACAAGAGAAAACCTATTAGAGTCAAACTTCCCAAAAGTCAATCCTCTAAATAATAAGGAATTTTCTAATCCCTATGGTATAAGGTTAAAAGGCTTTTTTGATGAAAGAAGAAGTAATATTGGAACCATACGCTTTAACGATTGGAGCCTATTTGAAAACTTCTCCCAAACTCTATTAAAAGGTATTGGACTATGATTAATTTAAGGTATTTAATATTCATTATCCTGATTCTATCCGGGTGTTCTTCAAAAAATCTTAAAAATCTGCTTTTGGGAGCCTGGTGGGGAACTCAAGAAGATTCTACATATTTTGAAATATATTTTAACGAAAAAGAATTTGTGTTTAATCACGAAGCGTATGGACCAATCGAGTATAAATACAGAGTCTATGATGACTCCATTAAGGTATTTACCAATAGCAATGGACGTTCAAAAAACTGGAAAACAGTACAGATTTCAGATTCTATACTAATTCTTACATCTGATCATGAGGAACTTATTCTAAATAGAATTATATTAACAGAAGGTTATTTTGATTTAAGAGTAGATAGCATTGCTTTTGAGAATTTTCAAGAAAACTTTATTCAAAGGTATTTGCGAAAAAGGGAATAAAAAAGCTTAATTGAGACCATCACTTACACAAGTGTAAATCTCTTTGATTTTGGACAACGAATGTATGACCCAGCAATAGGCCGTTTTAACCGCATAGACAGGTTTTTTGAGAAATACTATGGGATGTCTCCCTACCAATATGCAGCAAATAATCCAATAAGGTATATTGATGTAAATGGTGATTCAATCTCTGTTAATGTAATTCAAGGAGGAGGGAAAAACGGAAGGGATCTGTATCAAATACATGTTAGTGGAAAAATAGTTGATAACACTTCCAAAGGAATGAGTTTTAAACAACTCAATAGAATTTCTTCCCAAATTAGTAAGCAAATTGAAAAATCTTTCACTGGCAAGGACTCCAATATAGAGTTTAGAGCTACAACAGATATTTCCGTTGCTGATGCGAATAATCCTCTGCAATCAAGTGACCATGCCTTCCGCATTGTTGATGATGTTGCTACTGCGGTTGGTCAAACTGATCCACCCGGAGGGAATATAGAGGGATTTGGACCCGTTGGGCAAAATGTCGTTTACGTGGAAAGAGGCGGAAACTATTCTAGAACAGGAGCACATGAACTAGGACATAGTGCAGGTCTGGGGCATCCTAAAAATGAAATTAATCCAGCAACAGGCGCTCCTTATACTACTAATGATTTCCCTGGCAACTTGATGCATCAGTCACAGGATAGGAATTCTGCGGGTCAGCCAGTGGCAGGAACCAAAATTGAAGGATGGCAAGTTCAAAAAATCCAGAGACTATATAGCATTCCAGCACTTAACAGGGGAAGACAACGATGAGACAACTTGTGCTATTTTTCATTTTGATTGGCAATGTTCTTCTATATCCGTCTGAATGTATTGGATTGCAGAAAAAGCCGACAGAATTTTATATAATTTTTGGATCAGGGTTTAGAAGTGATACTATATCCTTATTCATCAATGATGTAAAGATTGCATGCCAGATAGTTTTAAACAGTGACCCTATTACAGGAATTGGAGAAGGGGCAAGTATCCAATTTAAAAATGACTGTTTAATGATTTTTGATCAAAAATTAAATCTGATTGAAAGTAAACCTTTTCAAAAATCAAACAGGATAAGAATCATTATACACATTAATGATCTCCCCTACGAATTAGTTGCTGATTTTAAAAAAGGGAAATATATAGTTATAAGTAAACACTGGTATTACTATAATGTCTATTTGAATCATTATAAAAAGCCTGTAGTTTTTGAATGAGGTAAAATAAAACAAGCCAAGGCAAGATGCTTTGGCTTTTTCATTGAATAGCTTTGAGCTTTACGTTATTTATCATGGCATCGAGGGCGTACAGGATACATGCTTTATCCTGATCGGGGAACTTGGCGATATCATTGAGCCTTTTGAGCATGGAGGGGTCTTTGAGCAGTTCCCTGTCCTCAGTCTCCCCAACTGGGTGAAGTTTAGCCAAGGGCTAGGTGTAGATTGCCCACTCTACCTTCCGGCTACTCGCTAAATAGCTTCACCGAAGCTATCCATAACGTTCGCCCCTACCTTCTTATTTTTGGAATTTGTAATTCCAGTTTTTACACATTACTTTAGGTATGGGAGATGCTTATCAGATCAAAGATCAGGAAATGCCGTACTTTCTAATGGACCTGCTACATTTGATTGGACATTAAGTTAGCTAGATTAACTTAGTAGATATGGAAAAGAAAAAAGAAGGTCACACAAATTCTTAGGAAGAAGCATCAACTGGTTGGGATCATAGTCTTTAAAGACTATATTTAAGTCTTGTTTTTTCCACACCTCAAAATAACCATTTTGAGTAAAACAAGAAAAAGGCTGCCCGAGAAATCAGGAAGCCTTTCAAATTTTTAAAGAGACTTATGAGACAGACTCTTTCTTTATTAAAATCACTTCAATTAGTTTGCCTGAATATCAAACTGAACACTTACAGTGTTGTAAATAAACTGATCTTTTGCTTTGTCTACTGCATTGCTTTCGTCCCCGTAAGATAAGCCCCAGGCAGTTCTGTCGATATTGAAACCTGCCTTGGCAGTAACAGTTCCGTTGGAAACAGACACTCTTGCAGGGAATTTGATGTTTTTGGTAGTGCCTCTCATAGTCAGGTTACCGGAGATCCAGTGCGTTGGATTACCTGCCAACTCAGAATCTTTGGCTGGAGTGAAGTCAGTAACAAACTCGTCTTTGTCTTCGATTGAACCAGCAGAGAAAGGCTCAACACCTGTCAATTCAAAAACTGCCTGCGGAAAGTTTGCGGCATCAAAGAAGTCTGCAGACTGCAAGTGACCCCAGAGCTTAGGATAGTTTTCGTTACTTTCTTCCATATCCTCAATTTTTAGACCTGTAATGTCAAAAACAAACCTTGCACCTGTCAAAGCATCGCCTTCTACCATTACTTCTCCTTCTGTCACAGGTATGAAGCCCCAGTGCTTGCCTGCTGGCTTATAACCCGTCCAGTTGATTTTGCTCGAAGAAGGATCCACAGTCAAGGTTACACCGGAACCTGCTGCTACTTCTTGTGCATCGCCTGTTTCAACGGTATTGTTACCAGGACCACAAGCAACTACCATTAACACTGCTGCTAGAAACAAACCAGTTTTTTGCAATAATTTCATAAGTTTTGATCGTTTAGTTTCATAAATTAAATGTATATACACGAAAACTTAAACGGCTAAAAAAAGTTCACAATTCTTCAAAAAAAAATAACTTTGAAGCCATCAATTTGCTAAGCATCAGAAAATCAAATCAAAAAAAATGGCCTTAATAAAAAGTGTAAGAGGATTTGAGCCGGAGTTTGGAGAAAACTGCTGGCTGGCAGACAATGCCACTATTGTGGGGGATGTAAAAATGGGGAAAAACTGTACTGTTTGGTTCAATGCAGTGGTAAGGGGGGATGTACATGAGATCAGAATCGGTGATGACACCAATATTCAGGACGGAGCTGTAATTCATTGTACTTATCAAAAAGCCGGGACTTATATTGGCAGTAAAGTATCCATAGCCCACAATGCCATAGTTCATGGCTGTACTATCCATGATAATGTGCTGATAGGAATGGGCGCCATTGTGATGGACAATGCTATAGTTCATTCAGGAGCCGTAATTGCTGCAGGGGCAGTGGTGTTGGCCGGAACAGTTGTCGAACCAAACAGTATTTATTCTGGTATGCCCGCCAAGAAAGTGAAAGATACAGGCCCTGAGATGTTGGAAGTCATTCAAAGGACTGCCAGAAATTATCCAATGTATGCTGAATGGTTCAAAAAATGACAAAAAACTTTCAGTTTAAAATTCCATGTCACCCATAAAAGAATTCTTTTTTGGGAATAAAATTCTGTGATTTTATAATTTACTTCCGTGTCGAAATTCTTTCACTTTATTTTTTTGGATATACCCAAAAGCCCACTATTTTTATTAACCATCAAGCTGAAAATATGAAAGAAGAATATTTTAAGTGGTACTCTCCCCACCTCCACCGGGATGTAGAAATGCTGGTTTTTGGACATAGAGGATATCCTGTGGTCCTTTTCCCTACTTCCATGGGTTCTTTTCATGAAAATAGAGATATGGGTCTTGTCGGTTCCGCGCATTGGTTTTTGGAACAGGGGCTTGTTCAGATTTACTGTCCTGAAAGTAATGACCGAAACAGTTTTTACAACAAACATATCCACCCCCATCAGCGGATCCAAAACCACATTGCTTATGACAAAATGATTTGTCATGAAATTGTAGAAAGAGTCAGGCACAATACAGGCACCGGCAAAGTTACAGTAGCTGGATGTAGCTTTGGGGGCTACCATGCAGCCAATTTTGCCTTTCGGCATCCAGGTTATGTCAGCCACATGTTTTCCATGTCAGGTGCTTTCGAAATCCGGAACTTTATGGACGGGTACAAACATGATGACATTTATTATAATTCTCCGTTGGAGTTCCTCCCCGGTCTCCATGACAGAGAATTGTGGAATATGGATATCGTTTTGGGCACTTCCAACTGGGACATTTGCTTTGACTCCAATATTAGATTGAGCGATGTGCTAGAAGCCAAAGGAATCAGACACTGGCTGGATGTGAGAAGGGACAAGCATCATGACTGGCCGGTTTGGAGAGAAATGTTTCCTCATTATTTATCAAGAATCAAATTCAACTAATCAACACATAGCTTTATGAAAAAAATAGGAATTCTTTTTGGCATGGAAGACACTTTTCCCCATGCTTTTGTTGAAAGAGTCAATGAAAAAAAGGTTAGCGGAATAGTGGCCGAGCCCGTTTTGATAGACAAGGTATTTCAAAATAGCCTCACCGACTATGCAGTCATCATTGATAGGATTTCCCAAGACGTGCCTTTTTACAGAACTTACCTGAAGAATGCGGCACTTACAGGCACCGCGGTCATCAACAATCCCTTTTGGTGGAGTGCTGATGATAAATTTTTCAACAACTGTTTGGCAGATCAGCTTGGGGTCCCACTCCCAAAAACAGCCATACTTCCTTCAGCAGAACACCCTACCGATACCACCGCCAAATCTTTTAGAAACTTAAAAATGCCTTTAGACTGGCAGTCAATTTTTAATTATGTGGGCTTTCCTGCTTACATGAAACCTTATGCAGGAGGAGGTTGGAAAAACGTGTACCGTTTGGAAAACAAAGAAGAGTTTTTCCAAAAACACAGGGAAACAGGGCAATTGGTGATGCTGCTTCAGGAAGAAATCCAGTTTCAAGACTATTTCAGGGTATATTGCTTAGGGGGTAAGGCTGTAAGGATTATGGAATATGAGCCAAGAAACCCTCACCACTTGCGTTATGTAGTCAATAGACCTCCTGCTGCCAAAAAACTGCTGGCACAGGTAAAAGATTATACCATCCGGCTTTGCCAAGGCTTGGGTTATGATTTCAATACTGTTGAATTTGCAGTAAGAGATGGGATTCCCTATGCCATTGATTTTGGTAATCCTGCTCCGGATGCAGATGTCAATTCAGTAGGCCAGGAAAATTTTGATTGGGTGGTGGAAGAAGCAGCCAAAATGGCAATTGCTTATGCCAAATCCCAAAAGCCCGGAAAAATCAACCTTACTTGGGGTACTTTTATGAAAGATGCAGTCAGTATGGCCAAAAGATTTTAAAAATGAGAAAATTACCGGTTTTTACTCTTGGAGTTGAGGAAGAGTATCAGATCATTGACCCTGAGACCAGAGATTTGAGGTCCCACATGTCAAAAATTGTGGAAGGGGCTAAAATATTTTTGAAAGAACAGGTAAAGGCAGAAATGCATCAATCTGTGGTAGAAGTGGGCACCAACATTTGCCAAAGCGTAGCAGATGCCAGAAAAGAAGTGTCCTTTTTGCGGAAAAAAATTGTGGATCTTGCCGCAGAACAAAACCTGATTGTAGGAGCTGCCGGGACACATCCATTTTCAAAATGGCAGGAGCAGCCTATCACAGATGACCCAAGGTACCACATGATCATCAATGAACTCCAGGACACCGCAAGGTCGAATTTGATTTTTGGGCTTCACGTGCATGTTGGTATTGAAAATCGGGAAATAGCCATGCAGATTATGAATCAGGCTTGTTATTTCCTGCCCCATATATATGCTTTGTCCACCAATTCTCCTTTCTGGGAAGGGAGGTACACGGGTTTCAAAGCCTACAGGGCCCACGTTTTTGCAAAATTCCCAAGAACAGGTTTGCCGGAATATTTCGATTCCGTGCAGGCATATGACAATTTTCTCGACACCTTGGTCAAAACCAATTGTATTGACAATCCAAAAAAGATATGGTGGGACCTGAGGATGCATCCTTTTTTCAGCACCATAGAATTCAGGATCTGCGACATGTGCCTAACTGTAGATGAGACCATCTGTATCGTGGCTTTGATACAAGCAGTAGTGGCAAAATTGTACAAAATGCACCTGATGAATACCAGTTTCAACATCTACAGGATTGCATTGATCAGGGAAAATAAATTCAGGGCTGCCAGATATGGTACTGATGGATTGATGATTGATTTTGGGCAAAAAAAAGAAGTGGAGTATAAAGCCCTGATGTTAGAACTGTTGGAGTTTATAGACGATGTAGTGGACGAACTGGGAAGCAGAGATGACATCAACTACATCCATAAAATATTGGCAGATGGAACTGGCGCAGACAGGCAACTCAACGTCTACAATGAAACCCAAGATCTGAAAAAGGTTGTAGATTTCATAGTGGGTGAATTTACAAAGGGACTCTAGAATCAAGGAAGTTAAGGACAGCAACAAGCTGTTCTTTGGCTTCCATTTCGTCCTTCTGAGATTTTAAAATTAGAAAAATAAATAGTAAAGGTGATGGCAATATCTTGCCTCATGCTGATCCCGAAAGCCATCAGGATCAGAGTAAAGACTCCGGTAATCTCTATTAAAAGTAATCGGAACTGACGTAGGTGAATGATCTCCTTTGATTTAGAAGCCCTTCGCTTCTCTCCGGGTGACTGTTCAAATAATTTGTCATTGGTAGATACATTGGGGAATTCGGCTTAAATTTCGGGATTCAAACTGAATCATCATGCAAGAAAAAATCAAGGTTGCTTTGTTGGACATGTACAATGGAAAGCCCAATCAGGGCATGCGCTGTATTCATGATATTGTGGGGAGATTTCCGAATGACCTAAGCCTTGATGTTTTCGATGTCAGGCAAAAACATGAATTGCCCAATTTCGAGGATTATAATTTGTTTATTTCCTCCGGGGGACCTGGAAATCCATTGGAGGGGGACGGTATTTGGGATGTGAAATTCGGTCAGCTCCTGGATGATATTTACAATTGGAACCAAAGTCATCCCAAAAAAAAATACATGCTTTTCATTTGCCATTCTTTCCAAATGGCCGTAAAGCATTTTGGTTTGGCAGAAGTCAATAAAAGGAAATCCACTTCTTTTGGGGTTTTGACCGTCCACAAGACTGAAGAAGGAATGCAGGATCCCTTGTTCGAAGGCTTGGACAATCCTTTCTGGGCTATTGATTCGAGAGATTATCAGGTAGTCAAACCCCATTTCAAAAAGTTTAAGGAAATGGATGCAAAGATTATCGCTCTCGAAAAATTGAGAAACCATGTAGAATATGAGCGGGCAATCATGGGAGTTCGATTTTCCGATGAATTGGTGGGAACCCAATTCCATCCAGAAGCAGATCCTGTAGGTTTCTTCAACCATCTAAAAAAACATGAGGTAAGAGAAGAAATCATTGCTTTAAAAGGGAAGGCCAAGTACCTATTCATGCTCGAACACGTGGTAGAAGAGCATACCATTTATAAGACCAATGAAACCCTTATCCCTAATTTTCTCAGAAGGTCCATACAAAAAATAAGGGAACAGGAAAGTATACTTATATGATCAAAAATATATGGTAGAAAAATATAGGGAACTTTTCAACAAGAAGTTCAGCCAGGAAACATATCAGGCAATGTTGAAAGACATTGAGGGAGATTTCAGCTACATGCCAACCTTTAGGATAGCAGAGTCTCCTTTATTTATTTCAGACAAGCTTAAAAGACAGATATTGGAAGGGTGCTGGCAGTTGATTGAATTCATAAAGAAAGAGAATTTCAGGTCAATGACCGATAAATCTTTATTGGTCAATTACAATGTCCCAAATGAAGATACACATACCAATTTTCTCGCCATAGACTTTGGAATTTGTGAAGAAAATGGAGAAATAATACCAAAATTAATAGAAGCGCAGGGTTTCCCCTCTATTTTCAATTTCCAGCCTAATTTATACAAAAAATTCACCAAGTATTATCCATTCCTGGCAGACCTTACCCCTTATCTAGATGGGGTAGATGAAGCTTCCTATTACCAATTACTCCAAAAGACCATCTTGAATGGAATCTCTCCGGAAAATGTGGTCCTGTTGGAAATTGAACCCGAGAAACAGAACACCAAAATTGATTTTTACTACTGCAGAAAAGAATTGGGGATCCCGGTAGTATGTGTCACGGAGGTAATCAAAAAAGGAAGACAGCTTTTTTACAAAAACCAGGATGGTCAGGAAGTTCAGATCAAAAGGATTTACAACCGTGTAATTTTTGATGAACTGGAAAGCAGAAAAGACCTTCATTTGAATTTTTCCTTCATGGATGACCTTGACCTACAATGGGCGGGACATCCCAACTGGTTTTATAGAATCAGTAAGTTTATCCTCCCCTATCTGCAGGGACCTTATTTTATTGAAACCAAATTATTGAGTGATTTGAATGAAATACCGGAAGATTTGGAAAATTATGTGCTCAAACCTTTGTTTTCTTTCTCCGGTTCTGGCGTAATTTATCATGTGAATCGCTCAGATATTGAATCAGTTCGGCAAAAAGACCTCTATGTGCTCCAGAGAAAAGTGCAATATAAACCTATTCTGAAATCTCCTGACGGCCTTGTAAAAGCAGAAGTTAGAATACTTTGCCTATGGCCTGAATCAGATGCTGAGCCCACACTTGTGGGCAATGTGGTCAGACTTAGCCGAGGGGAAATGATTGGGGTCAAATTCAATAAAGACAAAGATTGGGTGGGGGGAACCATCGGTCTTTTTGAGAAAATATAAAAAACCAGGGATTTACATCCCTGGTCCTATTCTTTTTTAATTAATTCCTTCTATTACCCTCCGGTTGGTTGGAAGGCTGATTTTGCATCCAGGCCGGAGCCAATTCCCTTTCCTCTAATTTTACAAGTTTACCTTCTTCAAAGGTAGCAAGCACATAAAATCTATCCCCTCTATTGACCCTGTACGTCTTCTGATTCCCGTCAATTCCAGAAAGTACCGCTTCCTTGTTCTGCCTCAAGAACTTACGTTCGGTCATACCTTGCTGAAATTCAGGCCTAACCCCACAAGATCCCAATAAAACAACTGTCACGAATAAAATGAATACTTTTTTCATAATAAAATTTGTTTTTCTCCCCCTAATTGAAACAAAAACTTTGCCATAAAATTTAGTCCTGAAAATTAGGCCATTAGCAGGCATCTCCCTGTAATTTTTCCAAGATTTTTGCAGGTATCTAAATTTGGAGTACCTTTGTACCCAAGCGGCACGACCAGCTCCTGCTGAATCCCCCAGGTCCGGAAGGAAGCAAGGGTAGGCGGTTGTAGCGGTGCGATGCCGCTCTTTTTTTTACCATCTTTCGATTTTCCTAACTTCCATTTCCCCATTATTCCTTTAACTTTGCTGACAGAACAAAAAACCACGTTTTTCCTATGAAATTCTTTATCGATACCGCCAACCTAAGTGAAATAAAGGAAGCTTACGATCTTGGTGTATTGGATGGTGTAACCACCAATCCTTCCCTAATGGCCAAAGAAGGCATCAGCGGAGAAGACAATGTCAGAGCACATTACAAAGCCATTTGCGACATTGTAGATGATAATGTTAGTGCAGAAGTTATTGCCACTGATTTTGAAGGAATGATCAGGGAGGGCAAAGAACTTGCAAAGATTGATGACAAAATTGTTGTTAAAATCCCAATGATAAAAGATGGTGTAAAAGCCATCAAATACTTCAGCAGTGAGGGTATCAGGACCAACTGCACCCTCATCTTTGGACCCGGACAGGCCATTTTGGCTGCAAAAGCAGGTGCTACTTATGTTTCTCCTTTTGTAGGCCGCTTAGATGATATTTCTTATGACGGCATTGCCCTGATTGAGCAGATTGTGAATATTTATGAAAATTATGGCTTTGCCACACAGGTATTGGCTGCATCTATCAGACATACCATGCACCTGATCAGATGTGCTGAAATCGGTGCTGATGTAGCTACTTGTCCGCTAAAAGTCATCACTGGTTTATTGAACCATCCATTGACTGATAGTGGTCTTGCCCAGTTTTTGGCAGACCATGCCAAGGCAGCAGGAAAGTAATCGATTTTGGGAGAGGTTTTCTTATTTTAGAATCCTCTCCTCTTTATTTGAAACAAATCCCTAACTTTTGAGTAATACCTTCTTGAACAACCTAATTAAAGTAAAACCTTTTTCCATGTACATTATCAAAGTAAAAGGCAAAGCCAAAATACCTGATTATATACAGATCAGGGACGAGAATTTCGTTTTAGTAGCCTACTTCAGGGCAGACCGTCCCATGAAAAACCTTGAAAAGTTTGGGTTAGAGGGAAAAGAAGATGCTTTGGAAGCATTGATCAATGAAATGCCATTTGGAAAACTTCAAAAATTGGAACTTTAAACATGGTTTTTACGAGCGAGCCCATCATCCATATAGAGAAAGCCTGTATTTTTCAGGGCCTTGATGCTATTCTTCAGGATGTTGATTTCACTATTGAAAAAGACGAGTTTGTTTTTTTGATCGGGAGAACAGGCAGTGGAAAAAGTTCCTTACTCAAAACCTTATATGCGGACCTCCCCCTGAAAATGGGAAAAGGCAAAATTGTTGGCTTTGAACTGGAAAAAATCAAAAAGAAGGATATCCCCTACCTCAGAAGAAAACTGGGGATAGTCTTCCAGGATTTCCAACTTTTTCACGATAGGTCTGTTGCTGAAAACCTGTTTTTTGTCATGAAGGCTACTGGCTGGAAAGACAAGGCCAAAATGAAAAACCGTATGATTGAGGTACTCTTAAAAGTCGGGCTGGCAGACGCTTCTTCCAAGATGCCGCACCAGCTTTCTGGAGGGGAACAACAAAGGGTAGTAATCGCAAGGGCTTTGATCAACCAACCGGCTATTCTATTAGCAGACGAACCCACTGGAAATCTTGATCCGGATGTGGCGGATGGAATCTTTAAACTTTTTCAGGAAATCAACAAAGAGGGTACTGCAGTGTTGATGGCGACACATAACCATGACCTCTTAAGAAAATATCCCTACAGGGTCCTGAAATGTGAAAAGGGAAAACTACTCGATAGTAAAACCTCAGACATAAGTATAGACACCTCTTACTACTAAGAGGTGTTTTTTTTTTGTCCATTTTCGACTCATTTTGGAAAGAATTTGTTAAAATTAAACTTTGGCAGTAGTTTATTGGTTTTTTAGATAAAAGAGTACCATGATGAAAACATATTTAAGAAAAAATCTTGCAGGACTTTCTTTGGCAGTGTTGTTGGTTTTTGGATTAGGGGCTTGCCAGGATAAAGAGGACCAGCCAGATCCCAACGCCTCCCCTAATGTGGCCATCAATGAATGGATCAAGGATGTAATGGATGAAGTGTATTATTGGCTGGAGGACATGCGTACCCCATTAGCTAAAAACTCAGATCCTGAAGATTATTTTGAATCCTTATTAAATAGGCCAACAGATCGCTTTTCAGACATATTCCCTGATTATCAGGAATTAATGAACAGCCTTCAGGGTGTCAATAGAGAAGCAGGATATGAAATTCTTTTGGCAAGAGAAAGCAACCAGAATGAAAATGTTCTCGCCTTTGTGGTATATACAAAAAAAGGCAGTCCGGCACAGTCTGCAGGTTTATTGAGAGGAGACATCATCACCCAGATCAATGGTCAGACCATGACCCTCAGCAACTACCAAAGCCTCTTGAGACAAAGATCTGAAAACCATACCGTAAACTTCTTCCGTTTTGACCCTTCTACTAGCACCTATCGTCCCCAGCCCCAAATTTCACTACAGACACTTAGCCTCGCGGAAAACCCCAATTTCCTTGATACCATCTACACCGTCAATAACCAGAAAATCGGTTATGTAGTCTACCATTTTTTTGCTCCAGGAGTTGACGGGGACAACAGATATGATAACCAGATGGATGAGATTTTTGGAAGATTTAAGGCTGAAGGCATCAACCACCTTATATTGGATTTTAGGTATAATGGAGGAGGATTCGTTGGCAGTGCGGTGAATTTGGCTAGTCTCATTGCTCCCAATGTTACCTCTCAGGATATCTTTTCCAGAACCAAGTACAACAGTTTCCTTTCTCAGTTCCAACAAATCCGGGATTTGGAAATCAGGAGATTCAATACCAAAGTCCAGAATTTGGGAAACACCTTAGAGGGTAACCGGGTACATATCATCACCTCAGGCAGAACAGCTTCTGCCAGTGAACTGATTATCAATGGACTTAAACCTTACATGAATGTATTTTTGATCGGAGGAAGGACAGTCGGGAAAAATGTGGGCTCCATAGCATTTGAAGATGAGGGCAACCCTAATAACAAATATGGCATTTTGCCGATCGTTACCATGATCTTTAATAAAGACGGGAACTCGGATTATACCAATGGATTTACCCCTAATATAGAGGCGAATGAACTTTCACAACAGGTGCTGCTACCCTTAGGTGACCGAAATGAATACCTTCTAAGTCTTGCTATCCAACAAATCACAGGGGTAGGTGCAAGGGTTAACCTGGTGGAGAGAACCGAAATAGGGAGTTCATTTGAAAACAAAAGCAGATTTGGACAAATCATTGAGGATAAAATCCAAATCAAAAATTCCCACTAAATTTTCAAAAATGCGCTCTGCCATACGCAGGGCGCATTATTTTAAAATTTTCCTATCCCATTTTTTGACTCATCCTCATTTTTGGGGAATATTAACAAGATATGTCACAAAAACCCCTGTCATTTTGTCGGTATTTTCTTAATTTCGCAACTTGAATTGCAATACTAAATGGAAAATTTCATCAAGGACATAGACATCATCGCACCGGAAGAGGCACAGGCATGCGATTTCAAAACGACAGAAGAGGAGAATACTGGCAAATCCAAAAAATTATACATCGAATCCTATGGTTGCCAAATGAATTTCTCGGATTCAGAAATTGTGGCTTCTATCATGAAGGACAATGGGTTCGACACCACTTCTGACTTTGAGCAGGCTGATGTGATCTTTCTGAATACTTGCTCTATCCGGGAAAAAGCAGAACAGACAGTCAGAAACAGGCTTAACCATTTCAATGCTGTCAAAAAATCAAAGCCCGAACTTACAATCGGAGTCTTAGGCTGCATGGCAGAGCGTTTGAAGGATAAATTGCTTGAAGAGGAGAAAATTGTGGATATCGTAGTAGGTCCTGATGCTTACAGGGACCTTCCCAATCTGGTATCTTCTGCAGAAGAAGGCAATAAAGGTGTGAATACATTCCTTTCAAGAGAAGAAACTTATGCTGATATTTCCCCTGTTAGATTGAATTCCAATGGAGTGACCGCCTTTATTTCCATCATGAGAGGCTGTGACAACATGTGTTCATTCTGCGTGGTTCCTTTTACAAGAGGAAGGGAAAGAAGCCGCGATCCCTATTCCATTGTCAATGAAGCAAAGGAACTTTTCGAAAAAGGTTACCGTGAGGTAACACTTTTGGGCCAAAACGTAGATTCCTATAAGTGGTCACCAGAAGAAAACAATAAGGCAAGGTTGAACAAAAAAGAAGAAGAGGTGTCTCAGGTTGTCAATTTCGCCAACCTACTTGAAATGGTGGCACTGGTAAATCCGAAATTGAGGGTAAGGTTTTCAACCTCGCATCCCAAGGACATCACCGATGAGGTCCTTTATACCATGAAAAAATACGACAATATCTGCAAATACATTCACCTGCCCGTTCAGAGTGGAAACTCAAGGATTTTGGAGTTGATGAACAGGACATATGATAGAGCTTGGTATCTTGACCGGGTAAGGGCCATCAGGGAGATTTTGGGAGAAGAATGTGGGATTTCTTCAGATATGATAGCCGGATTCTGCACCGAAACGGAAGAGGAGCATCAGGATACCTTGACCTTGATGGACATTGTGAAATATGATTTTTCATACATGTTCTTCTATTCTGAAAGACCGGGCACACTTGCTGCCAAAAAATATGAAGACGATATTCCTTTGGAAGTGAAAAAGAGGAGATTGGCGGAAATCATAGAAAAGCAGACCGCACTATCCTTAGAAAGGAATAAATTAGATGTTGGCAAGGTACAGGAAATCCTTATTGAGGGCACTTCAAAAAGATCTGATGACCAGCTAAAAGGAAGAAATTCCGCCAATAAAGTGGTGATTATTCCAAATGACGGAAGCCTAAAGAAAGGGGATTATGTCCATGTAAGGATATTGGATTGTTCTGCAGCTACGCTTTTTGGGGAGGTTGTAGCTTAAAATCATTTCCAGCCTATGTATTCAGCATCAGAAATCCAAAGTGTAAAACAGCGCTTCGGCATAATCGGCAATAGCCCATTGCTCAATCATGCCATTTCAGTGGCCATGCAGGCCGCACCCACGGACATGACCGTTCTCATAACCGGGGAAAGCGGTAGCGGGAAAGAATCTTTTTCCAAGATCATCCACGCTCTTAGCACCAGAAAGCATGGTAAATTCATCGCTATCAACTGTGGGGCTATTCCAGAGGGGACAATTGACTCGGAATTATTTGGTCATGAAAAGGGATCATTTACAGGAGCCCATGAAGCAAGAAAGGGCTATTTTGAGGTAACCGACGGTGGATCTATATTTTTGGACGAAATTGGAGAAATGCCATTAGGAACCCAGGCAAGATTGTTGAGGGTACTGGAAAATGGGGAGTTCATTAAGGTAGGTTCTTCCAAAGTACAAAAAACCAATGTCCGGGTCATCGCTGCTACCAATGTGAACCTGATTAAGGCGGTAGAAAAAGGTAAATTCAGGGAAGATTTATATTATCGTTTAAATACTGTTCCGATTTATGTTCCTCCTTTAAGAGAGCGTGGGGAAGACGTAATTTTGCTATTTAGAAAATTCACCACTGATTTTTCTGAAAAATATAAAGTGAAACCCATCACCTTGACAGAGGATGCCAAAAAACTCCTGATGCAGTTTCCATTTCCCGGAAATATTCGCCAGCTCAAAAACATCGCAGAGCAGGTTTCGTTATTGGAACAGGAACGGGAGGTTGATGCTGCTACCCTATCTAAATACTTGCCTTCAGAACAGACAAGACTTCCGGCAATATTTGCAGGTTCAGGTGGAGGAGAGTCCACAGACTTTACAGAAAGGGAATTACTCTATAAAGTCCTTTTTGACATGAAAAAAGATATGACTGAGTTGAAAAAACTAGTTCTTGAAACCTATCAGTCAGGCGGTCTGAATGCCAGTATCATCAACAAGCACCAAACGCTTTTTGAAGATCTTGAAACACCTATTCCCTTTGAACAGCATACCGCTCCGGTACAGACTTCCAATGTGCCAATCGTATTAGATGCACAAAAAACACAGGACAAGGATGATGTGTATGAGGATGAAGCCATTGAGGATATCATCCATGAGGAAGATGACAATTCGCTTTCTCTGGAGAAAAAGGAAAAAGAAATGATCCTAAAGGCACTTAGGAAGCATAATAACAAAAGAAAATATGCGGCAAGTGACCTGGGCATATCAGAAAGGACGCTTTACAGAAAAATCAAGCAGTATGGCATCGATTAAAAATATACTGACAGGCATTTTGCTGATCTTCACTTTGTGGACTTTGCAGGCATGTTCGGTAAGTTACAGTTTCACCGGTACCAATATTGATTATAATGTTATCAAGACTTTTTCTGTAGAGAATTTCTTCAATGATTCCGGAGGAGGACCAGCTAATATGGAGCAAACCTTCACTGAATCTTTGAAGGATTTTTACCAAAGAAATACCCAATTGGAATTGGTAAGGAATAACGGGGATCTTCAATTTGCCGGTTCGATCACCCGATATACCATTACTCCGCAAGCCACCGTAAGTACAAGAGACCCCAACCTTCCCGACAGAGCGGGACAAATGAGGTTAAGCATTACTGTGGAAGTAGAATATACCAATACGGTAAAAGAAGAGGAAAGCCTGAAAAGGAGCTTTTCTTTCTTCGAAGATTATGACCCAAGGACCACTTCTATTTTGCAGGTGGAAAGTGTTTTGATTGAGCGGATTTTCGATAGTATCATCCAGGATATTTTCACCGCCACAGTGGCCAATTGGTAAAAATTAGTAAATTGAGCAAAAAACAAAATCTAAAACAGTGAATCCGATACAGCTTCTTGGAATCATTCAACGTGCACATCATTTGGACAAAGATGATGTAACGGAACTGCTCAAGCTGCATGAGACCTTCCCCTATTTCCAGATTCCAAAAGTTTTATTGGCAAAATTTGAGTACAAGAAGGCAGGAAGAAGTGAAAATGAAATCCTTCCGTGGGCTGCCATCACCTCCCCTGATAGGGCTTGGCTAAAAAAACTTATTGAAACAGATCAGCTTTTTGAAGAACAAAGCCCAGCCCTTTCCAAACGACTACAGGAACTGGAGGAAAAGAAAAAAATTGAAGAAGGCAAAAATTTTATAGATGACTTAGAAGGTCACCTGATTCCGGAAACAAAAAAAAGTACAACTACCAAAGATCTTACCGCTACCCTAAAAAAACTAGGGGAAGACCTTGCCCAAAGTAAATTGAAGGCGCTGGAAAAGCTTGACGGACTGAGTAAAAAAACCGAATCCAAAGTTGAACCTACTGAAAGCCCTTCACCAGTCCCGCAGGTAGAAAGTGTAAAAGAAGTTTCAGAGGAATTAAAAGTGGAGGCCAAAACCGGCGAAACCAACAATGAGGTTACCACAAAACCAAAAAGAAGAAACCATCACAAAGATGAACTGATCGAATCGATCAGGAAAAAAGAGAAAAAAGAAATACTTGATAAAAAGAAGCTGGAGCAAATTGATATCATCAAAGCATTCAGCAAAAAAGAAATTAAACTGGCCACCCTCAAAGAAATTGAGGATATTCAGAAGCAAGACGACCTTTCTGAAAAGAGCACCAAGCTCAATCCATCTCTAATCACAGAATCCTATGCACGGATTTTGACTAAGCAGGGAAAAAAAGAAAGGGCAAAAGAAATTTATAAGAAATTAATGGTGAAGTTTCCGGATAAAAACACTTATTTTGCGGACCTGATCAAAGAATTGGAAGAAATTAAAGATTAAAATATGTTTACCTTACTCATCAGTATCATTATCGTATTGGCTGTTCTGTTGGTCTTGGTTATCCTGGCTCAGGATTCCAAAGGAGGCGTTGGTGCAGCATTTGGGGGCAGTGCGTCCCAAATAATGGGTGTTACCAAAACAGGAAATATCCTTGAAAAATCTACTTGGATTCTATCCATCGCTATTTTGGTTTTGTCCCTGACTTCCGCTGCATTCTACAGCAAAGATAACAGCGGTGATTTCACTTCCCCAAACATTGAAAATGCCAAAAAGCAGATTATCAATCCTACATTTGGAGACGTTGAAAGCCTCCTTCCTTCCAGCAGTGAGGATACCGCTCAGGAAGAGGGAGAAAACAATCCTGAAAACGAATAAAAACTATTCTTCTCCCAAAAAAGAGGCTGTCCCTAATTTTTGGACAGCCTCTTTTTTTTCTCAATTACTAATCCACCGTTTTCAACAATAACCTTTTGCTGATAGGCAAAAAGCTCTCATGCAAAGGAATAACATGCGGACTGTTGATCCTATAGGTCGCGGGATTAGGAAGCTCTTTATAGGTTTTAATAAGGTCAAGTTTTATCTGTTCAAAGGTCTGAGTGATACTTTTTCTTACCTTATGGACAAGCTGCATCATGATACCCTTGAAAGAGTCCAGGCTTGTTTGAAAAAGGTTCACTTTGTACCTGTAAACATAGATATCTTTGCTTTTTTCAAATGAAAGAAGCGCATAACCTTCCTTCTGATAGATGGGGGAAAGCCCAACAGGTTCTATGGACATTTCCTGTTCAAGAAAATCATAAATACCTCTCCCTTCTTCAATAGCCTTTTTGATCTGAGGAAGGGAATAGTTTACAATTTCCTCCAATTGTTGCATGAGATCGTCATCAAAAACCAAAGGCTTATACTTTAATTTCATTTCCTGAAAATCCGGCCCTTGAAGCATTTTTGGAAAGGAAGACTTGAGTTGTTCCCTATTTTCGGAAAAGGTTTTTAGCTTGGAATAATGTTGGATCAATTCCGCCAAAGGGGGATAGAGTTTAACTTCCTTGAATTGTGACTCCACATGCTGGAGATAGGCCAAAAGGACGTATTTCTTATATTCAAAATCAATCCATCCTTCAGTAATCCAATTTTCTGACAAGGTTTTCATAGGTACATACTTTGGCAAAAATTTAACAAAAACTGACAAAAGAAAAAAGGAGTGGGGAAAAATTGACAGTAGGACAATTTTGAAAAGCAAAGACTGACACAAAACTGACAATTTTTTACGCCTTTATGTCATGTTTAAATCTGCCATCAAATTTGGCACAGGAAATGATTATTAGGGAGTGTAACATTTTAGAACTAACCTTTAAAAGTTTAATAATTATGTCAAAAGTTAACATCCAACCTCTTGCGGACAGAGTTCTGGTAGAACCTGCTGCAGCTGAAGAGAAAACTGCCTCCGGACTTTACATCCCGGATACTGCAAAAGAAAAGCCTCAAAGAGGAACTGTAGTAGCAGTAGGAACTGGCAAAAAAGATGAACCATTGACTGTAAAAGTAGGTGACACTGTACTTTATGGCAAATATGCCGGTACAGAACTTTCTGTAGATGGTCATGACTACTTGATCATGAGAGAGTCTGACATCTTCGCAATTCTCTAATCATCTATCAAAAACAATCAAAAACTTAAAAGAACAAAAAAAATGGCTAAAGAATTATTTTTCGATACCAACGCAAGAGACAGATTGAAAAAAGGTGTGGATGCTCTTGCTGACGCAGTTAAAGTTACCTTGGGTCCAAAAGGTAGAAACGTAATCATTGACAAAAAATTTGGTGCTCCTACCATTACCAAAGATGGTGTTTCCGTAGCAAAAGAAATCGAATTGGCTGAGCCAATTGAAAATATGGGCGCCCAGTTGGTAAAAGAAGTAGCTTCCAAAACAGCTGACAATGCAGGTGACGGTACTACCACTGCTACTGTTTTGACTCAGGCCATCTTCAATGCAGGCATCAAAAACGTAGCTGCTGGTGCAAACCCAATGGATCTAAAGAGAGGTATTGACAAGGCGGTTGCGGCAGTGGTAGCCCAGTTGAAAGCCAATTCCAAAGCCATCTCGACCTCCAAAGAAATCCAGCAAGTGGCTACTGTTTCTGCCAACAACGACGAAGAGATCGGTAAGATGATTGCTGATGCCATGGACAAAGTGGGCAAAGACGGTGTAATCACAGTGGAAGAAGCAAAAGGTACCGAAACCGAAGTGAGAACTGTAGAAGGTATGCAGTTTGACAGAGGTTACCTTTCTCCATACTTTGTGACCAACACAGAGAAAATGGAAGCTGAATTGGATAGACCTTATATCCTGATCTACGACAAGAAGATTTCTTCAATGAAGGAACTGCTTCCTATCCTTGAGCCAGTAGCTCAGTCCGGCAAACCATTACTGATCATCGCTGAAGATGTGGATGGTGAGGCGTTGGCTACCTTGGTAGTAAACAAAATCAGAGGTGCCTTGAAAGTAGCTGCTGTTAAAGCTCCTGGCTTCGGTGACAGAAGAAAAGCAATGTTGGAAGATATTGCCATTCTTACCGGTGGTACAGTAATCTCTGAAGAAAGAGGTTATAAATTGGAGAATGCTACTGTAGATTACTTAGGTACTGCAGAAAAAGTTAACATCGACAAAGACAATACCACCATTGTCAATGGTGCGGGTGAGTCCAGTCATATTCAGGCAAGAATTGCTGAAATCAAATCTCAAATTGAAAAAACAACCTCTGACTATGACAGAGAAAAGCTTCAGGAAAGATTGGCCAAATTGTCAGGCGGGGTAGCCATCCTGTACATAGGCGCAGCTACTGAAGTAGAAATGAAAGAGAAAAAAGATAGAGTAGATGATGCCCTACATGCTACCAGAGCTGCTGTACAAGAAGGTGTAGTAGTAGGTGGTGGTGTTGCTTTGGTAAGAGCATCTTCTGCCTTGGATAATCTCAAAGGTGACAACGATGACCAAGATACAGGTATCAATATCGTAAGACAGGCTATCGAGGCACCATTGAGAACTATTGTTGAAAACGCCGGAGGTGAAGGTTCTGTAGTGGTTAACAAAATCAAAGAAAACAAAGGGAACTTTGGTTACAATGCCCGTACAGACGTATACGAAGACTTATTTGAGGCCGGTGTAATCGACCCAACTAAAGTGACAAGATTGGCCTTGGAAAACGCAGCATCCATTGCAGCCCTTCTGTTGACTACCGAATGTGTGGTAGCTGACGTGAAAGAAGATACTCCAGCTATGCCACCTATGGGCGGCGGAGGAATGGGCGGAATGATGTAATCTCAAGACCATCCAGATAAATAAAGGGAGCGATTTGCTCCCTTTTTAATTTTAAAAGATGACAAACCTACTAATTCAGTAGATTTTTTGAAGAAATCAATATCATATGGATACCATCCTGACGTTAATTCCATATATTTGATATTGGATTCAAAAAAATTTCGCTTTTCTTTTTGTGAAACCATTGCCCATGGCTATTTATCAGTCCATTATTCTTGTAGATGATGACCCTGTCAATAACTTAATCAACAAGAGGTTGATAAGCAAATTGCATATAGCCGATCAAGTAGAAGAATTTTTGGAAGCAGAGAATGCCTTGGACCGCATCAAAGATTTCAGCAAAGACAGCAAAATATTAATCTTATTGGATATCAATATGCCTGTAATGAACGGTTGGGATTTTTTGAATTTTTATATGGAAAAATTTCAGGATCGTAATGATAAGATTGTAGTACTCTCAAGCTCAATCGATTTTCAGGACAGACAAAAGGCGCTCTCATACAATATCGTGGAAGCATTTTTGGAAAAACCCCTCACCATTGAGAAAATGAAAAGCATTCTATGACGGATTTATCTCCAATAAATGATAACCCTATTAGTTTAGAATTGATCTGCTTCGGCGAGGGTCATTTTGAAAAACACCACATTACCGATTTAAGCCAAATCCCCCCATTTTTGGAACAGGAACATAAGTTTTGGCTCAACGTCACCTCTCTGAACAACTTAGATCTTCTGAATGAGATCAAAGTTATTTTTGATATTCACAGCATGGCATTGGAAGATATCCTCAACACCCAAGAAAGGCCAAAAGTGGAGGTTTTCGATCATTTTATACTTATTGTGGTCAAAATGCTATACACCAGAACAGAAATTGTTGATCTGGAGACTGAACAAATCAGTATAGTTATTGGAAAAAACTATGTGATCTCCTTTCAGGAAAACAAGTATGATGTTTTTGACGGCATTAGATCCAGACTGGAGAATCCATCCGGAAAAATCCGAAAGCATGGAACAGATTACTTTGCCTATACGCTTCTGGATGCAATTGTAGATGAATACTACGCCATTTTGGAGAAAATTACCGATCAAATTGAGGTCCTTGAAGAAAAAATCATCAATGAAGACAAAAAAATAAGACTTGGGGAAATTTACACCCAAAGGAAATCCATCCAGCTTCTCAAAAAAGTAATTTGGCCCACAAGAGAATTGCTTTCTACCCTCAAAAAGACTGAATCCTTTCTTATCAAAAGGAGAACCCTGCCTTTCATCAATGACATATATGAGCAATCTGTTCAAATCATGGATAACCTGGAGATGCAAAGAGAGTCTATCACTACACTTGTCGAAATCTTCATGACTAACATATCCCTGAGACAAAATGATGTGATGAAGACACTAACCATTATTGCTACGATTTTTATACCCTTAACTTTTTTGGCGGGGGTCTATGGGATGAATTTTGAATACATGCCGGAATTGAAATGGAAATATGGCTATTGGTTTACTTGGATCATATTTCTTGGTATTTCGATCATAATGGTCTTTTACTTTAAGAGGAAAAGGTGGTTCTAAACACCACATTTTTTTGAACCCATTAAATACAGGTAATTTTAGCGTTTTTTCAACAGAAAGGTTAATTTTGTTAAATTTTAACAATCAAACAGCAATTCCTTTGCAAACCTGCGTCATAAAAATCGGATCCAATGTGATCACTCAAGAGTCTGGAATGCCTGATTTTTTAAGGATAAAGTCGCTTTGCGTGCAGGTTGCCTCATTAAAAAATAAAGGAATAAGGGTAATTTTGGTCACATCAGGAGCAGTTGCCTTTGGAAGAAAAAACTTAAAATTACCGGAAAAGACCAATCCAGTACTCAAAAAGCAAATTTGGGCAGCCAATGGGCAAATTGCCCTGATTAACACCTATCAAAACCTGTTTGCTGATTTAGGCTTTGCCATTGCCCAGATTTTAGTCACTAAAGAGGATTTCAGGGACAGAAAGCATTACCTCAACATGAAAAATTGTATAGAGGGATTGCTTTCTCAGGGAATAATTCCTGTAATCAATGAAAATGATACAGTGGCTATCACAGAATTGATGTTTACTGACAATGATGAATTGGCCAGCCTTACTGCTGCCATGATCAATGCAGATACCCTCATTTTGTTGACCAATGTAGACGGCATCTACACAGGACCTCCGGATCATCCTGATTCGGAACTTATTCATCATGTTGACTCAAAATCACTGGATTTATCCCAATATATTCAGGCAGGAAAATCTTCTTTTGGAAGAGGGGGTATGTTAACCAAATTGAATATGGCAAAAAAATCTGCCAACTTAGGGATTCGGGTATTTATTGCCAATGGTAAAAAAGAAGGGGTTTTAGATGACATCCTGGATGGAAATGCCATTTGTACCCACTTTGAACCTTCTCCTGTCAAGCATAGCCCAAAAAAATGGTTGGCCCATGGGGAACAATACTATAAAGGGGAAATCAAGATCAACGAAGGAGCAAAAAAAGCATTGTTTTCCCAAAAGATCAGCAGCCTTCTCCCCGTGGGAGTCATTTCATTTTCGGGCGATTTTGAAAAAGGTGATATTCTAAGGATTATAGATGAGGCCGGTAACCGCATCGGCCTTGGAAGAGCAGAATATGGCATCAAATCATTGACAGAAAAAATCGGCTTAAAAAACCAGAAACCTATTATCCATTACGATTACCTTTATCTTTTTACCCATGATTGATTTTGAAATAATTTTTAAAGCAATAAAAAACGCTGCCAGGAAATTGAACCAAGTGACCGAAAAGCAAATCCAGGGCACTTTGGATGATTTGGTTATACTTAGTAAAAAAGCTATTCCTGATATATTGGATGCCAATAAGGAAGACCTTGCCAAAATGGATCCCAAAGATCCAAAATATGACAGGTTATTGTTGACAGAAGAGAGAATCCTTGCCATTTTGAAAGAGGTAATTCAGGTAAAAAACCTACCAAGTCCTTTGGGACTTGAATTGGAAAAAAGATCCCTTGATAATGGACTGGAACTTCGAAAAATCACTGTGCCACTTGGTGTTTTAGGTATTATTTATGAAGCCCGGCCTAACGTAACCTATGATGTATTTTGTCTTGCGCTAAAGTCCGGAAATGCCCTGGTCCTCAAAGGTGGTTCAGATGCAGATCACTCCAATAGGGCCATCATGAAAGTGATCCATGAGTCCTTGGAGCAAAATGGAATTCCCACCGATGCCTATAAGTTACTTCCACCTGACAGAAAAGCCGCACAGGCTTTAATGGAAGCTGTGGGATATGTAGATGTAATCATACCTAGAGGAAGTCAGGGATTGATTGATTTCGTCCGCTCTAACTCCAAAGTTCCGGTCATTGAAACAGGTGCAGGAATAGTACATACTTATTTTGATGAAACAGCAGATTTGGAAAAAGGAAAATCGATCATCCTCAATGCCAAGACCCGAAGACCAAGTGTATGCAATAGCTTGGATTGCTTGATTATCCACGAAAGCCGTTTGGATGATTCGCCCCTACTTGTCCAACCCCTGTTGGAAAAAGAGGTTATCCTATTTGCAGACAATAAAGCTTTCAATGCACTTCCCTCCCACCCTTTGATACAAAAAGCCTCACCTGAACACTTTGGAACTGAGTTCCTGTCCTTGAAAATGGCGATCCGAACAGTAGAAAACTTGGACCAAGCTTTGGATCACATTGCTAAATACAGCTCGCATCATAGTGAAGCTATCATTTCCGAGAGCCCATTGAATATCGAAAGGTTTTTGAATGAAGTGGATGCCGCTGCTGTTTATGCCAATGCATCAACGGCGTTTACAGATGGCAATCAATTTGGCTTAGGGGCAGAGATTGGAATCAGCACACAAAAATTACATGCCAGAGGTCCAATGGCCTTGAAAGAACTGACCTCTTATAAGTGGGTGATAAAGGGTAATGGCCAAATAAGGGTCTGATTAAAATGTATAGCCGAAAGAGAGGTGTGGCATCCAAAAAATATCAGATCCACCATTTGTATAGATATTTATATAAGGAGAAAAACCTGCTCTAAAATTAAAACCTCCTTTAAGAGGCTGATATCTATATCCAATATTTAAAATGGGAGCCCCTACTCTAAAGCCTTCTTCAAAATGTTGATCTGGATTAATTGGCTCCTCATATACCATTGTTTCATATCCTATTCTAGCTCCAATTCCAAGATCAAGATATTTACCATTCTTCCCTAGTAGGTAATTGCCAATCACCGGTATGCTTACCAAAGAGGAATTGTTCCATTGGAAATAACCTATTCCAGTTCTGATTCCAAAACCTTCAGGATTTTTCCCAAACCGGTAATCAAAATTGATAGAAGCCAGTCCACCTGCCCCCAAGAATTCTCCATAAATCGTCTTTCTCTTAAAAGCCTCCTGTCCGTAACTGGTATTGAGAAAAAGAATTGTAGCCAGCAATGGCACAACAAAGAATCTCATAAAAATTATTTTTTGGTTAGATCAAAAATAAAGAAAACAAAAACAAAAACTAACCTTTCTGTTTATTATTTCTTCGCAGCAAACTTCACCAATTCACCTAAGGGCAGGTAATCCAAAGTTTTTTCATGAGTTGCTTCCAATACTACCAAAGGAGCCACACCGGCCTGATAAGCTTCCATCCATCTACTGGCGCATAGACACCACTTATCCCCTGGCTTAAGGCCTGGAAATGCATACTCTGGCCTTGGGGTAATCAGATCATTTCCCCTACTGAGACTGAATTCCAAAAATTCATCCGTCATCACTGCACATACCGTATGAGTCCCTAAATCATCCGGACCTGTTTCACAACAACCATTTCTGTAGAAACCAGTCATGGGAGCTGTGCTACAGGGAATCAAATTTTCTCCAAACACATTTTTTGCCATTATTTCTTTATTTTGTAAACAACCATGCCCACAATATGAGAATTGGGTGGATAATCACTAACCGGACCCAGGCCACCCATTCCGGTACACAGAGTCCCCCATCCACGCAACTCCCAATTTGTACGAAATATACATGAGAGGGAATGAATAAAACCAACAAAATAATAATTCCCCAGGCTGAGGTTTTTGTAAATATGAGCCCAGCACCCAAGATTATTTCCAAAATGCCAGAAGAATAATTGATGAAACCATGGAAAGGAAGGTAATCAGGAATCAAGGGATAATAGAACTGTGGATTGATAAAGTGATTTATCCCTGCCACTATAAAGAATACCGCTAAAACCAATTTCAATAGATTTTTTTTCATTTTAGTGCCCATTTGGTCTGACAATGAACATTTTTTAAAATAATAAAAAAAGGAATCCACCATATCAGATCATTGCTTATGAGGGTATAAGCAAAACTTAGGGGTACATTTCCCATAAGGTAATTGTAAAGAAAGCCAATTGGTCCAAATATTTTCCCCAAGAAACCAACAGCAACAATGGGCCAATGCTTTAGTGGATCAAAACTTGCCCACCAATATCCCAAACCATAAACCCCTATGACCATGCCCATGCCCTGCCAAACCATGGGGTGATTGATAGGGTCCATGCCTGTCAAGAAAAAGAATTGCTGAGGGAAAAGCACCACCCATGCACCCCATAACAAATTATAGATCGCTGCCAACCTTAGTGTTAATTTCATGCCAGTATAACACCTTTTGCAACCATTGGTTTAATAATGAATTGGTAACAATATGCTAATCCTTATTTTAACTTTGAAGAAATTGAAGCCCTTAAATTGGGCATCTTATTTCAAGCAACTACAACAAAATAAATATGAAAAGACGGGATTTCTTTAAAAATGGGTTATTGACAACCTTAGGATTGGGAGCATTTGGCTCATATCCAGCATTGGCTACTCATCAAAAAAATATCGGTGTTGCCAAAAATATCATCTTTTTGGTCAGTGACGGAATGAGTTCAGGGACAATGAATATGGCTGATATCCTCATGCGGCACAAATATGGGAAACCCTCTACATGGATCAATCTCTATGAAACCAATATGGTAAAAAGGGCACTGATGGATACTGCTTCCGCCAATTCATTCATTACTGATTCGGCAGCAGCAGGATCTGCCTGGGGTGGAGGCATGAGGGTTAGAAATGGCGCGCTCAATATTGGACCCAAGGGAGAACGTCCTGTCCCGATATTGCAAAAATTCAAGTCCATGGGCAAAGCAGTCGGATGCGTGACGAGTGTTCAGATCACACATGCTACTCCCGCTTCCTTTTGTGTTAATAATGGCAGTAGAAATGCCATGCCTGAGATTGCGGAAGACTATTTGAAGTTGAGATTTGACGTCATGCTAGGTGGAGGTGCCAATTATTTCAGCCCTGAAAAAAGAGCAGACCAAAGGGATCTTTTTGAAGCTTATAGACAAACGGGGTTTGATTTGGTTAGGAATTCAGAAGAATTAAAGAAAACTAAAGGCGACAAACCCATCATGGGAATTTTTGCCGAGGAAGGTCTACCCTATGCCATCGACCGGATCAATGATGCCAATTTAAGGCAAACCGTTCCCTCTTTGGCGGAAATGACCCAAAAGGCAATAGAGCTATTGAGCAAAAACCCTAATGGGTTTGTCATGCAGGTAGAAGGAGGCAAAGTGGACTGGGCTGCACATGGGAATGATGCCCCCGCCCTACTCTATGACCAGTTGGATTTCGACGAGTCTGTCAAAGTGGCCATGGATTTTGCCCAAAATAATAAAGACACCCTGGTCATAATTACTACTGACCATGGTAATTCCAACCCTGGTCTCTTTTACGGAAATCAGGCAAATAAAAATTTTGAGCGCCTCTATGAAACCAAAGCTTCCAATGAATGGATTTTAAACCAGATCAATCCTGATTTTAGTGCAGAAAAAGTCAGGGAGATTTTTATGGAATACCAACAAATACCCCTAAAAAAAGAAGAAGCTGAAGTTATTTTGGAATCTTACAAAGTAGGAGCTGATGGACTTTATAACCCTGCCAATCTTCCGTTTCATCAATTGGCAAGAATGCAGTCAGTTTATACCTCTGTACAATGGGCAGGAACCAACCATTCTGCTGACCATGTAGAATTGGCCATGTTTGGACCTGGAAGTGAAAAATTGACCGGTTTTGTCCGCAATTTTGAATTGCATAATTTCATGTTGGAGGCTTGTGGAGCTGAGAGGGGGCTTTTTGTCTAAATATTGGTCGGCAACAAAATATAATAGATTTTACCTTTAAAAGAATCAGGTAGCAATCATGCTACCTGATTCCATTTTGACTAGACTTTACCTTTTCGGGATCATATTTCAGTTTCCCAAGCCAGTAAAGGTATAATACTTTCGAATACCTCAACATAAGAGGCAAAAGCAAGGCATTACTGATGATGATAGTAATCAAATAGGTCGATAATGGCGCGTGATCTACCAAAACATTGATTGCAGTAAAAACTGTAACCATCAAGGCAACTGAAAACGCGTAAGAAATGTACATCGCTCCATAAAAAAAATCAGGTTCCGGGGTCAGCACAGCATTGCAATTGGGACATTTATGGTTTACTTCTGTCAGTTTCCTGTAGCTAAATATCCCTGTAGGGAATATGCTTCCTTCTCGGCACCGTGGACACTTACCTTGGAGCATAGCTGCCCCTAAACTTTTGTTCTTCATACTTTTCAACAAACAATACGCTAAAATACGGATAATTTTTATCTAATTAGTGATCAAAATCACTATTGAAGACCCAATTGTTCTTTCTTTTTTTGAACTTTTGGGAAGGGAAAAACCGCATTTTTCTCTAATTTAAACCATGTCGAAAACCAATTTTACATAAAAGAAGCCCCCTAATTTTTATCATTTGTTTAGTCATAGAAACCAGGCCAGCATAAATAAATCACCAAAATTTGTATAATTTTGGATCATGTTGGTAAGACTGAAAAGAAGTATACTTTCAAGGCTTGTAATATTCACTTTGCTGTTCAACTTTATCAATCTCACAGCAAATTTTTATCATGCTTCGGTAATGGATTCTACGCTTTTACCTCATCATGACCCTATAGATTCTCTGGCAGAACTGGTTTTGGAATTTGTTTTGGACATGGATGAAGAAACCATTCCTGACACTGATATACCTCATGAGAAAAAGAAAATTTCAGACATAAAATTAAACCTTCCTTCTAAGATCTCTACTTGTTTAAAAAAAAATAATTATAGCCTATCTGCTTATTCTGAGTACTATTCCAAACTTTTTAAATCCTTGGAAATGGATGTAAACGCCCCTCCCCCGCGTTTAATCCAAATACTTTAAGCTCTTTATCTTAATTTTCATTATAATTATAAAATATTGATTATCAATATTTTAAATAGACTATTCGTGAGTTAAGATTTAGTCTTATAATGGGATTATTCTTTGACTTAATTCTCCTGTCTTTAAGAACAAATAGATTTTGGAGCGATTTGGTGTAACAATCCTGAAAAAAAGAAAGTAATAATCTTCAAAAAATTCTCATGGTCTTTATCTGACTAGGGTGAATCTGAAAATAAAAATATCCTTCAAAATGAAAATAACTAGAATTTGGACAGTTCTCCTCCTTATTTCAATTGGGATCGAGGCACATGCCC
Organism: Cecembia calidifontis; assembly: GCF_004216715.1. Taxonomy (NCBI): domain Bacteria; kingdom Pseudomonadati; phylum Bacteroidota; class Cytophagia; order Cytophagales; family Cyclobacteriaceae; genus Cecembia; species Cecembia calidifontis. The sequence goes on from NZ_SGXG01000001.1 coordinate 4,170,434, forward strand.
AAGATGAGATTGATAGTTTGAAAATAGAAAGGGCAATTTTAGACAGTTTGTTTCTTCAGGAATTTGAGGAAGCGAAACCTAACCAAAAACCAAAAGTCCTACATGCCGAGCCTTTGTACATTGACTTAATCAGGGATCTTGGTGCCAGAAAAGGAGAAAAAGAATGGAATATAGGTTTTGGCATGTTTGACAAAAGGGATTTTGATAAATATGAAGCTTTGGTGGAATATGAATGGGCACCTGTTGACCGGCTTGGTTTTGAGATTGAAGTTCCTGTAACTTTATACAGTACCCGTGGAAGTCTGCCGAGTGATCTTGAAAGACCCTCCAATAGAGTAGAATCCCTCAAAATGGCTACTCAATGGTCTTTCTTGGTATCAGAAAAAGCAAAAACAACCTTGGCCTTGGGTTATATCCACGAATTCGAATTTGTGGACCTGAATAAACTGGGAAAAGGGGATCTTTTTAAAGGAAATATCTATAATCCATTCTTTGTCGCAGCCAAGCGATGGGGTATGAATTACCATACCCTTGTCTATACAGGTCCAAGAATTGAAAAAGAATTTAATCAGCGCAGGGAGTTAACCTATGAAATCCACACCAATTTTCACTATATGATCACGGGAACGAGAAACTTTATCGGTGTAGAAATCAATAAAGAAATCTATCATGGCAAATTGGAAACCGTTCTGAGGCCGCAGATGCGCGTTGGATTGGCTGAAAATCTGATGATAGGAATTGTTACTGGTATCCCAATCAATAGAGAAAGGGAAAGTTTAAGCTCTTTTGTGAGGATCATCTATGAACCTGGATTTAGAACATTCCATTAAAATAGAGCAATAAGTAGGACACTTTTTTTAAAACTGCTTGGGAACTATTCCTCTTCCTTCTAAGCCAATTATTTCCTCAAGTTCATAGTCTTTTCCTTTCCCCCATCTTAATAGTTCTTCCATGGTATAAACCTCGGTGGTATCAACATCCCTAACTTTAAAATTATCGGATGAAAGTCTTGCCAGAATTTCCAATCTTCTCTTTTCACCCTGATTGGTGAATTCATAAAATCTACCAACTCGCAAATTATCCAAAGCTATTGCCATAAATTAAGAGGCTTCTTTGTTCAATAAATTAATTCTTTTGATAGGTCCCGGACAGTATTGCTGATGACAACCCAAACAGGTCTGAATTACCATTTTGAAATTATCCTGCAACAAAGCTTTAGGGCTTTCTTCCAACATTTTTAAACTTTCCAAATAGGCTGAACCCATAAGCTCAAAAGTCGCAGTCTTCACTTGTGGATTGGTTGGCCTAGCATGCAATAGTTCTGAATGCTTTTTCAAATATGCCTTAATTTCATCCCCTCTTTCGATGCTGTATTTGATTTCCTCCATGTCTGAAAACATTTCACGCATCAAGAGGGCCAAAGGTGCATCTTCATTTGGAAATCTGTTTGCCATTTTGACCTCGGATTCGGTCTTTTGGCTACAGCCACTCCACCCTATCAAAGTCAAAAAAACAAGAATCCGTAAAAGGGGTTTACGCATTTTCCTGAATGATCACACCAATTGCCTCAAATGCATATTCCTGCTTGGGAGAAGTAATGGCATCTATTTCCTCCTGAGATTTTCCTGCATCCTCAGCATAATGCTTCAAAGTAGCTACATCTGTGACTTTTTTGGTGGCTACTCCTTCTATAATTACAGGATAACCCTGAGAGTTTTTAGGAACAAAAAATCCATAGTCCTTGAAAGTTACCCTCATAGTTTGGCCATTTGGCAGGTCAATGGTCATCCAGCAGCCCTTCATGGAACAAACCTCCTTGATTTCTCCTTTAACTTTTCCGGTAAATTCTTCTGACTCCTCTAGAGCTGAAACCAATTGATGCAAAGAAACAAAATCTGAATCATTGATTTCCTCTCCAAATTTACCGGTAGGTAGCGCGGCTTTATCTGCTGACTCACTAGACTTATCTGATTGATTTCCGGAACAAGCTGCTAAAACCAGAACAGAACACAGGCTGAAAATGAATAAATTTCTCATAGTAGGTTTTTTTTCAAAACTAATCAGAATGGAACTCTTCTCCAAAACCACCTGAAATACTGTTATTTTAATTTTTCGGCGAAAGCTTTTTTGAATTTTTCAAGTTTTGGTCTGATAACAAACTGACAATAAGGCTGCATACCATTGTCATTGTAATAGTTTTGGTGATAGTCTTCTGCTACATAGAAATTACTAAATGGAGTAATTTCCGTAACTATGGGCTTATTGAAAGCTCCGGATTCATTTAATTTTTTCTTATAAAACTCCGCCAGCTCCTTTTGCTCGTCCGAATGAAAAAAAACAGCCGAACGGTACTGAGGGCCTACATCGGCGCCTTGCCTATTGAGTGTCGTTGGATCATGGGTAGACCAGAAAATTTCAAGGATTTCTTCAAAAGAAATGATTTTGGGATCATAATAAAACTGTATTACCTCTGCATGCCCCGTGGTACCTGTGGTTACTTGCTTGTAAGAGGGGTTTTGTACATGGCCTCCACTGTACCCTGACTTTACCTGCTCAATACCTTTAAGGTTTTGATAAATGGCTTCTGTACACCAGAAGCAACCAGCACCCAAAGTGGCTATTTCCAAACCTTGGGGCACTTCTACCACTGTTTTTGGTAAATCTTGCATCGCTTTTTCTTTTTTTGACGGACCTTGTGCACAGGCCGTATTCATGGTTGAAATTAGTAGGATAAGAACATACAGGTATTTCATAACATTACCTCAATTTCATATTAAACAGAAAACTTTTAGAGAAGTTTTATCACTTTTATTCTCACTGGTCCTTTCGGGAGAATTGCAGGATCCACCGCTTTGTCTTTTTGGGTAACCAATATTTTTCCTTCCCTGTACAATTTCATCATTTCCTGTTTGATTTCATCCATAAAAAAACGCCAATCCTGAGGGTACAACCATCTCACCACTTCGGATGGACAAAAAGAAGCTCCTTTTCTCATCCTGCCCATTTCCATAATGGCAATCTCCAGAATAGTATCATCTCTTTTTTCTTTATCCATAAAACAAAAAAGGGAATTTTCTTGAAATTCCCCTAAACAGCTCTTATCAAAATTTAAACAAGCCTTCGTATTCGAAGCATGAGCTCTTTAGGATTAAAAGGTTTTGATACAAAATCACTGACCCCTAAATCAAAAGCCTCTTTGACTGTATTACCATTTTCACCTAATGAAGAAAGAATTACTACCGGTATTTCAGGTTCAGATTTTTTTACCAATTGGGTAACTTCCAAACCTGATTTATAAGGCATCATTATATCCGTAAGTACAATATCAGGCTTTTCAGTATTAAAACATTCCATTGCCTCATTACCATCTTTTGCGATCGCTACGGAATATCCTTCCTGTCTCAACTTAAATGCAATCATCTTCAGGATAAGTTCATCATCATCAGCAAACAAAATTTTTTTCATATTTTAATCAGTAAAAAAAGAATTATCGAAATACTATTTCATCAATCATAAGTAATGGTCTCTTTCCAGTTCTTTTTCTCCATTCAGGTACACTTTTTTGATTTTCCACTACAATTTTTAGTATTTCAAATTTATTTAAATTTTCTGAAGTAACCTGAATTTTTTGACTTTTTATTTCAAAATCTTCTTCAACTTCGGGTAAAATCTCTCTTTGTATCAATGTCCATTTTCCATCTTGAAAACCCTCAATCAAAACAGATTTAGCAGGGAAAATCCAGTGCCTTTGATTATTTAAAAAGCTAAATTCTACAAACTGAATATTCTTTTTCTTAGTATGGAAGATGAGAACGGCATCATCTCCGTACCAACCTGTCCAACCAATATTAAAATCCTCAGAACCGTAAATTCCATCTACTAATCCTGAAAAGCCTTTTGGATTATATTCAGCCGCTGGTTCCGTTAACCAATGCCCTTCTATCCCTATCCCTAAGTGATCAACTATGCCGTTATTTGCCAAAGAGATCCAATTCTTATAATATTGTTGAGGGGTGAAACCTCCTTCTCCAAATTCATAAATCCCAAGTTCTTCACATTTGCTGACAAAATTTTTGACCCTTGAAGTCAAACTTTCAGGCACTTTCCATTCGTTTTCAATCCATTTAAACATCCCAAATCTTTCTTTCCCATAATATTTGGCCTGTTCAAAATATACATACTCTAAACCGAGCCTGATTTTATCAACCCTTTCATAAAAGGGGTGGATGTTTTCAACAGCATTTTCCGCTTTAGATATAATTTTATCAAATTGATCCATCCAAAAAGGTGACAAAAAATCATTTGTTTTTTGAACGGGCCCCGAATAAATGTCCAAAAACCGATTTGATTCTTCTTGTGCTTCTTTCAAAAGTTTTAAATACTCCCAGACGTAATCATGTGCAGGTCCATAAAAATACTCTAAAAACTCTTTGGTCAATAGGTCCATATCCAAACTATTGTTCCAAAGAAGTTTGCTCAATAAATATTGTCTTAATTCAACAAAATCTCCAGGAACATCTGCATACCCCTGTAAAAATAGTCCCAAAACCCCATGTTCTTCGTAAAATTTCAGATTATCCTGATAAGTATGTATGTTCGGGAAAGGTGAAAGGTAATGAGTAAATTGAACTGTATAATCCCATAAAAAAAGGTTGGGATTGAAAGCTTTCCAATTTTTGATCCTTGCCCTGAACAACTCGCTTCTAGGATCTGAGTTAATAGCCATTCCCCTGTTCATTTCAATTGGACAATAAAGAGTTGTAACATTTTTTTGAGGAAAAATCCCTTTTGGAGGATCTGAGGTATGGAGATATGCCAATGTTACAAATTCATTCTTTGGATGTATTTTTGCATGCCTGTTCAAGAAAAAATAGAGACTTCCAGAAGGAGACCCATATTTTTTATTCAAGGATTCACACCTAAGGCATTCACAATAGACCAAATCATCATTTTGGCTTATAGAATAAAACCTAGAATCAGGCGTAGTTTTCAAAATGTTTTTCAGAGATAAAGATGATACCTGAAAACCTTTATTATTGGTCATACAAAGAGACTCATATCTCCTTGACCCCTCGTAAAAGGCAAAAAATTCAGGATGGGATTCAAAGAATTTTTGTGGGGAAATCAGTTTATCAAAAGTATGTCCCCATATTCCAAAATCTTCAAGGTGCCAATCCAACTTATGCCATCTCCTAAACAATTCATCATAAGAAGCCGGATAAAATAAAGCCCGATAATTAAAAGAAGGCTTATAAAATTTCACTGAATTTTTAGGGAAATTTATTGCCCCTATATTTGGATAGAAAACTTCATAGGGCTGGTACATTCTCAAGCCAAGTTCCTCCAAAAATGAAAAAAGCGCATATTCCAGTTCTTTATTACCTCTACCTATAAGTTTAATAGTATTGTATGTTGATTTAAAAGCATAGTAATAGGCACTATTTTCGAAAATTTTAGGTTCAGAGATTAAATAAATACCTGGCTTATCCCTATCACTTATGCCTTTAATTATTTCAACTTCACTTTTAATTGCTTCCTCTAAAAATGATTTGAGTTCTTCCGCCAATAATAAATGCTCTTCATTTGCATAAATGGTCTTCGGCAAACTTTCATTAGAAAACAACGCACTATCTGTTTTAGATTTCGCTTCAACAGCAAAAATTGAAACCAAGACTATCAATAATATTAGTCTTTTTAACATGAGTTTAAATTTCAAAGCTTAAACTGTAAACTAAAGAACAATTCCAATTCATGTTGAGTTCTTCCAGGGGCATATTCTTGGTAATTATACAATAACTGCATCCCCGTTATATATCTTTTCCCTACTCGTCTATTATACCCTGTACCTATTCGCCAAGAATCCAATGCTATCCTGTTTTCAAATTGTCCTAAAGTGGTCCTTTCATCAGGTGAGGTTCCATATCCAGCAATTATAGAGAAGTAATCAAATCTAGATTCCATATAGTATCGGCTTGAAAATGTGAAAGCGGGAAAGATTTGATCATTTTCATTCTGAACAAATGATCTTAAACTTAGCCACCAAGACCCCACATACTTTGCTCCACCAATAATTAGAGACCTAAAGTTTCTTCTTCCCTCAGGAGGTATTACAGAATTGTAACGCGCTCCAACTTCCCACTCCCAACCATTCTTTAAATTTTGGATAAAAGAATAGCCAAATCTGTATTCAGGGAAAACCAAACTTGGACTGTAAGCTGCAGCCACATAAGAATAAGACTTTTTTCCAGTAAAAAAGTAAGATTCGAGCTCAAGCTGATAACCTGAATCTATAGTATTGCCGGCACTAAGCCGATTTGCATGGTTCATACGTCCAATTAATGACCCCCACCTTCTCTCATATATGTACTGAACTCCTATTAAATGCCAAGGACCAACCTCTTCCCTATTAAATTGCGTTAAACTATAATTTACGCCTATCCGGTCATTATCAAACCTCATTTCGAGCATGTTCATCCTTTGTCTAAACAACGATTCAGTTGGAAACTTTTTTATTGCAAGCTTCAAAAAATCAAATTCTTTTCTTTCATCTTTTTCTAATTGAAAAAATGAAAGCTTATAAGAATACAATTTAACATCATCAGGAAAACAGGCAATTGCATAATTTGAAATCCTTAAACCTTCCAAACTATTTTTTTCAATGAATTCCAAGTTTAATAGTAAATAAAATGCGTCATTATAATTTGGATTTTTTTCAATAACATGGTTCAAAAAAAATCTTGCACTATCAAAGCGATTTTGTTCTTTGTATATTCTACCAAGGAGAAGATGAAAATCCAGATAATCAGGAAATTCTTTAATCCCAATCCTACCCATAATTATTGCCTCTTGCTTTGTAGAAGGTGTTTTTGACTTTTCAATTGCAGCAAAAAGTAAACTATCTGCATCTATAACCTGAGCGTTTATTGGATTAATAAACATAGTAGAAAGCAAAGCGGAAAAAAATAAAATTAACAACCTCATTTTTCTAAATTAATTACCTGGTAAAACCTTGTCTCAGCATAACTCCCCATTTATGTTCTTTTTTAAGCAAGAAATTCAAATATCCTTTTAACGAAGCAAACAAGCTAAATGGATGGTAAATAAAAGGTTCTAGGATTGCTTTTATAAGGAGATGCAACATTTCCTTCAAATTTGAATAATGACCATAAATCCATTGGTCCCATAAGACAGAGAGAATTGTAATCTGCAAATAAAAACAATATACCAAAAATACCATCTTAAAAACTCCTAAAAAACTGATTTCCAAAAATATGAATCCCAAAACTATCCCTATTAACCCTAGTAATTCAATAATTGGGACCAAAAACTCAAAAATTAGGTAATATGGCAACAAAACCAATCCAGTCACTCCATATTTAGGGTTAAAAATCATCGATCTATGAATAAAAAGTGTCTGGGCCAATCCTCTCCCCCATCTTACTCGTTGTCTCCAAAATGATTTTAAAGAAGCTGGTACTTCGGTCCAACAAAGGGACTCTGGTATATAAACTATCCTGAATTTCTCTTTTCTTCTACTCATGACTTTTCTCATACGGGTAATCAACTCTATATCCTCCCCTAATGACTTGGCCCAGTAACCTCCAGCTTCTATTGCTATCTCTTTATCAAACATTCCGAGACCTCCTGAAACCAATAATAGACCATTAACTTGACTCCAGGCCATTCTACCTAAAAGAAAAGACCTGACATACTCAATTTCCTGAAAAGACGCCCACCAATTTTTAGGATAGTGAATTTTGACCAAAAAACCATCTTTTACTTCACATGAGTTTGAAGCTCGAATGGCAGCCCCAGCTGCAATCACCCTCTCTTTATTGCCCATGAATAGCTTAGCAAGTTTTAAAATTGTATCGTTTCTCAAAATACAATCAACGTCAGTACATAGAAACAAGGGGAATTTTGAAGAATTGATCCCGGCATTTGATGCATCTGCTTTACTTTTCCCATTTTCCTTATCAACCACCAATAATTTTGAATAAATAGGATTAGTGGATTTATAATGAGCTCTCACCGGTTTCGTTTTAATTTTTTCTTCATAAAAAAAATTGACTTTTACAAGCTCAAATTCATCAATAAGCTTTTGCAGGGTACTATCTGTACTCCCATCGTTTACTATAACTACTTCATAATTGGGATAATTTAATGACAATAAAGATTTGACGTTATAGACTATATTCAGTTCCTCGTTGAATGCTGGAGCAACAATGGAAACTCCCACCATATCATTTGAATTAACTAAAACATCATCTTTAATAGTGTACTTAGCATTATTGTATATTTTGATAGCAAAAAAAGAGACAAACGCCATCAAAATAAAAATAAGAATATAGATCGAGGCATACACAATAACAAAGCCTTCGAAGTTTTTTAAAATATCTTCAATAATCATCAAGAGTTCTCTAAATATCTATCTTCAACATGTTTTTTCATTAAATCCAATTTTTTATCTTCTAGAAAATTGATTTTTGAAAAGTTTTTATCCAAAGCCTTTAATGCATTCATTGCTGCCATTTTTACTTCCGAAGACCTTTTTAGTGTCAAGATATAATAAAGAAATTCAATAGTATCCTGCCCACCTATTTCTTTCAGGGTTCTAATGATTTCAATTTGGTTTTGATCATTTTCGTGATAAAATGATTTTATTAAAACTTCTTCTGCCTCAAAAAGCAAAAGTTTCCCAATGGATTTAAAAACCTCATTTCTAACACGTTGATTCGGATTATCAATCAAGTTCATCACCTCTGGGGCCGAATCCAAATCATTATAATAAGACACTAATTTTAATGCAAATATTAAAAGTGTATCCTCCTTTAAGCTTAACCAATTTTTTAAGTTATCTGGTTTTTTTAATTTTCTTTTTTTGATAACATCCATCAAGCTTATCATTTCCAGCGGCGAAAGGCTATTGGAATATTCCTTAATAACATCCAATGGATTCTTTTTAGCCAGAGAAATATAACCTAATAAAGCAGGAAATCTCAAATTTGCTTGTTTCGAAAAAATAAAAGGAAAAATCGATTCTGCTGATTGATAATAATTTAGTTCCTTTAGAAAATAGATTCCTTTGGATTTCATATACCAAAAACCTGATGATAAAAGACTATGGATATAATCCATAAGACCAAACTTAAATGTTATGGCGAGAAGCCGGTTATACTGCTCCCCTTTAAAATTTTTAGCAAGATTGATAATATTGTATAACAAAAGATCTTTACACCAGTACGCATCTACCGGTATTTTTTGCTTGAAATTTTGAATTTGATTGTCATAGTGGTATTCGGATTGGTCATCTGAAAAAACCAATTCAGAGAAAAAGTCATAGATTTCAAATTTAATTTTCTCTCTTTTCCTCTTTATGTAATTCCTTTTTATTTGAAATTGAAGCGTGAGAAAAATTGATGCAGTTAATAATCCAAAAAATAAAATGAACAATACTCCATAAATGGATAAAATACCATTTTCTACAAATGAAAAATCAATCAGCATCAATTTCATTTAATAAGATTCAAAAAGAATAATTTATTATTCAAACAATTATCAAATGTAAACAAAAGTATGAAAAACAAAAAGTTACAGAAAAACCTAAAAAATCAAGATTAAATAAATCTTTTTACACGAAAAGCTAATTCATTTGGATTAAAAGGCTTGGAAATAAAATCACTAGCACCCAATTTGAAGGCTTGCTGAACTGAATTTTCCTCTTCACCTAATGCAGAAAGTACGATAACAGGTAACTCGGGATAACTCTTTTTTACGAGGTATGTAATTTCTAATCCAGATTTAAATGGGACCATTATATCTGTAACCACAAGATCAGGTTTGATTTCATGTACTGCTTTGATCCCAGAATCACCATCTTTGGCAATAAAAACTTGAAAACCTTCCTTTTTAAGCTTGAATTGAAGCATTTTCAAAATCAGTTCATCATCTTCTATTAGTAAAATCTTCTTCATTAATGATGATTGTAAAATTTACTTATACCCGATAAAGTTCAAGCAGTATTGGGTATGAACCTTAATATTTTATTTCTTCTGCCAAAGTTAGGTGATATCAACATGAATTAAACTTTTTAACCTTTATAATTTATTTATTTCATGCTTTATCATGAGAATAACTATATTTTTTTCAAAATTAAGGTCTTAGAAAATCATTTGAAAAACCAAGGAAAATTCCAGTTCCTGTTGGGTTCTTCCCGGATGGTATTCCTGGTAATTGTACATCACCTGCGTTCCAGTTACAAACTTTTCGCCAAGTAAACGGAAGTAACCTCCCCCTACCCTCCAGGAATCCAAAGCAACACGGTTTTCGAACTGTCCTAAAGTCTGCCTTTCGTCCGGAGAGGTCCCGTAACCTGCAATCATAGTGAAATAATCAAATCTCGTATTCAAATAATATCGTGAAGTCAATGTAAATGCAGGATAATATTGGGTATCCTCATTTTGTATAAAAGACCGGAGGTTGATCCACCAGGAACCCACATATTTACCAAGACCAAATATCAGAGACCTAAAATCCCTTCTCCCTTCCGGTGGCACCACAGATGTAAACCTTCCGCCAATTTCCCATTCCCAGCCTTTGTCAAGATTTTGAAAGAAAGAATAGCCGTATCGTTGCTCTGGAAACACAAGGCTCGGGCTATATGCCAATCCCACATAAGAATACGATCTCCTTCCCGTAAAAAAGTAAGACTCTAATTCATATTGAAAACCTGAATCGATGGTACTTCCGGAACTCAATCGGTTAGCATAATTTACCCTTCCAATTAAAGAGCCCCATCTACGTTCCCTGATATATTGCAAGCCCGTCAAATGCCAAGGACCAACAGCATCCCTATCAAAAAGTGTCAAACTATAGTGAGTACCTATTCTATCATTGTCCAGCCGGTTTTCCAATAAATTCAACCTTTGACGAAATGAGGATTGATCGGGGAATTGTTTTATAGCGGACTTTAGAAAATCAAATTCAACTCGCTCATCACGCTGCAATTGTAAAAAAGCATGCTTAAAGGTGTAAAACCTTTCTTCATTTGGATATTCTCTGATCGCATTATCTGCCATATTAAGCCCTTCTTGGATATTTCTTTCTTCATATTCCAAGCCCAAAAGATAACTGAAGGCATCTTTATAAGCAGGATTGTGATCAATTACATAATGAAGAAAATACCGGGCACTGTCAACCTGACCTTCTTCTTTATAAAGTCTGCCCAATAACAAATGGAAATCCAAATAATCAGGGGCCTCCTGTATGCCCAGCTTTGCCATGGCGATGGCTTTCGACCTGTCTTTTCCCTCCTTGGCAATTTCCAAAGCGGTAAAAAGTAAACTATCGGAATCAATCTTTTGTGCATTTGATTCAGAATAAAATGCGCATGAGATAAAAAGGCCAATTATTAAATAAATGACTCTGATTTTCATTTCTAAATCTTATTTGCAGTTTTAAAACCTTGTCTTTGCATATTGCCCCACTTTTGCTCCTTGTTGGTAAAAAAGTACCAATAACCTTTGATGGAAGCATATAAATTGAAAGGATGATAAACAATAGGCTCAATCATTGCCTTTCCTACCAAATGCAGTAACTCACGCCTTTTGGCATAATGACCATAGAAACTTTCATCCCATAAGACCGACAATAAAGTAACTAGGAGGTAAAAAAGGTAAACCACAAAGGTGAATTTTAATAAAGAAAAAACATTAAAATCGAGGAAAACCAAAGCCAGAATCAAACTGATAATACCTAAGATTTCTATGATCGGAACTAGAAATTCGTAAATAAAGAAGTAGGGCATGATCAAAAAACCTGTTTTCCCATATTTGGGCTTTAAAAACATTTCTTTATGAAGGTTAAGAGTCTGAATCAAGCCCCTCGCCCATCTCACCCTTTGTCTGATGAAAACTTCCTTGGTAGCCGGGACTTCCGTCCAACAAAGTGATTCAGGAATATAGAGGATTTTAAATTTCTCTTTTCTCTCATACATAACTTTCCTCATGCGCGTGATGAGTTCCATGTCTTCTCCCAAGGATTTATGCCAATAACCACCGGCTTCTATGGCAATTTCCCTATCAAACATCCCTAAGCCTCCTGAAACCAAAAGCAAACCATTGACCTGACTCCAAGCCATTCTGCCCAGCAAAAATGCCCTAATGTATTCCAACTCCTGGAAAGATGCCCACCAATTTTTAGGGAAGTGAACCTTTACCATAAAACCATCTTTCACTTCGCATGAATTGGAGGCTCTGATTGGTGCTCCCGTCGCAATTACTCTCTCTTTACTGGTCATAAAGGGTTTTGCCAATTTCATGATGGTATCATTGCGGAGGATACAATCTACATCCGTACAAATGAATAAAGGATACTTGGCGGAATTAATTCCAGCATTTGAAGCATCAGCTTTGCTTTTCCCATTTTCTTTATCTACCACCAAAAGTTTTGAATAAACAGGATTGACTGATTTGTAGTGACCCCTAACCGGTTTAGTCTGAATTTTTTCATCATAATAAAAATCAACCTTAACCAGTTCAAATTCATCAATCAGTTTTTGTAGGGTATTATCGGTACTTCCATCATTTACAATAACCACTTCAAATTTGGGGTAATTTAAAGACAATAAAGACTTTACATTATGAATAATGTTCAATTCTTCATTGTAGGCAGGGGCAACTATTGACACCCCCAATAAATGATTGGACTTAACCAAAACCTCATCTTTAATGATGTATTTTGCATTATTATACACTTTGATGGCCCAAAAAGATAAAATAGCCATCATAAAATAGATGACAATATATAAAGTGGCATAACCGGCCACAAACCATTCGAATGATTTCAGATAAACTTCCATTATACTTCCAGATATGGGTTTTCAACATGTTTTCGGACCAATTCCAGCTCTGTATTATTTTGGATTTCTTTACGTGTAAATCCCGAATCCAGTGATTTCAGAGCATACATAGCATTGATTTTTATTTCGGAGTTTTTGTTGAGGCTCAATACATAATGTAAAAATTCCTTTGATTGTGGACCTCCAATGTCTTTCAATGCACGGATAATCTCGATTTGATTTTCCTCCGATTCGTGAAAAAACATAGAAATCAAATCTGGCTCAGCATTAAAAAAGTAAAGCTTTCCAATGCATTTGATGGCTTCTTGCCTGACCTTGCTGTTAGAAGAGCTTAATAACTTTACAACAGATTCCGCTGATTGGACATCATTATAGTGTGCCACCAGCTTAAGTGCAAAAATCAGTTTTGAATCCTCCTTAAAGTCTAACCAATGAACAAGGTTATTAGGCTTTTTAAACCTTCTCCTTTGGATTACTTCCATCAGGTTTAGCCCCTCTATATAACTGATGGAGTCTCCGTATTTCTCCAAAACATCTAAGGGGTTGGCTTCAGAAAGGGAAATGTAAGCGACCAAAGCTGCAGACCTGATATTTGGAGTTTTATGAAATATCAAGGGATAAACTTTTTCTGCCGCTTTACTATAATTGAGTTCTTTCCAATAATAAATCCCTTTGGTTTTGAGATACCAAGCTTTTGAATTGACTAATTTTTCAGTATAACCCAAAAGTCCCAAGTTGAAAAAAATTGAAAGGAGTTGATCTTTGCTTTGACCTTTTAGGTTCTTATCCAGGTCAATGATGTTCTGGATCAACAAATCCTTGCACCAATCCTTATGGATCGGAATCTTCTTTTTGAATTCGTTGACTTTTTCATCATAAACCTCCCCTGATAGCTCATTTGAAAAAATAATTTCAGAAAAAAATCCATTGATCCTGTATTGAACAAGTTTCTTACTTCTCTCCAAGAAATTTTTTCTTGATCGAATAAAGAGTAAGAGAAAAATAACAAGAGTGACCGACAGGACCAGGAGAACTATCAAATAATCAGATATAATGGAGAGCTTTGCACTTAACCAGCCATTTTCGAAATTCCCAAAGTAATTCCAGCCTGTCATTTGTGACAAGAATTGTGACATTTTGATTTTGTGTTAATGTAGTGTGATTAATGTAGCCGTTTAGATCAAAAAGAAATTGAAAAATCAAATTGAGGCAGTTCAGTTCTCAATCAATCTTTTTACTCTAAAAGCCAACTCATTCGGATGAAAAGGTTTTGGCATAAAATCCGAAGCTCCCACCTGAAACGCCTTAATAACCGTTTCCTCTTCTTCCCCCATACAACTCAAAACAATTACAGGACAATTAGGCCTCTTCTTCTTGGCGTATTCCACAATTTCAATACCGTTTCGATAAGGCACCAACACATCTGTAATTACCAGGTCCGGTTCAAGGGCATCAAATTTTTTAATACCCTCCATTCCATCTTCTGCCAGGGTTATATTAAACCCCTCTTTTTTTAACCTGAAGCTGACCAAACCCGATATGAGCTTGTCATCCTCAATTACCAATATATTCTTCATAATCAAGTGATTTGAATGATTAACGGGATAAATATAAAAATTAAAAAATATAAAAAACAAGCACCGACCGACTTAAAAATGTATAATTTTTTTATAAAAAAATACAAATAAATTAATTTGTATTATGTAGGAAATTATTTGCCGTTCTTAACCGATTTAGACATTTAAAAAAAAATACATTTTTGAAAAAAAATTCTTTTGTTAGCTTTCATTTTGAATAAAAACCAAAAATCAATCCAACTGACATGAATATCCGATTCAATCAAAAGGTATTCAGTAGCCTATTTTATTTGGTATTTTGTATCACTTCAATTTCATTTGGACAAAGTGATCCTACTGGTGAAAGGAGGGTTACAGGTACCTTTGCCATTACCAATGCTACTGTTACTACCTCTCCTGGAAAAACACAGAAAGGGGCCACTATCATCATCAAAAATGGACTTGTTGAGGCTATTGGTTCCAATATCCGGATACCTGTAGAGGCGCAGGTCATCAAAGGGGATTCTTTATTTATATACCCTGGTTTTATTGACGGAGCCACAACTGCGGGAATAAGCCGTCCTACCGAGCCAGAAAGACCCGCTAACTTTGACCCTTCTAATCCTCCGGATGAAATTGCGGGAATTACCCCTTGGAGAAGTGCTCTGGACTATTATGACATCAAAAACAGCCAGATCAATGACTGGAGGAAAGTTGGTTTTACGGTAGCCCAAATAATTCCTGAGGGAGGAATGCTACCCGGAAAAACTGCTATTGTAACCTATGGGGGAAAAGAGTCCAGTAATATTTTGGCAAGAAACACTGCTTTAGCAGGTAGATTCAGAAGCTCAGGAGGTGGAAGGGGAATGTATCCAGGAACACAACTGGGCATCATGGCCAAATTTAGGGACCTCTACAAAAATGCGGAATTATCCTCCCAACATATGAGGCTATTTGCTTCAAATTCAGGAATAGCCAGACCTGAAATAAACAAAACTTTGGAAGCCTTTTTCCCAGTCCTGGATAAGAGCATTCCGGTCATCTTTGAAGTTTCAAATGATCTTGAGCTGAGAAGAGCGGTAATGCTCCAAAAAGAAAATGGATTCAGGCTTGTCATTGCAGGCATTACAGATATGGACTTTGCAATAGATGCCATAAAATCTTCCAAAGCACAGGTATTGGTAAGTTTTAGACTACCCAACGACAAAACTGCCAATGCCAATACTGACGGACTTTCAGAAGAAATGAAAGGTAGAACCCAAAAGGTAAAAGAAGCCTATACTCAATTACTTAAAGAAACCGCAAAACTGGAAGCAGCAGGCATTCCTTTTGGCTTTACCTCTTTGGGAGGAAGAAGCAATGAAATGTTCAAAAATATCCGCTTAATGATTGCCAATGGTTTAAGTGAAGACACTGCCTTGGCAGCCTTGACCATCAACAATGCCAATATCCTGGGGATACAAAAGTTTACGGGAACTTTGGAAAAAGGCAAACTTGCCAACATGGTGGTTGCAACAGCTCCTATATTTTCTGAGGAAGCGCAAATCAAATATGTTGTTGCTGATGGATATGTTTTTGAGTACGAGGTAAACAATAAAAAACAAGACACTTCCAATAATGGAAACGGAAAACCAGTGGATATAACAGGCGTTTGGGACTATACTTCTGATACACCGGCCGGCAGTTCAGGTGGAACGATGGAAATCAAAAGAGAAGGGACTTCTTACAAAGGTACCATAACTTATGACAACCCTGCCGGTAGCGGAAAAGCCAGCTCACAAATGAACAATATCACTTTATCGGGCAACAGTTTATCCTTCACTTTTAATGTTACAGCTGGGGGAATGTCCTTAGAAGTGTCTGTTTCAGGGGAAATAACAGATAACGATTTTAGTGGAACCATGTCATTAAGTGATTTTGGAAGCTTTCCTTTGAACGCTGTAAAAAAGCCAAATCAACTCAACCAATAATTCAAAGAGAAATGAAAACGATAAAATATATCTTAAGCTGCTTTTTGGTATTGGGTTGTTTAATATCAAAAGCCCAAACTCCAAAAGGCTCAGTTTTAATTAAAAATGCCACAGTACTGACAGTGACAAAGGGAACACTGGAAAACACTGACGTGCTTGTAGAAAATGGCATCATTAAAAAAATAGGCAGAAACCTAAATGCTCCCAATATCCAGGTCATCGATGCATCAGGAAAATACCTCATGCCGGGAATCATTGACGCCCACTCCCACGTAGCCTTGGATGCTGTCAACGAAGCCACAGCACCAATTACTTCAGAAGTAAAGATGGCAGATGTAGTCAATCCTTATGACATAGGATTGTACAGGGCCTTGGCTGGAGGGGTAACCATTTCCCATGCCATGCACGGATCTGCCAATGCAATAGGGGGCCAGAACATTACCCTCAAACATAGATATGGCTCCTCCAACCCTGAGGACTTATACATGAAAGAAGCCCCTAGGACAATAAAATTTGCATTGGGAGAAAATCCTACCAGGGTTCATGGAAGGGGAAATGGAATTCAACCTAGGACCAGAATGGGGGTTGATGCAGTAATAAGGAATGGTTTCAATGAAGCCATTCAGTACAAAAAAGCATGGGCGGACTATGAAAACGCACTCAAACAAAAGGGAGCCAAGCCTATCCCTCCACAATATAACAGCAGGTTGGAAACTTTAGCAGATGTTTTGGATGGGAAAATCATCATCCATTGTCATTCTTATCGAGCCGATGAAATTTATGCTTTGATCAATACCTGCAGAGAATTTGGAATTAAAAACATTGTATTTTCCCATGTCAATGAAGGCTTCAAAGTTGCTCCGGAATTGGCGGAATATACAATGGGAGCTTCAGTCTTTGCAGATTGGTGGGCCTATAAGTTCGAGGTCTATTATTCCACAGCCTACAATGCCGCTATCTTAATGGAAAATGGTGTCATCACTTCCATCAATTCTGATTCAGGAGAACTGATCAGACATTTGTACCATGAAGCTGGAAAAGCCCAACGTTATGGACAATTGGATGATGATCAGACCTTGGCTTTAATCACCATCAATCCGGCCAAACAATTGGGTATAGCCGATAAGGTGGGATCTATTGAAGAAGGAAAGCAGGCTGATTTGGTGATATTTGAAGGACATCCACTTTCTATCTATGCCATTCCACAGATGACTTTTGTCGATGGGGTAAAGTATTTTGACATCAATGAGGACCCTGATGATATGAGGCTAAAAGTCAGCGCCAGTGAAGCCCTGGAACCCATCTTCCTCAGAGAGCACGAACATAGGTGTATGCACGGGGTGGATTTCTTCTTTACCAATTTTGGTAGAAACCTATTTAATCATTCACATTAATTTCCTGAAAGGGATTAAATAGAAAGACCATGAAAAACATGAAAAAATTACTATATAGTTTTGCCATCTCAATGTTGCCTTTCTTAGTGCAGGCACAATTTGATGGGGAATTCGTCAAGCCCAGAACAGGAAAATTCCTACTCCAAAATGCAACTGTCGTTACAGTTACTAAAGGCACTTTGGAAAAAACCAGTGTCTTGATTGATAATGGAAAAATTCTGGCAGTAGGTCAGAATATCCAGGAAGCTGATGCTGAAATCATTGATTGTAGTGGCCATTACATCTATCCTGGAATGGTGGATGCCGGAAGCAGATTGGGACTTGTGGAAGTCAATTCATTGCCTGAAACCCAAGACTATGCGGAAATAGGCCAGGTTACTCCCAACATGCAGGCCTTGGTAGCGGTAAACCCCAATTCAGTTGCCATTCCGGTTACCAGAGTCAGCGGTGTAACTACTACTTTGGCAGTACCCTCCGGAGGCCTTTTCCCTGGTACTGCTGCCTTGATCAATCTGAACGGCTATACCCCTGACCAAATGTTTGCGGGATTCAAGGGGGTCGTACTTAACTTTCCTTCCTCTGCGCGCCGAAGTACCTGGGACAGAAGAAGTGATGAAGATATAAAGAAAGAGGCTGAAGCAGCACAAAAGACCCTGAATGATATTTGGTCAAGAGCTGAAACCTATTATCAGTTGCAAAAAGCTAAGGCAGAATTGCAATACTATCCTGAAATGGAGCAATTAGCCAAAGTAATTGCAGGAGAATTGCCACTATTGGTTGAGGTGAATGCAGCTTCGGATATTTTATCCGCAATTGATTGGATAAAATCAAAAAAAGTAAAGGCTATACTTATGGGAGTCGCAGAAGGTTGGAGAGTTGCAGATAAAATTGCAGCAGCAGGCATTCCGGTAATTGTTGGCCCAATGCTATCTATTCCTACCAGACAATCAGACAGGTATGATGCCGCATATACCAATCCTGGAAAAATGGCAAAAGCAGGGGTAAAAGTGGTTATAAGAAGCAATGATGCAGAAAATACAAGGAACTTGCCTTTTAATGCCGGATTTGCTGCTGCCTATGGCATGGGGAAAGAAGAAGCCCTAAAAGCGATCACCATCAATGCTGCAGAAGTTTTTGGCATTGCAGACAGGATGGGTTCCATTGAAGTTGGAAAAGACGCCACCCTTTTTGTTTCCACCGGAGATCCCTTTGAAACCAAATCACAAATATTGCATGTATTTATTGATGGCTACAGGGTACCGATGAGCAGTAGGCATATCAAATTATATCAGGAATTTCTGGAAAGATCACCAGGTTTGGAAAAAAACTAAATCTGATTTAAGTTTAGGCCGCAGCCGATATTGGCTGCGGCTTTGTTTTTAAATCAACAATATGATAGTCAGTACTACACCACAATTAGAGGGTTATAAAATCACCGCTTACCTGGGCATTGTATCGGGCGAAACCATCATAGGTGCAAATGTTTTCAAAGATTTTTTTGCAAGTATTACCGATATTGTGGGCGGCAGATCCGGTGCCTACGAAAGGGTATTGCGGGAAGCAAAGGCCACAGCAATGGCAGAAATGGAAATGCAGGCCAAAGCTATGGGAGCTAATGCAGTCATAGGCATTGACCTGGATTATGAAACGATTAGAGACGGCATGTTGATGGTAACCGCTGCCGGAACAGCGGTTAAGATAGAAAAAGTCTTTAATTGACAATTTCAATTTTCCCAGACCCTACCTCTCCCCGAATGGTGGTGGAAGAACCGTTATTGATATTCAAAGTGCCTGAGGTAGACTGAGAAGTCCCGACCCTGGCCGAACCGCTTCCAACGGTAATGTTATAATTAAAATCCCTCAGATTGCTGGTAGTCTGAATGTAAATATTTCCAGAAGACGCTCTTAAAGCAGTCTGGGGGCTTAATCCAGAATTGGTGGCAAACAATTGGCCAGAGGATATGTAAATGCTTCCAATTGACCGAACATTGGACATCTCAATTTTTCCCGAACTGGTTTGAGCGGTAACCAAACCTGTTACGTCTCTCAGGATAATTTCTCCACTGGATACTGATGCCTCCACATTCCCTTCTACCCTGATTATCTCCAATTTACCGGAAGAAACATTCCCTTCAATATCCCCTAAAACATCTTCCAATTTACCTCTTCCTGAAACCAATTCCACATTCAAGCGAGGGATGGCAACATTTTTCACAAAAATCTCTCCCGAGCCCACTTCTATTTCAGCTGAATTGCTCACTACATTTTCTACAGTTACTTTGCCAGAGTCTGCTTCCAGATCAAGCAGCATATTCCTCGGGCCTGTAAGTCTGATAAAACCTTCACCTTTAGCTCCTCCACTGAAGAGCCTGTTGTTCGTTTCAACAGTAACTACAAGGGTACTTCCTACTACCCTGTATTTCACTTCAAATTTTTTATTGGAATTGGAACGCAGTTCTGCATTCAAACTCAACACCTGTCTCCCACTCGCCCCAGTATATTGTACCTCAAGAAACTCTGCATCAACCTCAATTTTGGTAATGCCCTCAAAATCCTGCTGAATCTCGGAAACAACTGATAAATCATCCCCTAGGCAGCTTGTAAGTGAACTCAAAACAAGTCCTATCAGGAATAAACGTAAGGATTGGGTGATTTTTGATCGGAAAAACAAAGGCTTGAATCCGAATTGCAATGAGATGTTTTTCATGGAACGATTAAATATTTAACAATGAAATTTACACCGCGAAACAAATGCCAGTTTTTCTAAAAAACTAACCCAAGAAAAAATATTTTCATACCATTACTTGCTTTAAAAGATAAGCCCCTATTATTTTGTGATATCTTTCACTTTTTACGTGAAGGATTTATAAAGAAGAGGCGAGAGACAGGCTCACAGACCCTCTGGCAACCTGGAAAATCCAAGGTGCCAATTCCTGCCGGTAGATAATATCGTCATCCGGAAATATAAATTCTGAACATATGAATTTACAACAGCCCTCTGTACAGGTAAATAATCAAAAATCCATTTCCTGCTCTAAAATCAACATCATGCATTGTTGCATGTGATTTTGTTGTTAAATTACATCTTTCCTATTTACTCTATAGGATTTAAAAAATTTCCCACCTTTAAATCTCATTTCAATGGCTAACTACAGATTTGAAACCCTACAATTGCATGCAGGCCAAAGCCCAGACCCTACCACCAATTCAAGGGCAGTGCCAATTTACCAAACCACTTCCTATGTTTTTGACTCCGCTGATCATGGCGCTAATCTTTTTGCCCTCAAGGAATTCGGGAACATCTATACCCGGATCATGAACCCTACAACAGATGTTTTTGAAAAAAGAGTGGCCGCTCTCGAAGGTGGGGTTGCAGCTGTTGCCACATCCTCCGGACAAGCTGCACAATTCCTGGCTTTGAACAATATCATTCAGGCTGGAGAAAATTTCGTATCTACCTCTTTTCTTTATGGTGGTACGTATAATCAGTTCAAAGTCGCATTTAAGCGTATTGGAATTGAGGCGAGATTTGCAAAAGGCGACAGTCCAGCAGATTTTGAAAAGCTCATCGATCACAAAACCAAAGCCCTATATTTGGAAACCATTGGCAACCCGGAGTTCAATATACCTGATTTTGAAGCCATTGCCCATTTGGCCAAAAAGCATGACCTTCCCTTAGTGGTGGACAATACTTTTGGGGCCGGAGGTTACCTCTTCCAGCCCTTAAAGCATGGCGCCAACATTGTTACTTCCTCTGCTACCAAATGGATTGGTGGCCATGGCACATCAATCGGTGGAATCATTATAGATGGAGGCAATTACAACTGGGGAAATGGAAAATTCCCTCAGTTTACAGAGCCTTCTGAAGGCTACCATGGATTGAAATTCTGGGAAGTTTTTGGAGAAAATAACCCATTAGGGCTACCGAATATCGCCTTTGCCATCAGGGCAAGGGTGGAAGGCCTGAGGGATTTTGGCCCAGCTTTGAGCCCATTCAACTCTTTTTTATTGTTACAGGGTTTGGAAACCCTTTCCCTTAGGGTTCAGAGAACAGTAGACAATGCACTTGAGATAGCTAATTGGCTAGAGTCTCATCCTCAGGTACAGAAAGTAAATTACCCTGGCCTTGCATCTTCGCCCTATCATTCCCTGGCAAAAAAATACTTGAAAAACGGATATGGCGGAGTATTGAGTTTTGAGATCAAAGGAGATAAAGAAAGTACCTCTGACTTTATCAATAACCTCAAATTGATTTCCCACCTGGCCAATGTAGGAGATGCCAAGACCCTTATAATTCAACCTGCTGCCACCACGCACCAACAGTTGAGCCATGAGGAACAACTGGCTGCCGGGGTTACCCCAACCCTATTACGTCTCTCACTTGGCATCGAACACATTGAGGACATCAAGGAAGACCTACAACAGGCTTTTGACAAAATCTCGTAAGTGATTGAGCAGAACTAAAGCATTAGAAAACCTATATAAACCTTTCCTTTGGGGAATATCTCCCCAATGGGTTAAAAAAAAAGCGCGTTAAGCCTTTTCAAAAATGAATTTAGCAAGTAATTACCTGATATTAGACATGGCGCAGGAAACCTACACATATGAAGGTGAATTGGAATTGGAATCCGGAGAAAAACTGAATGGATTTGAAATAGCATATACTACGCAAGGACATCTAACCCCTGAAAAAGACAATGTGGTCTGGGTAATCCATGCCCTTACTGGCGATGCCAATGTTCAGGACTGGTGGAATGGATTGGTCGGTGAAGACAAATTTTATGATCCTTCGAGGCATTTCATCGTCTGTGCCAATTTATTGGGGTCATGCTACGGCTCCACCAATCCCCTTTCAGAGAATCCCGGTACTGGACAGCCATATTATTATGATTTCCCCAACCTGACCACCCGGGATTTGGCCAATAGTCTGGAAACATTACGGATTCATTTGGGAATTTCCGGCATCCACACCTTAATTGGAGGGTCTTTGGGAGGCCAGGTTGCTTTGGAATGGGCTTATACATTGGGAGAAAAGGTCAAAAACTCCATCATTCTTGCTTCCAATGCCAAGACCTCTCCATGGATAATCGGCTTCAATGAATGCCAGAGAATGGCCATAGAAGCTGACGCCAGCTGGGGCGATAAAAATCCAGCAGCAGGTAAAAAAGGCCTCGAAGCAGCGCGGGCAATTGCTATGATTTCCTATAGACATCCACAGGATTTCGCCATAAAACAATCAGACAATGAGGACAAATTAGATAATTTTAGAATTTCTTCCTATTTGAGGTATCAAGGTCAAAAACTTGCCAACCGATTCAATGCATTTTCATATTGGGTCTTAAGCAAAGCAATGGACAGTCATGACATTGGAAGAGGAAGGGGCGGGGTTGAAAAAGCCCTTTCGAAATTAAAATGCAGAGTATTGGCAATTGGTGTGGACAAGGATCTCTTATTCCTCAAAGAAGAATCACAAATGATAGCACAACATGCCCTAAAAGGTACCTACCAAGAAATTCGGTCTGCTTATGGGCATGATGCTTTTTTGATAGAATATGATCAACTTCAATATATTTTGAGCAGTTTTTACCTGGAAAGCAACACGAACACCTGAATATTTATTTATTATGGTTTTTCCCCATTTGATCCCTAAGAATCCCCTTCCTTTTTTAAGGAAAGGGGACTGTTCGAACATACTGCACATTTCCAACTTGAGGAATTCTGAGTATTTACTTAGCTTTTTTGCCTAAATTTTTCCGTTTAGCAACAATAAATGCGACTCCTCCTAATCCCTTTGGGGCTTGGATATAAAAGTCCTATTTTGTTAAGATGAATTTCATTCAGATCAAAGAAAGCTGCCTTTACCTTTCTGACCTGGATCTGGCAGAGGATTTTTACCAAGGCATATTGGAAATGCCTGTCATTTCCAAAGTACCTGGGAGACATATCTTCTTTAGGTGTGGGACATCGGTATTGCTCTGCTTCCTTCCTGAAATCACTAAAAATGAAACGACACTCCCTCCCCATTATGCCAAAGGAAAACAACATATCGCCTTTGAAGTGAATAAAGCAGATTACCTGAAAGTCAAAAGTAATCTATTGCAAAAAGGAATTATCATTACCCATGAGCAAGAATGGAAAGGGGGATTAAAGAGTTTTTACTTTGAAGACCCTTTTGGACACGTCCTAGAAATTGTCCCAAAAGGAATCTGGGAATAATCATTCCGCCCTGGTCCATTCTACTGTTCTTCCAATGAGGGACAGGCCAATAAATCCCCTAACCTCAAGGACACGCTCACTTTTTTGCCTGATGGTACTGGAATATGTCTTGCCATTTCGAGGGTCGTAGATGGTTCCATTTTCCCATATTCCAGCTTTAAATTCAAAATTCTCTAACAATTTTAGCCCAATGATAGGATTATTTCTCTTGGTCCTATCAGCATTATTGCTGTCTAATACAGGCCTACCGTTTTCCAAAGGCTCTTTTAGCCAGACTACTCTGCCAAAGAACTTCCCTCTTTCCTCGAAAATTTCAATTATGGCGTCTTTTTCTGTATTGTACCACTTTCCAATGATGGAAGTAGCTTTTTGAGCCATGGAGACTTCCAAAACATTGAATATCAGCAAAGCCAAAATCAGTACTGTTTTTTTTATCATTTCTTAACTTTTTTTGTTGTCCGGATTTCAAAGTATTATAATACTTTTATGACTCCAAATGTTTCAATGGAAGGGATCTTGGGTGATGATAGGAGATAATTTAGTTTCAAAAAAGGACAACACTGACAACTATTTCGAATGGAAACAGGAGGAATTTTGCTTTCAATTTTTACCCGAGAAAGCCGTTTACCTTCCTGATCATAAGGCCCTTTTGATCGCAGATCCTCATTTTGGAAAAGCTGCACATTTTCGTAAAGCTGGCGTACCGGTACCCGAAACAGTCCATTCACAGGACTATCAAAAGATCAAAAAACTTATTGAACTCAAAAAGCCCCAATCGCTTATCTTTTTGGGAGATCTGTTTCACAGTGATTTCAATACTTCATGGTTTGATCTGGAAGCATTTAGGTCTCTTTTTTCCGAAGTTGACTTTCATTTGGTCAAAGGCAATCACGATATACTTCCGGAACAATTTTACCGTTCAGGGTTTTGGCATGTCCATAATGAAACCATGAAATTGGGAAAGCTGATCCTTTCCCATGAACCATTGATGGAAATAAGTGAAGGAAATCTTAACCTTTGTGGCCATATTCACCCAGGTATATCTCTTTATGGATCAGGCAGGCAAAAACTCACTCTACCCTGTTTCCATGTGAGTCCCAACCGGATCATTCTTCCTGCTTTTGGAAGATTTACCGGATTGGCTAAAATGCCCTGTGAAAAAAATGACAGGGTCTTTGCGATAACAGGGAAAAAAGTAATTCCAGTCAATTTCATGCCTTAAGATTGGTTAAATTGGTCAAGCTGTTTAATTTTGGCAGAATTCTAATGTGATATGAGGGTAAATCCTAGAAAAAAAACCAAGCTGGGGAGATTCAAATTCCTCTCTGTACTTTTCAGTACTACCCTTTCTCTCTTCATCGTAGGACTTTTTGGGGTCATCGTAATTCAAGCGAAAACTTTGACCACGCTGATCAGGGAAAACATTGAGATTCAGGTTTTTCTCAATAAAAATCTCTCTGCAGCTCAGATAAATAATATTGGAAAGGCTTTGGAATCAAAACCTTATGTCCTGAAAAAAGAAGACAAAACAGGAATTAAGTTTATTTCCCAAGATGATGCAGCAAAGGTATTCCTTGAGGATACCGGGGAAGACTTTACCAAATTTCTGGATGACAATCCTTTGAGAGACAGCTACACCATTTCCATTGCCGAGGAGTATCAGACCTCTGAACAAATTCAGAATATAGTTGAAGAAATCAAAAAGATGGAAGGTGTTTTTGAAGTGACTTACATGGCTGACCTGGTAGATTCAATCAACCAAAATCTCACAAAAGTTGCCATTGTAATGGGGGGATTCATCCTTATTTTGATGTTTACCGTAGTAATGTTGATCAATAACACCATCAAATTGGCTTTATTCTCCCAACGTTTCCTTATCCGAAGTATGCAATTGGTAGGTGCTACGAGAGGATTTATCAGAAGACCATTTCTTGCCCGGGCTTTCTTTTTTGGCATTTTGGCCGGTTTGATAGCTTCTGCTTTGTTATTTGTAATCATTGAATATACCAAAGCCAATATCGATGGTTTTGCCCTTCTCCAAGATTACAACTTACTATTTTACCTGTTTGGTGGATTGGTCCTAATAGGGGCCATGCTTTCATTATTCAGCACTTTACAGGCAGTGAATAAGTATTTAAATATGTCACTTGACGAACTTTATTAATAATGGCAAATACTAACTTCCCTTTTGACAAACACAACTACAGGTTGATGCTGATAGGCCTGGGAATCATTATTTTAGGTTTTATCATCATTGGTTTGGACAAGGAACCTCATGGTTTTGGCTTTTTGGGCCTCACCTTAGGACCAATCGTCACCTTAGCCGGCTTCCTTTTTCAGTTTTACGCTATTTTCAAAAAATCAGAATCCAAGTAATTTATGGAAATCCTTGATGCGATCATCCTGGGCATAGTTCAGGGTTTGACCGAGTTTTTACCTGTTTCTTCCAGTGGGCATTTAGAGTTAGGGGCTGCTATATTGGGAGACCAAAAATTACCAGAAGAAAGTCTTTTGTTCACAGTGGTACTTCATTTCGCTACGGCCTTGGCTACCATTTTGGTTTTTAGAAAAGATATAGTTGCCATTTTAGAAGGACTGTTTAAATTTAAATGGAATGAAGAGACCCAGTTCTCCGCAAAAATCATATTATCCATGATACCCGCAGTGATCATTGGTTTGTTTTTTGAAGAGCAGCTGGAGCAGTTTTTTGGTGGAAAAGTGACCTTTGTCGGCTTTATGTTGCTTGTAACAGCACTCTTGTTGTTTCTTGCGGATAAAGCAAAAAATACGGAAAAGGGAGTAACTTTTTCCAATGCGATTATTGTTGGTCTGGCGCAGGCAGTCGCCATGCTGCCCGGCATATCCAGGTCCGGAGCCACTATCTCCACTTCAGTGCTTTTGGGGATAGATAAAAACAAGGCTGCCCGATTTTCATTTCTTATGGTAGTACCCCTGATTTTGGGAAAAATTGTCAAAGATATATTGGACGGAGCCTTGACTTACAACGGTGACAGTTTTGGTTACTTATCTGCGGGTTTTGTAGCGGCATTCATTTCGGGATATTTTGCCTGTACCTGGATGATTGCGCTGGTACGAAAAAGCAAGCTTACCTATTTTGCCATTTACTGTACCATTGTGGGTCTAATAGCCATATTTGCAGGCATTTATTCGTAACATGCAAGAAAAAGAACCCTACGGAGAGGTATTTTTGGTCAATAAGCCCTATGAATGGACTTCTTTTGACGTAGTCAAAAAAATCAGAAATACCCTTAAAATCAAAAAGGTCGGACATGCCGGTACCTTGGACCCTTTGGCAACGGGGCTATTGATTGTCTGTGCAGGCAAAAAAACCAAGTCTATTGAGACTTATATGGGGCAAGAAAAGGAATATACCGGTACCTTTGTCCTTGGGAAAACTACAGAAAGCTTTGATTTAGAAAGGGAGGTGGTGAAGGTAGCTGATACGTTCCACCTTACTGTGGAGGAGGTAAAAGCTGCAGCTGCCCAACTCACCGGAGATATCATGCAGGTACCCCCCACACATTCTGCTATCAAAGTAGATGGCAAAAGGGTCTACAAAGCAGCCAGAAAAGGTAAGGAAGTAAAGTTAGAAGCAAGACCTGTTACAGTTTCTGTTTTTGAGATCACCGAATTTAAAAATCCGGATGTTCACTTTAGAATTGTTTGTTCCAAAGGAACCTATATCCGAAGTTTGGCCAGGGATTTAGGAGACATTTTGGGTGTGGGTGCGTATATGTCCTCCCTTTGCCGGACCAGGATAGGGGAATTTAAGCTGGAAGAGGCTCAGGAAATGGAAGAATTGATCAAAGAAATCAAAGAGAGACCCCATGAAAATCTATGAGGGAACAGAACATTTTGGACCGGTCAAAAATCCGGTAGTCACGAGCGGAACTTTTGACGGAGTTCATTTGGGCCATCAAAAAATCCTTAAAAGAATCCGCAGTTTGGCAGATGAAATTGGCGGGGAAACTGTCCTCATTACATTTTGGCCACATCCCAGACTCGTATTATATCCCAATGAACATAACCTCAGACTACTAAGTACTTTCGAAGAAAAGGCCAAACTCTTAAGGGAATTTGGCATAGATCATTTGTTGACCATTCCCTTTACAAAAGAATTCTCCGAACTAAGTTCAGAAGAATTCATCCAACAAATCCTTATCCAAACCATCAAAACCCGTAAATTAGTCATCGGTTATGACCACCGGTTCGGAAAAAACAGAGAAGGTGGCTTTGATTACCTCAAAGAACATATTGATCAATATGGATTTGATTTGGAGGAGATTTCCAGGGAGGATGTGGACAATGTGGGGGTCTCTAGCACCAAAATCAGAAAAGCACTAGAGGAAGGAAACGTCCAAGTTGCCAATGAATATTTGGGTAGGGAGTACGAATTAAACGGGATCATCATCAAAGGACAGCAACTTGGAAGGTCCATAGGTTTTCCCACGGCCAATATCCATATTCCACACGATTACAAATTGATTCCCTGTGATGGAGCCTATGCCGTGATGGCCAATATGGAAGGAGAGGAATACAAGGGCATGCTTAACATAGGCATGCGCCCTACCGTAAATGGAAATAGCCAGACTATTGAAGTCCACCTCTTTGATTTCGAAGGGGATCTCTATGACAAAAGGATCTGTGTGCGCTTAAAAGCCTATCTACGGCCAGAAATTAAATTCTCAGGATTAGAGGCCTTACAGCAGCAACTCCGAAAAGACAAAGCTGATGCACTCCATATCCTGCAATCTTAAAAATCAACCCAAAATATAACTTTATATGATCAATAAAACTGTTGCAAATGCTGAGGAAGCAATCAACGATATCCCATCCGGTGCGGTATTGATGCTGGGTGGATTTGGGCTTTGTGGTATTCCGGAAAACTGCATCTCTGCACTCCTTAAAAAAGAGATTGATGGCCTTACCTGTATTTCCAACAATGCAGGCGTGGACGATTTCGGAATCGGACTGATGCTCAAAAAGCGCATGGTCAAAAAAATGATCTCCTCTTATGTGGGTGAAAATGCAGAATTTGAACGCCAGTTGTTATCGGGGGAATTGGAAGTGGAATTAATTCCACAAGGAACCCTTGCTGAAAGAGTCAGAGCAGGTGGTGCCGGTATTCCGGCATTCTTTACCCCTGCAGGCGTGGGAACAGAGGTAGCTGAGGGAAAAGAAGTTAGAGAGTTTGATGGGAAACTTTATTTGATGGAAAGATGGCTGAAAGCCGACTTTGCTCTCGTAAAAGCCTGGAAAGGGGATACCGCCGGAAACCTCATTTATAAAGGCACTGCAAGAAATTTCAACCCGATGATGGCTGCTGCGGGCAAAATCACCATTGCAGAAGTTGAAAAATTAGTGCCAGCCGGAGAGTTGGACCCTAACCAAATCCACACGCCTGGAATCTACGTGCAAAGAATTTTCCAGGGGGTGAATTATGAAAAGCGAATTGAACAGAGAACTGTAAGCCAAGCAAAAGGTTAGAGGAGAAGCAATCAACAACTGGCAAGAATCAGGATGGATTTCGGAGGTGCCAATTTTGATTTCGATAGTGGAACCTCAAAAATCCAAAAAGTACTTAAAACATTTCTTTAATAGAATATAACCCAAAACCATGCTTAGCAAGAACCAAATAGCCCAAAGAATAGCCAAAGAGGTAAAAAACGGACAATATATCAACTTGGGGATTGGCATTCCAACTTTAGTAGCCAATTACATCCCTGAGAACATCAATGTCGTACTTCAGTCAGAGAACGGTTTATTGGGGATAGGTCCTTTTCCTACAGAAGATCAGATTGATCCAGACCTGATCAATGCCGGAAAGCAGACCATCACCATGGTCAAAGGCTCAGCACTTTTCAGTTCGGCGGAATCCTTTGCCATGATACGGGGCGGACATGTGCAGTTAACTATTTTAGGAGCCATGGAAGTTTCAGAAAATGGAGACATTGCCAACTGGAAAATACCAGGAAAAATGGTAAAAGGAATGGGAGGTGCTATGGATTTGGTAGCATCTGCCGAAAACATCATTGTGGCCATGCAGCATTGCAGCAAAGATGGTCAATCCAAGCTTTTAAAAAAATGTAGCCTTCCAATTACAGGAATACGCTGCGTCAAGAAAATTGTAACCGACCTTGCCGTACTGGAAGTGATGCCTGAGGGTGGTTTTAAACTACTGGAAAGGGCACCTGGCATCAGTGTAGAGGAAATCCAATCCAAAACTGAAGGAAGGCTGATAGTAGAAGGTGAAATCCCTGAAATGAAATTTGATTGATACACAAAATCCTCTCTTTGGTAAAAAGAGGGGATTTTTTTGATCCTTGCAAAATGAATATTTTCAACAACCTCAAGGTCATCGAACTATCCAGTGTACTGGCTGGTCCATTGGTTGGGACATTTTTTGCAGAGTTGGGCGCAGAAGTGCTCAAAGTCGAAAACAGCAAAACAGGAGGAGATGTGACCCGCAGCTGGAAACTATCCGGGGAAAATCCTGAACAAAGCCTTTCTGCCTATTATGCATCAGCCAATTATGGAAAAACTTCCATATTAAGGAACTTAAGTGATGATTCGGACCATCGGGAAATTTTATCCCTGATCAAAAAGGCGGATGTCGTTTTGGTCAATTTCAAGCCTGGAGATGCGCTTAGGCTCGAGTTAGATTTTGAATCCTTACTTCAGGTCAATCCATCATTGGTATATGGTGAAATCGTTGGTTTCAGTGAAAATGATCCAAGGGTAGCCTATGATGTGGTATTGCAGGCAGAGACAGGCTATATGTCCATGAATGGCGAACCGGACTCCCCTCCCCTAAAGATGCCCTTGGCAATGATTGATATACTCACAGCCCATCAACTTAAAGAAGGTATCTTATGCGCTTTGTTACAAAGATCAGTAGATGGAAAAGGGCGAAAGGTAACGGTTTCCCTTTACGATTCAGCGATTGCTTCCTTGACCAATCAGGCCTCTAATTGGCTAATGAACAAGCAGATCCCACAAAGGACAGGGTCATTGCATCCCAACATTGCTCCATATGGCGAAACATTTCAATGCAAGGACGGCGAATGGATAGTATTGGCGATTGGAAGTGATCAGCAGTTTTACAGGTTGTGTGGGATACTGAAAATGCAGGAATTAAAATCAGATTTAAGATTCATTACCAATGCCGGTAGGGTAAAGCATAGATCTGAATTAGCTATCAAATTCAAAGAGCAGTTTTTAAAAAAACCTATAGCGGAATGGGCAGGTATGATGTTGGAGCAACATATCCCTTTTGGCCAGATCAAGGACCTACAAGCAGTATTTGAAGAAGATCAGGCTAAGAAATTGATTTTGGAACAGGAAATGGAAGGCATAATTACCAAAAGGGTCAGGACTGTGGCTTTTAACATTACCGGAGATTGATCCGTCAATCCCACAAAAGGCCAATTAAGTAAAGTCCAGAGCTGAAAGCTCTGGACAAAAAATCCTTAATGAAACGCTTAATTCATTAACTCTTCCGTATTTTTTCTAAATCCATTATCCCCTTCCGAAACCGGACTTTACCCTTCCGAAATCCTTGCCTCTTGCTATTCACATCTCGCCCCTGCTACCTCTCACTCACCCACTTATAAGCATTCACAAACGCCTCCACCCAAGGGGTAATTTCATCACCCTGTCTTTCTGATGGATAATATGGCCAATTCCAAGGCTTAATGGACCGTTCAATATGGGGCATAATAGCCAAATGCCTTCCATCAGCAGAGGCAATTCCGGCTACTGCATAATCAGACCCATTAGGATTGCCAGGATAGGCAGTATAGGAATAGGTCATACCAATATGATAGGCTTCTTTTGGCTTTGGCAAATGGAATTTTCCTTCCCCATGCGCAATCCATACCCCCAAACGTTGACCTGCAAGGCTCTTTAACATCACCGTGTTGTTTTCCGGTATGCTTACATTGACAAATGCGGATTCAAATTTATGGCTGGCATTGTGCAGCATTTTAGGACGTTCGTCGTGCTCAGATGCAACCAGGCCCAATTCCACCATCAATTGGCAGCCATTACAAACCCCCAAACTCAGGGTATCTTTTCTGGCATAGAAATTATCCAAGGCCTGCTTGGCCTTTTCGTTGTAAAGGAAGGCACCTGCCCATCCCTTTGCAGAGCCCAAGACGTCAGAATTGGAGAAACCACCCACAAAAACAATCATCTGCACATCTTCCAGATTTTCCCTTCCTGAAATCAGATCAGTCATATGCACATCTTTCACATCAAATCCGGCCAACCAAAGAGAATAGGCCATCTCTCTATCCCCATTCACTCCTTTTTCACGGATAATGGCTGCCCTTTTACCTGAGGCTGTTCTCCTGTATGGGTTCAGGCCAAAAGCATCCAAAGTACCTTGCCAGTTCATACCAAACTGATATTGCAAAGGCTGTAGTTTATAATTATTGAACCTGTCTAAGGCCAGTTCCTCACCGCTTTGCTTTCTATCAAGCAAATAGGAAGACCTGAACCATATATCCCTCATTTCAGCAACATCCAGATTGAGATTGGTTCCCGTCAAGTCAACATGGCCATCCAAAGTAACATCAGCTATGGAAGTGTAGGCTATCCCATAATTCTCAAGAACCGCTCTTGTCCTTTCCATGTTCTTCACTTGAATCAGTACACCTGGATTTTCTGCAAAGAGAGCTTTTACCAAATCTCTTTCTCCCAAACGGTCAAGTTTAACTTTCAAACCTATTTGGTTGGAAGGGAAACACATTTCCAATAAAGCGGTAATCATTCCACCCGAGGAAATATCATGCCCTGCTAAAATCTCACCCTTTTCAATCAACTTCTGAATCACCATAAAGGCAGTACTGAAGTATTGGCTGTCCTTCACATCAGGGGTTTCATTCCCCACGGTATTCAGAACCTGTGCCAAACTGGAACCTCCCAGTTTTGCACTGTCCTTGGAAAAATCAATATAATAGACCTTGCTCCCCGGTACCGGCTTCAGGTCTGGAGAAATTGTCATGACCGGTGCAGCACATTCTGCGACTGTAGAGATAATAACAGTACCAGGAGAATACACTGTTTTTCCATCTGGATACTTCTGTGTCATGGAAAGTGAATCTTTTCCAGTAGGAACATTGATACCCAGCGCTATCGCAAAATCTGAAATTGCCTGAACTGCCCTGTATAGCCTATCGTTTTCTCCGGGATTTTTAGCTGGCCACATCCAATTGGCACTTAAAGACACTCCTGCTAATCCATCGGTAATTGGCGCCCAAACCAGGTTTGTCAAAGCCTCCGCTATTGCCAACCTTGAACCAGCTTCTGGGTTGGCAAGTGCAGCAATTGGAGCATGCCCAATTGACGTTGCTATACCTTTCTGACCTGTAAAATCAAGAGCCATCACGGCCACATTATTCAGGGGAACTTGGATTTCACCCACGGTTTGTTGCTTTGCTACACGTCCCGTTACTGAACGGTCCACTTTATTGGTCAACCAATCTTTGCAAGCCACGGCTTCCAATTGAAGTACATCCTCGATATAGGATTTCAATTGTTCAGGGGAATATTCAGGTTCTGCAAAAACGTTATCTTGGGTTGTATCCTCCAAAATTGTTTTGGGAGAACTTCCAAACATGTAGGCCAGGTCCCAATCTACGGGCTTTTCTCCGGTCTGTTGGTTTTCGAACTTGAAATGCATGTCGCCCGTGGTTTCCCCCACCACATAGAAAGGCGCTCTTTCTCTTTCAGCGATGCGCTGTAAAGTTGCAACATCTTTTTCCTTTACAACCAGGCCCATTCTTTCCTGAGACTCATTCCCGATAATTTCTTTGGCAGAAAGGGTCGGGTCACCTACAGGCAATTTGTCTAAATGAATGGTCCCTCCGGTACTTTCAACTAATTCTGAAAGACAGTTCAAATGTCCCCCCGCTCCATGATCATGGATAGAGATAATTGGATTATCGTGGCTTTCAGCCATGGCCCTGATCACATTGGAAACCCTTTTCTGCATTTCCGGGTTGGAGCGCTGAATGGCATTCAATTCAATGGCGTTACTGAATTCTCCGGTTGCTACGGAAGAAACAGCCCCACCGCCCATACCAATGCGGTAATTGTCTCCCCCCATGACAATGATTTTGTCACCTTTGCCCGGTTCATGTTTCTTGGCATATTCCTTTCTTGTAAAACCAACACCTCCGGCCAACATGATCACCTTGTCGAATCCATGGGTTTTACCCCCTTCCTCATGCTCAAAAGTGAGAACTGAACCACAGATCAGGGGTTGACCAAATTTGTTCCCAAAATCACTTGCCCCATTGGAAGCTTTTATCAGGATATCCATAGGTGTTTGGTACAACCATTTCCTTTCTGTCAGGTTTTTCTCCCAGCTCCGGCCAGCTTCTGACCTGGGATAAGAGGTCATATATACAGCAGTTCCTGCCAATGGTATAGACGCTGTCCCCCCGGCCAATCTGTCCCTGATTTCACCACCTGAACCTGTAGCAGCTCCGTTAAATGGCTCCACTGTGGTGGGGAAATTGTGAGTTTCGGCTTTTAGGGATATTACCGTATCAATGGTTTCAGGTTCAAAAAAATCAGGTTTGTCCTGTGTTTTGGGAGCGAATTGTTGGGCTTTTGGACCATCAATAAAAGCTACATTGTCTTTGTAGGCTGAAACGATTTTATTGGGGTGTCTTTTAGATGTTTCTTTGATCAGCTGAAAAAGTGTTTTTTCCTTCTCCTCCCCATTGATAATAAATGTGCCATTGAAAATTTTGTGTCGGCAATGTTCAGAATTCACTTGACTGAAACCAAACACTTCAGAATCTGTCAATGGCCTTCCCAACTGCTTGCTTACACCTTCAAGATAGTCGATTTCTTCATCCGAAAGCGCCAGCCCTTCTTTTTGATTATATTCTCTGATATTGGTCACAGGAATTATAGGTTCCGGCTGCAGGTGGATATCAAAAATATCCTGATCCAATCCCTCATATACCTTCTGCAACATAGGGTCTATCTTCTGTCCTGCAGCGAGAGGATAATATTCCTCTATCCTCTGGATTCCCTGTATCCCCATATTCAGGGTAATTTCCACCGCATTGGTAGACCAAGGGGTAATCATTTCTTTTCTTGGACCGGCAAATTTTCCCACTACTTTTTCGGAAGATAGTAACTGGGACTGGCCAAAAAGCCAGATAAGCTTGTCAATGTCCTGTTGGTTCAATGGGTGTTTTGCCTGAACTGCATATACCAGGCTTTGGGGGGATTGGAAAAAGAGGATCATGTGCTGTTTGTTGAAGCCTTTTTTAGAAGTCACAAAGGTAGACATTTGCAGGATAGTTTGAAAGCATGCCACAACAAGAAAAGGCTCCTTTGTCAGAATTATCCCTTCTCAATATTTTTCACAAAGTATTCGCAAACCAAAAAAGCCTAAACCCGTAAAGTATAAGTGCTGTCCCTACCACCTTATTGAGTACCGTCATTACTTTGGCTGTGATCAGGTTTTTTAGCTTTTTTGCCACAAATGCTTTGACTAAATCAATCGAAAACACAGTCAAAAGGATACCTAGATAGTAAATACCCACATCCATGCTATCAAACTCATTGTTTACGGCAAGCAGTCCGGCTATTGAAATCCAAAATAACAACACAAAAGGATTGATTCCGTTAATGCTGAAGCCTTTAATAAAAGCAGTTCTTTTCTTTGCCCTAAGAACAGGAATACCTCCGGTGGAAGGTCTGTCCATTCCTTTTTTGAAAAAATTGGAAATTCCGAATCCTACCAATACAATACCACCAAATACAGCAAGATACCATTCAAAATCAGGAAATTCTGCCAAAAAACTAACCCCAAAATAAGTAATGACCACATAAAGCAAATCACTCAAAAAAATGCCCAAAGCAAGTGCTGCGGCATATTTAAACCCATTTTCCAGACTGCTTTGGATCAAGGTAAAAAAAACAGGGCCTATCATGGCTGAAAGCAAAAGGCCCATGTAGATACCTTCTATTAATGCATGCATCATAGGCTTACTTTGTGGGATTTAAGAAAATCTAGCCATTGATCCATTTTTTCACCTTTCAACACCCTCGGAAATTTATTCTGTCCTCCCTCTTTTCCCTGTTCTCGCATCCAATCATAAAAAAGCTTGGGAGAAATGACTGTACAGGATACCCTTTTCAAGGCATGCTTCCTCTCTGTGATGTAATCATCATTCAGGTCCTTGAGGTGGGCATCTATCCTTTCCATCAGTTTATCTGGATCTACTTTGTCATCCGTCCCTACAAACCATTGATGTCTGAAGAGCGTTCCATCCGGCAAACCTAATACGGTAAATTCCCTGATATTCAAATTCATTTCCTCCGATACCAGTTCAATGGCCCTGTTCATATTGTCCATAGACAAATGTTCCCCGCAAAGACTCAGAAAATGCTTCGTCCTTCCTGTGATCAGGATTTCATTTTCAGCTTTGGATTCAAAGCGTATAACATCGCCTATTAGATAACGCCAGGCACCTGCGCAAGTACTTATCAGGATAGCATAATCTTCACCTTCCTTGATTTCATCTATTTTGTAGATTTGGGCCTCAGGTTTCAGTTCTCCATTTTCATCAAAATTATCCTCATTGAAGGGGACAAATTCATAAAAAATACCGTTGTTCAATACAAGCCGCATGGTCCTTCTATTGGGCAATGCCTGAAAAGCCAGGAAGCCCTCAGAGGCCAGGTAAGTTTCCATATAAATCAAGGGCCTTTCCAGAAGTTGCTCAAATCCTTTTTTATAAGGCTCAAAAGATACCCCTCCATGGACAAAAATGTGCAAATTGGGCCAGATATCATGGATGGTCTTGACCTTGTACCGTTCGATGATCTTTTCTAACAAGATCTGCAGCCATGCCGGTACACCTACAATGATTCCAATATCCCACTTAGGCGCCATTTCCACGATCTGCTCGATTTTTTCTCCCCAATCCCTGTTTTTGGAAATTTTCTTTCCGGGTTTATAAAACTGCTGGAACCAAACAGGAAGCCTGCCGGCAGTAATGCCAGAAAGGTCACCAGAAAAATAAGTACCATTGAAATCCAGATCAGTACTCCCTCCCAGCATCAGAATGCCTTTGGTAAAAAGTGAGTCGGGCAAATCGTATTTTGAAAGGGACAAAATTTGCCTGACACCGGTTTTTCTTATGGCTTTCACCATGTCCTGGGTAATGGGAATGTATTTGGATGAAGCCCCTGAAGTACCGGAGGTCAGTGCAAAATATCGGATAGCCCCCGGCCATGTGATGTTCTTCTCCCCTGCTTTGAGCCTGTACCACCATTCATTGTAAATTTTTTCATAGTTGTATGTTGGAACCATGGAGGAAAAGGCCCTGTAAAAATCCTTATTTTGCTTCTTGAATTCCTTCAATATCAAATCAAAACGGTATTTCTTACCAAATTCGGTATCTTTAGCCTGGATCAACAGTTTCTTCAATTCCTGCTTTTGGAGTTCGGCCGGATTACTGTATTCCTGCTCAAGTGATTCTCTTAATCTGATGCCTTTTTTTAGTAATGTACCTAATATCGCCATATCTTTGCTTAACTGAATTTTGAATTCTGACAAACCAAATTTAAAGAATGCCTTTAAAAGAAAACCTTCTTTCCATAAAAAATACATTCATCAACCCAAATTGCCTGTTGATTGCCGTTAGCAAAACACATCCTGTATCCGCCATTAAAGAGGCCTATGAATTAGGAGTCAGGGATTTTGGCGAAAATAAGGTACAGGAGCTTACTGAAAAAGCTCCCCAACTCCCCAAGGATATCCGCTGGCACATGATCGGTCACCTTCAAAGGAACAAGGTAAAATACATCGCGCCTTTTGTCTATTTGATCCATGGAGTAGATTCCATAAAATTATTACAGGAAATAGACAAACAAGCCGAGAAAAACAACCGTATCATTTCCTGTCTACTGCAAGTGCACATCGCAGAAGAAGAATCAAAGTTTGGGTTTTCGGAAGAAGAATTGATGTTGCTTATCGAGTCAGAAGAACTTAAGGACTTGAAAAACATTAAAATCATTGGGCTGATGGGTATGGCTACATTCACCGACAATGAAGATCAGATCCGTAACGAATTTGCAGGCTTAAAGCGCTTGTTTGAAAGACTTAAGGCCAGGAATTTGCCTGAAAATGTGGAAATGAAAGAACTATCTATGGGCATGAGTGGGGATTATCTGATTGCCCAAGAAGAAGGTAGTACAATGGTCAGAATCGGTACAGCTATTTTTGGAGAGAGAAATTACAATTGAAATGGAGAAAATGGCTTTTATTCAAGTTGCCGGGCTGCTGGGTGCTTTGGCAGTAGGTATTGGCGCTTTTGGTGCCCATGGCCTGCAGGGAATTTTAGAATCCCATGGCAGAATCGAAACTTTTGAAACGGGAGTAAAATACCATTTTTACCATGCTTTGGCCATGTTAGTTGTAGGAATCTGGCATAGCCTACAACCTGAAAGAAAATGGTTAAAACCTGCTATGTGGTCTTTTTTGATTGGTATTTTGGTTTTTTCCGGTTCTCTTTATGTCCTCTCTTTGTCAGGCATTACTTGGCTTGGGGCAATTACCCCCTTTGGCGGAGTGGCCTTCATAATGGGCTGGCTTCTTATTATTTTGGCAGCAAAAAACGATAAAGCATGAAGTTGAGGGTTATAGGCATCATCTTTTTTTGGCTATTATTTCTTCCCGGATTTTCTCAGGAAGATGATGCAAGAAGGAAATATGAAGGCTTAAATGAGCTTTTGGGAGAGAATTCCTTTTTCGATAACCACCTTACCGGATTCATGCTTTATGACCTGGACAGCCAATGGGTGATGTTCGAAAAAAACAGCCACATGAACTTCATACCCGCCTCAACCACTAAGCTGTTGACCTTCTATGCCTCTGTTTTGATTTTAAAAGATAGCACCCGGACATTTAGATATGTCAAAAATGGAGATCAGATCACCATTTGGGGATCCGGCGATCCTTCATGGAAATACAAGCCCCTGCCTCAACCCAAATTGCAGGAATTCTTCAGGCCCTATAAAAAAATCAACTTTTCTCTGGAAAATTGGAAAGACACCCCTTTTGGTTATGGATGGCAGTGGGATGATTATTACTTTGCCTATTCCCCTGAAAGGTCTGCTTTTCCTGTTTATGGAAACATTGTAACCTTCACCAATACGAACAAAACTCCTGTTCCGGACATTCCGCTGTTTAGGTCCATGGTAGCAAGAAGCGACAGGGAAATAAGAGGTGTTCAAAGGGATTTCAATTCCAACACCTTTTATTATAATCCTTCACTCTATGTCAACCAATTTTCAACAATGCCTTTTATCACCATCCCAGAGGTCAAATTAAAATTAATGGAGGAAAGTCTTGGTAAACCGGTGACTTTGGTAAGAGAGAAAGCTCCTGCAGATGCAAAAGTTTATAAAGGAGGACTTCTTGCCCCATTATGGAAGGAGGTATTGCAGGAAAGCGATAATTTTGTCGCTGAACAGCTGCTCTTGATGGTATCGGATGCTTTGTTTGGGGAACTCAATAGTGAAAGGGCCATTGATTTCATTAAGAAAAATCACATGGCAGATTTTCCGGATAAGCCTCAATGGGTAGATGGCTCTGGACTATCAAGGCATAATTTGGTTACACCAAGAAGCATGGTAACCTTAATGGTCAAATTGGATCAACTCATGCCAAGGGCTCAACTCATGCAATTGTTGCCGCAGGGAGGGGTAAATGGAACCTTGAAAAACAATTATGCTGCACCAAGGCCTTATGTTTTTGCCAAAACAGGTACAATCAGCAACAATCATTCCTTGGTTGGATTACTTCGTACCGATTCCGGAAAAGTATATGCTTTTTCTTTTATGAACAATAATTATTTGAACAAGGCTTCCGAGATCAGAAGGGAAATGGAAAAGGTCCTGAAATACATAAAAGCCAACTATTAATCCTTGTACAGGAAGCAAAACCGAATACCTGTCGGTTTCTTACAAAAGTATCTCAAAATTCAGTGTGGAAACTGCCGGGACTTTTGATCTGGATGCGGAATTGAAAATCTGGATTTCAAGTGAGGTACATCCAAGCATAAAAAAACAGTTTAACAAACCAGTTAATGTCTATGAGGTACAGCAGCTACTGGCTTATCATGTTTTAAAATAAGTTCAACCATCCAGTGTGAGCTAACTCCAATATTGCCCGATTTAAAATTCATTTAAAGAATCGGGCAACTTCTCCATCAAAATTTCCTTTCCGATTTAAACTCTCAAATCAAATATTTAGCGTACCTTTGAATCCCATAAGAATTCAAACAAAAATTTCCTACCATTCTTATGGCTTCATCCACCAAATACATCTTTATTACCGGAGGGGTTACCTCCTCTCTTGGAAAGGGAATCATTGCAGCCTCATTGGCCAAGTTACTTCAGGCCCGGGGATTCAGTGTGACCATTCAAAAATTTGACCCTTACCTGAACATCGACCCGGGTACCCTTAATCCTTATGAGCATGGAGAGTGCTATGTGACTGAGGATGGGGCAGAGACCGACTTGGATTTGGGACATTATGAGCGCTTCCTGAACACCCCTACTTCCCAGGCAAACAATGTGACTACAGGAAGAATTTATAATAATGTCATCACCAAAGAGAGGAAGGGAGAATTTCTTGGAAAAACCGTTCAGGTAATTCCCCACATCACGGATGAAATCAAAAGGAATTTTTTCAAACTGGGAGAAGATGAAAAATATGATGTCATCATCACAGAAATTGGAGGATGTGTCGGTGATATAGAATCTTTGCCATTTATTGAAGCCGTGAGACAGGCTAAATGGGAAATCGGTGCTAACAATTTTTTGGTCATCCACCTAACCCTGATCCCCTATCTGGCTGCTGCCAAGGAGCTAAAAACAAAACCTACCCAGCATTCCGTCAAACAATTGCTTGAAGCAGGTATACAGCCAGATATATTGGTCTGCAGGACTGAGCACCCTCTTCCATTGGAAGTGAAAAAGAAACTTTCGCTATTCTGTAACGTAGAGCTGAATTGTGTGATTGAAGCGATGGATGCAGAAACCATCTACGATGTTCCCCTTTTGATGAAAAAGGAAAAACTGGATGAGCGGGTGATGTCAAAACTGAAACTCACTACAAAAAACAAGGCTGAACTCGATCAATGGAAAGACTTCCTGGGAAGACTCAAAAACCCGACCCAGGAGACCAATATTGCGCTGGTCGGAAAATACGTGTCCTTACCGGATGCCTATAAATCTATCATTGAGTCCTTTGTGCACGCGGGCGCAGCTGTTGAATGCAAAGTGCATCTGCACCTGATTTCTTCAGAAGAAATCAATGCTGATAATATCACTAAAAAGCTGGATAACATGGATGGAATCCTGGTGGCTCCCGGCTTTGGAGAAAGAGGACTTGAAGGTAAGATAGAAACTGTTAAATTTGCCCGCGAAAACAACATTCCCTTCTTTGGAATTTGTTTGGGTATGCAGGTAGCGGTAATTGAATATGCCAGGAATGTACTGGGGCTCATCGATGCAAACAGTACGGAAATGGATACTTACACCCCTTATCCTGTCATAGCTTTGATGGAAGAGCAAAAAAACCTGGAATTGATGGGCGGTACGATGAGGTTGGGTTCCTATCCTTGCGAATTGAAAAAAGGTAGTAAAGCTTTTCAGGCCTATGGGAAACAAAAAATTCATGAAAGACACAGACATAGGTATGAGTTCAACAACCATTTTCTTGCTCAATTTGAAGAAAAAGGAATGCTGGCCACAGGAATAAACCCCGATACCAAACTGGTTGAAATCATGGAAATCAAAGAACATCCTTGGTTTGTAGGCGTTCAATTCCATCCAGAATATAAAAGTACCGTATTGAATCCCCACCCATTATTTGTGAGGTTTATTTCGGCAACATTGGAAAACAAAAAAATAAAGTAATATTTCGGCCCTCTTCACCGAAAGGTAACTCAAAGACAAGAAAGGTAGACCTTAATTGCTTTAAGTTACCTTTGGTTTTTGAAGGACTATTAAAGTAAAAAGTATGGATAGAAACCAAGCGACAGGATTAATCCTTTTCGCAGTAGTATTGCTGGTGTATTCGATTTTCTTTGCGACAACACCGGAACCGGTCAGGGAAGAAAACCAACAAACGACTGTACCTTCCCAAACTGAAGAAACAGAGACAGGCGGAGACCTGCTGATCCAGTTTGCAGCGGAACCTGACAGCATACAGGATATCATTGCCCAACGGCAATTTGGAATTTTTGCGCCCATGAC
The DNA here is from genome assembly GCF_004216715.1 of Cecembia calidifontis. NCBI lineage: Bacteria > Pseudomonadati > Bacteroidota > Cytophagia > Cytophagales > Cyclobacteriaceae > Cecembia > Cecembia calidifontis. The sequence goes on from NZ_SGXG01000001.1 coordinate 4,212,750, forward strand.
CAGGGGAACAGAAGAAACTGTCACATTGGAAAATGATAAAATGATAGTTACTTTTTCAACCAAAGGAGCAGAAATTTCCCGGGTAGAGCTCAAAGATTTTAAAACCTGGGACCAGAGGCCATTGGTGATTTTAGATGAAAACAGTTCCGACATTGACTATTCCATCCAAACAGACAAAGGACCTTTAAGCCTCAACCAGCTTTTCTTCAACCCCACCCTCTCCAGTTCAGAAACTGAAGGAATAAAGTCCAACATTTTGACATTTACAGCTCAAGCCGGAAATGCCAGAATTACCAGAACCTATGAATTGAGGGAAGGCCAATATACCCTGGAGAAGAACCTTGAGTTTTCCGGACTGGGAAATACCCTAAAGGAAAATCAAGTTCAAATATTGTGGGATGACCGCCTTCAAAGGCAGGAACAGGACATAGAGGAGTCTAGGAGAAAAACAAATATCAATTTTTTCACAACTGCTGGATCCCATGACGACCTAAGCCTAACCTCCTCTTCTGATGAAGCAGACATAAAAGAACCTGTCAAGTGGGTAAGTTTCAGTCAAAGATTCTTCACCTCTGCTATTATTGCAGGTAGTCAATTCAACAATGTCAGTCTGAAACAGGAAACGCCTTCCGATACCCTTTCTATCAAAAACATGAAAGCAAGTATGCTTTTGCCTTTGGATAATGGAAGGGCAGAATTAACTTATTTCTTTGGACCGAACAATTACAATATCCTGAAAAAAGTCACCCCGGGATTTGAGCATAACGTGGACATGGGTTATTTCTTTGTAAGCTGGGTAAACAAATACATTATCGTCAATTTGTTCCAGTTTTTGGAGAAATATTTCAGCAATTATGGTGTCATCATTATCCTGATTGTTTTGATCATCAAGCTTGCACTATTCCCCTTGACCTATAAGTCCTACATTGGCATGGCCAAAATGAGGGTAATCAAACCTGAAATTGATGAATTGAAAGAAAAATTCGGTAATGATCCCGCCAAAATGCAGCAAGAGCAAATGAAACTTTTCGGACAATTGGGAGTAAGCCCTATTTCTGGTTGCTTGCCGATGTTGCTGCAAATGCCATTCCTCTTTGCCATGTTCTTCTTCTTCCCCAATTCTATAGAATTGAGACAGGAATCATTCTTATGGGCACATGACCTTTCTACCTATGATGCCATAGTAAGACTTCCCTTTACCATTCCTTTCTATGGGGCACATGTCAGTTTATTTACTTTGTTGATGACAATATCGCAAATAGCCTATACCCATTTCAACAATCAGTTGACTGCTCAGACTGGGCCTATGAAAAACCTGGGTTACATTATGCCTGTTATTTTCATGTTTGTCCTAAACTCTTTCCCTGCGGCATTGAGCTTCTACTATTTTGTGTCCAACATGGTCACATTCGGTCAGCAAGCCTTGATCAAGATGTTTGTTGATGATGCAAAAATCAGGGAGAAAATTGAGGAGTACAGAAAGAAGAATGTCAACAAAAAGAAATCCAAGTTTCAGCAAAAGTTGGAAGAAGCCATGAAAGCTGCGGAAGCCAACAAAAAGAAAAAAGATTAAAAATTGAACGAAGCTGTCCTCTAAATTAGGACAGCTTTTTTTTATTTATCGATTGATATTTCAAACTGACCGATGGAGTATACAGTGGTAAAAATCAATTCTTTAAAAATATCCACAAGACAATGTGGAAAATATTTCGTTTTTGGACTGGATATAAATCCTATATTTGTAAGCTGAGAAAACCAAAAGACCGAAAGCAACATGATCGATATAACTTACTACGGACATTCTACCTTTTTGGTGAAAATTGGAGATAAAAAAATATTGTTTGACCCATTTATTAGCCCCAATGGAAAGGCCACCCATATTGATATCCATAAGATCAAAGCGGATTATGTATTGCTTAGTCATGGACATGAAGACCATGTTGCGGATGCTGAGAAAATAACAAAGGCCTCAGATGCGATATTGGTTTCAAATTATGAAATAGCCGTATGGTTTGCTCAGAAAGGAGTGGAAAAATACCATCCTATGAACCATGGAGGCAAAAAAGTTTTTGATTTTGGAAAAGTCAAGTATGTAAACGCAGTGCACAGCAGTACACTTCCTGATGGAAGTCCAGGTGGTAATCCTGGTGGCTTTGTGGTGCAGCATGAAAAAGGCTGTTTCTACTATGCCGGTGATACGGCACTTACTTATGACATGAAACTTATTGGGGAGGAGTTCAAGATTGATTTTGCTTTTCTTCCGATCGGTGACAATTTTACCATGGGCATTGATGATGCCATCAAAGCGGCTGATTTTGTAGGAACAAAAAAAATCATAGCCATGCACTACGATACTTTTCCATATATAGAGATCGATCTCGAAGCGGCAAAAAAAGCTGCTGGGAGGGCAGGAAAAGAATTGATTTTACTTAATATTGGAGATTCAATCACCCTATAAATAAAAAAATGGGAAAAGTTATTGCCATTGCGAACCAAAAAGGTGGAGTCGGAAAAACCACTACCGCGATGAATTTGGCTGCCAGTTTGGCTGTTTTAGAATTTAAAACATTGGTCATTGATGCTGATCCTCAGGCCAACACCACATCAGGATTGGGGCATGACCCCAAGAATATTGACACCAGTATTTATGAGTGCATGGTGGATGGTACAGATATCGAATCAATCATCTTAAAAACAGAAATCGACAATCTAGACCTTGTCCCATCGCACATAGACTTAGTCGGTGCAGAAGTGGAAATGATTAACCTGGAAAACAGGGAAGAAAAAATGAGAGGGGTAATCTCAAAGGTGAAGGATAAGTATGACTTTGTGATAATTGATTGTTCTCCGTCTTTGGGTCTAATCACAATCAATGCATTAACGGCAGCGGATTCAGTAATCATACCGGTGCAGTGTGAATATTTTGCTTTGGAAGGCTTGGGAAAATTACTCAATACGATTAAGATCATTCAAACGAGGCTGAACCCAAATCTTGAGATTGAAGGCATCTTGCTTACCATGTATGATGTCAGGTTAAGACTCAGCAACCAAGTCGTAGATGAAGTCAAAATGCATTTCAAAAACCTGGTATTTGAAACGATTATTCCAAGAAATGTCAAATTGAGTGAATCACCAAGTTTTGGGCTTCCTGTTATCGCGTTTGATGCGGAGGGAAAAGGAGCCATGGCTTACCTCAATCTAGCCAATGAAATTGCCACCAAAAACGGGATGGAGAGAGTAAACTGATATATTGATTATGGCGGACAAAAAACCTATAGTTAAAAAAAATGCACTCGGAAGAGGATTGGGAGCCTTACTTCAGGATTCTCCGCAGAAAGGAAAAAACCAAGATGAAGCACCTGCTGCACCCGTAGTAGGCATCTATGAGATACCTTTGTCAGAGATCCAGGTAAACCCCTATCAGCCAAGAACGCATTTTGACAAAGAAGCTTTACAGGAACTGTCCGAATCCATAAAAGTTCAGGGTATTATACAGCCTATTACAGTAAGAAAACTCGCTGATGGGGAGTATCAATTGATCTCTGGCGAAAGGAGGTTCCAGGCTTCCAAAATGGCAGGTTTGGAAAAAGTGCCTGCCTATGTAAGGACCGCCAATGATCAGCAGATGCTGGAAATGGCATTGATCGAAAATATTCAGCGGGAAAACCTTAACTCTCTAGAAATCGCCCATTCTTATCAAAGGTTATTGACAGAATGTAACCTCAAACAAGAAGAACTTGGCGAAAGGGTTGGCAAAAACAGAACTACTGTTAACAATTACCTGCGCCTATTGAAATTGCCACCGGATATTCAGGCAGGATTACGGGATAACCTGATTTCCATGGGGCATGCCCGGGCAATTATCAATGTTGAAGATATTGACAAACAGCTGGCTATTTATAAAAGAACCATTGCAGAAGAACTCAGTGTCCGTAAAGTAGAAGCCCTAGTAAAAGCCTTGAACAGCGAACCTGAAGAAAAACTTGCATCTAAAACCCAGGGATTAGATCCTGTCAAAAAGTACGAAATCGGCAAAATCCAACAAAGGTTGGCCTCCCATTTCGGAACCAAGGTACAACTTAAAGCAGACGGAAAAAATAAAGGAGAAATCAAAATCCCTTTCCAATCTGCTGATGACCTGAACCGAATTCTTGAAATCTTGGACATAATATAAAGCCTTGATTACGGCAGTTGACCATCCAAAAACTTACAATATGAAAAGGGCAATGATACTGAAAGGTTTCATTGCTGTTTTTGTTTTATTGGTTTTGCATCCCTTGGATGGCATAGCCCAACAAATAAAAGCAGATACTCTATCCATCAACCTAAGGCCGGAAGGTTATAAAGATCCGAAAAAAGCAACCATACTATCAGCCATAATTCCAGGCGCAGGACAAGTGTATAACGGCAAAGCTTGGAAAGTGCCTATACTCTATGGCGGATTTGCTACTAATATTTATTTTATCGATTTCAATAACCGCAGATATCAAGCTTTAAAGGAGGCCCTATTTCAATTTGATAGGCAGGAACCTAACAATTTTCCCAATCTAAACAGGGATGGGTTAGTGAGACAGGTCAACTTTTGGCGAAGGAACAGAGATTTGAATTATTTCTTATTCATCGGTATCTATGCACTCAACATCATCGATGCACAGGTGGACGCCCATCTGTCAACCTTTGATGTCAGTGATGATTTAAGCTTTCGGTTTGAACCAAATATTGAAACCTTAACAGCAGGGGGAACCTTATTTGGATTATCTATGAAAATAAACTTCTGATATGAATATACTATTATTGGGATATGGCAAAATGGGAAAAATAATCGGAGAAATCGCCGAGTCCAGAGGTCACCATATCATTGCCAAAATCAACATTGACAATAGAGAAGAATTGGATGGCTTAAATCCTGAAAATATTGATGTGGCAATCGAATTCAGTCAACCGGATGCAGCAGTCGAAAATATAAGTTGGGCCATAAATAGAGGCATACCTGTAGTTTCAGGTACTACAGGTTGGCTTGATAAAAAACCTGCCATTGCCGCTTTGGCATTGGAAAAAGAAACGGCATTCTTCTATGCTTCCAATTACAGCATAGGGGTCAATGTTTTTTTTAAAGTGAACAAATTTCTGGCTTCCTTGATGAAAGATCAATCCGACTATAAAGTCAGCATGGAAGAAATCCACCATACCGAGAAAAAAGACGCTCCTAGTGGAACAGCCATTACCTTGGCAGAAGGGATCATACAACAAAATCCACATTATACCGGTTGGAAACTGTCCGGCGACCCGACCGCTAATGAACATGATGTGATCATTACATCAAAACGGATCGACCCTGCCCCGGGCACACACATTATACGCTATCAATCTGAAATAGATGATATTGAAATCAGTCATACTGCCCATAGCCGCAAAGGATTTGCACTTGGCGCAGTTTTGGTGGCTGAATGGATTAAAGACAAAAAAGGTGTATTATCAATGGATGATTTCCTATCTTTCTAAAATTTTTGAGTGAAATGAAAGAAGTAAAAAAGAAAAAATCAGCCGCAAGAGAATGGCTTGATGCTTTGGTATTCGCAGTCATTGCAGCTTCTCTGATCCGATGGCTACTATTGGAACCATTTACTATTCCTACAGCTTCAATGGAAAAATCCCTTCTAGTAGGAGACTTTCTCTTTGTGAGCAAAATGCATTATGGAACCCGAATCCCAAGGACTCCTCTTCAGATTCCTTTGACGCATCAAAAAATATGGGGCACAGAGACCAATTCCTATGTTGATTGGATCCAACTCCCTTATTTCAGGTTACCGGGCTTCTCTTCCGTTAAAAGAAACGATGTTGTCGTTTTTAATTTTCCCTCGGAATTTGAATATCCGGTTGACCTCAAAACCAATTACATCAAAAGAGCAGTGGCCATTCCTGGAGACGAGATTGAAATAGCACTGACCAACGTATTTATCAATGGAGAGCCTGCCTATAAACCGGAAGGGTTACAATTTTCCTATGATGTAATGACCAGCAGGAACCTCAGTGCTGATTTTTTCAGTGATTATGGCATCAGTCCGGAAGGCTTTATGTCTTTCACAAATGGTTCCGGTTATCTTGTAATGACCACGGAAGAAACTGCAGAAAGATTGCGTAAATCACCAGCTATTGGCAATGTAACCATTCGTATGGAGAGAGAAGGAATGGGAGATCCAAAGATTTTTCCTGATGGCGCTTATTTTGGTTGGAATAAAGATAATTTTGGTCCTTTAAAAGTCCCTGCCAAAGGATGGACCATTACAATGGACACCGAAAATATTGCAAAATACTCTTATACCATTGAAAAATTTGAGGGGCATAAAAATGTGGAAGTCAGGGATAACCAACTCTACATTGACGGCCAAAAAGTGGAAACATATACCTTCAAGCAGGATTATTACTTTATGATGGGAGATAACCGTCATGATTCATTGGATTCCAGGTATTGGGGATTTGTTCCCGAAGACCATATTGTAGGAAAAGCCTGGTTCTTGTGGCTGTCTTTGGATAAGCACAAATCCATGTTCAGCAAAATCCGTTGGAACAGGTTCTTCAAGGGTATTAAATAAAAAAACGCCTCACAGATTTATGTGGGGCATTTTTTTTTTACCAATTGATCGCTGCTAATCCCTTTTCTTTCAGATAAGCATTAGTTTTCGAAAAATGACCACATCCCAAAAATCCACGGTGTGCAGAAAGCGGCGATGGATGTGGAGCGTGAAGTTTGAGATGCTTATCATCCGAAATAAATGCAGCCTTCTTTTGTGCATAGGCTCCCCAAAGCATAAAAACCACGTTTTCTTTTTCAAGGGCAATTTTACGGATCACCGCATCCGTAAAAATCTCCCATCCTTGATTTTGATGTGATCCTGCCTGATGTGCCCTGACCGTCAGGGTAGCATTGAGTAACAAAACCCCTTGATCAGCCCACCGGGAAAGGTCACCATTAGAAGGAATGGACAGCCCTAAATCCCTGTTGAGTTCCTTAAAAATGTTCAAAAGGCTGGGTGGAAAAGGGACGCCTTCCCTCACTGAGAAAGAAAGTCCATGCGCCTGGCCCGGTCCGTGGTAGGGGTCTTGACCCAATATGACCACCTTCGTTTTTTCAAAACTACAATGGTTAAAGGCATTGAAAATTTCCTTTCCCTTGGGAAAGATTTGATTGTTTTGGTATTCACTTCTTATAAATTCAGCCAATTTATCGAAATAAGGCTTTTTGAACTCTTCTTCCAGTCTTTCTTTCCAGCTTTCCTCAATTTTGACATCCATTTTGACTCTATTACGTTGTTAATAAAGATTTAAAATTCTAACTTTAAGTTTTTGATTAACTCCTTGAATTGAACTATGGTCACCGCCATTACAGAAGGTATAAGAGTAAGTGTTGAGACTACCTATCAGGCAGAATTTTCAAGTCCCCATCAGCACCATTATGTTTTCACTTACAAGGTAAAGATAGAAAACAACAGCAGTCATACCATACAATTGATGCGCCGGAGATGGGAAATTGTTGATGCAGGGGACAATACAAAATTCGTAGAAGGGGATGGAGTGGTTGGACTACAGCCAGTTCTTGAACCCGGTGCTTCTCATGAATATGTTTCTGGTTGTAACCTTAAGTCCGGTTTGGGCAAAATGAGGGGGGTATACATCATGGAAAAACTTTTTGACGGCAAATTGATTGAAGTTCGGATTCCTGAATTCCAATTAATCTCCGACATTTTTGACAATTGATTTGAAAAAATACCTCTACCCTATTTCCGAATCTATTCGGTATTGGCTATTGAAGGAGGATAGATTTTCTCTTCAGGGGCCATACATTTCAGATCTTTATAATGGCTTATTAAAATACCTTAAAAACTCCAGTTCAAATGATCTGGACCTCGAAGATTGGAGAAAAAAACTTCTCAAAGACAGTGACATCTTAGTAATTGAAGATTTTGGAGAGGGTTCGAAAAAGCTAAAAAAAAGTCAATTTCGGAAGACCAAAGATGTAACCCGATATAGTACTACCGGGAGAAAATTCAGTCAAATCTATCAATATTTTTGCCTTCAAACTCCTGGCTTGAAGGTTTTAGAGTTGGGTACTTGTACAGGGATAAACACCTTATACCTTTCAAGAGTAACCAAAGGTGAACTCTTTACTTTTGAGGGAGCAGAAAGCCTTATTCACAAAGCAAAAGAAGGTCCCGGGGCCGAAAAACCAATTTATGTCCAAGGAAACATAAAAGAAACCCTCGCCCCAATAGTTCAGAAAATCCGGAAAGTTGATTTCGCACTTATCGATGCAACTCATAATTTTGAGGGGACTTTTGGGTATTTTCAAACCCTGCTACCCTATCTCCATGAGGAAAGCATCGTGGCGGTCGCAGATATCCACTGGTCCAATGAAATGTACAAGGCATGGAATAAGATCTGTCAAACAGAACAGGTCTCTTTAAGCATTGATTTCTTTGAGTGCGGAATCCTGATTTTCAAAAAAGGCATTCAAAAATCCCATTTTATCCTGGATGTTTAATTTTTCCTTAGCTGCACAAACAATTCACTGCCCTGTCTTGGGGGAATGGAGTTGTAACATGGTTCCAATTTCAATATTTCAAACTCAGGCATAAAATATTGGCTATATTCTTCCTTACTGCCCCCAAAAGGAGGTCCTTCATGGGCAAACTCCCTTGCAAACATCACCCCTGTAAGTTTCCCTCCTGGAAGTAAAAGATCATGCATTTTCCGGACATAATCCTTTCTCAATTGGGGATCCAGGGCGCAGAAGAAGGTTTGTTCCAGAATTAGATCATATTTTCCTTCATGTGAAAAGAAGTTTTCAAGAAAAATATTGGAAACTGGAAAATCAGGACAAGATTTCTTAAATTGAGCAATAGGAACAGGAGAGAAATCAAGAATATGAACTTTTTCAAAGCCCATACCAAAGGCATAGACGGCTTCATAGGCGTTTCCTGCTCCCGGAATTAAAATCTTTAGATCTTTATTGGAAATTTGGTCTAAATATTGCTTTAGGGGTGTTGAAGGTGATCCTATGTCCCAGCCGGTAGATTTTTCATTATATCGGTTGGTCCAGTAAGCTTCATCTAAAAACATGTCATTCAAATTTAATAAGTAGACAAAAATACAAGGAAAATACAATGGAAACCAACCTCCAAGACAAACCAAAAAAAAGTGAAAACGGTAAGAACATATTGATTATCGTTTTGGTGATTTTGGTCATTATCAGCGGTATCAAGCTCTACGCTGATTACAGAGATAAGACAAAAAAATCTGAAGAAATCCTTATCCTGTCAGAAGAAAACAATGATCTCAACAGAAGACTTGATTCCATGACCTTTCAATTGGACCTTAGAATTCAGGAAATTGAAAAATTGGGAGGGGATGTCAAGGCCCTGGAAGAAATGAAGGAGCAATTGATAGCTGAAAGGAATTCAGATAGAAAACGTTCTGCCGAAGAAATAGCGGCACTCAATCGTAGAATTGATAATTATGCAAGGACACTCCAGGAAAAAGACGCAGAGATTCTTCAGCTCCGGGAGGTAAATCAACAGCTTGTCACGGAAAACCAAAGCTTGAAAAGCACGCAAGCCCAGATTGAAGATGAGGTAGTCAAATTGAATCAGAAACAGCAGGAATTACAGGAAAAAGTCAATATTGCTGCAGTTTTAAGGGCGGAAAACATCAATATAGCCGCTGTAAATTCAAGGGGAAGAGAGCGGGAAGACGGTTTTAGAAACCGCCAAATAGAGAAACTAAAAATTTCTTTTAACTTGGCTGACAACAAAGTAGCAGAGCATGGAAATAAAGATGTCTATGTGCAGGTAATCGCTCCTAATAACCAGCCCATATTTGATGTGGCGAAAGGAAGCGGAACATTTACCATTGATGGCAGAGAAGAATTCTATACAGTACATCAGGATATTTACTTCAACAACACCAAACAGACCTTGACCTATTATTACGAAAAAGGAAGCAGGTATGCACCTGGCATCTATGAAGTAAGAATTTTTGCAGAAGGTCATCAAATCGGCAATAAAACATTTGAGGTAAAATAAGATTTAAAAAGAAAAAAAAGGGGGGGGGGCTGACCGGTGAAGATGATCATCCCCTCTTTTTTTTATGTCCACTTGGAAAATAAGGGGATTTATTCTACTTTTGCGCTCTGTTTAATTAATACAGATAAACTTATACAAACATGTTCCAGAAAAATTATGAAACGGTATTCATTTTAACTCCCGTTTTGTCTGAAATTCAGATGAAGGATACCGTAGACAAGTTTGTAAACTTGTTAAAAGAAGAGGGAGCAGATGTCATCAATGTTGAAAATTGGGGTCTTAAAAAACTGGCTTACCCAATTCAGAAAAAAAGCACCGGTTTCTACGTTTTGGTTGAATTCAAAGCACTTCCAACTGTGATCAACAAATTGGAAATTGAATTCAGAAGAGACGAGAAAGTAATGCGTTTCTTGACCACAGTGTTGGACAAGCACGCAATTGCTTATGCTGAAAGAAGAAGAAAAGGTGAATTTAACAAAAAAGCTGAAGCTAAGGAGGAGCAAGCCTAATGACACTTAAGAACGAACCCATCAACAGAGTTGAAAACAGAAAAAAATACTGCCGTTTCAAAAAACACGGTATCAAGTATATTGATTACAAAGACCCTAACTTCCTTTTGAAGTTTGTCAATGAGCAAGGAAAAATCCTTCCTAGAAGATTGACTGGTAACTCTGCGAAATATCAGAGGAAAGTAGCCAATGCAATCAAGAAAGCAAGACATCTGGCGCTTTTACCATTCGTAACTGACGGCTTGAAATAATCCGTTTTTGCTCGAATCATTCATTAAAAAAATCGTAAGACAATGGAAGTTATTCTAAAAACAGACATAAAAGGACTAGGTTATAAAAATGACTTGGTAGAAGTAAAGCCAGGTTACGGAAGAAACTACCTAATCCCTCAAGGATATGCAGTTTTAGCCACAGATTCTAACAAAAAAATCTTGGCTGAAAATATCAAACAAGCTGCACACAAAGCTGAAAAGATCAAGAAAGAAGCTGAAGAAATTGCAGCTAAACTTGCCGGAATCACTTTGGAAATCAAAGCTAAGATCGGCGAATCAGGCAAAATCTTCGGTAAAGTTACAACACTTCAGATTTCTGATGCCTTGGCTGAAAATGGAATTAACATTGACAGAAAGAAAATTTCAATCAATGTACCTGTTCAGACTGCTGGTGAATTCGAAGCTGAAGTTGATCTTCACAGAGAAGTGAAAAGTGCAGTGAAATTTGTAGTAGTAGGAGAATAATTTACCCTACTTCAAAAAATTAAAAAAGCCATCTAAAATTAGATGGCTTTTTTATTGCATAAGGTCTTTCGAAACAAGTCAATCCTAAGAATTGAATCAGTTCATAACGATTTTTTCAAGATCATCCACCAACTTTTTGGCAACAGCCTTACTGTTCTCTTCTCGTTTGGCTTTAAAAAGCTCCAAAGCTTTTTTACTTTTTTCAATCACACCTACTGGATTATTGTCATACTTGTAACTGTTCCAGCACCAAGAAAGCTCAGCATGAAGCTTTTCATCCAATTTAAGTTTTTCAAGTTTCTCCAAAGTTGAAACAATTGTTTTTTCGGAAATTTTTACAGACATGAGTTTATAGATTTAATAAATTGTTGTTTTCTTTTATAAATTTTCAACAAAACAAGGAATTTATTTTCGGAATAACAAAAAAAATCAACCCTTATTGATTGATAATCAACATGAAATCGATTTCGCCGGCCAAAATAAAGGAAATTTTTTCTTCAAATAGTCCTTATCTTGGCAGAAAAAAATCCGATGGAAAGGAAACAAAGTTTACAAGAAGAATTCGCCAACAGTATTAGCCATGGCTTCGGTATTTTATTCAGTATAGTCGCCATCTCCCTTTTGGTAACCTTCTCCATGCTGAACGGTACTGCCATCCACATCGTCAGTTGCAGCATATTCGGAGCCTCTATATTGATTCTCTATACATTTTCTACGCTTTATCATGCTTTTCAGGAAGAGAAAATCAAATCCTGGCTGAGAACCTTTGATCATATAGGGATTTATTTTCTTATAGCAGGAACATATACGCCTTTTCTACTTTTGGCAGTTGGAGGGTTTTGGGGATGGGTTTTCTTTGGGATCATCTGGAGCCTGACACTGTTCGGGGTAATTTTTAAAATATTTTACACCCACCGATTCAAAAAAGCATCGCTCATACTCTACTTGGGAATGGGATGGATGGCCATTTTTTTAATCAAACCTCTTGTAGAAAACCTTAGCACTACCGTTTTGCTGCTAATTGCTGGGGGAGGAATCAGTTACACCCTTGGTACCCTTTTTTATACCCGGCCGCATCAAAGATTTGCCCACACTATTTGGCACATCTTCGTACTTGCAGGCACTGTATTTCATTTTATTGCCATCCTGTTTATGCTGACTGAAATTCAGGCCTAATTTTTTCCAATTGAAATTTAGAAAGTTAGACAGAATACCAAAAAAACTTTATAGCCATATTTGCAAAAAAAAGAAAGAGCCCCTACATTTGTGACACCTTTTGAAGGAAGGGTATCAAGACTGACCGATGGTGTAACTGGCAACACGTCTGATTTTGGTTCAGAAGAGTCTAGGTTCGAGCCCTAGTCGGTCAACAAAAAAGGCAGTTTAAAACTGCCTTTTTTGTTTTTACCCCTCTTGATTGAATCAATTACCCCATAATTTCCACTATCAATTCCTTCTTATAAAATGAGCTGTTAGGCTTATGTCTCTTGGGGGCATATTAAACACATAAGTCAAATCATAGCTGGCAATCTCATTGCCAATGGCCCAGTGGGAAAAATTAAAACCTGGCCTGGGTTCAGCGCTAACCTCTACCCTTGTCCCTTCCGGAATTTCTTTTAATTCAATACTTTCTTGCGGCCTCTCATCAGAAAGCCCCAAATCCAAACAAGATGTCATGAATAGAGACATCATCAAGAACATGCCAATCCAGGCTCTTTTCAAACTTATCATAAATATATCGGTCTAGTTAATTTATAATCCAAATACCCAACTCATCCCCTCCTTTAATTCAATTCTTGTCAACTTAATCATCTATATAAAACACTGATTTCCTGATGAAAAGTGAGTGTTTTTTGTGCTTTATGACCCATACCAAAAACTGAGCCAAAACTGAAAAAGCATGAAAATACTTATACCCTAAAGCCCTGGTTTTGATGATTTTACTAAAAAGGGAAACTTTGTTTTTTGTTTAACTTTTCAACTTTTTTCAGCATAAAATTTTAAACAAACATTTTATTAACACACACTTAACAATAATATTTGGCAGACACCCCAACAATTCTCTTATATTTAACCGCATTTTATTTCAATAAACCTTAATCAAAGCGTATGAAACACTTCTTACCCAAAATCTTGTTAGGTTTTATGTTTTTGGGTTTTTTCTTTGAAGCCCGGGCACAGGAAAATCTAACACCAGGTAATAGCGTTTCCCAAAATTTCGATTTAATCGGTACAAGTGCTACTGCTGCACTTCCTGCTAACTGGAAAGTAAGCAAAGGCATACCGGCCAGAATAGTAAATTTTGCGGAAGCGGTATCCAATACAGAAAGAATCGGAGGCAATAGTCTTGCCACCAATGCCGCAAATGGCATTTACAATTTTGGAGCAGGGGCTCCTAATTCAGCAGAAGACCGTGCCATCGGATTCCTTTCTTCCGGAACAGCGACACAGAGCGGTAACCTGTTTTTTGAAGGGATAAATGCTGGCGATCAAGTCATCAATTCTTTTGAAATCAGCTACAACGTTGAAAAATATAGAAATGGATCAAATGCTTCCGGGTTTAGTATCCGTCTATTTTATTCCAAAGACGGCGAAAATTGGACTGAAGCAACTGATTTCATAAAAAGCTTTAACAGCGATTCGGACAATACAGGTTTTGCCAATGCTCCGGGTGTATCTGAGACGGTTTCAGGAACCTTACAATTGTCCTTAGTGCCTGGAGAAACTGTTTATTTAGCATGGAATTACTCCGTCACCACCGGGAATACTACCTCCAATGCACAAGCATTGGCAATTGACGATATAATCATAATTCCGGTCGCTGGTGGAGGAAGTACTGATCCTGATCCCGATCCTGAGGCGGTAGCAGCCGCCAACTTGCCATATTCTCAAAACTTTTCAGGATTTAACTTTGCCTTAAACACTCCCATCAGTTCATTTGGCAACCAAAATGAATGGTCATTTTCCGGGGCACAGCTAAATTATACGGGAGACTTCACCAATGATAATTTGACTCCTGGAGGATTTCGGGGCAATAACAATGTCTTGGCCTACCAACATACCGGCACTTCCGGTGTATTGGTCAAAACCTTAACCCTCATCAATAATACAGGAAAAACCATCAACAGTCTTGATATTTCCTATTTAGGAAGAGTCGGAAGGGCCACACAAGGCAGAAGTCCCGCTTATACAGTGCTTGTCAATGGAACAGAAATTCCAGCCCTTGCCTACTCTACCCTCAACAGTGTTGACCAGAGGGTTTCAGCAACTGTAAGCGGCCTGAATATTGCACCTAACCAAATTTTCACCATTAGCTGGTCGTCCGAAAGAGGAGGACCTGCAGGGTCCAGCAAAGTGATCGGTATTGCCGAACTTTCTATAAGAGTCACTCCGGAACCTGAACAAATCATAAACTACAATTTTGCTGGGCAACCAGGAAATCAGGCATTCACTGCTCCAAATTTTGTATCTGATGGATTGGCCGGACTGAACTTTACCAGAGGGTCGGGAATTAATCCTGCCTCGGCAAACAATTCGATAAGTTCCAATGGTTGGAATGAAGGTGAAAACAGGTTTTTTTCATTTGGCTTTACTGTGGCACCCGGCAAATTAGTGGACCTTAGTCAGCTTCAGATAGGAACAAATGCTTCCGGAACGGGACCGAGAGATATGGCCTTGTTATACAGTGGAGATAATTTCAATACGCCTTTAGCAACATGGACACAACCTGCTGCCCAATTCCTGAATCAGACTATCGACTTATCCGGTTTACGAAATCTCAGTGGCACTGTAGAATTCAGGATTGTCACTACCAGTGGAATTTCAGCCAATAACGGGGCGATTGGATCTGGTGGTACTTTCAGGGTAACCAATTATTTTGAAGGTGGGGACACAGGAGGCACAAGACTTATCGGTATTGTTAAAGATGGAGAGGGCGTAATTATCCCTGGCATCTCTATTTCCCCACAAACCTTGGACTTTGGGAACCTGTCCTTGAATGCAGCCAACCCTGTCCTTTCGTATGAATTAACCGCCACTAACCTAATTGGAAACTTAACGATAACTGCCCCTACAAGATTGAGCGTTTCCAAGGACGGAAACAATTTCTCTGAATCCATCACATTCACTGCGGGGGAATTGGCATCTGTGCTTCCTGTATTTGTAAAGTTCGACAATTCTGTAGCAGGAGGTTTCAGTGCCCAGATCATTCACAGTACTTCCGGCACACTTCCTGTTTCCTTACAGGTCAATGCAAATGTATTTGATCCATTCAATATTGTGGAAGATTTCAACAGTATCTGTTTGGCTAATCTTGGCCCAATAGCAGGCGGTTGGAATCAAATAAGTGTTCAGGGTGATCAAACATGGTCCTGCTCCAACTTTGGTAGAGCAGGGACTACAGCTACTGCCTCTGCACCTTTCGGAGTCCAGATCAATGGTTTTGCAGCAGGTGCTGCAAGGCTGAATGAGGATTGGCTGATCTCTCCTACTTATGACCTGACCGGTTTTGATTTTCCTCTACTTCAATTCTGGAGCAGGGTTGCTTTCACTGGGCCAAGATTAAAACTATTGGTGTCCACGGATTATGTAGATGGTGATCCCCATTTGGCTACCTGGACTGAATTGGCTGATAGATTTGCGCAAGGGGATGTATGGACAAGTTCCGGCGACATCAACTTAGCAGCATTCAAGGCTCCTCATGTTAGAATAGCCTTTGTATATACCTCTTCGCCGGAAGCCAGTGCGGCAAGATGGACCCTGGATGATTTCTCTCTAAGAAATTCACAAACGGCTCCGGCACCATTCCTGACCAATAATATCGGAAATGTGGATTACTGGCATTTTGGAGTCATTCCTGTAGGTACATCTTCTTCAGAAGAAAGAACTTTCACTTTCTCCTTAAGCGATGGATTGACGGACCTTATTATCAGTGCCAGAGACGGGTTCGAATTCTCTAAAGACGGAATAAGCTACTCTCCTACCCTTACTTTCTCTCCTACTGAGGCGGCAAATACCAATACCGTAAGGGTAAGGTTCCAGCCCAATTCTGAAGGGGCTTTCAGTAGCCCAATCAAATTTAAAAGCGGAGATATTGAAGTTATCAGAGGTTATTTGACAGGTGCAACTGTGGAAAGATCGAATTCTTTGGATGTGGTGACCTGGAACATAGAATGGTTTGGTTCTTCACTCCCTAACCAAGGTCCGGCCAATATTGATCTTCAGCTGCAAAATGTTAAGAAAGTGATCGAAGATTTGAATGCAGATATTTATGCATTCCAGGAGATAACCAATTTGGATAAGTTCTATGAACTGGTAGCAGCACTGCCCGCCTACAGAGGTTTCCACTCTCCGGCAGTTTCGGGAGGCGGCACCTTCGAAGAAGCGCAAAAGCTAACCTTCCTTTACAAAACTGCAACCATAGATTCGGTAAGCACCAGGGTATTACTCCAAGGTGTTCAGCCAGAACAATTGGTCGGCTACCCATCTTCTCCTGACAGATTCTGGGCCAGTGGAAGATTGCCTTTCCTTTTCGAAGCAAAAGCTACCATCAATGGGGCCGAGAAGAAAATAAATTTCGTCAATGTTCATACCCGTTCAAACGGTGGCGGTGAAAGTGCTGGAAATCCAAGATATGCCATGAGGAGGTATGACGTGAATGTATTGAAAGATTCTCTGGACCGCTATTATGCAAATGTACCACTTGTTATTCTTGGTGACTTTAATGATGACTTAGATGAAACCGTAGCGGATCAGTTTGCTCCAACAGTGAACACTTCCGAAACATCCTTCATCAATTTCATCAATGATAGGGAAAATTACATTCCTGTTACCTTAAACCTGAGTTTGGCAGGTCTTAGAACCTTCCCAACTTTTGAAAATGTGATTGACCATATCATCATCTCCAATGAATTGGAAGAAAACTGGATGGTGAATTCCGAAAGAATAGTGGCACCATTCGATTTGATTCCAAATTACAGCAACACCACATCGGACCATATTCCTGTAAAAATGAGGTTCAGCTTATTCTGTGATATCATTCCAGCACAGATATTCGGAACTACAGAAGTCTGCGGAGCAAATAGTACAGCGGAACTGATGCTTGTTGGTGGTATGTACGAAAACATACTTGGATGGGAAATTTCTCTTGACAGAGGTCAGACCTGGGCACTGGTGGAAGAATCAGCAGGGAAAGATGTACTTCGCATCACTGATCTTACTTCCTCTGCCTTATTCAGGGCTATTCTGGATTCAGAATCTTGTGCGCCTGTAACCACTGAAGCTTTTGAGGTTGAAGTAACACAACTACCTCAGCCAGTTATTCTGTTTGACAGAGGTATGCTAATAAGCATTGAAGGAAACTATACTTACTATTGGTATAAAGACCAAGAGTTGATCGCAACCACAACCAATAACTCCATCAGGATTAATGGCGCGGGCAATTATCAGGTAGTCATTGAAGATGAAAGAGGTTGCCAGGCTTCTTCTGTTCTCTTCAGATTCCCTCAGCAGATTCAGGCAAGCAGTATACGCATATACCCAAATCCTGCCAGTTCGAAGGTTTCTGTCCTGATGAGAAATATTCAGGGACCGGCTACAGTAGAGTTACGTACTGGTGCAGGATTACAGGTAGCGAGACAGACCTCATCTACAGGTTATGCCGAGTTTGATGTAAGTGGAATGATGAAAGGTGTATACCTGATTATCATCACAGACCGCTTCGGTCAGACGGCGGTAGAGCGTTTGTTAGTTGATTAATATTCCATAAATATCCTTAAAAGAGGCCGCTTCATTTCGGAGCGGCTTCTTTTTTTTGATCAATTTTTATTTTCTTTGCAAGGCATCCAACCCAGAAATCATGTCACCCTTTGAAGATATAAGGCCCTATTACGATACAGAAGTCAATCAAGCGATCCGCCAAATCATAGATCATCCTATGCTCAAGGCCATGATGAACTTCACATTTCCGGATTGGCAGGATAGTTATTGGAAAGATTTGATGATGCACTGTCATTCGATCAGAGACTTCCAGATTAATTTCATCTACCCTGGAGTTAAGAAAGTATTGGAAAAAAGTTCTGAGGGGTTAACCACCTCAGGTTTTGAAAAACTTGAAGCTAACACCTCATACCTTTTCATTTCCAACCATAGGGATATCATTTTGGATACATCCTTACTCAATGCAAGCCTCTACGAAAAAGGTTTGTTTATGACCACATCGGCTATAGGGGATAATTTGGTCAAAAAACCTTTTTTAAACCATCTTTCAAGACTTACTAGAAATTTCATTATCAAAAGGGGGCTTCCAGCCAGAGAATTATTGGAAAGTTCAAAGGTGGTTTCAGCTTACATCCGCCACTCCTTATTAAGAGAAAACCGCTCTGTTTGGATTGCCCAAAGAGAAGGAAGAACAAAAGATGGGAACGACCTTACCCAGAAAGGTGTATTGAAAATGATTTCTATGGCTGCTGATGAGGGAGAGCATTTTCTGGATTATTTCAAACGGCTCAATGTAGTCCCGGTCAGTATTTCCTATGAGTATGACCCTACTGATATTCTCAAAATGCCTGAATTACTGGCAAAAGCCAATCAGGAAACTTATATCAAAGCAGAGAATGAAGATTTTAAGACCCTTCTCAGTGGAATAATCGGACAAAAGAAAAGAATTCATATCCATGTCGGGGACTTACTCAATGAAGAAATTGAGCACATAAAAAACACTGTTTCAGGGAATGTCAAACAAATGCAGGCTCTGGCAGACCTGATAGATTATCAGATCATCACTGGTTACAAACTATGGCCGACCAAATATATTGCTTGTGACCTGCTAACCGGTACCGATCAATTTGCTTCCGAATATACTCCTGAAGAAAAAGCTTTCTTCGAGGCAAGGTTCAGAAGAGGCGTTGACCAAAATAACCCTGTAGCAGTCAAAAGCTTCTTGTCCATGTATGCCAATCCGGTTTTAAACCAAAAAAGGTTGCTGGAAGAAGTCAAAAACTAATAAAACCAAGACCTAAAAAATCATGAAAAACTACCTTCTCTTAGTCTTCTTTTTGATTGGTTTAAGTTTTCATGGTTTTAGCCAGTCTAATATTCCGGTTGGTCATATTCAAACCCCTAAGGGGGAAATATTCATCCAATTATTTGATGAAACCCCCATGCATAAACAAAGCTTTATTGAATTAGCTGAAGCTGGTTATTGGGATTCATTGACATTCAACAGGGTAATACCCAATTTTGTGGCCCAAGGAGGCTGCCCTGATACTGAAGAAGGGTTCAATGATCCTGAATATCTTTTAGAACCGGAATTTCACCCCTCCCTTACCCATGTGTATGGTGCTATAGGGGCCGGGAGAGATGACAATCCTGAAAAACTTTCGGCAAGATGCCAGTTTTATATCGTACAAAATAAAGATGGGCTTCACAGACTGGACGGCAATTACACTGTTTTTGGACAGGTAATCAAAGGTATGGAGGTCGTTGACACCATAGTTTCTGTGGAAAGAAATACATCAGATGCTCCTTTGGATCCAATTACACTTAAGGTTTCAATTGTTTACCTCGACCAGGAAGCTTATAACAAACTACTCCAATCTAAAAACTAAAATTTCGACCATGAAAAAAATCAGAATTTTGGTCATTGGCTGTGGAAATATGGGTGCCTCCCATGCTGCAGCCTACCATCATATGCAGGAATTCGAAATCTGTGGACTGGTATCTAGAGGAGACAGCAAAAAAAGATTGAATGAAAAACTTGAGGCAGATTATCCACTCTTTGAAGATTATAAAAAAGCCCTTGAGGACACCAGACCGGATGCAGTTTGTATTTCAACATATCCAGATACCCATGAAGAAATCGCCTTGCAATCCCTGGATTATGGATGTCATATTTTTATTGAAAAACCATTGGCCGATACTGTAGAGGGTTCAGAAAAAATCATCTCAGCTTCTAAAAAAGCCAATAAAAAAGTTGTCGTAGGCTACATCCTAAGGCATCATCCTTCTTGGGAAAGGTTCATAGAAGAAGCTCAAAAATTAGGAAAACCTCTGGTGATGCGAATGAACCTCAATCAGCAAAGCCATGGCTTCATGTGGGATGTGCACAGGAATCTGATGAAAACCCTCAGTCCTATCGTGGACTGTGGCGTTCATTATATTGATGTTATGTGCCAGATGACCCGATCAAGACCTATGACTGTATCTGCCATAGGGGCAAGATTGACAGAGGATATTTCCAAAGACAACTACAACTACGGACAACTGCAGATACGCTTTGAAGATGGATCTGTGGGATGGTATGAAGCAGGATGGGGACCGATGATTTCTGACAATGCCTTTTTTATCAAAGATGTATTTGGTCCAAAAGGAGCGGTATCCATAGTAGCCAAAACCGCCGGAGCAGCAGGTAAATCAGATGATGTGGACTCACACACCAAAACGGAAAGTCTAAAAGTTCACTTTTCAGATTTGGACGATAAAAATCACTTTGTTAAGCAAGACCTTTGGATAGACATGAAGGATGAACCCGATCATCAGGAACTTTGCAATAGAGAACAAAGGTATTTCTTAAAAGCGATTCAAGAGGATTTGGATCTGTCAGATCATTTGGAAGATGCACTGAACAGCCTAAAAATTGCCTTTGCCTGTGACGAATCCGTTAAAACAGGGAAAATGGTGACACTTTGATTCTCGTATAGACAATAAACCAAAAACCCATCCTTTTCAATTCTGGATGGGTTTTTTGATTAATTGGCATCTATAAATTCGGGGGCAATGACATTTCCTGGAGGACGTATATCAAATGGCTCTGAAGAGGATCTGGGACGGGGAACATTTGAAAACAAAACCAGATCTCTTTGGATCACAAGCTCCGCATCCATTATCTCTACAGTAACTATTGGCAAGGAAGAGCTGCTTCCATTTGTTCTCTCTCTTACATCCACAACCTTAAAGGCAACTATGCCAAGATTATCTCCTTTCAAATTTCCTTCGATTGGGGAATAATTGATACTGATATCACTGTCATAAACTACGGATAAAACGGTTTGTCCCACCAACATTCTCAAACCGGTTGCCCGAAGTGGAATAACGTTGGGGATTTCGTCCAAGAGTACCTCTCTATCATCATCAACATTGGGAGATCCCAAACCAGGACCTGGAGCCAGGTAATTTCTAAGACCATTATTGGTTGGACCTGCATTGATCCATCTGTTTGGTATAGAAGTAAGTGCAAACCAACCCTCATCCCCCACTTGTCCAGTGTATAGATCAATTCTTTGTCCAACATTTTGTTTAAAGTACCTCAATTGATCTCTAAGGCCTATCCGGGCAATTTGATCATTGATGTCTACATCTGAAAAATTATTGGGTTCATTTCCATTATCTATACTGTCCTCATCAATTAACAAAAAAACAGCATCTCCGGTGGAACTTGAATCCTGATTGCTTTCATCAACAGCATCCGACAAACAGCTTCCCAAAAGGAGAAAAATCATTAAACTATACAAGCCATACCTCTTTTTAAACATAACCATACATAATTTGGTAAAACACAGGGACTACACAATTGACAATTTAAATGCCAAAAATTAAAAAGCCCCTACTATTTAAATTCCGTAAAAACTTAAAAAACATAAGAATGAAAGGTTTTCGCTGAGTTAAATTCAGTTTGAAAATGTCGGGAAACTCTTACTTTTCTATTTTCGGGATCATTTTTTGAAAAAAATTTAAAATTTTGTGCACATTTTTTTTTGCATTTCATCACTAAAAAAAAATTGAACATGGAACATTATTTGGTTTTTTGAGTTTTATGCAAAAAATAATTTTTTGGATATTGATTTTTTTTATGATTTTTACAGCAGCTACGAACTGCAATTAACATCAACGGTTTTACATTAGATCCTTAAAAAAATGAAAATATTTCTAAAGAAACATGCTTGGGGCCTTTGGCTCTGGCTGATTATTTTTCTGGTTTCCAGCAATGGGTTATATTCTTTTAATATAGACCGAAATGACTTTTATATTTTTTCCAATGGAGCTGGACTGAGCAACCTTCAAATCAGTGAAGGTAGGTTGGAGCCAAGGTTTAACCCTGATGTCACTACTTACAGGGTTAACCTTAGCTTCTATACTTTTTCCGTAACACTTACTCCAACCTCCATCGAAAGAAATGCGAGGATTTTTATCCAAGGCCAGGAAATAAGGAATGGAGCAAGTACCAAAAAGATTTTTTTGTATCCGGGGCAAAATGAAGTAGCTGTGGATGTCAGAAATCCTGATGGAACGCAGAGAACTTATCAAATCTTTTTTACAAGAAATGCCCCTGCAGGAAACGTTACTGTCAATATGAGATGGGACCTTCCTGAATGCGATCGAAATAGTGATTTTTTTGATGAGGACGCATGTGCCGCTGCAACGAGAGATGATGATGGAGATGGGGTTCCAAATTTTCTAGATTTTTGTCCTGGAACCCCTCCCGGCACACCTGTAGATGAATTTGGATGTCCTATAGAACCTGTTGTAGATAGTGATGGAGATGAGGTTCCTGACGACTTGGATCAATGCCCTGATACTCCGGCAGGTGAACCGGTGGATGAAAACGGCTGCTCACCTTCTCAGAAAGATACTGATGGCGATGGGGTCACTGATGACAAAGACCAATGCCCTAATACCCCTGCAGGTGAAACAGTAGATGCCAATGGCTGCTCTCCTTCTCAAAAAGATTCTGATGGCGATGGGGTGACTGATGACAAAGACCAATGTCCCAATACTCCCGCAGGTGAAACTGTTGATGCCAATGGCTGTTCTCCTTCACAGAAAGATACTGATGGCGATGGGGTCACTGATGACAAAGACCAATGTCCCAATACTCCTGAAGGTGAAACAGTAGATGCCAATGGCTGTTCTCCTTCTCAAAAAGATTCTGATGGCGATGGGGTCACTGATGACAAAGACCAATGTCCCAATACTCCCGCAGGTGAAACTGTTGATGCCAATGGCTGTTCTCCTTCACAGAAAGATACTGATGGCGATGGGGTCACTGATGTCAAAGACCAATGTCCCAATACTCCTGAAGGTGAAACAGTAGATGCCAATGGCTGTTCACCTTCACAAAAAGACTCCGATGGGGATGGGGTGACTGATGACAAAGACCAATGTCCCAATACTCCCGCAGGAACAACGGTTGATGAAAATGGTTGTCCTTTACCCGATTCAGACGGTGATGGCGTCCCTGATATAATAGACCAGTGCCCAGACACTCCAGCAGGTGAAGCAGTGGATGCCAATGGCTGTGCTCCCTCTCAGAAAGACACTGACGAGGATGGCGTTACAGACGACAAAGACCTTTGCCCAAATACTCCTTCAGGAGCAGAAGTTGACGAAAATGGCTGTTCAAAAGACCAAATTGATACAGATGGAGATGGGATACCGGATTATCTGGACCAGTGTCCCGACACTCCTGAAGGCCAAGAAGTAGACGAAAACGGTTGTGCCCCTTCCCAAAAAGACTCTGACAATGACGGCGTTACTGATGATAAAGACCAGTGTCCCGACACTCCTGAAGACCAAGAAGTAGACGAAAACGGTTGTGCCCCTTCTCAAAAAGACTCTGACAATGACGGTGTGACCGATGACGTGGACCAGTGCCCCGATACCCCTGCGGGTACAGAAGTTGATGAAAATGGCTGCGCCCCTTCCCAAAAAGACTCTGACAATGACGGCGTTACTGATGACAAAGACCAGTGTCCCGACACTCCTGTAGGCCAAGAAGTAGACGAAAACGGTTGTGCCCCTTCCCAGAAAGACTCTGACAATGACGGCGTTACTGATGACAAAGACCAGTGTCCTGATACACCTGAAGGAGAAGAAGTAGATGAAAATGGCTGCTCCAAAGATCAGATTGATACCGATCAGGATGGTATTCCAGATTACCTCGATCAATGTCCAGATTCTCCGGCAGGAGCTGAAGTAGATGAAAATGGCTGTTCTAAAGACCAAATTGACACAGATGAGGATGGTATTCCTGATTATTTAGACCAGTGTCCTGGCACTCCAGAAGGCGAGCAAGTGGACGAAAATGGCTGCGCTCCTTCACAAAAAGATACTGACAATGATGGTGTAACCGATGATATGGATCTATGCCCTGACACTCCTGAAGGAGCAGAAGTAGATGAAAATGGATGTGCACTTTCACAAAAAGATACTGACAATGATGGTGTAACCGATGATATGGATCTATGCCCTGACACCCCTGAAGGAGCAGAAGTAGATGAAAATGGATGTGCACTTTCACAAAAAGATACAGATAAGGACGGTGTAACTGATGATAAGGACCTTTGCCCAAATACTCCAGAAGGTGAAGAGGTGGACGAATACGGTTGCTCTGTCAACGAATTAGAACCTACTATAGTGGTAGATTTCGAGGACTTTGCCATGATTGAAGTTCCCTGGGGTACCCTATTTGATCAAATTGGCTTACCTACTGAAGTTCAGGTGACCACAGAAGATGGACTAACATTTACTTTCCCTATCATATGGAGTCCAATTGGCTATGATCCTTATCAAAGCGGTCCATATATCCTGGAAGGAGTAATTCAGTTACCAAACAGTTGGGAACCTCAATTTGACAGGATACCTAGTATCACTGTACTGGTTTTGCCAAAGGACCCTCCATTGGATCTGATTTTGAGCAATGATTTCTTCAATCAGACCAATATGAATACCCCGATTTTGGTAGGAGAATTTACTGTAATCGATCCGATTGATGATATCCACACCATAGAATTGGCTCCAGGAGTGGCAGATAATGATCTTTTCTCCATCATTGATGGTCAGCTCTATTGGAACAATACTGATTTGGCTCCTGGAAAAAACATATTCACCATCATTGTGACAGTTACCGATAGAGATGGAAATGTGATCACCAAGGAATTTACCATCACCAGAAACCTGACTGAACTTTTACAGGAAATGGAAATTCCCAACACCTTCACTCCAGATGGTGATGGCATCAATGATGATTGGGGAATTCCATTATTGGAAATGTTCAATAGTGTTAGAATGCACATCTATGAAAGAGGTGGTCTGAGGGTATTTTTCACCAACAAGCCTACTGATAGATGGGACGGTACCTACATGGGTAAACCACTACCAATTGACACCTATTACTATGTGATTGAGGTAGATGACAACAAAGAATCCAGAAAAGGAATTTTGAACCTTTTAAGAAGAAACTAAGATGAAACGCCAATACTCTAATCAATTTTTTTGGGCTTTGAGATCCATTATTGGACTAAAAGCATCCCGATCTGCTTTTGGCTTCAGCATCCTATTGATTTTTTTACTGATTTTTTCTCCATTGTCTGAAACAAAGGCTCAGACAAGAAAATACTTTGGCCACTTTAATTCTCTTCAGAGCTATTTTAATCCCGCTCTGACAGGATATGAGGGGTCTGTGGTGAGAGGCTTGGTACGAAACCAATGGACAGGTTTTGAAGGTGCACCACAGACCTATTTCCTGAATGTGGAAATTGACCCTATGGAGATCAGTGCTGGCCAAGATGCCGCCCTTTTGGGCAATACCGCAGCGGGACTCCAATTGGTACATGATACTTTTGGCCCGATCAGACAGACTGAAATGCTCTTGAGTTATGGCGCAAGGGTAAGAATATCAAGATCTACTAACCTTCGCTTGGGTGTAGCCGTCAATTATACCAATGCAAGATTGGACGGAAATAACCTGACTACCGAACAGGCAAATGATCCTACGGTTAATGTTTTTCTCAATCAGTTTGCTGACATGAGGGTATTGGATTTCAATGCAGGATTGGCGATTACCCATCAAAACTATTACTTCGCTTATGGCCTTCAAAACATAGCCAGGGGAAGATTACATCAAGGAGAAGCATTTATCAAAGAAAGGCCATTTGTCAACGTGTTGCAAACAGGTTTTAGACAAACCATGTCTTCCAATTTCAGTGTATTAACGAACATCATGTACAGGATACAGGATGATCTACCCTATAATTTAGAGTTTAATGTAAAATTAATGGCAATGGACAAGTTCTGGTTGGGCGTTGGTCATCGGGTCAATTATGCCAATAGCTACCATTTTGGATTCTTGATGAACAACATCAGGTTTGGATATGCCTACGAAATTCCGGTAAGCAAATCCTATCTAATCCCGAATCCCACCCATGAATTTATGGTCTCTTTCTTTTTATTCAGAAAAGGAGGGGTAAACAGTGAAGCCGGTACTTTAATCTGGTAGGACTTTTAAGGTATTTTTTGGAGCAGGCAATCTTCTATGTAGCTAACATTTTTTTTATTGCAGTTCAATTGTTGATGTAGTGAAGATTCCTGCTCCTTTTATTTCTTTCCCCTTTGATGTTTGATAAGATACTGACTGGGAGAAACTCCTATCAGGCTTTTAAACTGCCTGTTGAAATTGGAAAGGTTATTAAATCCTGATTCATAACCCACCTCAGAAATATTCAGCCCTTCTTCGAGGAGTAGTTTGCAGGCATACCCTATCCGGATTTCATTTAAAAACTTCGAATAATTTTTCTTGGTATGCTTCTTAAAAAACCTACAAAATGCTGTCGGGTTCAAATTGGCCACATCGGCCACTTCCTCCAGGGAGATGTTTTTTCTGAAATTATTGTAGGTAAAGGAATACACTTTATCTATCCTTAAATCCCCGTTTTTTTCGCTGGGATGTACAAACCCTTTGGTGCTTAATTGCTGAAAGTTTTTGCAGCCGGCAAGAATATTCAATAGCTCAAAGAACAACATCAATCTTGAAAAGCCTTCAGATTCATGAACCTCCATCATTTTTTGTCTGGCAGTTGAAGAGGTCTCCTGGTCAAAAACCAATCCCTGTTTAGCCCTTTCGAGCATTTGCTGTACAGCGATCATCTCGGGAATTTCCAACAGACTTCCTCCTGCAAAATCCTTTCGAAAATGAATGGTAATGGCTTCTGCCTTTAGCCTGCTGTCTTTTTCAAAATATTCGGGATCATTCTGCCACATGTGGGGCAAGCCCTCCCCTATCAGTACTAATTCACCCTCCTGAAAAGGCTTGATACTGTCACCTATAAATCTGGCCCCCTTAGATTGAATGATATATACCAATTCAAATTCTGGGTGGTAATGCCACACATTCAAGAAATGAGGATAAGAATGAATATCTGAATTGAAGGATTTATCAAATGGGTTCCTTCTCTCAAGTAATTTAGCCTTCATACCCAAATTTTGCCTTTTTTTTGCAAACACTAAGCAATGATGCAAAAATAATACGTAAAATATAACAAATCTTGGTAGAAAGGGCTGCATATTTTGGTCAATTTGCAACATACCTGTCAACATCAAGAATAGGCACTTCAAATCGGATAAGTAAGCAAATCCCTCTTCATCATGCTGGTTGAATACAAAAATTTGGAAGATTATGATTTCAATGCGGGTAAAATTTGGAAAGAAATTCAGTAGATTGGTTACAGATTGGCTTAATTCTCAAAAAATCAAAAAATATAGCCCATGAAGCAAAAAAAAACGATAGTCATCACAGGTGGAGCAAGCGGAATAGGCCTGGCCATTACCCGATTGTTTGCCGATAAAGGCCATCAGGTAATATTTCTTGACTTTAACTCAAACAGTGGAAATCAGGTAGCAGAAGAATTTAAGGCTAAGGGAGGAGATGTTACCTTTATTCAAACTGACGTTTCGGATTTAAACAGTGTCAAAACAGCCTTTGATCAGATACCGGAAACAATAGATGTTCTGGTCAATAATGCCGGAATTTCCCATGTGGGTAATTTGGAAGATACTTCAGAAGAAGATCTTGATAGACTGTTTCAGGTTAATGTAAAAGGAGTTTACACCTGTTCTATTGAAGCTATTCCCAAGCTTCGGACAAATGGAGGAGGGTCCATCATCAACATGTGTTCTGTAGCCGCTTCCATGGGATTGCCGGATAGATTCGCTTATTCCATGACCAAGGGTGCTGTTCTTTCTATGACCCTTTCCATAGCGAGGGATTATGTTGCCGAACAAATCCGCTGCAATTGCATTTCACCTGGCAGGGTGCATACCCCTTTTGTGGATGGTTTTTTAGCCAAAAATTATCCGGGACAGGAAAAAGAAATGTTTGCCAAACTGGCTGCAACACAACCCATCGGACGTATGGGCAAACCTGAAGAAATTGCCGCAATGGTGTATTACCTGGCTTCTGATGAAGCTTCCTTTATTACAGGCAGTAACTTCCCTATTGATGGGGGATTTCTGGGATTAAAAGCTTAAAGCACCGAAAAACAATATTCAATCACTATAAAATATCAATATGAAATTAATCAGATTCGGAAGACCTGGTCATGAAAAGCCAGGCATAGAAATAAATGAAAAAAGGTTCGACTGTTCTTCCTTTGGTGAAGACTGGACAGAACAGTTTTTGGGCAGCAATGGTATCGATAGGCTCAAAACTTGGCTTGAAAACAATAAAGAAAAGCTGGAGGAAATTGATCCATCCCAAAGATTAGGTTCACCTATAGGAAGACCTTCTAAAGTTATTTGTGTGGGTCTGAATTATTCACTTCATGCCAAAGAAAGTGGAATGCCCCTACCTGAGGTACCGATCTTATTTATGAAAGCAACCTCATCTCTGTGCGGCCCAAATGATCCGATTATTATTCCAAAAAACTCCACCAAAACTGACTGGGAGGTTGAATTGGCGGTAGTGATTGGAAAGAAGGCCAGTTATGTAGAAAAAGAAAATGCCATGGACTATGTAGCCGGGTATTGTCTTCATAATGACGTCAGCGAAAGAGACTTCCAGTTGCACCACGGTGGCCAATGGGTAAAAGGCAAAAGTGCTGACCACTTTGCTCCATTAGGCCCATACCTAGTCACCAAAGATGAAATTGCGAATCCTCATAAGCTAAGACTCTGGCTAAATGTCAATGGAGAAAAAATGCAGGACAGCAATACTTCAGATCTTGTTTTTGACATTCCCACCTTGATTTCCTATATCAGCCAATACATGACCCTTTTGCCTGGTGATGTGATCTCCACCGGCACCCCTTCAGGTGTAGGCTTAGGCTTAAAACCACCAAGATACCTCAATGATGGAGATGTAGTAGAACTGGGAATAGATGGACTTGGAACAGCCAAACAGGTGGCCATGGATTATGAACATTTCAGGTCAAAGTTTGAATAAAAAAATCTGTAACATCTGTAATGAGAATAGACGCCCATCAACATTTTTGGAACTTTGATCCTGTAAGAGACAGCTGGATTGATGACAGCATGAAAGTCATCCAGAGGGATTTTTCCCCAGAAGACCTTCTGCCTGAGTTAAGAAGCAAGAGAATCGATGGCTGCATCGCCGTACAGGCAGACCAATCTCCACAGGAAACCCAGTATTTATTGGGGCTGTCCCATCAGCACCCATATATCAAAAAAGTGGTAGGTTGGGTGGATTTAAGTGCCCCGGATATCGAAAGTCAACTCGAGAGGTATCAAGCAGAAAAAAATCTGGCGGGATTTAGAAAAATCTTGCAGGCACTGCCCCCATCTGCGATGGAAGAAGAAGCATTCCTACAAGGCATCAGCCTGCTATCAAAATACCATTTCACCTACGACATCCTGATCTTCCCCAAACATCTTCCTGCGGCATTGGAATTTGTGAAAAAATTTCCTAACCAGGCTTTTATCATAGATCACTTGGCCAAACCAGCTATCAAAAGCGGGGAATTTGAGCATTGGTCAAAAGGGATAAAAGAACTTTCCGAAATCCCCAACCTATATTGTAAAGTATCGGGAATGGTCACCGAAGCCGACTGGAAAAAATGGAAGAAAGAGGATTTCATCCCCTATCTGGACCATATTACCGACTGCTTCGGAACAGAAAGACTTGTCTATGGAAGCGACTGGCCGGTTTGTTTGGTGGCAGCAAGCTATGCTCAGGTATTTGATCTGGCCTGGGAATATTTTCAGCCCTTCTCTGAGGATGAAAAAGCAGCCATTTTCGGAGACAATGCCTGCGAATTTTATGGAATCAATGCTTAATAAGAACACTTATAAAATGAACTTACAACTGAACAAAAAAGTATTTTTGATCTCTGGGGGAGCTAAAGGCATAGGGGCCGCCATAAGCAAGACCATTGCTGAAGAAGGCGGCATACCTGTTTTCATTGACCCCTCTCTGGGAGAAGGGGAATTACTGTTGACAGAAATAGAAAGGATGAACCAAAAAGCACTACAAATCCCCACCAGACTACTTCATCCCGAGAATGCCAGGGAGGCTGTTGAAAAGGCAATTGAAGTGTTTGGCAGAATAGATGGGGTAGTCAATAATGCCGGTGCCAATGATGGGGTAGGATTGGAAAGCGGAAATCCCGAAATCTTCAGAAAATCGGTAGAAAAAAACCTAGGGCATTATTACGACCTGGTCCATTTTGCCCTACCCCACTTAAAGAAAACTAAAGGAAGCATCGTGAACATCAGCAGCAAAACCGCTGTGACTGGTCAAGGCAATACCAGTGGCTATACCGCTGCAAAAGGTGCACAATTGTCTTTGACAAGGGAATGGGCTGTGGAACTATTGCCCTATGGCATCCGCGTAAATGCGGTCATTCCTGCAGAAGTCATGACCCCCTTATACAAGAGATGGATAGACACTTTTGAAAACCCTCAGGAACAATTTGATCTCATCCAGTCAAGAATCCCTTTGGAAAAAAGAATGACCACTGCACAGGAAATTGCTGACATGGTGGTTTTCCTGCTTTCTGATAGGTCTTCCCATACCACAGGACAATGGATCTATGTGGATGGAGGCTATACCCATCTGGATAGGGCCATCGGAAGGGATCAGTAGAATCAATACAATCATATTCTTACCGCGCAGGCTTTCCTTACCCCAAACCCAAGATTACCCAACCATCGACATGAAAAAAACACCCTTAATCCCAGGCAACTTAATCCTCCCATTTGTTCTGATCACTTCCCTTTTTGCCCTTTGGGGATTTGCCAATGACATCACCAATCCAATGGTGGCCGCATTTAACCCAGATTGCAGCTTTTAGGGGTTAAAAAAGAAAATTTCGGGAAATTTTCTTTTTTTTAGCTCCGATTACCCGTACCCCCCTACGTGATTTTTTTTTCTACGGGCTGTATAAGGCCATTTTTCGGTTTGTAGTACACAAGGGGTATTGCATCTTGGGGTTCAATACCAGTACTTTACACCATGTATTTCAAGTTCTCTTTACGTAAACATCCCGACACGGGAAGACTGAGTGGGTATTACCGGCTGGTGGAAAGTTACCGTAATGCGGACAACAGAGTGTGTCATCGCACTATCCTGAATATAGGTTTCATGGAGGATGCCGCACCCGAGCAGCTCAACAAAATACAGAAACACCTTACCGAGAAGTATGAGCACAAGGCTTCTCTTTTTGACCTGGAGGAAGATCCAATCGTCAGACGCTATGTTGAAGACTTCTGGAATCGGATCGTATCTTCCAAGAAGCTGGATATCAAGTCGGAACAGCAGCTGTCACGGATGGTGGATATGGATACCATCCAGCACAGTAATGCCAGAGAAATAGGAGCTGAGAATATTGCTTTCCAGACATGGGAGAAGCTGCAGCTTACACCTTTATTACTTTCGGCGGGATTCAGCGCCGAAGATGCAAGTCTTGCAGCCACACAGGTTGTATCCCGTGCGGTATACCCCGCTTCCGAACTCAAAACTGTCCGTTGGATAAAGGAAAACTCGGCAGTCTGTGAGCTTACGGGCTATGATATGGATAAAATAACCAAGGACAAGCTGTACAAAAGTGCGCTTGAGCTATACAAAGTCAAAGATTCACTCGAAAAGCACCTTTCCAAACGTACCAATGAACTCTTTGATCTACAGGATAAGATCATCCTTTATGACCTGACCAACACCTACTTTGAGGGAGAAAAACCGAACAGTAAGCTGGCACAATACGGGAGGAGTAAGGAAAAAAGAAAAGATGCGAAACTTGTTGTGCTGGCACTGGTAGTGAATGTGGAAGGGTTTATCAAGTACTCCTCTATCCTGGAAGGAAACATAGCAGACTGCAACACACTTGCCGCAATGATTGAAAAGCTTTCCGTCCACACCTGTACAGGACCTGCGGTAGTGGTACTCGATGCAGGCATAGCCACCGAAGAAAACCTGCATCTTATCCAGAGCAAAGGATACAGCTACCTCTGTGTAAGCAGGACAAAACTCAAGGATTATAGCTATGTGCCCGACAGGCTTACAACTCTGCTGGAAACAAAATCAAAGCAGAACATCAGACTCAGAGCAGTGTCCACAGAAAAAAACACAGACTATTATTTAGAAGTCAAAAGCCCTTCCAAAGAGAAGAAAGAGGAAGGCATGAAGCTACAGTTCGAAGAAAGGTTTGAACAGGAACTGCAAAAAATACACCATGCTCTCAACAGCAAGGGAGGGGTCAAAAAAACCGATAAAGTCCACCAGCGCATCGGGAGGGCCAAAGAAAAGTATCCATCAGTCCAGTATTATTATGAGATCACTGTTGAAAGTGACCCTAAAACAGAACAGGCGACAGCAATGTCATGGAAGAAAAACCCGGAACGGGAGCAGGCAAAAGCTGATAATCTGGGTATCTATTTTTTACGGACAAACCTGAACGTGCAGGAGGAGTACATCATCTGGAATATCTATAACACTATCAGGGAAATAGAAAATGCTTTCCGCACCCTCAAAACCGACTTGGACCTTAGACCGATTTACCATAAAAATGATGATGCCACCATGGCGCATCTACATCTGGGAATCCTTGCATATTGGATAGTCAATACAGTGAGGTACCAGCTCAAACAGAATGGAATAAAAAGCTGCTGGGGTGAAATAGTAAGAATAGGCAACACACAAAAGGTCATCACTACATCAGGGAAAAACACCTATGACAAAATCATTACCACACGCAAGTGTACAGTTCCAAACAAAAACCTAAAAGAAATTTACGATATTCTTCAGGCCAAATACCAACCGTTTACAAAAAGAAAATCCGTAGTACACAAACTTGAACTCAAAAAAACAGAAATACCCAAATTACAGCTACTTACAGGCGGATAGCTGCAATCTGGGTTAAAAGAGTCCTTGAACTCAACAATGTTCAGGCTTCCTTGGTACAGATGGCTTTTTATGGAGGGTATTTTACAATGGCTTTACCTGCAGCTTTATTTATCAAAAAATACAGCTATAAAACAGGTGTTTTGATAGGTTTGGGTCTGTATGCATTTGGCGCGATGCTGTTTTATCCGGCTGCCGCTTGGGAAAGCTACTTCTTCTTCCTGATAGCCTTGTACATCCTCACTTTTGGTCTGGCATTTTTGGAAACGACTGCCAATCCTTATGTGCTGTCGATGGGACCCGTGGAAACTGCCACCAGAAGATTAAATTTAGCCCAGGCATTCAATCCGATGGGTGCCCTTGCAGGACTTTTTGTAGCCAAAGAATTTATTTTAAATGCATTACAATCCAACAATACAGACGAAAGTGGTAACCTGATTTTCAATACCTTGGACGAAAGCGCAAAAGCCATCATCCGCACCAATGACCTGATGGTAATCAGAGATCCTTATGTCATGCTGGGTCTTGTAGTCATTGTTTTGGCTGTAGTAATTGCTGTCGCTAAGATGCCTGAAAATAAGTCCGGGAATAACAAATTAGACTTTTGGCCTTCCATGAAAAGACTTTCCACAAACCCGGGATTTGTGGAAGGGGTGATAGCCCAGATGTTTTATGTAGGAGCACAGATCATGGTCTGGACCTATATTTACCAATATGCGGAAGTTCTCGGAATCGACAATGCTTCTGCTGTGAATTATGCTTACACTGCCCTAGGCTTGTTCCTTGTTGGAAGATGGATATGTACTTTCTTACTGAGATATCTGAAACCAGCCCGTCTTTTGTTATACTTCTCTTTCTTGGCTGCTGCATTTACCCTAGGGGCAATTTTTATTCAGGGTGTTTTAGGACTATACAGTTTAGTGGGTATTTCATTTGCCATGTCTTTGATGTTTCCCACCATTTACGGCATCGCCTTGGATGATTTGGGTGAAGATGCCAAATACGGAGCCGCTTTTTTGGTGATGGCCATCGTAGGAGGTGCCATTATGCCTACTTTACAGGGAGTAATTTTGGATATTGGTGGATCGGGTTACAATGACATGCTTATCCTCGGTGTTCCTGAGGTGAATTTTTCCTTTATTCTGCCACTTTGCTGCTTTATTGTAGTGGGCTGGTTTGCTTGGAGAAGACTTGGCCTTAAAGATTGAAGTGTTTGACAAATTCCAACACATTTGGGTACATCAATTCCTTTAATTGAATGACTTCCTCTGTAGAATAAAATTTTATCTCCAAACATTCCGTACTTGGGACAAAATCCAGATGATGGACTCTTGTCTCGTAGACAGCATTCACAATGTGTTGGTTCTTAGGATTGATCACAGGAAAAAAATATAGTGGATGCGCTGAAATATAGGTTACTTCAAGCCCCATCTCTTCCATAAGCTCACGGGCTATTCCCTGATGGGGGCTCTCCCCGAAATCCAAACCGCCTCCAGGTAGTTCCCAAAGGCCATTTTCTTCTTTTACAAGGAGAAATCGATTTTGCTCATCTAAGATCAGGGCCTTGACCGAAACACGGTAAAAACATGCCGGAATGGTTAAATCATTCATTTTAGTATAGAAATTACATAATTAGGCTTCTTCAATTGCTATTTCCCGCATCAATCTTCCCAAAATATCAGATCCTGATATGATCTTTTTATATTTGTCCGTCCAAAGAAGAGCCAGGTCTTCATCTATAACATCATCCTCCGGTCCCTGTGGCTGGACCCTCCATCTTTCCAAAATTTTTCCAATAGGATACTCTGCTTCGTAGATTACCAAAGGAATATGACAAAATTCCAAAGGATTACTGGCTTTATTTCTAAGGAGAAAATTATTGACAAAAGAATTAAAATTCAAAACCTTACGTGGGTGCCCGTTAGCCTCATCCAGAATGACAACCCACTTTTTACCCGATTTGGCCAATTCTTGGAGAAATGGATCTTTGGAACTCCTTTTTATTTCAGGGAAAATCGGTTTTGAACCAATATAGGGCAGGGTGATGATACTCAACTGATCAATATTCTCCCCCTCTCTATAGGCCGGCAGATCGTCTAACCTCAGGAAATTGACCTCCCCTCTTGCTTCCAACCTTCCCAGCTCAGTTTTGGCGTTTTTTGCCTGATATTTCAATAAAGAAATCAGTTCATTCTCCTGTAACCAAGGGATAGGCTCTAATCCCAAAAAATGATCTAAAAGCACACCTGAAGGTTTGGCCAATGGCCAAAGAACAACTTTATAAAATTTCAAAACAGGAGAGAGTTTTGCCCCGATTTTCAAAGCATGCCGTGTAAAATAGGCCTGAGGGAATATTTCTCCTGCAAATGTGATAACAAAAGTAGAAAAGAAAAAAGAACCAAGACCCAGCAAAACAGAATCAGCCAAAAGGGTCAACAACACATTTACTCCCACATTGCCCCATAATATAGTTGCCAAAGTATAATTGGTATCTCTTCTCAAGGAAAGGACTCTTTCTGCCAATAAATCTCCCCCGTCGGCAGCAACTTCCAGACGTAACCTGCTCAGGCTGAACAAGGCGATATTGAGCCCAGAAAAAGTGGCAGATTGGGTAATACAAACAAAAATGGCAATCCAGATCCAAATTGACTCCATAAGGATGCTTTTAAGGAAAGTTAAAAAATATGAAATTGAAAAGCTATCAACTGGAAAGGAATCTAAGGAAAAAGGGGCTGTCCGAAAAGGGCAGCTTTTTTTATGCCGCTATTTTTTGATTTTGAAAATCCAATGCCATTACCAGTGATCTTTGATTAGAATTTTCCTTTGGAACGTAAAATACCGGCCGACTATTGTAGGGTTTATAACCCAAAGATGATTTTTTAGATAGTTTTAGTCCAGAGTGCATACTTTTAGCCACCATTTTTCTCAGATTATGGCCAATTGCCATCAATAAGAACTCTAATTCCACTTTTTCTAAACCAGTGAGTGTAAATCTGTTGAATATATTATTGCTTTTCAGCTGGCCAAACGCAGCTTCCGCCTCTATTGGTCTTTTGCTCCTGTGTTCAAGCCCCTTTTTATTCATTAGTTTTTCCTTGGCCTGCTGTTTTAAGAAGTTTAACCTATGGTTCACTTCGATTCTTCTGTTACCTGTCGCTTTGTGGCATTGTGCTCTTAAGGGGCATCCTTCACAGTTTTTTGCCTGATAATAAGTTACTTGAGATACATACCCATTGCTTGAAGTGCGCTTTCCTTGTCCAACATTCTCCATCCGCTGTCCCATGGGGCATACGTAAAAATCTTGCGCTGCATTGTAGAAAAGATTTTGGGGAAGAAAAGGATTGTTCTTTGTCTTCTTCTTTTGCTCCATGTGGAAGTAATTGTATTTCACATAGGCATCAACTCCCTTTTTTTCAAGCATTTCATAATTCTCCTCACTGCCGTATCCTGCATCAGCTACTATCTCTTTACTTTGTTTACTATACGATTTTTCAAAACTGTCCAAGTGGGATTTTAAAGTGGTGGTATCCCCTGCTGTTTGGTGGATAGTAGCATGGGTAATGAATTGATTTTCAGTTGATATCTGAGGATTGTAAGCGGGTTTTAGTTGTCCGTTTTTCATGTGGTCCTCTTTCATTCTCATGAATGTGGCATCATGATCTGTCTTACTGTACGAATTTCTATCCCCCAAAATCTCCAGGTCTTTTTCATACTTCTCCAGCTTGGGAAGATGTTCTTCCTGAAGTTTTTGAAGCTCCTTAGCAACCTTCTTTGAAGGCTCTTTTAGCTTTTTATTTATGGCTGAAAGCCGCTCCCTTAATTCTTCAGAATCAATTTTTTTAGGCAATTCTTCTTGATTAACTTCTTGATTATCTGATAGGATGCTTTCTTCGATATCTGATAAAACACTCTTGATCTTACCTTCTAACCTTTCTTTGTGCTTTTCAACTGTCTTACGCCAGACAAAAGTGTACTTATTGGATTTTGCTTCAATCTTGGTTCCGTCAATGTATTGTACATCAAGGCTTACATATCCCATCTCAACAAGCATTTTTACCACTTCGGCAAACAATGTCTTGATGGAGTCTTTTAAGATTTTACCGCGGAAATCGTTGATGGTTCTGAAATCGGGGGTTGAGTTTCCTGAGATAAACATGAAGTGGATGTTCTCATTAAGTGCTTTGGCTATTTTCCTACATGAATACACATTGGATAAATAGCTGTAGAACAGCACTTTAATCATCATTCGTGGATGATAGGCTGATGTACCGCCTCCCTTGTACCTCTTTATAATATCACTGATATCCAATGAGTTAACCACAGTATCAACCAATCGAGCAGGGTGGTTATCAGGGATTTTATCAAAAATATTTGCCGGAAATAATTCTGGACAATTGCCAGTCTGATTTTTAAAAACTACCTTAGACATTGTTGTATTTTGTTCAACTCTAAAATAATAATTTTAGAGAAAATCAACAATAAAAAAAGGGTGTCTCGACTTTTCGGACACCCCCTTCCAACATCATATTTAAGTGATCCCTGATCATCGGGGCAGGATTGGGATAGGTCATCTGCATCAAGAAATCCACCGCCTTTGGAATATCTTCCTTAGAAAGTCCAAGCTCATGCAAACTAAAACCTGAACCCAATTTTTCCTGTAACTCTCTCAATGTCTTATAGGGCAAAGGATCTTCAAATATACTCTGAAAATTCAACTGTAAATCTTCAGTCAAAAAGTCCCATTGATATTTGAGGACAAAAGGCAAAAGAAGGGTATGGATTTTTGAATGCTCCAGATTAAAGTTGCCCCCAAGAACATGGGCAGCCTTATGATGAAGTCCCATGCTTACCTCGCAAAGCACCTTTCCACCAACATAGGCCCCAAACAATAACTTTTCATTGATGTCTGCTGTCATCACTTTTTCATGGGACAAGGAATTTAAGCCTGCCAAGAGATTTTTTAACCCCAAATCTGCCAAAGCATTTATAATTGGATTGGATTCAGGGGAATAAATAGCCTCCACCAGGTGGGCCATGGCATTAAAAGCCGAAGGAACTGCCAAATCGAGGGGCATCCCTATAGATAAATAAGGATCATAAAACACTTTATGCGGATGAACCTTATCGTCTCTTTTGACGGTTTTGACACCTTTGTGGGAAATGCCATAAATATTGGTCATTTCAGATCCTGAGTAGGTAGTAGGTACCGCCCAAAGTTCCGCTTTGGAATTTAACGCCAGGGCTTTTCCCAGGCCAATTGCAGAGCCCCCACCTAGACAAAGTATTATATCCACTTCCTTTCCCTCTAGGAATCTTTCGGCCTCCTCTACCAATTCAAGAGGCACATGCTGGATGATTTTATCAAAATGAAAGACCTCTCCTACTTTATCATGAAGCATGAGTTTTTCGACCAGATCCCCATACCTACGACTTCCAATAAATGCGATTTTTGATTTGCTTGATGGCAGTTCTTGCTCCAAAGCCTCCAAAATCGGCTTTCCAAAAATTACTTTTACAGCATGGGTTTTATAATCAAATGAAATCATCGTTGTTTTTTAATAAGTATTTCGATCAGCTTACCCGTTCTATCACAAGGGCATAGCCCTGCCCAACACCTACGCATAGTGTAGCTAGGGCATAACTTTTTTGTTTGAGGATTAATTCCTCCACTGCGGTTTGTATTATCCTTGTTCCTGTCATGCCCAAAGGATGGCCCAAGGCTATGGCTCCTCCGTTGGGATTGATACGTGGATCATTATCCTCGAGTCCCCATTGCCTAATACAGGCCAAAGATTGAGCGGCAAAAGCCTCATTGAGTTCAATCACATCCATATCCTCCCAACTAAGCCCTGCCTTAGCCAATGCTTTATTTGCAGCTTCCACTGGACCGATCCCCATAATTCTCGGTTCCACTCCAACTACTTGGGAACTTAAAATCCTTGCTTTTGGCTTTAATCCATATTTATCGACTGCATCCTCAGAAGCAATCAACATGGCTGCGGCACCATCATTTAAACCCGATGCATTCCCGGCTGTAACCGTCCCATCCTTTTTGAAAGCTGGTTTCAATGCCGCCAGCTTTTCCAAAGATGTATCTTCCCGGATAAATTCATCCTCAACAAGTCGAAGAGATTCACCTTTCTTTATAGGAATCTCAACCGGAATGATTTCTCTGGCTAGACGTCCATTTGCCCTGGCTTGGGAAGCTTTCATCTGGCTTTGATAGGCAAACAAATCCTGATCTTCTCTCGATATGCCATACATCTCTACCAAATGCTCAGCCGTGAGCCCCATCGGATCTACACCATACATCTGTTCCATTTTGGGATTCACAAAGCGCCATCCAAAGCTGGAATCGTACATTTGGGCATCATTGCCAAAGGCTGAGCTTGGCTTTCCGATGACATATGGCCCACGGGTCATATGTTCTACGCCTCCAGCAATAAACAAATCTCCATCACCGGCCATAATGGCTCTTTTGGAATGGACTATGGCAGATAAGCCTGAGGAACAAAGTCGGTTGATGGTCTCTCCGGGAACGGACACGGGAAGCCCCGCTAACAAGGACGCCATCCTAGCTACATTCCGGTTATCTTCACCTGCTTGGTTATGGCAACCCAAAATCACATCATCTATGGCTTCTTTTGGAAGCTCAGGAAATTTATCCATCAGCCCCTTAATGACATAAGCAGCCAGATCATCTGCCCGCATAGAGGACAAGCTGCCTTTAAATTTTGAAATTGGGCTCCTTACAGCATCAATGATATATACATTCCTCATTTTTGGGACTGGCTATGGGCGATAGATGTTCTTTTTTGAAGATCCCTAAGGATTTCCAAGTATTCGAAGGACGGTTCTTCCGTAACCATCAGGTTTTCGGAAATTTTTAAATTCCAACCGGTATTGTCCTTCACCTCCTGTATGGAAACTCCCGGATGAATTGAGGTCAATTCAAATTCTTTTGTTTCAGGGTTCGGCCTAAGGATTCCCATATCTGTAATGATAAATTGAGGTCCTTCACCAGGGATTCCCAATTTCTCCCTTTCATCACCCCCACTAAGGTATCCAGCTGAAGTGATAAAATCCACTTTGTCTACAAAAGCCCTGCTGTTATGCTTCATAATCACAAAGGTTCTTTTGGCATTGGAGGCTATTTCAGGTGCTCCTCCAGCTCCCGGCAGGCGGACTTTCGGTTTTTTATAAGAACCAATCACAGTAGAATTAATATTCCCAAATTTATCAATCTGTGCACCGCCAAGAAAACCTACATCCACTTTTCCTCCCTGAAGCCAGTAATTGAAAATTTCCGGCACAGAAACCACAGTGCTGGCCGTCTCTGCCAAAATATCATCCCCAATAGAAAGTGGAAGAATGTGTGGCTTGGTATCAATGGTCCCTGATTCATAAATCAGGACAATATCAGGGGCATGGGTCAACCTGGCCAGGTTACAGGCAGTACTCGGAAGACCTATGCCCACAAAACAAACTTCCCCATTATGTAGTAATCGGGAAGCTGTAATGATCATCATTTCTTCTTTGGAATATTCCATAGGTTTTTTTGAATGCTGGGTTTATAGGACTCTTTTTAGACTTTTGGATAGAACATGGGCATTCATCCACTCCTCAAAGCTGGCTTGGCTTCTTGAGATCTCATCCCATTGTTTATAAAAACTATTGTCTCTCTTGTAATAGCCCATGGCATAAGAAGGGTGGGCACCTTTAGGAGCAAGGGCAATGCCTGTGACCAGCCAGTGAGGGATGACAACACCCTGGTTTTGGGTATCCAATTCATCTACTACTTCTTCTACTGTCACAAGAACTTTTTTGGAAGCATAGACTACTTCTTTTTGAACACCGGTAATACCCCAGATTTTAACATTTCCTTTTTTGTCAGCCTGCTGGGCATGAATGATTCCAACATCAGGTTTTATTGACCTTATTGCAGCAAACTGTTCTCCTGTAAAAGGACAGGTTACCCACTTGATGTACTCAGTGTTTTCCTTGGCCAGATCTGTACCTGTATATCCCCTCAAAACTGCAAATGGTAATCCTGAAGCTCCTGCCTGATAAGCACAGGCCATGGCCGCGTGGCTATGTTCTTCAATTTCCAGGGGGGTAGGAATGCCTTTTTCAACTGCCTCTCTCAAGCGGTGCAACGAACCTACTCCGGGATTTCCTCCCCAGGAAAAAATCACCTTCTTCACCAGGCCCATACCTATCAACTGGTCATAAATTAAATCAGGTGTCATTCTGATCAGGGTAAGGTCTTTTTTACCCTGCCTGATGATTTCATGACCTGCTTCAAATGGGATTAAATGCGTAAAACCCTCCAGCGCAATCTGATCACCATCATTGACATGATTTTGTATCAAAACTGACAAGGGTTGAAATTTGTCAAGCATATATTTTTCAAGCTAAATCATTAAAGAAATACAATAAAGAAGCCCCTTGATGAGGCTTCTTTAAGGAAATACCACCCAGTTTATTTATTGAGGTATTTTGGAAGTTGGATCGGCTCCAAAGGCTCCACGATTTCTGATCTCCTAGATTCAAACATTGGAGGAAGCAGCAACTGATGTCCCAAAAGATCAGCAGGCTCATCAATAGCAAATCCAATATCTGAAGTAGCGTACTCGAACAGCACACCGGAAGGAGTCCTGTTGTAGATGGAATGGAAGTAATTCCTGTCTTTCAATTCGGTCACATCCGTATATCCAAATCCTTCAATATAAGCCTTCAACTCAAGGTTGTGTTCATCCTTTTCTGTCGCAAAGGCAATATGATGGGGAATCCCTACGCCAAAAGTCCAGGAACCCTGCTCCATATCAGGCACATGGTGCAGTTCAATGGTTTTCATGGCTCCTCCGTCCTTAATGTGGTAACGGTGGAAATCTCCATCCTGACCTACTTTTTTGAAGTTAAGGGTTTTGGTCAGGTAAGCATCCATCTCAATGATATCCCTTGATCGGATAGTGGCTCCAAAAATCCCCCTGATGCCATTTTCTTTGGATATCTCATCAGTCTGCCAGGCATTTCTGTGGTCATTATCTTCCCCTACTACGGCCATACCGATCCCGGAACGATCCTCGAAAGTGATCATTTTTTGACCAAATCTTTCAATGATTCCAGAGTTCTCAACTCCATGGTTTTTGAGATGTTTTACCCAAAAGTCGAGGGAATCTGTTGGCACTGAAAAGGATGCAGTCTCAATTTGACCAGAGCCCTTTCTCCCATAAACTCCTGCCTTCTTAAAAGGAAAAGTGGTCCACACCGACCCTACTTCGGCATCTGCATTGGCATAATAAAGATGATAAATACTTGCGGCTCCATCGAAAAGTACGGTTTGCTTGATCATCCGCATGCCCAGGACCTGGGTCACAAAATCAACGTCCTCTTGGGCAGAGCCCACACTCACAGTTAGGTGATGAATCCCTTTGATGTATTCAGCTGGATTAGTCATTTGGTTAATGGGTTTTAGTTAACATTCACTTGATTTCAACATAACCCTTCTCCCAGATGTTTTCTTTTTAGCATTGATTAGATGCCATTCAGCTGATTTATTAAATTACTTTAAGCTTTTACGACTTGTTGGCCAACTTTCGGCGGATCATACTGAGAAACTCCGGGGTAATCCCCAGATAGGATGCGATGTATTTTTGGGCAATCAAGAGCTCCAGTCTTGGGTAATTTTTGATAAAGGTGAGATACTTTTCCTCCGCAGAATAAGAAATATTCCGGATAATCCGCTTTTGATGGCTGACTAGGGAATTTTGAAAGATGATCCTAAAGTACCTTTCAAAAGCAGGCTGATCTGCACACAAACCTTCAAACCCATTTTTATCCAATGTCCAAACTTCTGTATCAGACATGGCCTTGATGGTGTAATTGGAAGGTGTACCCTGCATAAAACTCTGCAGATCACCTGTCCACCACTTATCAAGACCAAACTGTATTACATGGTTGAATTTTTTCCCGTCTGTATAATACGTCATCAGACAACCTTTCCTGATAAAAATAAAAGGCGATACCTGGGCATCTTTTTCAACTAAAACTTCATTCTTGTGGTATTTTACATGCTTCGCTTTACCAAAAAAATCTTTAACCTCCTCTTTGGTAAAGGGAACATAAGTCCTAAAATTCTCGAGGATATCTTCATGTATCATCGCGGCAATTTATAACAATTACCAAAACTTCCCAATGGATTTATACCTGCACCAATTTCCATCTTCCCCGACGGAAGACCAGTGTGCTGACTATGGCATGCACTGAGTGGCTGATAGCAATAGCAATGAATACACCTACCGCTCCCATCTCCCAATAATTGGCCAATAAGTAAGCCAAGGGTATCTGAAATCCCCACAAAACAGTCAAATTGATGATAGTTGGGGTCCGGGTATCGCCTGCCCCATTCAGTGATTGGCTCATGACCATACCATAGGCAAAGAAAACATAACCCAAACAAATAATAGTCAAGCCAAGCCTTCCAATTTCAATTACCCCCTGATCTTCATTGAAGATCCCGATAAAAAATTCTGCTCCACCAATAAACACTAGGGAGCATAAACCCAAAAACACGGCAGTGATGTGCGCTGCCAACCAGGCAGAACGCTCTGCCCTACCCGGCTGAAGAGCCCCCAGATTCTGCCCGACTAAAGTTGCTGCCGCATTGGACAGACCCCAGCCAGGCAAAAGTGCAAAAATAATCAGACGGACAGCAATGGTATATCCGGCCAAAGCCACTGAACCGGATTCCGAAATGATCCGCATCAAAAAAATCCAGGAAGCTGATTCAATCAAAAACTGTCCCATACCTCCCGAAGCTACTTTGAGAATCGTCCATACGGTACCCAATCTCATTTGCATATTGCTCAGGGTAAACTTGATCAAAGATTTGCCATTCAACAGAATGTAAAACTGATACAAAACCCCAATACCCCTACCAGTAGTGGTCGCCCAGGCGGCTCCTTCCAAACCTAAAGAAGGAATGGGCCCCAAACCAAAAATCAATAATGGGTCCAAAACCATATTGAAACCATTGGCAATCCAGAGTGCCCGCATGGC
Source organism: Cecembia calidifontis (assembly GCF_004216715.1). Classification (NCBI taxonomy): domain Bacteria; kingdom Pseudomonadati; phylum Bacteroidota; class Cytophagia; order Cytophagales; family Cyclobacteriaceae; genus Cecembia; species Cecembia calidifontis. The sequence continues at coordinate 4,257,259 of NZ_SGXG01000001.1, forward strand.
TACTGCTGCATTGCCGGCACCTCTGAAAATACCATTGATCAAAAACAGGAGCATCACACAGACATTGCCTCCAAAGATGATTTGGGTATATCGATAACCCGAATTAATCACTTCTTCTTCACCTCCCATCAAGGTCAATAATTCCTTGGCATAGACCACTCCCAAAACTGCCACCGCAACTGCAAAAAAAGAACAGACCACAATAGCCTGAAAGGCTGCTGAAGAAGCTGCTTCGGATTGTTTTTCACCTATCCTTCTTGCCACGATGGCAGTAGCTGCCATACTTAAACCTATGGAAATTGAATAAATGATGGTGAGAACAGACTCAGTCAAGCCCACAGTAGCAACCGCATATACCCCCAATTTTCCAACAAAGAATATATCCACGACAGCAAACAGCGATTCCATCACCATTTCCAAAATCATGGGTATCGATAGGTAAAATATGGCTTTTTTGATACTGATACCGGTAAAATCAGCCTCTTCACCCCTGACAGCTTTTTTAAAATGTTTTATGAAGTTTCTGAATGTCATGACTTTCCACCCTAAGTCAAAAATTGAAATAGCATTTTGAAATCCCTTCTAAATGGGTGAAAGATTTGCCGAAAAAACTCATACCCTTATTATTGGAACAAAATTGACACAAATATTCAAATGCCACAACATATATTTAAGTAATTCTTTACCCGCTATCTGAAAGACTATCAACACACTAGCCCTGGATTGAAGTTAAAAGTGCTTTTTTCAAAGGAAATTTGAAAACATTTTTAGTAGATTGGGATTTGAATTTGAAAAACAAGGTCCTAACCAATAATATTTACAACACCCTATGAAAACTTATTACGACCCGGAAGACTTGAAAAAATTCGGAAAGATTGGTGAATTTCAAAAATCCATGGCAGACAAATTCTTTGCTTATTATGGAGAAGTCTTCAAAGAAGGGGCCCTTACAGCCCGGGAAAAATCCCTGATCGCTTTGGCCGTGGCACATGCCATCCAATGCCCTTATTGCATTGATGCTTACACAGTGGACAGCATGGAAAAAGGTTGTGATGAAGAGCAGATGATGGAAGCTGTCCATGTAGCGGCCGCAATCCGGGGTGGCGCATCCCTGGTCCATAGTACCCAAATGATGAACAAGGTCAAAGAAATCTCCATATAATGAAGTCCCTTAAGGCACAAAACCATCCCTTATCCGACACACAATATGAATTGCAACTACTGGAATCTCAGGAGACGGGTATTCCCTTCTCAGAGAAACTGGCAGAAAGCGGTTTGTATCCTTTAGTTCCCACCCAAATAGAAATCCTTCAGATCAATCTGGGGAAAATGTGCAATCAGGTCTGTAAACACTGTCATGTTGATGCGGGACCGGACAGGAAAGAGATCATGAACCAGGAAACCATGATGGAATGCCTGGAAGTTATTTCAAAACATGACATCGGTACAATTGACCTTACAGGGGGTGCACCTGAAATGAATCCTCATTTCAGATGGTTTGTGGAAGAAATCCGCCGAATAAAACCTGATGCCAAGATAATCGTCCGCTGCAACCTGACCATTATTCTGGCAAATCCGAAATTCCATGATTTACCGGAGTTTTTCAAAAATCACCAAATCGAGGTAGTGTCTTCCCTGCCCTATTTTACAGCTATAAAAACGGACTCCCAAAGAGGCGAGGGTGTTTTTGAAAAATCCATCAAAGCACTGCAAATGCTCAATGCAGCCGGTTACGGTCAGGAAAATTCTGGACTGATGCTGAATTTGGTTTACAATCCGGCTGGCGCATTCCTTCCCGGATCTCAGGAAGGTTTGGAGGCAGAGTTCAAAAGACGCTTGGGAAGTCAATACTCCATTTCTTTTAATTCCCTTTTTACCATAACCAACCTACCTATCAGCAGGTTCCTGGAATATCTTTTGAGAAGTGGTAACTATCAAAGCTATATGGAAAAGCTTATAGAAGCTTATAACCCTATCGCCGCAGCAAATGTCATGTGCAGGAATACCATTTCGGTAGGCTGGGATGGATACCTTTATGACTGTGACTTCAACCAGATGCTGGAATTGAGGGTGTCCTGCACTACCAGCCAACACATCAAAGACTGGAGCCTTGAATCACTGAACAATAGAGAAATTGTCATCAACCAACATTGCTACGGCTGCACTGCAGGAGCCGGGTCAAGTTGCGGAGGTGCTACAGCCTGATGAATAGCCAAAATATTGCCATTATTGTATTTCAGAAAAATTTGGTCTTGGGCAGGGTTAAAACCAGGATTGCGCAGCAATTGGGGAATGAAAAAGCCCTGGAAATTTATCGTGTACTGGTCCAGAAAACCCATGAACAACTTGCACAATTGACTGATTGGGATGTATTCCTCTACTATTCTGACTTTCTTGAAGCGGTAGGCTGGAAACCAAAAGAAGGAAAAATATCCTACAGATTGCAAAAGGGAGAGGACCTTGGAGCGAAAATGCGTGTGGCCTTTGATGAAGTATTTCTGGAAGGATACCAAAAAGTCTTAATCATAGGAACAGATTGTCCAGAAATCACAGCAAAAATCTTAAATGAAGCAGCTGCAGAACTGGAGCATCATGATGTGGTTTTTGGACCGGCAATGGATGGTGGCTATTATTTGTTGGGCATGAAAAAAACACAAGATGGATTATTCCAAAATATTCCTTGGAGTACAGATTCCGTTTTGGAAATTTCCATCCAATACCTCAAGCAGAACCAAATAAGCTTTCAAACTATCCGGACCCTAACTGATATTGACACAGCTGAAGATTGGGAAAAATACAAGAAATCCACATTATTTTATGATGAGCGCAACTGCTGTTAAATTGAAATTCAATGCCTGTTTTATTTTAGAGCCAAATGAAACCCTTATTTTTTTAAGAAATTTTCACAGGACCAATGCAACGCTTTGGACTTTTTTGCCGTCAACAATTTGAAAGCGTTTATCAAACTTTTATTGGCCAAGAATTATGAAAAATTTCGAGAAAAAGAAAAAAGCCATTGAAGTATTCCAAACCTATGGCATTGCTCTGACAGGAAAGAAGAAAACAGCAGATTTTTTCCAAGAACTGAAAATGGACAAGGTTTTTGTGGATGGTTTGATTTATGAATTGGAACTCAAGCTTCAAAAGGAAATCGAGATAGAAAAAATCACAGCGCTCAGAAATCCTTCGATGGTTTTGGAAGAACTGTTGACATCAGTTGACTGATTGATTATCAAACAGATATTAATCTGCTTTATTTCTTCTCATCTGGAGTGAAATTAACAGGTAGAATTTTAATGAAGCATTTTTTTGGAATTATTAGCTGATGCGTATTAATTTCGGACTCCGATTCGGGGTGTGGCGCAGCCCGGTAGCGTACTTGCATGGGGTGCAAGTGGTCGCAGGTTCAAATCCTGTCACCCCGACAACAAAGGTTCATCAGAACCCAAAAGCCTGCAAATCTTACGATTTGCGGGCTTTTTTATTTTTTACGTATCAGTTCGATTTAGACAATTTCAGCAAAAATGAGACCTATCCGGTGAACCAAATGAATGGTTTATTTTAGTTCACCAGATTGATACAAATAGCTGTAAAACAGATAGTTGCATCGCATAATTTGAACTGTTTTAGGTCTGTTTGAGTGACCTTGTGGAAGCAGTTCACCACGAGAGGAATCATTTTAACACAAACACTCAAAAGCTGAATTGTCATGAGAACTACAAACACCTTCGGAGTTCAGTTCATCACAAGAACGAACAAGGCCAAAGATGGCCTACTCCCAATCTATGCCAGGGTCACCGTTGATGGCCGCAGGGTAGAAATATCATTGAAGCGTTGGATCAAACCATGCGACTGGAACAGCTCAAAAGGCATGGCCAAGGGCAGCCGGGAAGAAATCAAATCGCTCAATCACTACCTGGATGAAGTCCGGGCAAGGATTATGGAGTGCTACCAGGAGATGCAGGTCCAAAAAAGACTGATCACTGCTGATGCCATCAAGAGTATGTTCCTGGGTACAGACCAAAAGGACTTCACCTTATGCAAGCTGGTGGATTATCACAACCAGACAATGCGGGATACACTGGCTTGGGGCACGATGAAAAACTACTTCACCACTCAGAAGTATATCCATCGATTTTTGAAAGAGCGCTTTGGTACTACCGACATGTTCCTTTCGGAACTGTCTTATAAATTCATCACCGATTTTGAATTCTACCTCCGAAACTATAAACCCAAAGACCACCAGAAGCCGCTTGGCAACAATGGAGTGATGAAGCATCTGGAGAGGTTCCGGAAGATGGTGACAATGGCCGTGAAAATGGAATGGGTAAGCAGGGATCCATTTGACAAGTACCAGCTCAAATTCCATCGGGTGGATCGGGATTTCCTCAATGATGAAGAGCTGGAGGCCGTAGAGAACAAGGACTTCAAAATTGTCCGCCTGCAGTGGGTAAGAGATTTGTTTGTGTTCAGTTGCTATACCGGACTGGCCTACATCGATGCTATGAACCTTACCCCATCCAATATTACCATTGGCATTGATGGGGAATACTGGTTATCTACCTGCCGCCAGAAGACCGACCAGCCGGTAAGGGTTCCTATCCTTCCCAAAGCCTGGGAAATAATAGAGAAATACAAGACCCATCCAAGGGCACTGCAGAAAGGATCGGTATTTCCAATGATTTCTAACCAAAAGCTGAACTCCTACTTGAAAGAAATTGCCGACCTCTGCGGAATTGAAAAGAACCTCACCTTTCACCTGGCCAGACATACATTTGCTACCACTGTTACCCTTTGCAATGGTGTGCCTTTGGAAACTGTGAGCAAGATGCTTGGTCATTCAAAAATCACCACTACTCAGGTTTATGCAAAGGTGGTGGAGAAGAAAGTGAGTGAAGACATGCAGGCTCTCCGTGAAAGGCTGGCAGCACCAAAATTGATGAAGAGGGCGAAATAGCCCTTTTCTGTATTTAAGTACTTGCTTAAATACTCGGCATTCCCTAACTTTGTTAAGCAAATGCTTAAATAAAAAGTTATGAATACATGTATCCGTGTCTTTGCCGATAGCGACCAGATCAATAGGTGCAGGGAGGACTTGAAAAGCAAGGAGAAAGGTCTTTTAGAACTGGCAGATGTATTGAATCTTGCCGGTAATGCGGTTCGCCTCAAAATCCTGTACCTCTTGAAACAGGAAAATGAACTTTGTCCTGACTTCGACAGTCGTCAGTCCCATTTTTACATAAAGTATTGAAATATAGATCATTATAATTTTCAGATTCTCAATTTGGGTGTCCCGGGGTGGTTTTTTGTACTTTTAGGCATGTTTGTTCGGAGAAAACCCAATAAAAGTGGCAAGATCAGTGTTCAGGTAATTGAGAAGATCAAAGGTAAAAGCAAGGTTGTAAAAACGATCGGAAGCAGTTCTGATCGATCTGAGGTTGAAAGACTTTTTATTCTTGGGGAGGAATGGATAAAAAACCATAAAGGAGCACTTGAAATCCCCTTCAGTGATGAAGAACGGATTGCCGATTCTGTTCTGGAAAGTGTTGAAAACATCACTGTTTCAGGTACCGAGCTGCTTTTGGACAGGATTTTCAATGATATTGGGTTCAGCGCAATCCAAGATGATATCTTCAGGTGGCTGGTATATTCCAGGATCTGTTTTCCTGCCAGCAAGCTTAAAACCTGTGATTACCTGCTCACCTACCACGGCCTCGAATTCCAGGTTCAGGACCTTTACAGGTACATGGACAAGCTTTACAACAACTATAAGGAAACGGTCCAGCTGATCAGCTTTGAACATACCAAGAGAATACTCGGAGGGAGTATCAATATCGTTTTCTATGATGTTACTACGCTTTATTTTGAAGTGGATCATGAAGATGATCTTAGAAAGAGTGGTTTTTCCAAGGAGGGAAAGCATCAAAATCCACAGATTGTTTTGGGTCTGCTGGTTGGACTAGAGGGATATCCTCTGGCTTATGAGATTTTTGAGGGAAACAAGTTTGAAGGGCATACGATGATCCCTGTGATAGAAGCTTTTAGAAAGAAGTATAGCTTACCTGCTCCGATTGTTGTTGCCGATTCAGGTTTACTGTCAAAAAGCAATGTAAAAGAGTTACGGGACAACGGTTACGAGTTTATTCTGGGAGCAAGGCTGAAAGCTTCCCCTGATAAAAGTAAAGAGAGGATATTGGCTTTTGAACTTGAAAACGGCGAGAGCAGGCTGCTGGATTGGGAGGACGGGCTCAGAATGGTTGTCAGTTATTCAGACAGAAGAGCCAAAAAAGACAGGATCAACAGGGAGAAAGGTCTTAAAAAGCTCGAGAAACAGTTAAAATCAGGAAAGCTCAACAAAAGCCACATCAACAACAGGGGCTATAACAAGTATCTTAAAATGGAAGGGGAGGTAAAGATTGCACTTGATATTGAAAAGTTTGAACAGGATGGGAAATGGGACGGTCTCAAAGGGTATATTACCAACACAAACCTTGACAAAGACGAGGTCATTGAGAATTACAACAACCTTTGGAAAATAGAAAAGGCCTTCAGGATAACAAAAAATGAAATCAAAGTCAGGCCTGTTTTCCATTATAAACAACGCAGGATCGAAGCACATATAAGCATCGCATTCGTCGCTTACAAAGTGTTTAAGGAACTGGAAAGGCAGTTATTGGAAAAAGGATCAAAACTTTCTCCTCAGAAAGCCATAGAAATAGCAAAAGGGATTTACACTGTTGAAATACAGCTCAAATCTTCAGGTAAAAAGCTGAGAAAGACCCTGCTTTTGAACGAAAGTCAACAAAAACTCGCAAAAATGTTCGGTTTTTGATTTTGGGTGTCCCAGTGTCGAAGTCAGGAAGACCGACCAGCCGGTAAGGGTTCCTATCCTTCCCAAAGCCTGGGAAATAATAGAGAAATACAAGACCCATCCAAGGGCACTGCAGAAAGGATCGGTATTTCCAATGATTTCTAACCAAAAGCTGAACTCCTACTTGAAAGAAATTGCCGACCTCTGCGGAATTGAAAAGAACCTCACCTTTCACCTGGCCAGACATACATTTGCTACCACTGTTACCCTTTGCAATGGTGTGCCTTTGGAAACTGTGAGCAAGATGCTTGGTCATTCAAAAATCACCACTACTCAGGTTTATGCAAAGGTGGTGGAGAAGAAAGTGAGTGAAGACATGCAGGCTCTCCGTGAAAGGCTGGCAGCACCAAAATTGATGAAGAGGGCGAAATAGCCCTTTTCTGTATTTAAGTACTTGCTTAAATACTCGGCATTCCCTAACTTTGTTAAGCAAATGCTTAAATAAAAAGTTATGAATACATGTATCCGTGTCTTTGCCGATAGCGACCAGATCAATAGGTGCAGGGAGGACTTGAAAAGCAAGGAGAAAGGTCTTTTAGAACTGGCAGATGTATTGAATCTTGCCGGTAATGCGGTTCGCCTCAAAATCCTGTACCTCTTGAAACAGGAAAATGAACTTTGTCCGTGCGACTTGTCAGACATCTTGGGCATGACCGTGCCGGCCGTCTCCCAACATCTGAAAAAACTAAAGGATGCTGGGATCGTGACGACCAAAAAATCCGGACAAACTATATTCTATTCAGTAGAAGCGCAAAGTCAGCGAATCATTTCATCTGTGCTCGAATTGTTTAAGCTCCCAAATTCAATTCCTGCCTTATGATACCCCATGATCTCACTCAAAGCATAAAGGTTTCGCTAAAAACAGCAACAGGTCAGCTGGGATACATCCTTAGCAAAATAGATGATGTGGACCAGGTTGAAAATATCCTTTTGCAGCTAAAAGCTGTGCAGTCCATGCTTACTAAGACTACTTATGAGCTATTGGATGATACCTACAGGAAAGCACTAGCAGAAAGGATCTCGTCAGCTTACCAGAGCTGCCCTGGCGACTGTGGCAATGAAGAAACAATAGAAAAGCTGAGAACACTATTTCCAGAGCTTAAACTTGAAGAAGTGCCTGAAAAACTACGAGAAGCCCGCATGGTGGAAGAAGAATTGAAGAAATTTTTATCCGAACGTTTGGATACCCCCTCCCCCCGTGACTGACCTTTGGAGAGATGTTTCATTAAAATAGATTGATATGAAAAGTAAACTCATGATTTTCGCCACAGCGGGTATTCTCGCAATTGGTGGCCTTGCTTACGGGATCAACTCATCTCCAAAAGCTTGTCCTTTGGAAGGTACTCCAGATTGTCCAAAAGTTAGCTGCCCTTTGGCAGGCACTCCGGAATGTCCTTATGATATGAAAGTGGCGGAAGTACCCGCCTGCTGTAAGAAAAAGTAACTGGGAGGGCGCAGAGCCCTTCTTTTTTTGAAAATTAAGTATATGAAAAATTCCCTTTTAACCAGCGGCCTTTTAGCTGCTTTAGTAAGTTCACTTTGCTGCATCACCCCGGTGCTTGCATTAGTGGCCGGTGCAAGCGGGATTGCGTCCACTTTCTCATGGCTCGATCCGGCAAGGCCTTTTTTTGTCGGCATCACAGTGGTTGTATTAGGCTTTGCCTGGTATCAGAAATTCAAACCAAAGGCCAAAGAGGAAAAAGAATGTGCCTGTGAGGAGGACCTTCAGCCCTCCTTTTGGCAAACAAAAAAGTTCCTTTCAATAATCACGGTCTTTGCTGCCCTGATGTTGGTGTTCCCGCTTTATGCTCACATTTTCTACCCTAAATCTGAAAAGCAAGTGATCATCGTTGATAAGTCAGACATTCAGACCGTAAATTTTCAAATCAAAGGCATGACTTGTCAGGGGTGCGCAGCGCATGTAGTGCATGAAGTAAATAAGCTCAGCGGCATCCTGAATGTAACCGCCTCCTCCGACCAGGGGAATGCCATCGTGGAGTTTGACAAGTCCAAAACAAGTATCCCGAAAATTGAGGAAGCCATCAACTCAACCGGATATTCCGTGACCAATAAAGCAGAGAAATAAATGGAAATCATATTAGAATCAACCATCTCCTGCCCGGAATGCGGACATCAAAAAGATGAAACCATGCCCACTGACGCCTGTCAGTATTTCTATGAATGTGAAAACTGCCACCAGGTATTAAAGCCAAAAGCAGGAGATTGCTGTGTGTATTGCTCCTATGGTTCAGCACCTTGTCCACCAGTACAATTGGATTCTGATCAAGCATGTTGCTAGGGTAGACAATGCTTTATGTGACATACATCATGTTTTGACATGTGCAATGTTATAGCCCTCTCAATAACCGTTGCGTACTTTTGAGTCATATTGAAGGGGATACAAATGGATGCCCCTTCAATGGATGGCATTTTACATCAAAAAGGCTCATGAAACGCAACTTATATATCGTCCTGCTCATTGCAATGCTTCTCCCTGGCAAAGGGATGGCAGTGTTTCAGCACTTTTGTGGGGGCGAACTGATCAGCTTCGAGCTTTTTCTAAAACACCACGAACCATGCTGTGACGATCACAGCAACCCTTGTGATGGTTGTGAGGATCAGGAAACCATCTTCTCTCTCGATGATTTCAGGACACCTCATTCTGACATTCCTGTCATTGCTTCTTCACCAGCGGCAATGGCTCAGCCATCTTTCCATTTGCCTTCTACACATTTTTTCGAGTCAAGAAACTACACAACTCCTAAAAAGGCTCCCCCCGGCTGGTCAGGGCGGTATCGCTCTATCCTGTTCCAGTCATTTCTTCTGTAATTCTACATTTGACGTTCAATTGTATTGTCACACACACAGCTTCCTGTAGTGTACAATACTTTATCAAATGTAAAATCTAAACAAAAGAAGAAATGAAAACTTCACATATCTACATCAAAAACATGGTGTGCGAGCGGTGTATCATGGTGGTGCGCCAGGGGCTCGAAAACCTCGGTTTCCAAATAGCCTGCATCCATTTGGGTGAGGCAGTGATTATTGGGGAGCTCAATGATGAACGGATCAGCCTGATTCAGTAATTCCTAAAGCAATCAGGACTTGAACTTATCGAAGAAAAGAAGCTCCGGCTCATTGAGCACATCAAAAGCCTTGTAATCGATTACGCACGCTCCGGGTACCAAGTGCAGGAAGAAAAAATTTCAAGCTATCTGTGCCGACATCTTGAACACGATTACGGCTATTTAAGCACCCTGTTTTCGTCTTTTGAAAACATTACCATTGAACGCTACCTCATCCTGCAACGGATTGAGCGGGTGAAAGAACTGCTGATCTACAATGAACAAACCTTGAGCGCCATCGCCTTTCAGGCGGGTTACAGCACGGTTCAGTATATGACCAGCCAGTTTAAGCAATATACAGGAATGACCCCTTAAGAATTTCAAAAGCTCTTTCTCAACAGGAGAAAGTTTATTGATCGGCTATGCTAGTCAATAATTCTGTAAAAAACGGATATACAGACTATAATTTCCTGAACGAACGCTATTCAAAATGTGAGATAGCTTGAATTTATCACAATTAAATAGTTGATAATCAATAATGTAGATGATTTTAAATTTTAAACTTCAAAATGGAACACCAAGAAAATTACGTAAAAGATCAGGCTTGTTGAGCCAATAAATTTGCAGGCGTTTGGCGCTATTTGGATTCGTTCGGTTGGCGGTCTACAACCAAACGCAGGATGCGAAAGGAACAGACTAAATGTCAATTTGACTGATGTGTCAATGTTAGAAAGTATTCATTTAAATAAATAACCATGTTACCAAAAACCATGAAAGCGGCTGTGGTTACAGAGTTTGGCCAACCGCTTAAAATTGAAGAGATGCCTGTAAAGGCCCCAAATGAAAACCAAATCCTGGTGCAGGTAATGGCATCAGGAGTATGCCATACGGATTTGCATGCAGCTGATGGGGACTGGCCTGTCAAGCCCAGGTTGCCGCTCATTCCTGGCCATGAAGGCATTGGCTATGTGGCGGCTGTGGGCTCCAATGTAAAAAATACCAAAGAAGGAGATATCGTGGGTGTTCCCTGGCTCTACAGTGCCTGCGGTCATTGCGAGCATTGCATTACGGGTTGGGAAACACTGTGCGAGTCGCAGGTAAACGGAGGCTACAGCATAGATGGCGGCTTTGCGGAATACGTGTTGGCCGACCCTAACTATGTTGGTCGTTTCAGTGGGACCATAGACTTTGTACAGATGGCACCTATTTTATGTGCAGGCGTAACGGTGTACAAAGGCCTAAAAGAAACCGAAGTACGACCGGGGCAGTGGGTGGCCGTTTCCGGTATAGGTGGCTTAGGTCACGTGGCAGTGCAATACGCCAAAGCCATGGGGCTGCATGTGCTTGCAGTGGATGTGGCAGATGACAAATTGAACTTGGCCAAAAAACTTGGAGCCGATATGGCCGTCAACGGTAAGAATCCCGATGAAGTGATGAATGCCCGAAAAGAAACAGGGGGTGTTCATGGCGTGTTGGTCACGGCTGTGTCACCAGTGGCTTTCCTGCAGGCGCTGGACCTGCTACGCAGAAAAGGAACGCTGGTAATGAATGGACTTCCTCCCGGTAGCTTTGATCTGCCCATTTTTGAAACCGTATTGAATCGCTATACGGTACGGGGCTCCATTGTTGGCACCAGGAAAGACCTGCAGGAAGCTATCGACTTTGCAATGGAAGGAAAGGTAACCACCACGGTAAAATCCGCTCCGCTGGAAGATATCAACCTAATCTTTGATCAAATGAAAAAGGGACAGATAGAAGGCCGTATGGTACTGGATATTGGTCATTAACCCACCTAACAATGAAACGATTCATAAAAATAGAAACATATTTCCTGCTTTTGGCAGTCGTAGCGCTTTCCCTACCGGCAACTGCACAACAGCACTATGAGCTGATGGGCAGTCAATCTTTGAAGGTAGCGGGAACCTCCACCCTACACGATTGGGAGATGGTTTCTGAAAAACCGGAGGGTTCGGCAAGTATTACCCTGAGCGGTGAGCGGATCAAGGAAATAGTGTCCTTGTCGGTAACCATACCGGTAAATACGTTGAAAAGCGGCAAAAGTGGGATGGACGAAAATGCCTATAAGGCGCTGAGAGCGAAGCAACATCCCAACATCCACTTTGAACTGACCAGGGCACAGGTGGATGACCTCACCATCTTTGCCGGTGGCAGGCTCACCATTGCCGGTACTACCAGGCCAGTTGAGTTCAAGGTAGACTATCGGGTTTCTGGAAAAAACATTCGCTTCAAAGGAAGCCTGCCCGTGACTTTCAGTCAGTTCAATATGGATCCGCCAACAGCAGTATTTGGTACCATAAAGACAGGAAATGACCTGAAGATTTCTTTCGAAACCTTTTTTAAACAATCAAACAATTAAAAATTCAAACAAAATGAAAACGAGAAATAAAATAATTCAATCCTTGCTTGTTGCCATTCTAATATTGGCATCTGGCGTAGTGTATGCCCAGCAACCGGCCTTGCAGTATTTCAGGCCAAACGATAAAAACGGCCTGAATGTATTCGAGCCCTCAAAAGAGGATACAGTTATCTTTGATGGCCTCAAAGTAAGAGTAGGCGGTGATTTCGCCATGCAATTTCAAGGTATTAGGCAAAGCAATACGGCAGGTAACCTGACCAAACTGGGATCAGACTTCAATTTGCCGTCTGCCAACCTCAACCTGGACGTCCAGGTATTGGACGGAGTTCGGATGCACCTCAGGACCTATCTTTCTTCCAGAGCACACAACGAAGCATGGATTAAGGGCGGATACATGAGAGTGGATAATCTTGACTTTGTTAAACCCGGGTTTCTGGACGGAGTGATGAAATATGCAAGCATCACCATAGGGTTAGATGAGTTCAACTATGGAGACGCACATTTCAGGAGAACGGACAATGCGAGAGGTATTTTCAACCCTTTTGTAGGAAATTATCTTATGGATGCATTCTCCACCGAGGCATTCGGAGAGCTTACAGTTCAAAAGAATGGTTTATTGGCAGTGGTTGGGTTGACAAACGGCAAGCTCAATCAAAATGTAACTGTGAACGACAATACAGATAATAAGCCTTCTTTCTTCGGTAAGTTGGGGTACGATAAACAACTGAGCGAGGATTTGAGGGTACGATTGACCGGATCCTGGTACATCAATAAAGGTACCTCAACTGGCACATATCTCTATGGTGGAGACCGAGGAGGCTCTAGGTATTACAATGTGCTTTTTACAGTACCGGATGTGGATGGCAATACCGAAGGTGGCCCTCGTGATGGTCAGTTCAATGCCAGGTTCACAAAACTCACAGCCTTGCAGATTAACCCATTCATCAAGTACAAAGGCTTGGAGTTCTTTGGTATTTATGAGCTGGCTGATGGAAGCAATGAATTCACAACACCTCAAGCTGACACAGAGGGTGCATTCACACAAATAGCCGCAGAGGTATTGTACCGATTTGGAGCAGATGAACGTTTCTATCTTGGGGGCAGATACAATACAGTGAGTGGCAAGATGCGTGAAAGTGCATCAGAGAATCTCGATATTAGCAGGGTCAACTTTGGTGGAGGCTGGTATCTTTCAAAGAACGTTTTAACGAAAGTTGAGTACATGAAGCAGCAGTATGAAGGGAATGCCTGGACAGGGCGTTTTGCCGGGGCTGAGTTCAGTGGAGTCGTGGTTGAAGCGGTGATTAGTTTCTGACGGAACTCCCGTGTGGGTGACTCATCCACACGGGATTCTTTTTACTGCTGTGTAAAAGATAATGACTCCAAAAATAAGCATCAGCAAACTATGATTTTCCAATAGAAATAAAGCATGAACATCCACATGTTGAATTATTTGAAATGCAAACCGTCATTTTTGACGTTAAAATCGAACATTCTGAACTAAATTCCGTAAATTTGCATTAGACTTTCTCCAAAGTGCAACGTTTTAGAAAAATATCGGCCATCCTGCTTTCCATATTGGTGCTGCTCAGTTCCACGAGCTTCACCTTTGGTATGCATTTTTGCATGGGGCAGTTGGAGAGCATTGCACTTTTTTCCGGGGCTGAGCCCTGCGAAATGGCCACACAGAAATCACCTTGTGCCACGGATAAGCATGATCCAGATTGCGAACATCAGCAGGTCACTAAAAAGGGTTGTTGCGAAGACCAGACTGTAGTAATGGAAGGACATGAAGACCTTACCCAAGTGTCCAAAGTGGCGGTTCCTGACTTTCAAATGATCGCAGTGCTCTACGCTGTGGTATCGTTTCTTTTCAGAGCCCCTGCAGTTGATTATTATTCGTTTAACGACTATTCCCCCCCATTGATTGAGCGTGACATTATTGTACTCGTTCAGTCCTTCCTTATTTGATTTTTGATGACCTGAACTTCCGGTAATGCGTTTATCGGTTCGGTTCAACTATGCTTCATGGATTGTTGGATTTACTCCATCAGACCATCAAATCATTGTATTCATCACAAAATCAAAATATGCTCAATTCCATCATCAAATTCTTTCTCGAGAATAAGCTCGTTACTGTTCTCGTATTGCTACTCATTGTAGCCTGGGGCATTGTTACAGCCCCGTTCAACTGGGAGGTGGGCTTCCTCCCTCGTGATCCCGTACCCGTGGATGCTATCCCGGATATTGGGGAAAACCAGCAAATCGTTTTCACCGAATGGATGGGGCGGTCTCCGCAGGATGTGGAAGACCAGATCACCTATCCGCTCACCACGGCTTTGCTGGGCCTTCCCGGTGTAAAAAGTGTGCGGAGTAGTTCTGCCTTCGGCTTTTCCAGCATCTATATTATTTTTAATGAAGACATTGAGTTCTACTGGAGCCGGTCACGGGTGCTGGAAAAACTCAACTCTTTACCGGCAGGTTTGCTTCCACCGGATGTGCAGCCAAAACTTGGCCCTGATGCTACCGCCCTGGGGCAGGTGTATTGGTACACGCTGGAAGGCCGGGATAAAGACGGAAACCCTACCGGAGGTTGGGATCTCCACGAACTGCGCACCATCCAGGACTATTACATACGCTACGCCCTCACTGCAGTGGAAGGGGTGGCAGAGGTGGCTTCTGTAGGTGGATATGTAAAAGAATACCAGGTGGATGTTGACCCTGCCGCACTGAAAGCGCATGGGGTTAGCCTCATGGATGTGATGCAGGCCGTAAGAAACAGCAATATCGATGTGGGAGCCAACACCATTGAAGTAAACCGGGTGGATTATTTCGTAAGAGGCCTGGGTTATGTAGAAGAGCTGGCTGATCTGGACAAGGCTGTAGTAAAAGTAACGGACAATGTCCCGATCCGGGTAAAAGATGTTGCCAAGGTAAACATTGGCCCCCAACCAAGAAACATGAGCGGCATCCTGGACAAATCAGGAGCCGAAGCAGTGGGCGGTGTGGTCATTGCCCGCTACGGTGATAATCCGCTGAAAATCATCAATGCAGTAAAAGAAGAAATCAACACCATAGCCGATGGCCTTCCGTCCAAAACACTGGAAGACGGCACAGTATCCAAAGTGACCATCGTCCCCTTCTATGACCGCACCGGCCTGATCTATGAGACCCTCGGCACATTGTATGAAGCCATCAGCCTGCAGATCCTGATTACTATCATAGTCATCATCGTGATGGTGTACAACCTGCGGGCTTCCATTCTGATATCCGCCCTGCTGCCCTTGGCTGTGCTCATGTGCTTTATCTTTATGAAGTACTTCGGAGTGGATGCCAACATCGTAGCGCTTTCGGGTATCGCTATTGCCATCGGCACCATGGTCGATCTGGGGATTATCCTGAATGAAAACATTCTCCGGCACCTGGAAATTGCCCCCGAAGGCCAGTCAAAATTAAAAACCGTTTATGAAGCCACTACCGAAGTAGCTACAGCCATTATCACGGCTGTTAGTACTACCATCGTCAGTTTCCTGCCGGTATTTACACTACAAGCTGCCGAAGGCAAACTTTTCGGGCCATTGGCCTACACCAAAACTTTTGCCCTGGTGTCTGCCGTGATTTTTACCCTTGTCATCATGCCGGCTTTTTCGCATTGGATATTTTCCATGAAAAAGGCAAAAGGCAAAACGGGACTGTACCTGAACTATCTTTTGCTAATTGCCGGGCCCGTAATTGCCTTTACCGTATGGTCATGGGCAGGCTGGGTGCTTTTTGGCTTTGGCGTCATCAATTTGCTACTGCATTACTTTCCTGACAGGCTGGGTCGCTACCAAGACCTGATGCGGGTAGGCATCACTGTAGTTGCGGTTGCCTGGCTACTGGCCACCGAATGGGTACCGCTGGGTGTGTCCAACAGCTTGCTGGTCAACTTCCTGTTCATTGCAGTCATATTGGGTTTAGTACTGGGGACATTTGCCTTGTTTTTACGCCTCTATCCTAAAATACTCATGTGGTGTCTGGATCATAAAGGGCTTTTCCTTATAACCCCTGTAATTATTATTTTAATTGGTGCCAATGTGTGGCTGGGCTTTGATCGGGTATTTGGCATTATACCCAAGGCTACCGAAAAGCTGGGATGGAACCTGAGGGAAACTTCCGGATGGACGGCAGCATCAGAGGTTTTCCCCGGTTTGGGGGAAGAATTCATGCCTTCGCTCAATGAAGGTTCATTCTTGTTGATGCCTACATCCATGCCACACTCCGGCATTGAAGTGAACCGGGAAGTATTACAAAAACTGGACATGATGGTCACCGCCATTCCTGAGGTGGAAATGGTGGTGGGTAAGGCAGGCAGGGCAGAAACGGCTATCGATCCTGCACCCATTTCGATGTTCGAAAACACCATTAACTACAAAAGCGAATACGTATCCGATATCAATGGAAACAAGCTGCGGTTTAAAGTAAATGATAATGGTCACTTTGAACTGAAAGATGGAACCACCTATGACCCAGAGACCATGTCCCCTGAACAAATTGACGTCAAGCAACTCATTGAAGACCGCAGTGGCGAGTATTTCCGCCAATGGAGGAACCATATTAAAACGCCTGATGATATCTGGGATGAAATTGTTTCTGTGGTCAATATTCCGGGTGTCACATCCTCTCCCAAACTTCAACCGATCGAAACCCGGCTGGTAATGCTCCAAACGGGTATGCGGGCGCCCATGGGGATCAAGGTTTATGGGCCCGACCTGAAAACCATCGAAGAATTCGGCTTACAGTTGGAAAAATACCTCAAAGAAGTTCCTTCAGTAAAGAAAGAGGCCGTTTTTGCTGACCGCATTGTAGGAAAACCCTATCTCGAAATTGACATTGACCGGGATCAGATTACCCGCTACGGGCTCAACATCCGGGATGTACAGGACTACATAGAAACGGCCATTGGTGGTATGAAACTTAGTACTACTGTAGAGGGCAGGGAGCGATTCCCCATACGGGTGCGCTATGCCCGTGAGTTCAGGGATGACCCTTCGGCTATAGAATCCATGCAAGTGCCTACGCCACTGGGCAATTATATCCCACTTGGGCAGCTTGCAGACATCACCTACCGGCCTGGGCCCGAAATGATCAGGGGGGAAAACAGTTTTTTGGTGGGGTATGTGCTCTTGGACAGGCTCCCGGAATTTGCGGAGGTAACGGTAGTGGAAGATGCGCAACGCCACCTTCGGGAAAAAATTGACTCGGGTGAACTCATCGTACCGGCAGGCGTTCGCTACGAATTCTCAGGAAGCTACGAAAACCAGGTAAGGGCCGAAAAGCGATTGGCCATAGTTGTTCCGCTTTGCTTGATGACCATCTTCCTGATACTGTACTTCCAGTTCAGGGCCGTTTCCACCACCTTGTTTGTGTTCTCAGGCATTACCATGGCTTTTGCGGGTGGCTTTATTATGATCTGGCTTTACGGTCAGGACTGGTTCATGAATTTTTCGGTCTTCGACACCAACATGCGGGAGCTTTTCCAAATGAAGGTGTATAACCTGAGTGTGGCCGTTTGGGTCGGGTTTATTGCCTTGTTCGGGATTGCCACAGATGATGGCGTTGTAGTGGCCACCTATTTGAAGCAAAGCTTCGAAAAACGGGAACCGGAAAGCGTGAAAGAGGTGCGTAAAGCAGTTTTGGAGGCCGGACAAAAGCGGGTATTGCCAGCCATGATGACCACAGCCACCACCTTGTTAGCACTTTTGCCGGTGCTTACTTCATCAGGCCGGGGTTCGGATATCATGATCCCAATGGCCATTCCCTCATTCGGGGGTATGATCATCGAGATCATTACAGTACTGCTGGTGCCAGTCCTATACTGCTGGTGGGCAGAGCGCAAGTTAAGACGCAATCCCGAAGTATTTACTGAATCATAAATAGAGGAAGATGAAAAAAATAGCAATCATATTCCTGTTGTTTTTAGGAGTTCAGTCCACAAGCTTTTCACAAAGCCTGGATGAATACCTGAAAGTAGCAGCAGAAAACAACCCGGAGTTAAAAGCCTACTTCAATGAATATCTGGCCTCTTTGGAAAAAGTACCTCAGGTGGGAGCACTTCCTGATCCTGAACTGACCATGGGTTTCTTCTTTCAACCAATGGAGCGGTTCATGGGCAACCAGCAAGCCGACATCCAGTTGATGCAGATGTTTCCCTGGTTCGGCATGCTGAAAACCCAAAAGGATGAAGCAAGCAAAATGGCACTGGCGCAGTACGAAGTGTTTCAGGATGCCAAATACCGCTTGTTTTATCAGGTAAAAAACACCTGGTATCAACTGTATCGGCTAGAAGAGGAAATCCGCATTACGGAGGAAAACCTTGAGATTCTTAAACAGTATGAGCGGCTGGCGCTCATTCGTTTTCAGAGTGCAGATATAGGAACCGGTTCCGGCCCTAGCAATATGCAGCAAGCTACAAGCATGAACAGCGGTTCCTCCACCTCATCAGCATCGTCAATGGGTGGAATGAGCGGTGGAATGACCAGTGGCACTTCCGGTAAAAGCAGTTCAAAAGGTGGTTCTTCAATGGGTACTTCCTCATCAATGAACGGGGGCGGGTCAGGCATGAGTGATGTGCTCAGGGTAAGGATTCAGATCAAGGAACTGGAAAACACACTTGCCTTGCTTGAAGACTCCCGACTGCCCATTAAAGCCGAATTCAATCAGTTGCTTAACCGGGATATCAATGAAGTGGTAAGCATAGCCGATTCATTGAGCGGATCAGTAGTCTCTTGGGAGCGCCAGGCTTTGCTGGACAGCATTACGCAGAACAATCCCATGCTGAAAATGCTGGATGCTGAAGCAGAGGCCTACGAGGCACAGAAGAAAATGGCAAAACTGGAAGGCAGGCCTATGTTGGGGGCAGGCGTCAACTATATGCCCTTTAGTCCAAGGACAGAAAATGGAATGCCGATGGGCGGCAATGACATGGTGATGCCCATGTTGAGGCTGACTATACCCATCTATCGGAAAAAGTACAATGCTTTACAGAAAGAGGCGGAATTGAAACAATTGGCCGTTCAGCAGCGCAGGGAAAACACCGTCAATCAGTTGACCACCCGATGGTCAACCGCCTTGCGGGATTTGGACGATGCAACCAGAAGGACAAAGCTGTACCGGGAGCAAACCGACCTGGCCAGGCAAACTCTGAACCTGCTGATGACCAGCTACGCTACTGACGGACGGGATTTCGAGGAAGTGCTGCGGGTACAACAGCAATTGCTCGATTATCAACTCAAGCTGATCACTTCAATAGTAGATCAGCACGTCACCATTGCCATGCTGGAAAACCTGGCAGCAACAGAACTGAATTAATTGATCTAAAAAGTTAAAACGATGAAAGAAATATTTAAAAATAAAAAACTCCTACTGATCGTGCTCGTAGCGCTGACATTGGGAGGCGTACTCGGCTGGATGGTAAAACCATCTTCAGGTCATCAGGAGACGGAAGCAGCCGTGCATAACCATGATGAAGGTAATGAGGTTTGGACCTGTTCCATGCACCCTCAGATCAGGCAATCCGAACCCGGTCAGTGCCCGATCTGCGGAATGGATTTAATACCTGCTGCTACCAGACGGTCATCAGCCAGTTCGAATCCATTGGTTCATGAAATGACACCCGAGGCGGTGGCCATGGCCAATATCCATACCTCCAGGGTTACAGGAGTGTCACCTGAAGGTGAGCTTTTCCTTACCGGTAAAGTGAAGGCCGATGAACGCCAGTTGGCTTCCGTTACGGCCAAATTTCCCGGGCGAATAGAGCAGCTCTTTGTAAACTTTACCGGGCAGGTGGTACGAACCGGGGAGCGATTGGCCACCATTTATTCGCCTGAGTTGGTTACAGCCCAAAAGGAATTATTGGAAGCTGCCTCTACTAAAGAGACCTACCCAGAACTTTACACTGCCGCACGTGAGAAGCTCAGGCTTTGGAAACTCAACGAAAACCAAATCGATGAAATAGAAAAAACAGGAAAAGTAAGGGATCAATTTGATGTTCTCGCAGACAAAGGAGGTATAGTGACCCAGCGAAACATTGCCGTGGGCGACTATGTGGGTACCGGATCAGTATTGTTTGATGTGGTCGATCTGAGCCGAGTCTGGATCATGATCGATGCGTACGAATCCGATCTGCCATTTGTAAAAATTGGTGATGAAGTAAGCTTTACGGCTGCCGGGATCCCCGGACAAACATTCACAGCAAAGGTCACTTACATAGACCCGGTGATTAATCCAAATACACGGGCGGCTTCTGTTCGTGCAGAAGCTAATAACAGAAGTGGGGAACTACGGCCTGAGATGTTTGTCAATGCACAGGTTAAAACCACACTTCGACAAGGACAATCATCCCTGGCCATACCCCGTACCGCTTTGCTCTGGTCGGGCAAACGCTCCATTGTATATGTCAAGGTACCCGACACAGAATTCCCTACCTACGAAATGCGTGAAATCACCATTGGCCCACGTATGGGCGAAATGTGGCTGGTGGAAGCCGGACTGGAAGCGGGTGAAGAGATAGTGACCAATGGAGTATTTTCCATTGATGCTGCCGCACAGCTTTCAGGGAACTACAGCATGCTCATGCGACCAAAAACCAAAACTATGGAAGTTCCCCAGTCTTTCCGTCAACAAATCACAGCCTTGGCTGATGCATACTTCAAAATCAAAGATGGCTTGGTGGCGGATGATACAAAGGCTACAAAATCCGCCCTGAGCCAATTGGACTTAGCCTTGGGCAAGGTAAGTATGGACGGGCTGAAGGGCAAGACCCATGATCATTGGATGGCGCTGAAGCAGCAGCTGGCTGAGGCAGCCAAAATGATGCAGGGTGAAGAAACCCTTGTCGGCCTAAGGCAGCATTTCTCAATGCTCTCTGAAAACATGCTGGAAGTCACCGAATCCTTCGGACTGGAAAAAGACAAAGTGTTCAAAGATTTCTGCCCGATGGCTTTTGACAACCAAGGCGCATTTTGGCTCAGTGAAACGGAAGAGATTCTCAACCCCTATTTCGGTGAGGCCATGCTCTCCTGTGGTGAGGTAAAAAAGACTTATCTCAAAGGCCAAAAAGTCTTTGAGGAAGGAGAGCCAGCCAAGCAAGTAGCTGGTGGGCATAATCACTAAAGCAATGAAATCTTGCTGCAAAACAGGAGATGAATCATCTCTATCTAAAATAAAAAAATGGGGCAGCCGGATTACTTGGGGAATAGTCATTCTTCTGGTCACTGGTTTAGCCCTGATTCAAGTATTTAACCTTTAAACAAATAGAAAAATGAAAAAAACAATGATCATGCTATGCCTGGCTTTAGTAAGCTGGGGAGCAACCGCACAACATGACCATGCAGCGCATGGAGCACAAACGAGCAGTCAAAAGATGGAACCAATGTTCAAAGACAAGGCACTGGGTTCTTCCTACACACACTACATCACTTTGAAGAATGCTTTGGTGGCGTCTGATTTTCAGAAAGCAAAATCTGCTTCTGAATCTTTGGTGAAAGCCCTTCACAATGTAAAGGGCAGTGATAAAGTCCATGCAGAGGCGGCCAAAGTGGCGCAGGCAGGTTCACTGGAAAACCAGCGAAAGGCTTTTACCGCCTTAAGCAATGAGATGGCCACTTTGGTGAAGGGCGCTGATATCAGCATGGGAGAACTCTACCTGGAATACTGCCCAATGGCCAATGGCAACACAGGAGGCTATTGGCTCTCCAACGAAAAGGAGATCCGCAACCCTTACTTCGGTGACAAGATGCTGAAGTGCGGAAGCGTAAAAGAGACAATTAACTGACACAAGTCCTGGCATAAGGGATTGGGTTCACGATAAGCTGAGCCCAATCCTGACACCAGGCACAAACACAATGAGAAATGAAAAAGAACATCATTTTCACCATCGCATTCCTTGGAGGAATGCTGCTGGCAGCACATGGGCTCTTGGCTCAGCCAAGCAGCAAAACAGAGCAACGCCTCATCCACATCAATGGAAAAGGCGAGGTATCGGATGACCGGGGCACCAAACTCGGATACATCAGTAAAGAAGACATAGTCTTTAACAATCAGAATCAAAAACTGGGCTTTATCAAAAACGGCAAAGTGTATGATGCCGAAGGTAATCCCCTTGGCAAAGCCAAAAAAGATGGTCGCTATTACAACAACGATGGAGTATTCATTCTGAGCACCAAAACGATGGGTGATAAATGTGAAATCCTGGATCCAGAAGGTCACAAAAAAGGCACGGTACACAAAAACTATAAACTACATGCGTGTGCTGCTCACTGTTTCTTCTTGGAACAGGAAATGAAAAAAGAGGAAGATAAGTAAAAAGTAAAGCCCTGTTGGAGAGTGGCCTTTGTGCAGGTGTAGTCTTGCATCCTACACTGCCGCCACTCTTCCATCAGGCACCAAACTCTTAATACGATGAAAACGAGAAAACACAACGCTAGTCCAAAGTCATTGCGCAAAGACAAACTAGTGGCTTATCTGACCTTGGTATCACTGATAGTTGTAGCTACTGTAGCGGTGTTTTGGATTCAGGGTTACCGCATAGGCTCATCGGTTGGTATAGCCACTGATGAGATAAAGACTCCAATTGACCCAAGCTTAGTATGTATGGTCAATGACGCCTATATGGGTGTAGCCCAAATCCCTGTACCGGTCAATGGCAAAACCTATTATGGTTGCTGCGAAATGTGCGTGGATAAGCTCAACAATATAGAAAGTGCAAGGATCGCCATCGACCCTTTTAGTGGCAATCAGGTAGATAAATCGGAAGCATTTATTGTAGTGACTAACACGCAAGGCGCAGTTGCATACTTTGAATCAGAGGCTAATTACAGCGCATTTAAGAAAAACTAAAAACAATCCTGTAACCCCAAATCTATGAAATTGACAATGAAAAATACTCTAAAAGCAGTTGTACTGGTACTATTTGATACAGCAACCGTATCGGCTCATGACGGCCACAAAAGCAAACAAGACAGTACCGCCCAACAAGCGGATACCGTGA
Source organism: Cecembia calidifontis (assembly GCF_004216715.1). Classification (NCBI taxonomy): domain Bacteria; kingdom Pseudomonadati; phylum Bacteroidota; class Cytophagia; order Cytophagales; family Cyclobacteriaceae; genus Cecembia; species Cecembia calidifontis. Next base: position 4,280,601 of record NZ_SGXG01000001.1, read on the forward strand.
TGAATGCTCATTCCACCGAGGAAGGGCATAAAGACCACACCCATACCAGCGAGGCAGACAGCCATGATGCGCATCCACAAGATGCACACCACGAAAAAAAGGTTAAGGCTGACCTTGCGGACTTTCCCACAATTCATCCGTTAATTGTGCATTTCGCTATTGTATTGCTGATTGTGGGAGCCATTCTGGCGGTCGTCAACATCTTTTTCATCAAAAGGGAATTGGCGTGGACAGCATTCGCTATGGTGCTGGTAGGTTTTGTAGCTGCCTACTTAGCTGGCAGATACTTCCATCCGCATACTCACGGACTAACAGAACATGCCAAGCTCGTATTGGAACAACACGACTTCTGGGCTGACTGGACAATCAATCTTGGGTTTATCGGCCTGCTGTTACAAGGGATCAATCTATTTATTTTCAAATCGAAAAGATGGGCAATGGCTATTGTGGCAGTTGTGCTATTGAGCGCAGCGTATGCTGTAGCACAGGCAGGGCATTACGGAGCACAATTGGTACACATAGAAGGTGTAGGGCCGGAAGGTAAATTTTTGGAACTGGAGCATGACCATTAATTGACTTGAAATTACCAGTATGCCTGGGCTATTTTTTGATTCGGTACTTACCTGTCCGGTATGCGGCCAGAAGCAGGTTTGTAGAATACCTTATAACGTGCGGTCGGATAGCTTCATTTGTAAGGGATGTGAATGCGAGATTACAGTTCCAGGCGATCAGTGCTGCATTTTTTGTGCATTCGGCTCTCATAAATGCTTAGTCAGCCAAGGCTGGGAGAAATTAGAACAAAAACAATTAAGAGAAAAAATGAAAAATCAGGAACATAAAGTTGAGAAGGAATTCATTCCTGCTTTAGGCTATAATTTCCTTACCGGCCTCTATGACACCACCATAAGGCTGACCATGCCTGAAAAGAAATTCAGGAACCAGCTGATACAGAAGCTGGATCCTCAAGCGGATGAAACGATACTCGAATTTGGTTTTGGTTCAGGAGCCAATCTGGCGATTGCCTCTTCACGGTCTCCCAACACTTCATTTTTCGGATTAGACATTGACCCGAAGGTAAGGGAGATAGCCTTTTCAAAGCTCAAAAACAAAGACATTCTGGTTGAACTTCAACTTTACAACGGGGGCATTTTTCCGTACAATGATGCTGTTTTTGACAAGGCATATAGTTGTCTGGTATTTCACCAATTGGACGATGAAACAAAAGCACATTGTTTAAGGGAAATCCACTGGGTTCTAAAGCCTGGCGGCAAGCTCATCATTGGCGATTGGGGCAAGGCAAAAAACCGATGGATGCGCACAGTTTTTTACACCGTGCAGCTTCTGGACGGTTTCAAAACCACTACGGCCAATGTAAAGGGCTTGCTGCCGGATTACATCCGTGAGGCAGGTTTCTCGGATGTGGAGGAAACGGGTTTTATCAATACCCGAATCGGGTCATTTTGCTATTATGAGGGGATAAAGATGGAGAAATGAAACGAAACAGAAACTACTACATCCGCAAAACGCACCGGTATCTGGGGCTTTTTATAGGCATTCAGTTTATTGGGTGGACGATCAGTGGCCTCTATTTTAGTTGGACGGATATTGACAAAATCCATGGAGACCAGTTCCATCGTGAACATGTAATGACGCATTCACCCCCGGACTTAATCAGTCCGGCTCAGTTAGATTCAACGCTTGGTATTTCATCCCTTGAGCTTCGCTACATCAATCACCAACCGCATTATTGGGTCAACGATAGTCTGCTCTACAATGCCCAGACCGGGCAAATCAAAAAGGGCATAACCGAAACGGAGGCGGTCGAAATCGCACAGAACCATCTCGTAAAAAACCTGAAAATCCTGAAAACCGAATGGATTACTGAAACCGACAACCATCATGAATACCGTGGCAGGCCGCTACCAGCCTGGGCTGTCCACTTTGATCATCCCGAAAAACTGGTAGCGTATATTGATGCCTCCAATGGCCGCTTTGAGCGGGTAAGGCACAACAGTTGGCGTTGGTTCGATTTTCTCTGGATGTTTCACACCATGGATTATGCCGGGCGGGACAACTTTAACAATTGGCTGCTCAGGGCATTTTCAGTCTTTGGCCTTTTTACAGTGCTTTCAGGCTTTACACTTTACGCAGTATCCTCTAAAACTTTTATAAAAACCACTTCAAAACGTAAAAGGAAAAAATGATGAACAAATTGATTTACACACTTGCACTGGGATTGCTAATCGCATCCTGCCAAAACAAAAAAAAACGAACAAGGTGGTCACGAACACCACCAGCCTGAAGCTGCATCCGCCACGCAACCCGAAAATTCAAAAAAGAGCATCCCTCAGGAAGCGCATGGCAATGTGGGTAATGCCCATGTTTCTGTGTACTACCACTCACCTGCGGTTCGAAGTAGGGTCATTTGGGGCGGCCTGGTACCTTATGAAGAAGTTTGGGTTGCGGGTGCCCACAGTGCTACCAGCGTGGAGTTTTCCAAAGCAATCAAGATAGCAGGTACGACCATCCCCAAAGGCAAATATGCCTTCTTTACCATTCCCGGACAGGAACGCTGGACATTGATCCTGAACAAAAACTGGGAGCAGCACCTGGCTGATGATTACGATCAGGCAGAGGATGTCATCAGGATAGAAGTAACTCCTGAAACAGGAATGCCCCTTGCCGAGCGGCTTACTTATACCATTGAAGAAAAGGGAGAGGGCTCAGGCGCTATACGCATGTCATGGGAGAAGCTAAGTGTTTCCCTTCCATTTAAAACAGATTAACCACTATAATTTTTTCTCATGGAAAAGCATAATCACGAACACCACAAGCATCATACACACGAGGGTCACCAAAAGAGCCAATCATCAGATCATCAAACCATCAACAAATCAGACCATCAGCATGGGCACCATGACCACCATGCCATGATGATCGAAGATTTTAAAAAGCGTTTTTGGATTTCTCTGGTGCTCACCGTACCGATCCTGGCACTATCTCATATGATCCAGCAATTACTGGGATTTGAGCTAACCTTTTTTGGTGATCAGTACGTCCTTTTTGGGCTTTCCACCATTGTCTTCTTTTATGGGGGCTGGCCTTTTCTCAAAGGACTTTGGGACGAGTTGAAGGACAAAAACCCGGGCATGATGACCCTGATTGCAGTGGCCATTACTGTGGCTTATGTGTACAGCTCGGCTGTGGTGTTTGGCTTGGAGGGGATTGATTTTTTCTGGGAGCTGGCGACCCTTATTGTCATCATGCTGCTGGGGCATTGGATCGAGATGAAATCGGTAATGGGTGCATCAAGAGCGCTCGAATTACTGGTGCAGATGATGCCTTCCGAAGCTCATTTGGTTCAGGGAGACCAAATCAAGGACATCAAGGTTGATCAACTGAAAAAGGAGGATATCATCCTGATAAAAGCCAATGAAAAAATACCTGCGGACGGTACAGTGGTGGATGGGGAAAGCCACCTGGACGAAAGCATGCTCACCGGTGAGAGCAAGCCGGTGAAAAAATCCAAGGGCGACCCGGTCATTGGCGGATCAGTAAATGGCAGCCAATCCATCAAGGTGAAAGTGTCCAAAACCGGCAAAGAGAGCTACCTAAACAAAGTGATCACCTTGGTGGAAGAGGCTCAGAAAGCCAAATCCAAAACCCAAAATCTGGCCAACATTGCCGCCAGATGGCTCACGTTCATTGCCATTGGTGCCGGTACGATTACACTAGTAACCTGGATCAGTCTGGGCAAACCGTTGGACTTTGCCCTGGAGCGGATGGTGACCGTCATGGTCATTTCATGTCCACACGCACTGGGTTTGGCTATTCCACTCGTGGTAGCCATTTCTACGGCTGTTTCCGCAAGCAAAGGCTTGCTGATCCGTAACCGTACCGCTTTTGAAAATGCCCGGAAGATTACCGCAATGGTATTTGACAAAACCGGGACACTGACCGAAGGAAAGTTTGGGGTTTCCCGCCATGAGAGTCTGTCGGATGACATAGCCAAAGAGGAGCTTTTGTCATTTGTCGCTTCGCTAGAACAGCAATCGGAGCATCCCATAGCGCAGGGAATTGTGAAAGCAGCGAAAGAGGCAAAACTAAAACTGAAAAAGGTAGAAAATTTTGAATCGCTGACGGCCAAGGGTATTCAGGGCAAGATCGATGGGAAAAGCTGGAAGGTGGTCAGCCCAAGGTACCTGAAGGAAAACAAAATAGAGATACCAGAAAAAGCTGGCTCTGATGCAGCTGAAACCATAGTGTTTGCCCTCAGGGAAGAAAAACTTATTGGGTTCATTGCCCTGTCGGATAAGATCAGGGAAGAAAGCTCCAAGGCCATCGAAACGCTTCGGGAAAAAGGTATGAAACTGTATATGGCCACTGGTGACAATGAGAAAACGGCCAAAGCAGTAAGCGATAAACTTGGGCTGGATGGCTACTATAGCGAGGTGCTTCCACACCAAAAAGTAGAGATTATCAAGAAGCTTCAGAAGGAAGGCCACTTTGTGGCTATGACGGGTGATGGGGTAAATGATGCCCCTGCATTGGCACAAGCCAATGTGGGCATTGCTGTAGGTTCCGGTACCGATGTGGCTGCCGAGACAGCCGATATCATATTGGTCAACAGCAACCCAAAAGACATTGCCAACCTGGTACTGTTTGGCAGGGCCACCTACAACAAAATGATCCAGAACCTCGCTTGGGCTACCGGCTACAACGCGATTGCATTGCCGCTGGCCACAGGCTTTATTCCAGGTCTGGTGATCAGTCCTGCAATAGGTGCAGTATTCATGAGCCTGAGTACGGTCATTGTGGCCATTAATGCGCAATTGCTGAAAAGGAAGATGATAAGCTGAGGCCATACCCCCTTCCGCTGTGGAAGGGGATTTTATTAAGATACTATGCGAAATAAGAAACTTTCTATAATTCAAATTTGGAGGAGTATTTATTAAAATATGAAGAATTAGAGGATAAGCTTCGAATGATTGATCTGGAAGAGGACAGCATTCTCAAAAAATCAGAGCAAAGCTTTCAAATAGCCCTTCAGGCAATTAATCAGTTGAGAGATGATTTGAAGGGTGATCGATTGCGTTTACAAAGCGATGAAATCTCGTTTTTTAAGGAAATTAAGCCAAAATTTGTTAGTAAGCTCATCTACCACCTCAGTGTGTTCAATATCGAAACCAACAAACCCAACGGAGGAATCAAGGTAAAACGTAAATACTATCAGAATGAGCTAGACAAGCTCAAACGGTATTTTGATAATAACCTGGAATTTTACCGCTATTACCGTACCCACAGCAACTACCTAGACCACAAGTATTTTGTCCGTGGCAAGCAAGATATACGCTTAACCCTTGATTCATTTTTTTTCGAGACTGATCCAAATTTCTCTACCAGCCACGATTTCAAGGTTTCTAACATTCTTGCAAATGATTTGCTCAATGTCTATCTGGAAGATGAGTTGAACAAGCTGAGCTTGACAGATTTAAACAACGAAAAAACACAAGTCGAACCGAAGGGGAAATTAACATGGACAGAGTCCAAAGTCTCTCTTATCGAACTGATGTATGCTCTTCAGGCTCGTGGAGTGTTCAACAATGGCACTGCGGATCTTAAAGAAGTTGCAGCATTTTTTGAAGACACCTTTGGTATCGAATTGGGGCAATATCATCGTACTTTCCTCGAAATTCGCATCCGCAAGACCGGACGTACCAAGTTTCTGGACTCCCTCCAGGAAAGTATCATTCGTAGAATGGATGAAGCTGATGAAAAATAGGATAAAATCTTTCCGAACTTCGGATTAGCTTGTGAATAAAACCCACTAAACGGGAACATCTTCGCTGTTCAATAAACATTTGTTAACATATGGCAGCAGAAGTAATTACCACAGACGACCTGCGTGAGTTCAAGATCGAGCTCCTGGAAGACCTCAAAAGATTACTCAAAGAACATTCCGGTCAGCCTACAAAGAAATGGCTAAAATCCTATGAGGTCCGCAAGCTTTTGGGCATTTCGCCCGGCACTTTACAGAACCTACGGGTAAACGGCACATTACCCTTTACCAAGATCGGAGGAGTAATCTATTACGACTATGCGGACATTCAGGCGATGCTCCAGTCCAACAAGTTTCAAAACCGCTTGAGGTAAAGCACATGGCCGGGCATGAACTACATCAAGCACCTTTCCGCAGCGTTCCAGCAGATGGATGCAGATACCAGGCTCACGCCCTACCATATCAGTTTGTATATGGCCTTGTTCAGGCGATGGAACCTTAACTTTTTCAAGAACCCCATTTCTGTATCCAGGGATGAGCTGATGAGGTTGTCAAAAATTGGTTCGGTAAATACTTATACCAAGTGCTTGAAGGAGTTGGATCGTTTCGGATTTATCCGATATGAACCTTCCTACAATCCGCACCGGGGCAGCCTCATTTACCTGTCCAGTTTTGATAAAGGTGATGATAAGGGTACTGATACAGGCAGTGAAATAGCTGTGAGACCTTATACAAACAATACAAACCCTTTAAACTATGAAAACGAAACAAACTTGGGTAAGCGAGCTAAAAATTTTGAGACAAGTTCAAATGATTCGGAAATGAAGAAAGAGAAAAGTTCCGCTAAAAGAGAAAGAATGACCGGCTATGGCCCGGAAATTCCACCTCTGGAAGAACATGTCAAAATCTACTTTGATGAAAAAGGCTATCCATCCGTGGAGGCTGAGAAGTTTTATAATTACTTCCAAAGCAATGGCTGGCTGGTAGGTGGCCGCTCCAAGATGAAAGACTGGAAAGCAGCCGCCCGCAACTGGATGCTGAACGCTCAAAAATTCAATACCTATGCAAAAGATCAGCGAAACCATCAGCCACGTCCTAAACCCGGAAACCTCCACTCAGGAACCGGCAAAGACTATGGCGAGCCACTCTAAGTCTTGCTCAGAGAGTGTTCAAAGCAACATCATCCAATTCGACAAATGCCTTGAATTTCTGGAGAAAGCAGGCAAGGCCTACACCAGTCCAAAATTCCGGATATGGAAGGAAGACCACTTGATTATATTCAAACTTCTGGTCTACTTCTACCAGGACAAACCCAATGCTGAAAAGCACGGCATTGACCTACACAAAGGCATTTTGCTAACCGGCCCGGTCGGTTGTGGCAAAACTTCCCTGATGACCCTTCTACGGTTTATGTTGGCTCCCAAAGAGCAATACATCATCAAATCCGCTCGTGATATCACCCTGGAATTCATCCAGGACGGCTATCCTGTTATCAACAAATACTCCAAAGCAGCCTTCCAGCAAACAAGCGGAGAGCTGATCCCTAAAGCCTATTGTTTTGATGACTTGGGCGTGGAATCCAACATCAAGTATTATGGAAACGAAACCAATGTAATGGCCGAGATTCTTTTGAGCCGCTATGATATGTTCATCAGCCGCCACATGCTCACGCATGCCACGACCAACCTTTCCGCCAGTGAGATAGAGAACTGTTATGGGAATAGGGTTAGATCAAGGATGAGGGAGATGATGAACGTGATTGCTTTTGAGAAGGAAGCGAAGGACAAAAGGATATGACGTGTCCCTTAGTGGTACATGTGCAGATTTTCATGTCCCGTTTTTAATGTTTTTGTCTCATGTCCCATCACGGTACATATAACTTGTTTCATGTCCCAATTTTTGTATTTTTGTCTCACGTAATTAATAGGAATGAAGAATATCGATCCATCGAAACCACTCAATGATTTGCCTCTTCTACCTCCTCCGGTGGAAAAAGTAGAGACTATCCAAATCCTCAAACAGGAAAGTAAAGCTGCTGTTGCCCTTGCAGAGCTGAAGGGATTGGCAAGGACCTTGCCCAACCAGGGTATTTTGATCAATGCCATTGTACTCAAAGAAGCACAGGCTAGCTCAGAGGTGGAGAACATCATTACCACGCATGACAAGCTCTATCAGGCTCTGGCAGCCAAGTCGATGACAATTGATCCTTCGACCAAGGAAGTCCTACGGTACAGGGAAGCCCTGCTCTATGGTTTTGAGGAGATTAAAAAGAAAGGCTTCCTAAACACCAATGGTATTGTCCGGATTCAATCCATATTGGAAGAGAATGAGGCCGGAATTAGACAACTACCTGGTACTTCCCTAAAAAACGATCTGACGGGTAAAACCATCTATACACCACCGGACGATAAAGAAACAATAGTCAGACTGATGAAAAATCTGGAAGACTTTATCAATGATGAACCCGATAGAATGTCTCCCCTGATCAGGATGGCCATACAACACTACCAGTTTGAGAGCATCCATCCATTCTATGATGGAAATGGCCGGACGGGCAGGATTATTAACGTGCTTTACCTCATCCTTCACAATCTGTTGGAAATACCCATGCTGTACCTCAGTGGCTACATTATAGGCCACAAAGGAGCTTACTACAAATTGCTACAAGAGGTGAGGACTAAAGACAATTGGGAAGGTTGGATATTGTTTATGCTTAAGGCCATTGAGGATACTGCGACAAAGGCCATTTCCCAGATCCATGGGATCAACAGCATCTTCAATGAGATTCAGGATAAGGTAAAAAATGAAGCCCCTAAAATCTACTCGAAAGACTTGATCGAACAATTGTTTGTTCACCCCTATACCAAAATAGAATATATCTCTAATGGGCTGGGCGTAGAAAGAAAAGCCGCTTCCAGGTACTTAAAGACTTTGGAATCCATTGGAATCCTAAAACTCGAACCTATCGGGAAAGAGAATATTTTCATCAACCAGCAATTGTACCAACTACTGAAGCAAAGTTAGACCATGGCCAAAGCTCGAAAATCCATACCCCAAAAAACGAAATCTCTTTTACAGCAAGAGATTAACTCCCAGTGCCCAATCTGTGATGATCAGAATGTAGATCATTTTGAAATTCATCATATTGACGAAATTCCCGAAAACAATTCCCCTGACAACCTTTTGATGCTTTGCCCGATTTGCCATTCCAAGATTACAAAAGGTGATATTAGTGAGGAGGAGGTCAAACAAATCAAGAACTATCTTATGATTAAAGCTAAAGGCAAATCCAGTGCAAAGTCATCAAATACCATCAACATCAAAGGCAATGTGTCCAACTCTACAGTGGCCAATTCGATCAGTGCACAGACCATTGTTTATAAATCCAGAAGCAAACCAAAGATGGAATTCGCTGATGGTGCCATAGGTAAAAAAGCGGAATTGAAAAACTATGTGAAGCATCTGATAGATCGATATAACGAATACAAGGAAGGCGATGTTGGTAAATCCAAAATGAACTATGCTGCCATTTGGGGCATCATCAAAAAGGAATTTAAAGCCAGTGCCTACCAAGTCCCAGAAGCCCAGTTTGAGGCTCTATGTTTGTTCCTCCAGCATCGCATCGACAATACAAAGCAAGGCAGGATCAACAGAGGGAAAGGCTTTAAGAACTATTCAACATTTGATGAAATCTATGGTGGAGAGTAAGCAGAGCAATCTTGATTGGCTGAAAAAAAGATGCCCAATTCGTCCTAAAAAGTGGCATACTGAAAAGGTTCTCAGAATAAATGAAATTGAGAACTATAGGTTCTATTCTCGGAATTCAACAAAGACTTACAGAGGAATCATTAGTCCGCTAGATATAAAAGGTATTCAATACGCCTATGCTTATAACGATGAGAGTGATATTACCTGGATTGACTTATTGAACAATTTGAAAAGGTTTAAGGATATTCGTCATTCAAACATGACTCATGAAGAGTTGATCGAGCACGCCCAAAGTGATTACAACGAATCCAGAACAGTTTCAAAGTTTGGCTCTCTTTATTTTACTACCACCGGCCAGCACAGAATGACTTTGTGCAAATTTCTCGATTTGGAAAAAGTTACAGTCCAGATTAACGAGTATACCTTTGATCAAGAAAAATTTAATGCCTATCAGGCTAGAAAGAAATTTGTAAAACAGCTGTTAGATAGAGGTCTAATTTCTGAGGAATTATTAGAATCAGAAATAATGAGTTTTGAACACGGCATAAGCCTGAATATCCGAGGAGTTTTCATCATGATGGGAGACCAAATATTTGATGGGCTTATAAACCTTTACGATGGCCTTAGCACGAACAAAGTATTAATCACTTTTGAATCCTTGATTTATGGTAAGCCTTCTACTTTCAATAATGATGTCAGAAGCCAATCTGATTTACTTCAATTCAAGTACTTTTTAAGAAAGTGTAAAGCGGAATTACTGAGTGATGTCTAACATACATCATGATCTCCTTCAAAGAGAAGCGAATTAAGGTCAATCCCTTACCGAAGATAGTCTCTCCCCACACCCCTGTGCCTCCAGCCTGCTCATTCCGCTGCGCTGCACTCACAAGCTTCCAGCACCGCACAGCAAGAGTAGCACGTTATTCCATTCCACTTCGCTCCATTCCATACCGTGCCACACTTGCTTTTCCCAACCCTGACCCCACGCAGGAAAAGCGGTGTTCGTCTTCCGCCCTCGGCATAGCATCATGCCAGGCCACCACAGCCCATTTTTTGAAAGGGTCTATTTTCTAAGGTCAAAAAATAAGCTGTGTTGCCTTACAGGTCTCCGCTAAAGCTCCGAGCCTGTCATGCTGCTTGCAACTCGGTTGTCATCCTCACGGCAGCCTACTCTGTCTTTTTTGCCGCTTCTCTTCGTTTCGTTGCGCTTGCCAGGCTTTGCAGGAATTGTTTAATTGAAAGCGGTCTGCTTCAGCTTGGCAGTGCTCACTGCACTTCGTTCAGCCGCAAAAAATCCACCGGCTGCCAGTGTTTTTGCTCGCCTGCGGGTCGCTGCGGGCTGCGGGACTGTCATGCTTTTTGCACCAACCCCGGTTCCCAACACACAGGTAATCGCTTATACCCGGCCAACGCTCAAAAGGCAAAAAATCACGCCAGCCCTTGTGTAGTTCCGTTCCATTCCGGGCTTTTGTGGAGGATCAAATTACAAAAGCCCTGCATTCCACTTCACACATAGCAAGCCCCCGCAGTTCGTACCTCACTGCTTTCCGGTCTAGCCCCCTTGCTCCACTCGCAGACGGCTCGCAAGCCTCCGCTCGTTCCTCTCTTCGGCTGGCTTGGCCGTTCGTCCATTACGCTGCGCTCCACAGCCTCCGTCCAGCCGTTTTGGTTTTCCTGCGTTCCCGCACTAAATTCAATTTCCACAGCTAACAATATTGATAATTTATGAATTGTAGAACCAGAAAAAGAAAGGAAGAACTCAACCGAAAATTTTATATTCAACCCGTTAACTACTTAAAACTTCTTAATGGTCAACACAAACAAGGCTGTTGTGGGGCATTGGATGACAAATACTACATCTTTTCGTATAGACCCAGGGGTGATTATGACGCTCAATCGAAATACTTTTTTGTCGGTACTCATTGTGCCAACGAATTTCTAGATATTATCAAACACGACCCACTTCCTCTTTTTAATCCTTTAATACATGAGCAGGGGAATCACTCTCCAGGCAACAGTAATTCTTCCGGATCCAAGGACAAAGCATTAATACATCCCTTCAATCGGGAGCTACTTACCGCAATTAATATGCTTTGTATTTCATGGGATATTATTCCAGAGTCAGGACTCGAAAGCATCGTCAAATTCACCAATAAAAGGTCACCCGACCCTAATCTCAATGGTATTGAGTGGTTTAATGAAATAGTAGGGAAGGATAGACAAAGGCGTTCGTTAAGAATAATGATAGACCAGCTCAGGGAGAATAATGAATTAAAGGATTTAAGGTTTGATGAATTGAACAACTACTTGAATGAAAGAGATATTGTAAATAACATCAATTAGAGCGGGTTCAAAATAACCAAAACATAAAGCAAAGTTACAGGCATGCGGATGTGAGAGCTTGCAAGGGTCCGCTTCGCCTGTTTCAAAAAAAATCTCCACCCTTCAGGTAGTATTTTTTTTTCACAGCCCTTGCCGCAATCACACCGTTCCTGTGATGAAGGGCATTATGTTTAAGTTATTATTTAGAGTCCGTTGCGGCAGCCGGTGGTTGCTGGCGGGCGTTCGCACCTCAGGTCGTCCGTTCCATGCAGGCGTTCAGCATTGTGGTATCACAGATTATACGCTTCGCTTTCTATGGTTCGAGTTGTGCCTTTCAGAGCTTCCCTTTTAGGGGGGCTCTTTTTTTCTCTGGTGTCGGACAAAGAAGAACAAAAACAAAGAGTGCAACTAAGTTAGGCGGGCCGCACTAGGCCAACCCTAATCAGGACCGTCAAGGTCAAGCCCTTCGGGTTTTTGAAAAAATCTCCTCCGCCAATTGGCGGAAGTATTTTTCCAAAAAACCTTGACTGCCCTGTCCATGCCCACCTGACCAAAGGCTTTCTCTTTTCTTTTTTTCCCTTTTTTCTTTTCTCTTTTGAAATGTGTGCGAAGCGCAGCGAGCAAAACTTTAAATGCTCATACTATGCACACTTTTCAGATCAAAACCTACAATGCAGGCTTCTCCAGTGCCCGGCCACATTTCTTCATTTTGTCCAAAGGGCTGAATGCGGGAAAGCCGCTCGATACCCCTTGTCCCAATTGCTTCGCCATCACCACAGAATCGGAAGAGGCACGGAACTTTTATTTCTGGCTCTCTTACGGTCTTTGGCAGGCACAGGCGTTCACGCCACACTTGACCGGTTCTGTTGTCCCATTCATCAGGATAGGTGATGCCAGAGCGGTATTGCTGGCAGGGCAGGAAAAGGCCTTGAAAGACCGTGGGAAGTACCTAAAGTCATTGGCACTCCTTCAGTACTTTGAGAAGAAAGCCAAGATTCTCCAAAAGCAGGTGGAGCTTGTGAAGCAGGTAAAAAGAGCAATTATGTTCCGGATCCTCCTGGAATGAAAAAAGACCCCACGAGGAGGCCTTTTAATTGAGAGGAACACAAACTTTCCCGACTTGCGGGAATCACATCCCCTTCGGAGGTGGATGTTTTCTTTTGAACCGTTGGAATAGCACCTTTAGCAGAATGGACACGGTAAAGCTCACTACCGCTCCAACAGCAGCTAATACACAGGTGTGGAGGATATCCCCGGAGCTGATATTCACCAGGACACTCAGCAACGTGCCTCCGGCAGTTCCTGCCTTCGTGCCTCCTCCACTTACCAGGTTAGCCATCTTTCCTGTCCGCTTTTGCACCATCCTCTACAGTCACCTGACTGACTGCAGTCAGTACCGTCCCACCTACGGTGAGATAGCCGCCCAGGGCAACTATTCCGGCCGGTAAACTGATTGGTGCTGCCAACAGAGCGCCACCAGCTGCCGCTAGTGCCAAACCCACGTTTCGGAGCACTTTGAAAAACTTGGGTGTTGGGGCTTTCGCCCTTTCTATGATCGTCATACGCTTTTTGCTTTTTGAATATTGAGAAATACATTTTCGCCTCTTTCCATGGCCTCAAACACAAGTGTTTTCAGCCTGGAATCGGCAGTTTTGGAATCCGTCCCTTTACCTGGACCGATGACCTTTGAAACCGGGGCTATACAGCCCTTCAGTTCCTTCAGGGCGTCATTGGCAGGGTGAAAAAGGATGCCGCTTCTATTGGGTACATTTTTCACCAGCAAATGCCAGCCCCGTTTATCGGTGTATCGCTTTACAAGCTCATACCTCCCTTCCGGGATGCTCGATACCATCCGCTGGTTTTCCCTCCAGGGAAGCTCGATGGTGGAGCAGACCAGCTGCTCACCATCACAGAGCTTTCCGTTGGTTCCCTCCGGATAATAGCTTCTTGTGAGAATCAATTCCATCCGAACCAACATTAGGTTTGCTGAACTGCAGGAGCACCATCAATAGCCACCAACGCCAGGGCGTTGTAGGAGCCGTTTTTTAGTGGGTAGAAGCTACCGTTCACTTCCTGATAGAACTCCACACCAAAAACCAGCATTAGTGCCTTGGTACTGTTTGCAGGCAAACCATTGGACAGGTTCACCGCAGCTTCCGCCTGTGGCCCGATTTCAATCTCTCCACTTTCAGAAGCAACCAGGGTGAAGTCATCGGCCTCAAAATCAATCTCCACCGCAGCAGATACAAATTTCAGGTGCGTAGCACCTTGAGGCGCAGCAATGGTATTTTGGGGAACAAAGCCCGGCACATTGACTACAGCTTCACCAGTAGCTCTGTCAATACTTGCGTCAAATGGCGCATATATTGTAGCTCCCAGACGGCCATTTGCATTGAATTCAAAGCCCTGCAAAAGCTCCAGCTCACCATCGAGAACGTTCCGTTCTCCACGGGCACTGGTTGCATCCGCTTTGATCACCTTCACCATTTCTTTGGTCAGTCTGGAGGTCAACCGACTGTCAGAGGTACGCAGAAGTAGCGGCCTAAAGGCCGTTCTCAAAGTCCGTCCGGCTGCACCGGCACGGCCAAACTCAGCACCGTTTTCACGGGTACGCTGAAAAGCCGGATCATTCTGGATCCGGTCTTTGTCCACCCCACCCTTTTCCCGGGCCAGGTAGCCATCTTTCGTTTTGTAAAAGGACATGTCACCGACTTTGCCCTTCAACTTGATAATCCCAGCTTGTCTTGCCATATCATTTGAATTTTGATTTGTTGCTTCGTTGCAACTCTTCGAAAATCCGATAATTACGAAGGGCAGACAAAAAACAGGTTCCGGTTAGGAACATTGAATACCGTTTATTCCGAATGGTTCAAAATGAACTGCCAATGGCATTCCGTATATTTACAGTACACCAAAAGCATACATGAAGTATAGATAAAGTATGATCGAAACCAAACGAGCCTGTATTTATCCAAAAGACGTGCAGCGGATCACTGGCAAGAGTGAACGATACGGCAGGAAGCTCCTTAACAGGATTAGGGAGGAGCTTGCTAAAGAGTCACACCAGTTCGTGAGCGTAAACGAATTTTGCGAATTCACTGGCCTTGCACCGTCCATTGTAGAGCGCTACATCACCGATTGACCTTGCCAGATGAAGGCAGTCAAACGGCACTAAAATCTATCGCCAGTTACCAATAAAATTTAGCACTTTTTGCCACGATTTGAACCCAAAAAGCGGGCTTTTTTGTATATTTACAAAGGTTTCGGAGTTCACCAAATGCACTCAAACCAGTTCGAATAAATTGAGAACTGAACGGTGAACCCGCTGAAATTACGTTTTGTAACTTACTGATACATAAAGATTTGCACGAGGTGGTTGTAATCCTGTCACCCCGACAATTGAAATTTAACACTTCACTATGGCTCTTGTAAACACTGTTTTTACAAGAGCTTTTTTTGTATGAAATTTTAAATCCCCGCTTCCAAAGCAGGAACAAGTGACATGGTGCAGGGTGGTTCATATTCTTGAAAATAATGGACAGGGATTTAAAGGCAAAAAATCAATAACTTATGTGATTTTTATCAGGGTTTAAGTCAAAGTTTTAAAATAGCTTAGGGTATATCAAACTAAAACCCTTTTAGCCATGAAAAATAGAGAGCCCGCCAGCAAGATCATGACCACCAAAGTTCATGCTGTACAGGAAAATGATACCTTACAGGATGTGGTTGCCCTATTCAGAAAACACAAAATCAGGCACGTTCCGGTCCTTTCAGGAAAGAAAATTGCCGGAATAATAAGTAGAACAGATATCAATAGATTGACCTTCGGAGCACTATTCGAAAACCAGGAAGGTGCGGATGAAGCAATCTTGGAAATTTTAAGCATTCCTCAGGTGATGACATCCAAACTAAAAGTTGTAAACGCGGAGGATTCCATAAGGGATGTAGCGGAAATCTTTGCCAATGAAGAATTTCATGCCTTACCTGTGGTGGATGGTGAAGAACTCAAAGGAATCGTCACTACCACAGATATCATACAATACATGCTCGATCAGTATTAGGAGATCAATTCACTTTTCTAAGGACTGATCGGTTGCCTGAAACACACTTTTTGATCCCCTTTGACAACATTGGGGACATAAGGAGGCATTGGGGTTGAAGTGAATAGCTTTTTTCAATGCCTCTTTTGCATGTTGATAATGGCCTATATATTCTCTTTTTTCGACAGGTGGTAAGGACAAACAGTTCCTGTCATGTATTTCATAAATGCCGTTTGGATTACTTTCAATTGATATGTAAAAGAATTTCATATGTACATGTTTATTTCCAAAATTAAGCCTATGCTACCTTAAAAAAAATACCCTGTATAGGGTATTTTTTACTTAAAAAAAGCGGTTTTATTCAACTCGATAGTAGATTAGTCATGTTTTTGACCCAATCTCTGATCTTCTCATCGGCATACTGTCAATGGTTTTAAAAATGTAACCCCAATCCAATTCTCCTTCTTTACGCAATTTAACCCCTCCATCTAAACCTATCAGCACCCAGCATGCCTCCTCACAGGATGCCCCAAATTTTTTTCTGATTTCTGAAATGTAAGCATTTGAAAAATCTACCTGAGAATTGGAATTTAGGATCTCATCAAAAACAAAATAAACTATTTTTCTTTCCCTGACTCCCTCCTCCAATTCATGGCTTAATTTTGGAAAAGTCCCCGACTTTCCTGGAAAGTAAAGGACAATCCGGTTCTTCCATCGAAGGTCCTCAATTTTTTGGGGCTTTTCTCCCATCATCATTGCCATTAGAAAAAAACAAAGAAGAAATCTCATTACCTAATAACCGTTGTAGCCCGGCATTGGTTTTCAATGATTTGCAAAAAAGACAACTTTTAACTTCTGTTTTGTCGAAAACCACTTCTACTTTCTTCTTAGCTCAATAACTGTAATTTCAGGCCAGATACCTACCCTTCCTGAAAAAGCATGGAAACCAAAACCACGGTTAACATACAGATATCTCCCATTGAAAGAGGTCAAACCTGCCCAATTGGGATACCTGTATTGAACAGGGCTCCATCTGATAATCGGAGTTTCTATTCCAAATTGCATCCCATGGGTATGTCCCGAAAGGGTCAGGTGAACGGTATTCTTTTGTCTTTTCACCTCTTCATCCCAATGGGATGGATCATGTGAAAGCAATATTTTAAACTCATCGGAAGATGTTCCTTCCATTGCTTTTTCCAAGTCCCCTCTTGCACCGAAACCCACTCCCCAGTTTTCAACTCCCAACAAAACCAGATGCTGCCCATCTTTTTCAATCCGCACGTTTTCATTTCTAAGCAATTGAAAACCTAATCTTTCATGTTGCTTTAGAAAGGACTTAAAATTCTCTTCTTTGGCCTCTTTGCTTGGCCATGGGATGTAATCCCCATAATCATGGTTCCCAATAATGGAAAACTGTCCATAGGCTGCTTTTATTTTTGAAAATTGCTCAATAAAGGGATCTATTTCATCGGCCCTGTGATTGACCAAATCACCTGTAAACACAAATAGATCAGACCCCTGTTCCATAGCCAGATCAATGCCTTTTTGGACATGGTTTGGATTTTTAAAACTGCCTATATGAATATCCGAAATCTGAGTAATGGTAAATCCATCAAAAGCCTCCGGCAAATCTTCAAAATAGATGGTCTCCTTATGTACTTTAAAATTGTGTTTTCCGAAAGCCATTCCATAGACAAAACCAAAAAAAGGAATCATGGCCACACTGACAGCCACTATACTCACCCAGGTCTTTCTGCTTGGAAAAACGAAATTCTCTGAGCCATTGGACAAGTACAACACTCCTGCCTGAATGTTTCTGAAAATATCCTCTGCAAAAAGGAAAATAATACAAACTAACTGGGTGACCACTACCGTTAGAAAAACATTCAGTAGGGTTTGGGTAGAAAGTGTAAACTCACCTGTAATGGAAATTTTGACAAATGTATAGATATACCAGACCGAGATTCCACCAAATACCAACCAATAGCCAATGTGGACTGCATTTCTGTATTTTTCTGTGGAAATTCCCTGAGAAAGTGTCTTTACCGCCTGGAATACATACCAGTTCAAAAAAGTAGAAAATAATAAAATCGCCAAGAGGAAAATAGTGGCTCCCAATAAATTCATATGAATGTGTCTAGTTTTCATCTAAATACTAAGCTTGACCCAAAATGGTTCCAAAAAGATTATCAGTTATTCAAAAAATCAAAGCAACTTGATCCACACCTCAGTTTTTAGATCAGTTAAGGCGGTCCCGCCAAAGGAACCCTGGACAGGTGCGACCAATTCCGGGGAATAGCCTGCAGCCAGGGGGATATAATGATTATCTGAAAACAATCCCAAACTCGGATCTAAACCCACCCATCCAGCACCAGGAAGAAAAACCTCCACCCATGCATGCAATTCATGGCCTTCTGTCAACTCAGGATTGAAAGCATAGCCACTGACAAACCGTGATGCAAGACCTACATTTCTCAGCATATGCACAAGCATCCAGCTGAGGTCCCTACAGGAGCCCTTTTTTTGATCAAAAGTAAAATCCGGAGACCAAAGACTTTGCTCTTCCCTTATAATATGCCCCCATTGGGCATGGATACTCTCTGTCAATGAAAACAAAAAAGCAACCATATCCCCAGAGGCCTTGATGAGACGGTGGACATACCTTTGAAATGCTTCATGGGTGTCTGTTTCCAGAAAGGCTTTCAGAAAAATATGTTTTTCTGGGCTGTATTGGAAAAATGAAAAAGGATATGTTATAAACTCAGTAAAAAGAAAACCAAATGGGTTGAAAGGTTTGAGTTCGATGATATAATCTGCATCAATAGACAAATGATCCGTTTCCTCCTGAAACCAAGTTTGGTAATGCGCATTGCCCATCATATCTATCCTTTCATGAATGGCAATTGGCTCCGGATCACATTTAATCTGCCCCTTTTCAATCTGAAAGTAAGACCTTTGCTGGGGGATTAAAAATAAAAAATGTGGATTCAGTATTACATTTTCAGAATATTGGTACTGCGTAAAGTGCTGAATCTCCAATCTCATGAATTGTCCGTTGAATGCGAAACTTCAAAAAATGCTTTTTCCAATACTTCCGCAGGAAGTTCCTTGATGGCCTCTTTAATTCTTTCATTCCAAAAATTGGAAATATGCTCCAATTCCTTTTGTTCAAATCTCCTCTCCACAGTATGGTAGTGGTCATTTTGCAGGACCACTGTGTCAATGGGATAATCCACATCATTGGCTGATATCCTCGTGGCATCAAATGCTAAAAAAGCACATTTCATTGCATATTCCAGAGAATCCTCATAATGCAGTGAGCGGCGGAGTACCGGATTACCTGCACCGGTATTACCGATAGACACAAAAGGGGTTCCCCTTCTGATTTCAATCCAGTTGCCCTGAGGATAAAGCAGGTAAAGTTTAGGGGACTTGTCTTCTTCCAATTGGCCTCCGATTATGGAAAACAGATTGAAAGAAAGTCCTGCATCTTCCAGATTTCTCTTATCCTCCTCCGCTACGCGCTTCACTTGATTCCCAAACTCATTCACCATCTTATATAATTTGGTGAAATCCTGGTCCTGCTCTTCAATCATCTCAGAAAAATAGGTGATTGCCTTGTCCCTCACCGATCTCAAACCTGAGGTCATGATAAAAAAAGTGTGCTTTTCTCTGTTTACGGTAAATACCTTTTTGGAAGTGGTGGTCTCAGTTCCGGAAGTAATTCTGGTATCTGAAAGCCCTACAATCCCATATTTTGTTTTTATTCCAAGGCAATAGGTCATTCCTGCATGCTATTTTGAGATATAAAGTTATCCTTAATTTGGAAGAAGTTGGCATTTATCTTATCAGAAACCTTATTTATTTTCATTTGGAGACTGTCGATGTATTCATGCAGGCCATTTTCAATGATTTCGGACACATCTGTAAATTCCAGCTGGGACCTGAGTTCTCCAATTGCTTTCTCAGCAGAATTTTTATATCCGGTATCATGGTTACCGGAAATTTTATGCAGGCAGTTCTCCGCTTCCCTTAAGCAATAAAATACTGACCTTGGAAAATACTTGTTCAAAAGTAAGAACTCGACCACTTTGGCAGGCTCTATATTCCCGTACAACCTTCTATAGGTATTAAATGCGGTCACTGATTTAAGCAAAGCTGTCCAATGCAGGAAATCCAAGGGTGTGCCTACCAAGTTAGGCGATGGAAGAAGGATATGGTATTTGACATCCATTATCCTACTGGTCTTATCTGCTCTTTCCAAAAACAAACCCAATTGCCTGAAATACCAGCCCTCTGTCCTTGCTACGGTGCTGTCCGCCAATCCATACAAAAGCAGTACCTGGTTTTTGACACTTTCGAAAAAAGACCTTGGATCTTCTTTGCTCCAGTCCTTTTTATCGGATCTTTTTTTCACATAATGATAGAGCTCATTCAATTTCTCCCAAGTTTCCTTGGTGAGGTTTTCCCTGATCACACGGGCATTTTCTCGGGCAAAATTGATGCTTGAAATAATCGAATTGGGATTATCGGTATCAAAGGTCAGGAAATAAACCACATCTTTCCTATCAAAAGATTGGTACTTTTTCAAATACAGTTCATCATCGCCCGTAGCATAAACCAAAGGCTCCCACTGGGCCTTCATATCAGGAGGGAGGTCCAACATCAGATTGTAATTGACATCGATAAATCTGGCATAATTCTCGGCCCTTTCTAAGTACCTTCCCAGCCAGTATATAGAATCAGCGACTCGGCTTAGCATATTTTCTCAATTCAAAGTTTTACATCAATTATAAAGCACCCAGGTATCTTTACTTCCACCACCTTGGGAACTGTTCACGACCAATGACCCCTTTTTCAGGGCCACTCTGGTCAAAGCACCCGGAATCACTTCAATTTCTTCTCCATAAAGAATATAAGGTCTGAGGTCCACATGCCTTCCCTGCAATCCTTCTTCTGTCCAGGTAGGGACAGTGGACAGGGACAAGGTGGGCTGGGCAATGTAATTGGTAGGATTTTTTTTGATCAATTCCCTGAATTTGGAATGTTCTTCTTTACTTGCTTTGGGACCGATAAGCATACCATATCCCCCTGCAGCATTGGTTTCTTTGACCACCAACTGCTCAATATTTTCCAGCACATATTTCCTGTCCTTCTCCTCCCTGCAGAGAAAAGTGGGAACATTTTCCAAGATGGGATCCTCCCCTAAATAGTATTTTATTAGCCTTGGAACGTAAGCATAAACAGCCTTGTCATCCGCCACTCCTGTACCAGGCGCATTGGCAATAGAAATATTTCCAGCTTTATAGGCCTCAAAAATCCCAGGTAAACCTAACATAGAATGCGGATTGAAAGTCAGAGGATCTAAAAAAGTATCATCAATCCTCCTGTACAACACATCTATTTGTTCCAAGCCTTTAGTGGTCTGCATAAATACTTTTTTCCCCTTGGTAACCAGATCTACGCCTGACACCAATTCCACTCCCATTTGCAGGGCAAGGTAGGAATGCTCAAAATAGGCAGAATTGTAAATTCCAGGAGTCAAAACCCCAACAACCGGCTTATCCTTGTTGGAAATGTATTGAAGCATTTTCAACAACTTGACGGGGTAATCCGATACCGGCATTACTCCCAACTTATTGAACAGATCGGGATAAGCCCTTTTGATAATTTCCCTGCTTTCCAACATATAGGATACTCCTGAAGGACAACGGAGGTTATCTTCCAGGATATAATAATTTCCGTCATTGTTCCTTACTAAATCTGTCCCTGTAATATGGCACCAAATACCCTTGGGAGGTGTCAGGCCTACGCAGGGCTTGAGGTAATCTTTACTTCCCAGCACAAGGTCCTCTGGAATGACTTTATCTTTCAATGCTTTTTGGTCATTGTAGATATCCTGTATGAAAAGATTAAGGGCATAAATTCTTTGCTTCAATCCTGCCTCCAACCGTACCCACTCCTGTTTGGGAATAATCCTCGGGATGATGTCCAAATGCAGAATTTTCTCAATGCCTTGGTTGTCGTGGTAGACATTGAAAGTCATTCCCATAGCAACCTGATTTTTGTTGGCCGCATGTTGGAGCTGGGATATTCTTTTTGAACTGGTTTTTTCTAAAACTTTCAGAAATTCCTGGTAATGCCCTCTACATTTACCCTCACCAGTGAACATTTCATCAAAATTCTCACCTACCTCGTATTTTTTTGTATCCATTTTTGAAAATCCATAAAATCCATGTAGCCTATCAAGCTAAGATTTTTAATTGAGATTCAAAAATCCCATGGTATCGAAATCAAGGATTGGAAAGAATTTCCCAAAAAAAGTATGAAACCCAGATGATGAATTAGACTACTTCGTTCCCTTTTCAGATTGATTTAAGGAAGCGTTCAAAAAAAAATAATAAGGCATGAGAAATAACCTCTCTCATGCCTGTTGTTCGAATTGGGAAAACCTTTAATCCCAAAAATTGAATTGGAATATTAAAGCCTTAGGAAATGGTTGCCCCATTGGCCAAGGACTGATGAGGTTGAAGGAGTTTCAAGCTTCCATCCCGGTCTTCTGCCATCAGAATCATACCTTCGGAATCAATTCCCATCATCTTTCTGGGTGCCAGATTGATCAACATCACCACCTGCTTGCCCACCAAGTCTTCTGGATTGAAATGCTCAGCCACTCCTGACAATACAGTCCTTTTCCCAAGTCCAGTATCAATTGTCAGCTTCAAAAGCTTCTTCGATTTAGGCATGGGCTCCGCTTCCAATACCTGTACCACCCTCATATCCAGTTTGGCAAAATCATCGTAAGTAATGATATCCTTCATGGGAGCAGCCTGGGCATTTGCCAACTCATTTTGCTTTTTGGCTTCCAACAATTTGTTCACCTGTGCTTCCACTACATTATCTTCCACTTTATCGAAAAGCAATTCAGCAGGCTGGATTTTAGCATCACCTTTAAGCAAATCAGAAGTTCCTGCATCCTGCCAATTTAAGCCTTGCAGATTGAACATTCCAAAGATTTTGGCAGCAGTAAACGGGAGAAACGGTTCCGCCACAATGGCCAGATTAGCTGCAATATTCAATGCAATATTAAGTACCGTTCCTGTTCTTTCGGGGTCGGTTTTGATCGTTTTCCAAGGCTCTGTGTCTGCCAGGTATTTATTACCCATACGGGCGAAATCCATCACAAAAGAAAGCGCTTCACGGAACCTGTACCGCTCTATAGATGCAGCGATTTTTTCAGGGAATGCCTTCAATTCCTCCAGCACTTCCCTGTCAATTTGTTCCAAGGCAGCAACAGTAGGAACTTTCCCTTCAAAGAACTTGTGCGTCAGGACAACTGCCCTGTTGACAAAATTTCCAAAAATAGCTACCAGTTCGGAGTTATTCCTTGATTGGAAATCCTTCCAGGTAAAGTCGTTATCCTTAGTTTCAGGAGCATTGGCGGTCAACACATAACGAAGCACGTCCTGCTTACCCGGAAATTCCTGAAGATATTCATGTAACCACACCGCCCAGTTTCTTGAAGTTGAAATTTTATCTCCTTCCAAATTCAGAAACTCATTGGCCGGTACATTATCCGGTAATACATACCCGCCATGGGTCTTTAGAATGGCCGGGAAAATGATACAGTGGAATACAATATTGTCTTTTCCGATAAAGTGCACCAGCTTGGTATCCTCATCTTTCCAATAGGGTTCCCAGTCGATACCTTTCTCTGCTGCCCATTCTTTGGTGGAAGAAATATAGCCAATCGGGGCATCAAACCATACGTAAAGTACCTTTCCTTCTGCACCTTCTACCGGAACTGGAATCCCCCAGTCCATATCTCTGGTCATGGACCTTGCCTGTAGTCCCTCACCTGCTTCCAACCATGAGCGGCATTGTCCCAGCACATTGTTTTTCCAATCGGACTCATGCTCGACCAAAATCCAGTTTTTCAGAAAATCTGTATATCTCGCCAAATCGAGAAACCAATGCTTGGTCTCTTTTAGAACCGGAGTACTGCCGGACAATTTGGATTTAGGATTGATCAGTTCGGTCGGGCTGAGAGAGGAGCCGCATTTCTCACATTGATCACCATAAGCGCCCTCATTTCCACATTTTGGGCAAGTGCCTTCGATATAGCGGTCAGCCAAAAACTGACCTGCCTCCTCATCGAAATATTGCTGGGTAGTCTGCTCCAGAAACTCGCCTTTTTCATAAAGGTCCCTGAAAAATCCAGAAGCTGTCTCATGGTGGATTTTAGCAGAAGTCCTTGAATAATGATCGAAACTGATTCCAAATTCCTTGAAACTTTGTTTCATCATTTCATGGTATCTGTCCACCACTTCCTGTGGTGAAATACCCTCTTTTCTGGCTTTGATGGTAATGGCGACCCCATGTTCGTCCGATCCACAGACAAAGGCTACATCCTTTTCATTGGAACGCAGGTACCTGACATAAATATCCGATGGAATATAACAGCCGGCCAAATGCCCGATATGGAGCGGTCCATTGGCATAAGGCAGGGCAGCAGTGATGGTATATCTTTTAAATGATTTATTTTTCATGGATTGCAAAGATAGGGAATTGGATGATTTGGAGGCCATCAAACTTTTCGGAATTCGGCTTTGGCCTCATCAGTCAGGATACCCTGATAAATGATCTGAATGATCTGATCATAAATGTCCGCAGTGCTTAATTCTAATTTTTGGCTCATTTCATCAGGAAACTGGGACAAAAATCTGGGGTCAATCAGGTTCTGAATGGCAGATGCATACATCAGGACCACCAAGCTCACATTTACCTGAGAAGATATAAACCCCTTTTCCACTCCTTCCTGAATCAGCCTTTGAAAACGGAGATAGGCCGACTGCCTGATATATCCTTGGAGTTCTTTCCAAATTTCAGGGGCATGTTCTCTCAAATCTTCTAACAATTCCGGATTGATAGGGGCCAGATCGGTCGCCACGATGGTCAGCATAGACTTTAACTTGGCGGTATAGGGAATGTATTTGTTGTCCAACAGGCTTTCTACCTTAATGGACAGCCTGCTTTTCAACATATCAAAGGTAGCCGCCAGCAACTCCATTTTACCAGGATAAAACTTATACAGGGTCTTCTTGCTCATGGATAGCCCTTGGGCAATATCATCCATGGTGGTTTTCCTGTATCCCTGAACTAAAAAAAGCCTGTAGGCTGCCTCTAAAATTTTAGATTCAATATCTGCTTTTTTACTCATAGTAGGGTTTATGGATTTCAAATATAGCTAATCCCAAAGATTTCCCTGAGCCATCAATTAAAAAGGATTCAATATCGAGGATTCCTTTGAGTTTCCTTGGACAAAGTTTAATTTTGAACGGATAGCCAAAAATTATTTTGAAAATCATGACCCCAGAGCAGGCAAAAGCTAGGATTGAAGAACTCACCCGGCAGATAAATTACCACAACCATCTTTATTATCAGGAAGATAGAACAGAGATTTCAGATTTTGAATTTGACAAACTTTTAGAGGAGCTCATCCGACTGGAAAAAGAATTTCCCCAGTTTCTGGAACCTGATAGTCCCAGCCAAAGAGTAGGCGGGACCATTACCAAAGAATTTGAAACTGCTTTGCATGAATACCGCATGCTTTCTTTGGGCAACACCTATTCCGAGGAAGAATTGAATGCTTTTGATGAAAGGGTGGCAAAAGGCCTGGGGCATAGAAATTATGAGTATTTCTGTGAACTGAAATTTGATGGAGTGGCCATCAGCCTGGTTTATGAAAACGGCAAATTGGTAAGAGCAGTGACCCGGGGAGATGGCACCAGAGGGGATGTGGTCACTGAAAACGTCAAAACCATAAAAAATATTCCTTTGCATGTCAAAGGGAACGACATCCCTGCAAAATTTGAGGTCCGTGGGGAGATTTTTCTGCCCAAGAAGGAGTTTGAAAAAATAAACGCCGAACGCGAAGCAAACAGGGAACCTTTGCTGGCCAACCCAAGGAATGCAGCATCTGGAACCTTAAAAATGCAGGACAGTGCCATCGTGGCAAAAAGAAGGCTGAATTGTTATTTTTACCAGCTTTTGGGTGAAGACATTGGGGTCAACAAACATGATGAAGCTATACATTTGATTGAAAAATGGGGTTTCAATGTATCCCCAACCTACACCAAATGTAAAAATATGGAGGAGGTATTCCGCTATATTACCCTATGGAAAGAAAAGCGATTTGAATTGCCACTCGATACAGATGGCGTAGTTTTGAAAATCAACGATTATGACCAAAGGGAAGAATTAGGCTTTACTGCCAAAATCCCAAGATGGGCAATTGCTTTCAAGTACCAGACAGAGAGTGCCGCTAGTGAACTTCTATCCATCACTTATCAAGTTGGAAGGACCGGGGCCATTACTCCCGTCGCCAATCTGGCTCCTGTGCTTTTGGCTGGCACTACCGTCAAAAGGGCATCCCTCCACAATGCCAATGAAATTGAAAGGCTTGGACTGTATGAAGGGGATACAGTGATGGTAGAAAAAGGAGGGGAAATTATCCCAAAAATCACCGGGGTGGTGCTTGAAAAAAGAAAACCTGGCTCCAAACCCATTGCCTATATCGATCATTGTCCGGAATGCGAAACACCCTTGATTAGAAAGGAAGGAGAAGCCAAACATTTCTGTCCGAATGCCAAAGGCTGCCCTCCACAGATATTGGGAAGAATAGAGCATTTTGTCCATAAGAGGGCCATGGATATTGATTCGCTCGGAACTGAAAGGATCAAAACCCTGATCGATCAGAAATACATCAGCAATTTTGCAGACCTGTATGAACTGGAAAGCAAAGCAGACCAACTTCTTGGATTGGAAATGAGCCAGGATCAATACCAAAAATCTGACGATGGCTATTTGTTTATTTCACTTCCCAAGGCATTCTTTGCCCTCACGGAGGGATTATCCCTGACTTCCATCCAGAAATTCTGTGAACGCTATGCTGAACAACCCCTTAGAGAAGTTTTGGATAATTTTGAAATGTTTATCCGAACTTCAAATAAAAAGGTCGCCCAGAATATTGGCACCATCAGAAAGCTGGAAGAAATACTGTTTACCAGCCATTTGCCTCAAATGGAAGATTACCTTCCAGTCCCTGTAGTATTAAATGTGCTGATAGGTAACTGGATCTCATTAGAGGATTTGATAAAAGCTTCATTGCATGAGAATACAGTCCATGGAATTATGATCAAACTGAACCTTCCCATCAGCAGTGAACAGGAAGAGCGGATCAAAAAAATGAAAGCCAACACATTCCAGGAAGGGGTGATTACCAATATGCTGGAAGGTATAAGGGCATCTAAAGCGCAACCTTTTGAAAGGGTACTCTTTGCTCTGGGGATTAGGAATATCGGAGAAAACACTGCCCAGATTTTAGCGAGACATTTCAAAAACATTGACAATCTTAAGGAAGCAAATACTGAAGAATTGTTGGCGATTAACGGGGTCGGCGAGACCTTGGTGGAAAGTATTCATGCCTACTTTAAGGACCCTGAAAATCTTCAAATTATCGAAAGGCTCAAAGCCCATGGCCTGAAATTTGAAGTGGAAGCCACAGAAAAAGCTCTGGAAAGTGAAGTATTAAAAGGCTTGAAGATTCTCGCTTCGGGAAAATTGAACCATTTCAAGCGGGATGAGATTATAGACTTTATTGAAGCCAATGGAGGCCAATACCTGAAAGCTGTCTCCAAATCGCTTGACTTCATCATAGAAGGTGAAGACATGGGACCAAGTAAAAAAGAAAAAGCCGAAAAACTTGGGATCAAGATGATATCAGAAGAAGAATTTCTTCAGTTGGTGGGTAAAAAATCTTAAAAATGAAGTGGATTAAAGATTGGATGGTAAAAAGGCAGGTAAATGCAAAACTTCATATGCTCAAAGCAAAGGATGTAAGGATTCCACAGGAAATAAAAACCATAGGCATTATTGCTGCCTCCTCTGCTGATTTTGAGCTCACCAAAGAAACCGTACGCCAACTATGGGGATATAAAGTAAGGGTCATCGGGTTTTATTATGAAGAAAATAAGGATCAGCCAGTAGACAGTATGTCTTACAAGCATTTCGACCTTCTGGGAAACCCAACAGCATATTTCAATGCATTTATGACTGAAAAGTTGGATATAATTTTGGTCCCATCTTTACACCTTAATCCATATTTGCGTTATTTGCTGCTCTCAAATAAATGTAATTTCAATTTGGGCTTTTATACAGAAGAAAATGAACCCTATCTGGACTTGATGTTGCAGTACGGAGAGGGAGATTTGGAAAAAAATATTTATCAGTTGATCAATTATTTACATAAAATACAAGAGGCATGTTAAAATTTCATGGCACAGGTGTAGCCTTAATCACCCCATTTAATGACGATTTTTCAATAGATTATGAAGGTTTAAAAAGAGTAATCGACCACGTCATCAAGGGAGGATCTGATTATTTGGTGGTGCAGGGTACTACGGGTGAAACCGCCACATTGTCCAGGGAAGAAAAAAGAGCCGTTCTCAAAGCATCCATTGAATATACTGCTGGAAGAATTCCAATCGTATATGGTATAGGAGGAAATAATACCCAGGCAATCCTGGATGAAATCAGGACCACAGACTTTGCAGGAGTGGACGCCATCCTTTCGGTAAGCCCTTATTACAATAAACCTTCCCAGGCCGGCATCATAGCCCACTACCAAGCCATTGCAGATGCTTGTCCAGTGCCTGTTATATTGTACAATGTGCCAGGCAGGACCATGTCCAACCTGACCTACCAGACCACAGTGGAACTGTCCAAACACCCCAATATCATAGGTATCAAAGAGGCCAGCGGTGACTTATCCCAATGCATGAGAATTGCAGCCAAGGTACCTTCTGATTTCCTCATCATCTCAGGGGATGATATTTTAACACCTTCCTTAAGGGTAATTGGTGGTCATGGAGTGATTTCAGTACTTGCCAATGCCTATCCTGAAATATTCAGGGAGATCTCACATGCTGACTATGATACAGCAAAAAAAGCTGCATTTAAACTTTTGGATGTAAATCCTATGATGTACGAAGAAGGGAATCCTGTGGGATTGAAGTACCTTATGCAGGAATTGGGATTATGTGGGGAAACGGTAAGACTTCCTTTAGTCAAAGGTTCCGAAAACCTGAAAGAAAGAATCAGGAAATATATGCCCCGCTAATATTGATGCTGTAAGAATATAGGGCCTTTCTACATTGAAAGGCTTTTTTTGTACCAAAAGGAAATTTCTGTTTCTTTCTCCATTTTTCATGATTATTTTTCCGCATGCATGAGGCCATTTCACTTTTAGAACTCAACCAGCTGATCAAAGAAACTTTGGATATACAGCTAGCCCCTACCTATTGGGTTGTTGCTGAAATCGCAGAGATCAACCATGCCAGGCAAGGTCATGCCTATCTGGAGTTAGTCGAAAAAGAGGGCAATCAGATTGCTGCAAAAATCAGGGCAACCATCTGGTCCTATACTTATAGAAGCCTGGCTTCACGCTTTAAGTCAGTTACCGGACAGGATTTAAAATCAGGTATGAAAATCTTGGCCCAGGTTTCAGTTACATTCCACGAGGTTTATGGGATCAGCCTGAATGTTAAGGAAATTGACCCAAATTACACACTTGGGGAGAGGGCAAGGATAAGACAGGAGATAATAGACAGGCTGGCAAGAGAAGGAATGTTGGAATTCAACAAAAGGTTTAAACTTCCGGCAGTACCCCAAAAAATCGCGGTAATCTCATCCTCTACAGCGGCCGGTTATGGGGACTTTGTCAATCAGATCAAGAATAACCGTTTTGGCTATCAGGTACACCACCGGCTTTTTCAGGCTACTCTTCAAGGGGTGGAGGCAGCGGAAACAATCATACAGGCTTTAAAATCAGTTCATGAAGCACATCAGAAACATCCCTTTGATGCCATTGTCCTCATCAGAGGTGGAGGCTCACAGTTGGATTTGGATTGTTTTGATGATTACCGATTAGCCATTGAAATAGCAAAAAGCGAGCTGCCTGTCATTACCGGCATTGGACATGAAAGAGATGAGACCATCGCTGACTTGGTGGCCCATACCAAGATGAAAACCCCGACCGCAACGGCTGAATTTATCCTTTCAGGATTCAGAGAGTTTGAAGACAATCTGGAACTCTTATGGAAACAAATTGAAAGAAACGCCGCGCAAATTTGGGGCTGGGAAGAAAGAAAATTGAGGGATTTGGAAAACAAACTGGGTAAATTGTCAGGGACTTTGATTCACCGATCGGGCGAAAAACTAAGTTTTATCCTCAAACAGATCAAAACCCTTTCCCAAAAGCAGCTGACGGTAAATAAAATCTCGCTTGAAAACCAGCTCGTTTCCCTGCAAAAAGCAGGAAGGATCAGGGTTAAAATGGAAAAGGAAAAACTGGAAAGATTACAAACCGACCTTGGCAGGCTGAACCCCGACCGTTTTTTTGAAATGGGTTACACAAGATCCGAGATTTCAGGAGTACCTGTACATAAAATGAGACCAAAAACCGGAGATATAATGAGTACTTACTCCGGAGTTATGAAAATTGAAAGTAAAATTGAAAAAATTGAAAAATATGGAAAATAAGGACTTCAGTTACGACAAAGCAATTGGCAGAATTGAAGAAATTTTACAGGTGCTGGAATCAGGCGAAAAAGGAATGGATGAACTTTCCGAATTGGTGAAGGAGGCCGCTGAACTGGTCAAGCAATGTAAAGGTAAACTGAGAATGACTGAGGAGGAAATCAACAAAGCCCTCAATCTGGAGGAAGAGAGTTAATTCAGATGTATTTCCCATCTTATCCTTAAATCGTAAACCAATAAGAATTAAACTGTTTTAAATGAAAAGGCTTTTGTTGTTGACTGGCACTCTTGTAATCATTTTATCTTTCCATTCATCCGCACAGAATTTTTTCAGGGAAAAAAACCGAAGGGAAAATTCTTTTGGATTTGGCTTAGGGCCTTCTTTTAAATATGCCGACAACGGAGGCCAATACAGTATCTTCAATTTCAAATGGAGACCTTCTTTTTCTTTGGTTTATGATAAAAGACTATCACCCCATATGGCATTCCGTACAACAGGAGGAATCCAGGGGATCAGTAGCTGGGACAAACCTCTCCCCTCATTAGTCGAAAGATGGAAAAATAATGAAGATGCCGTTTCCTTCAGGGGCAATATTTTTTTCATCGATGTGATGCCTTATTTCAATCTTTTACCTGATTATCATCATATGATCAGGCCAGAATTCAATGTATATACAGGACTGGGATTTGGCGTCCTCTTAAGTGCTACCCAACAAAAATTTTCAATGGAAGATCAGGCACCGGAATTCAGATCAGAAATATTGACCCCTTATATCCCGTTTAGGGGAGGACTTAATTTCAAAGCTGCAGATTTTTGGGACATCTCTCTGGAAGGAACTGTTATGATAACCTTTACAGATAAGATTGATGGAAATACTTCAACCCATACCCAAAATGACATCCCCTTTCAATTACAGATAATTGTAAGGAAATACCTCAATCAGCTGGTAAAAAGCAACCAATGAATTTTACGATCAAACTAACACTTCCAAAAACTTCCTCGGAATATTGATCAGCATGCTTTGATGGATACCGGGGATACGAATGATAAAATAGTCCTTATTGCCTTTATTGACACATTCTCCTTCCATTCCCTGAAGTGGGCCGCCCAAAATACGGACCTGCTGACCTTCTTCAATTTCGGAATTGTCTGTTTCTACCGCAACACCTGTTTCCAAAATCCTCTTAATGGTATCTATTTCTTCCTGTCTCACGGTAGCATGCTCTCCTGCAAAATGAACAAATTTTACAGCTCCAGGAACCTGGAGTGCTTCCCAAAGTTGATTCCTGTTGGTCTTAACAAAAAGATAGCCATTGAATAAAGCTTTCTGGACTTTCTTCTTCCTGTCCGACCATTGGCGCAATTCTTCAATCATAGGCAAAAAGACCTCAAGCCCTTTTTCCTGTAACCTTTGGGCTACTTTTTTTTCTGCTCTGGAACTGGTGTACAACACGTACCAACTTAATTCGGCCATGAAAAATCTTTCTTTTTTACAATCCTCAAATTTAACAATAATCAAAACCTAAAAATTCTTTCCTGCCTTAAAATTTCTTAATCCTTTGCCGAAAATCCGCTGAAAAATAAAAAACCCTTGGAATATTATCCCAAGGGTTTACACATTTAAAAACCACCAACCTTTACTTAATCATGCTATTTCACTCTGCGAATCAACATGTTTAATTTATCTGCCAGCAAATACATGACAGGTACAATTACTAACGTTAAAAAGGTCGCAAAGGTTAGCCCAAATATTACGGTCCAAGCCATTGGACCCCAGAAGTCTGCATTATCCCCTCCCACAAAGAATTCTGGATCAAAAGAACTCAGCAAACTTCCGAAATTAATGTTCATACCTATTGCCAAAGGTACTAAGCCCAATACTGTCGTG
The DNA here is from genome assembly GCF_004216715.1 of Cecembia calidifontis. NCBI lineage: Bacteria > Pseudomonadati > Bacteroidota > Cytophagia > Cytophagales > Cyclobacteriaceae > Cecembia > Cecembia calidifontis. The sequence goes on from NZ_SGXG01000001.1 coordinate 4,312,937, forward strand.
ATAGCAGTAAGCAATACCGGCCTCAGCCTGGTCTTACCCCCTTGAATAATACTGTTCAAAAGTTCATCAAAAGGCAAATACTCTCCTTCAGGCGTATTCAATTCTTTTCTTCTTCTTTCCCTGACAAGGTTAGTGTAATCTATCAATACAATCGCATTGTTAACCACCACCCCTGCAAGGGAAATGATTCCTATCCCTGTCATAATCACTACGAAATCCATATTGAATATCACAAGCCCTAGAAACACCCCAATGGTACTCAGAACCACAGAGGCCATAATGATAAATGGAGTGGTCACTGAATTGAACTGTGCGACAATAATCAAGAAGATAACGGAAACGGCAATAAACAAGGCCCTTGCCAGGAAGGCAGTAGATTTGGCCTGTTCTTCCTGTTCCCCTGTAAATTTTACCGTTATACCATCAGGGATTTCATAGTTGGCCACCAAGTCTTTCAACTCATTATTGATCTCAGTAGCATTGTATCCATCCGTCACGTTGGAGAAAATCGTGATGACTTTTTCAAGGTCCTTTCTTCTCACTGAGCCATAAGTGGATCCATATTGTAAATCTGCGACCGCGGAAATAGGAACAATCTTTTTATTACCCAATTTATCCCTGAAACTGATCTTCTTGTTGATCAGTGAAGAAAGGTCATACCTATACTCATCTTTCAATCGAAGTTGAATTGGATAATCATCCTCACCTTCTTTGTACTTGGATACTTCAAGACCAAAAATCGCTGTTCTCAGTTCATTGGCAATGGTCACCGTAGAAAGGCCAAATCTTCTGGCTTTTTCCCTGTCAATGTTCAAAACCACCTCAGGACTACCCAATTCCAGATCTGTTTTTAGTTCCTCGATTCCAGGAATATTGGCACTTGCCAGGTATTCTCTGAAGTCACCCACATAATCTATCAGTTTTTCAAAATCCTCCCCGCTGACCTCGATGTTAATGGCTTTACCAACAGGCGGTCCGGCACGTTGCTTATCCACGGTAATCAGAACTCCGGGGTATTTTTCCACCAGATCCCGGATATCTTCCATTACCCTGTTGGTATTTATTCCATTTCGGAACTGGTATTCTACAAAGCTGATCGTCACTTTTGCTTTGTGAGGCGTATTGGCTATGCTAGGTCCTGCGGACTGATCGCCGGTACCTTCACCTACCTGGGTAATGATAGACTCGATGATGTTATTATAAGGCCTCAATACCTCAAACAACTCATCTTCCATATTCAGCATAAAAGTATTGGTCGCTTCGGTGTCAGTACCGATCGGATTTTCAATAAACACATTGACCAAAGCAGGTTGGTTGTCAGGGAAGAACAATACTTTAGGGGCCCTCACAATAAGGAGTCCTACAGAAAGTATCAACAAGAATACTGTTCCGGTCAAAAAGAAATAGGGATTCCAACCTCTCAGCGCAAACTTAAGTGTCTTTTCATACAGGTTTTCCAGAAAAACCAAGAAAACGTTCTGAAACCATCGGATGGCAGCCCTTAAAACAAACACATTGAATACAGTCAATACCGCAGCAATCGAAAATAGATTTCCGAAAGCCCACCATCCAGCGAGGTAGCTGATGATGGCCATGACTGCAAATACCAGTGCCACCAGGAGATTTTTCCTCTTTGGCTTGATCACGTCCACATCCTGCACTTTCATATATAGAGAGGTCAGAACAGGATTGACCACCAAGGCCACAAACAAAGAAGAGGACAAAACGATTATCAAAGTAATAGGGAGGTATTTCATAAACTCCCCGATAATATCATCCCAAAATGCCAGCGGCATAAATGCAGCCAAAGTAGTCGCTGTAGAGGTTATAATAGGCCAGGCCACTTCACCCACGCCCTCTTTGGCAGCCCTGACGGCAGATTTACCTTCCTGCATCAACCGGTAAATGTTCTCCACCACAACAATACCATTGTCCACCAACATCCCCAGCGCCAGAATCAGGGCAAAGAGCACCATCAGGTTAAGCGTAATACCCAAAGAATTCAATACCAAGAAAGAAATGAACATAGAAAGCGGGATAGCTACCCCTACGAAAAGGGCATTGCGGAACCCCAAGAAGAACATCAATACCAATACCACGAGAATCACCCCGAAGATAATACTATTTTCCAGGTCATTGACCTGAGAGCGGGTGGTCTTGGATTGGTCATTGGTAATAGAAACCTCCAAACCTTCGGGGAACCTGTCTCTCTTTGCCCTATCTATGATATCTTTAATCTTATCCGAAGCATCCAGCAGGTTTTCTCCCGACCTTTTCACCACATTGACAGTGACAACAGGGTTTTTATTGCTTCGGGCATAACTTACCCTTTCTTTAAAAGTATCCCTTACCTCCGCAACATCCGACAGGTAAACAATTTTATTGTTTTCTGTCTTGATGATGATGTCTTTCAGTTCCTCAGGGTTCCTAAATTCCCCAGTGATCCTAATCGCCTTTCTGAAATCACCAGCGAGAATATTACCCCCTGAAATAGTCACGTTTTCCTGAGAAACTGCATCGGAAATATCACTGAAAGAAACCCCATTGGCCTCCATCTTGAAAATGTCTGCATCGATGCGGATTTCCCTTTCTACCGTTCCCCTCAGTTCAGCTTTGGAAACCTCAGGCAACTTTTCGATCTCGTCCTCCAGGTATTCCCCAAATTTTTTCAGCTCCTCTTCCGAAAAATTACCCGAAAGATTGACGTTCATGATCGGGAAATCTGAAGTATTGACCTCAATGACATCCGGATCCTGATCCAGGTCAGTTGGCAATTCACTTTTGGCTTTATCCACCGCATCTTTGACATCCTGAATGGCCTTCGAAATCTCCACTCCTGGATTGAATTCAATCACCACAGAAGAAAAATCCTGAACGGAAGTAGACTTGATGCTCTTCACATTGTTGATGGATTTCAACTCCTTTTCTATGGGCCTGGTAATCAGGTTTTCCATATCCACGGGTGAATTTCCGGGATAAGCCGTACCCACATACACCGTCGGTATGACGATTTCCGGGAAGCTTTCCTTCGGCATAGTCCTATACGCCAGGATACCCAGAATGGTGATGATCACCACCAATATGACCACAGAAGTTTGATTGTTGACCGATAGTGAGCTCAGCCCAAACTCCCGGACGATTCCTTTTTGTTTATCTTCCATTTTTCACAAAAAAATTACTGTGCGATGTTAACATTGAAATTATCCCCAACTTCCCTAAAACCTTTGTCTACCAAGATTTCGGAACCATCCAGTCCTTGCACAATTTCAGCAAGTTCTTTATAAGTCCTACCCCTTTTGATGTAGCGCTTTTTACTTAGATTTTCATCTACTGTGAAGACATAATCTCCTTTAGTATCCTGTAAAATCAGGTAATTGGGAATCATAACAGCCTTTGGGTTTTCATAATCCTTGATTTTGAGCACAGAAATCATGTTAGGCTTTACATTGGGAATAGTGGGTAAAAATACTTCCACTTTAAAAGTCCTGTTATTGGGGTTGATAATAGATCCAACAGCAGATACTTTGGTATTGAGGGTCTGATTGATGGAAGGAAAGCTGATTTCTACGGAATCCCCCCTGTTTACTATTCCCACGTACCTTTCAGAAACATCTGCCTCGATAAACAGATCACTCTCACCAACAAACTGGAACATAGGAGTGCCAGGTTGTACCAATTCCCCTAACCTAACCAATACTGTTTCGACTGTGCCATTGAAAGGTGCCCTTACAGCAGTCCTGGATTCCTGTGTTTTCAGAGAGGCCAAGCTCTTTTCCAAGGTCTCTTTTCTGTTTTTAGCTTCCAGATACTGTAACTCGGTCCCGATTTGCTGCTGCCACAACCGCTGCTGTTTTTCAAATACCACTGCGGCCAACTCAAGTTGTTTCTCAACTTCCTCAATATTTCTTTGTATGGCTTCAGCATCTATTCTTGCCAAAACCTGTCCTTTTGTAACCCGCATACCTTCAATCGCCAATATTTCCTGTACCCTGCCGGAAACTTCACCACTGATGCTTACATTTTTCTTGGAAAGGACTGAACCTGTGACATCAATAAAATGCTCAAAATACCCCACCTGAGGCTTTACAGTAGAAATAAGGACTGATTTCCTGTTTTGCCTGCCAAATTCAGGATCTAAGCTTGCTATTTCTTTTTCCAGATTTTCAATGGCCAGTCGTAAATCAGAGGCTTCTTTTTTCATTTTGGCCAGTTCTTGCTTCTTGGCAGCCAATTCATCTTTTTCGCCACAAGAGGCTACCAACACAAGGATGGCAATGATTAAAAATTGAAAATTTGTTTTCATATGTTTTGTGATGTTTTTCTTAATAATTGGTTATAGAATTCCGAGTGCTTTTTCGAGATCCACTTTGGCAATCAGTGCGTCATACAAGGCAGTAAAGTAATTGGTTTCTGCTTCCTTAAGGGCAGAGTCCGCCTCCACTACCTCCAGGTTGGAGCCTACCCCTTCCTCGTATTTGATCCTTGCCATCCTGAACACCTCTTTGGCAAGTTCCATATTCTCTGCCTGTACTTCCAGAGCCGCAAGACTGTTTTTCAAATTTACCCTGGACTGGAATTTTTCGAGTTGAATATTATCCTGAATGAATCTTTCCTGATTTTCCAATTGCTTGATCTGAACCCTGTTTTGTTGGATTCTGGCACTTTTTGATAAGCCATCAAAAATCGGAATGGACAAAGACCCCCCTATAAATGCACCGGTAAACCATCTTTCATTCTCCATTAAAGTACCAAACTGCTGTGCAGCTGCATTTCTCTGATAGGTGGCAAAGGCCGATAATCGGGGTATATATTGGACGGTGTTATTCTTTAAATCGAGTTTTACCAGGTCAATATTGGTCCTGATCTGATCCAGTTCTACACGTCTTGAACCCTCAAGTTCCATCAGACTTTGTATATCTGTAAGATCATTCAATTCATCCAAAGTCTGTGTCAGATAAATGAAATGGTCAGAAGGAAGCCCTATCTGAATTTTCAAGAGTTCGACACTGATGGCAGTGGCGGCAATGATTTTATCCAATTCAGTCTTGATGTTATTTCTTTGGACTTTGATTCTTGAAACATCGATTTTCTCTACAAAACCCGCCTCAAACAGTGCATTGGTTTCGGTCAATAGGCTCTCTAACCTATTGAGGTTAGCCTCTATCAATTGCCTTCTTTGGTCGTTGATCAAAACCGAAAGATAAGCCTTCTTCACCCTTTCCTTGACATCAATTTCCGATTTCAACCGATCGTATTCTGTCAACATTTTATAGGTTTTTGCTGCCTGAAGGCCGACAAAATAAGATCCATCAAAGATCATCTGGGTGGCCTGTACAGCTACCGTGGAAGTTAAAGGCACTCCAAACCGCAATGGAACTACATCCAGTTCAGAATTAGGGTCTGCAAAAGGGCCTTCATTGGGAAAAAATACCACAGGAATTGCAGCATTATAGGTAAAATCAACATTGCCATTGATCTGGGGAAGCCCTTGGGACCGCCTTTCAATCACCGTGGCCTTTGCGATCAATGTTTCCAATTGGGCATTTTTAGCATCCACATTGTTCTCAAGGGCATATCTTATGCTCTCTTCCAATGACAATTCAACCACCTTTTGGGCGCTGAGATGTAAAGGAGACAAAATAGCCATCAGGACAATGGGAATCCTAAATAGCATCTTAATTGTGGTTTTCATTGTACTGTTTCTTTTGGTTTAGGTAAGCTTCTCTTCCTTTTTCGGTAAAAATCCCATAAAGGAAATGTTCAAATATTTCTAATTGTAGTTCTACCGGGTTGAACTTGGACAGGGGAAATTTGACCGGGTCAAAAATCATCATCATTTGCTCCATCCGTAATAAGGCCATTACTTCCGTATTGATTTCAGGCCTGAAATACCCCTCTTCTATTCCCTTCTCCAAGAGCTCAGTAATTTCCTTTAGAACATGTTCTTTCTTGAACTCTTCAAATAATTGCCAACACTGGGGAAAATAACGCTGTATTTCATTCAAAACCAGAGGGTTCATATCTGCAAACCTCCTTCTAATATGTGCCGTAAGACCCACCAAATGCTCTATCACCCCATCATTAATTTTGGGGAGGTTTTCAAGGCTATGAATATCTTCATTCAAGGCTGAAGAAAAAGATTCAAACACCAGCTGGTTTTTGTCAGAAAATTCCTGATAGATCGTCTTTTTGGACATTCCGGCCATCCTTGCGATATCATCCATGGTCACAGACCTTACCCCAAAACGCATAAACTGCTCCTTCGCTGTCTCAATAATTTTTTCTCTATTTTCCAAGCCAATCATAATTTGGATGCAAAACTCAGGAAACTTTACGAAAGTTCAAAGTTTCTTGAGTTTTTTATGAAATTAAATTTGCAAAACAAGACAAAAACAAAAAACTAAGTATATCTTAATACTGATTTTCAATATATTTCAATTTTTTATTCTGCAAATTGAAATTGTATGAAATCTAAATTCAATAGGTATTAACTTTAGGCATCATTTATTTTAATTTTGATCATGGAGTTTTTGGAAACCTCATTTGGGCACCTGGCCTATCAAAAGCATGGCCATGGAAAAAATTATTTTTTATTATTCCATGGATTTGGCCAAAACATGAGGGCCTATGATCCATTCCTGGCTTTAAGAAAGGAAGGGGATTGCTTTTTGGTATTCGATATGTTTTACCATGGACAAAGCAGCTGGAAATCCGTCAAACAAAAGCTAACCAAAGAAATCTGGAGAGAAATAATACTTCAGCTTAGGGAAAAAGAAGGCATTGACAAATTTCATCTCGTGGGATACAGCATGGGTGGAAAATTTGCACTGATCACTTTTGAGATTTTCCCTTGCCATGTCAAATCCCTTCTTCTGATGGCACCTGACGGAATCAAAACAGGCTTTTGGTACAATATGGCTACATTTCCGGGCGTTCTTAACCGCCTGTTCAAACATGTGGTCTTTCATCCCAAAAGGTTTTTCAAAACCATGCAGGTTTTGAACAGCATGGGGCTGCTTCAAAGCTCTTTGATGAAATTTGTTCAATCCCAAATGTCAACCCGTACACTTAGGGCACAAGTGTACTTTACCTGGAATGTATTCAAACCCCTCAAGCCGGACCTCGGAAGCATAATAAAAATGATCAGGATCAATCAAACCCCCATAACCCTCGTGACGGGAAAATTTGACATGATGATAACTACTGAAAACCTAAAAAAATTCAGTTCAAAAATTGCCCATCTTCAGAGGCTGGAACTTGAATGCGGTCACAATACCCTTATTGAAGAAACCGCAACCTACCTTCAAAAACAAGAAGCGTCAAACAACTGAAACCAGTTTTTTTGACGCTTCCGGATAAAATGGCATACCACTCAGTTTTATGGAAAAATCCCCAAATCCATATAACTCCTGGAAATCCGCTCCAGGGCCAATATAAATCCCGCTGTCCTTAAGTTTTTGATATTTTTCTCTTTTCTTTTTTGGTTCATGGCATGGTAAGCAGTCACCATGGTCTCCTCCAAGCCTGAAAGCACCAAATCCCGCTCAGATGCCCCCCTGATCAATGATTCCTTTTCTTCATCTGTAAATTCCTCTCCTGTGGCATTTTCTATGGTCCCAAGCAGCTTCCTATATTTTTCCATATCATACCGCTTTTCCAGTTTTCCAAAAGAAACCCTGGAAAGGTTTTTCAACCACTCAAAATAAGAAACCGTTACACCTCCGGCATTCAGGTACATATCTGGAATAACCATAATCCCCTTTTTCAAAAGAATCCTTTCTGCTTCATGGGTTACCGGTCCATTGGCTGCTTCTCCAATAATTTTGGCCTGGATTTTATCAGCGTTCTCCTTGGTTATTTGATTTTCCAATGCAGCCGGAATCAAGATATCACAGGGATAGGTCAACAGGTCCTTGCTGTTTTCAATAAACTCGCCTTTGGGATATCCCTTAAATCCTATATGCTTCATTTGGTAAGCCTTCAGTTCTTCAATATTGATCCCCTGCTCGTCCCAGATCCCTCCATTCCACTCAGCCACCCCAACCACTTTGGCGCCGGCCTCTGAAATATACTTGGCTGAATAATAGCCCACATTTCCAAGCCCTTGGACAATCACCTTTTTCCCTTTCAATCCAGTGCTTAAGCCTAATTCCGCCATATCTTCTTCCACACTTACTGCTTCCCTGATGCCGAAATATACCCCTTGGCCTGTAGCTTCTGTCCTTCCATCTATTCCATGCTGGGAAAGAGGCTTGCCTGTGACACAGCCCTTGGCATTGATCAGCTCCGGATTGAATGCCTCAAAAGTATCCACAATCCAGGCCATCTCCCTGGCCCCGGTCCCATAATCAGGCGCTGGAACATCCAAAGCAGGGCCAATAAATTTCTTTTTAATCAATTCAGCTGTATAGCGGCGGGTGATTCTTTCCAGTTGGGACTCCGTAAATTTACTCGGGTCTATGCTGACACCACCTTTTGCACCACCAAAAGGTACATTGACCAGGGCACATTTATAAGTCATCAGGGCGGCCAATCCCTTCACTTCTTCTTCATCAACATGCGTACTGTAACGAATACCGCCTTTTACCGGCAACTTATGATGGGAGTGCTGTATTCTGAAGCCTGTAATTACCTCATAAGTACCATCATCGTTTTTCAAGGGAAAGTTAAATTTGTAGATACTGTTGCACTGCTTGATCTGTTCCAATAATCCGGGATGTATATCCAAGTGCTTTGCCGCTTCATCCACAAAACCACAAACATCATCAAACAGGCTGTAGGCTGCTTTATTGCTCATAAAAATTTATTTTGGTTGTCAACTAAGTTACAAATCATTTTAAGAATTCCCTTATGATGACGGAATGATATTTCTCAGGGTTTTCCAAATGTCGTCCAAAAAAGTAAAGGGAACTGCAGCATCATCCGGATTGGTGCCTAACCTCACCAAAACCAAATCCATCGAAGGTACAACACACACATATTGCCCGTCTTTCCCCAATCCGCAGATCATGTCTGATGGTGCATTGGGGGCAAAAGATCCGGGAATCCGCACTTGGAGGTAGGGCACCATAAAAGTACTTTTCTTATTGAGCCACCATAAATATCCGTAACCCTCATTAAGGTTTTGAGAAGAGTTTACCATTTCCCTGAAATATTTTTCATCCCTAAGTATTTTTTCACCTGCCCATTCTCCTTTGGCCAAAACCAATAAGCCAAACCTCGCCATGGACCTGGCATCACTGAAAAAAACATTATTGTACCCTAATTTTTGCCAAGTACCGGTCATCCCGATTTTTTCTCCCAGTTTTTGGCGATAGTATTGGTTCAAATTACTGCCGGTGGCCCCTTCCAAGACCTTATCCAACAAAGTATAGGGCGCATTATGATAAGCCCACCGGCTACCGGGTTCAGCCAAATATTTTAGATTTTCTGGAGAAAAGTCATCTTTATCCTGCACCCTGTCATCCAAACCGGTGGTCATGGTTAGTTGATGCCAAATGGTGATTTTTTTTTCTTGTTCCCGGGTCATGGATGTCCAGCCTGCTCCCAAATAATCGGTACTTGGATCTGTCAATAAAAGTTTCCCTTCCTCTTGGGCCATTCCGATCAAAAAGGCAGTAAGAGTTTTACCTGCTGAAGCCCAATACCATTGGGAGTTTTGATCAAAAGGCAAATTATTCGCAATCCTCCTGCCAAAATATACTTCTCGTACAATTTTCCCCTTTTTCAACAGGATAAATGCCCTTGTGCCATTGGCCTCCAGCAGATCATCAAGTTTATCAAGTTCCTGTAAGTTCCAATTGAGCTCTTTAGGATCCAATCTCTCCCAATTATTGCCCGATATAGGTGGGAAATAAAGGTTGGAAGGGCCACTCGTGGGTTCTTCACTTTCAGAACAAGAAAGTACGCCCAAAAGAAAAACAAAAACCAGAATTCGAAGTCTTGGAAGCATAATCACATTTTTTTTACCCATGAGAAATAATCATTCCATCCTCCATCAAAATGGTGCGGTCAGTTTTTGACGCCATATCATGATCATGGGTAACCATCAATATTGTCTGATGAAAATCCTGCACAAGTTCCTTAAATATCCCTAAAACCAAATCTGAATTCTTTTTATCAAGATTGCCTGTTGGTTCATCACTCATAACGATCAAAGGATTGTTGATCAAAGCCCTGGCTATTGACACCCTTTGTTTTTGACCACCTGACAATTGGTTGGCCTTTTTTAGGGCATGAGTCTCCATACTGAAAATCTTCAGTTTTTCCATGGCGATATGCTCCAGCTCTTCCCTTGATTTTTGATTGAGTTTAAGCCCCGGTATCATCACATTTTCCAATACTGTGAACTCATTGATCAAATAATGAAACTGAAAAACAAAGCCTATCTTTTCATTTCTTAAATGGGATAGGTAATCTGAAGATTCTCCAGTGATCAATTTATCATCCAGGTACAATTCCCCTTCGTAATCTGTATCCATGGTGGAAAGAATATAAAGTAAGGTTGACTTTCCGCATCCTGACTTCCCCATTATAGACACAAATTCCCCTTTATTGACAGTTAAGGTAATGTCTATCAGCACCTGGGTTTTACTGGGACTGTAAAAGAATTTATTGATTTTCCGTCCTTCAATAGCTTTCCTAACTTCCATATCATTTTCCGCGAATGATTTCAACTGGATCTACCCTGCTTGCCTTTAGTGAAGGAAAAAAGCCGGCAAAGTAGGTAGTTACCAAACTAAATACCGCCCCAATCACATAATATTTGGGGTTAAAATTTACGGGATACGTCTTAATGGTAGGCAATGCTTCTGTTTCAAAGGGGATTCTTTCTATACCCAGACAAGCCAAAAAACCAAAAAATAATCCCATAAGCCCCCCAAAAAACCCAATTGAAACTGCAATACTTATAAAAACATTCCTGACATCTTTGCCCGAAAACCCTATGGCCTTTAGTATGGCAATGGTGTCCATTTTTTCATAAATCATCATGTTCAGGATATTATAGATTCCAAAGCCAGAGACTACCAACAAAGTGATTCCTACTGCATAACTGATCAGGGACCGAACATTTGAACCGGTCTCAAACTGGGCATTTACTGTCTGAATGTCATCAGCATCAATTCCAAACATGGACCGGTATTCCTTGGCCAGGGCAGGCGACAAATCAAGATCATACAATTTGACCTGAATATCAGTAATGTAAGAAGAGGTCTCCCCCAACATTTTTTGAGCAGTGGCCAAAGACACATAGGATTGTAAATTGTCCAATTCCCCAATTCCTGACTGATAATAACCCACTACCTTTAACAGCAACCTGTTTCCCTGAGCGGTAGTGACCTGTACATAATCGCCGATTTCAGCCATCATTTTGTCCGCTGCCCCCTTACCGAGAATAATACTATTGGAAGTGTAATGCAGGTCCATGAAGTTGCCCGAAACCACATAATCACTGAAAGCAAAAAGACGGTTCTCCTCTTCGACTTCAATACCATTTAAAACCGCCGGAATATCTACGTTGCCCACATTGAAAAAAGCCTGAACAGCAATTTTTGAAGCAACACCTAAAATCCTCTTATCTTCTTTGAGTGTGCGGATAATCGCTTGATTATTGTGAATACTTACCCTGCTGACAGAAGGCTTTACGGAGCGGACAATATTGTAAAAACCTTTGAATTCTTCAGATAAGCTTATCGGCTGCTCTTCATTTGGTTTGATATCATTATAAAATCGGACATGGGCAGTCCTGTTTAAAATCAGGCCATCCAATAAATCATTCAATCCATTCATGAAGCCTAACAAAGCAATAAACATCGTGATACTGAACGTCACCCCTACAGCTGCCACCATGGTCTGCTTGATCCTCGCCATCATCAATGCCTTCGCTATCTCAACAATCAGAGCAAACCTCATGGTTATGGTTTTTTGAGTTGGGTGCTTTCATCAATACCGCTGAGGATTTCTACTTTCTGAAAACCTTTGATACCTGTTTCCACAGGAATAGTATCGCCTCTACTTCCTATCACAAATTTTTCCTTCAAAAGGAAGGCCCTGGGAATGGTCAATACATTTTCTTTGGACTGTATGAGGATATTTGCTTCAAAGTTGAGGTTGGGATACAAGGTTTCCGGCCTCTTAACAAATTCCCCTTCTACAGTAAAGCTTTTGTTCCGCTCATCCATAATGGGATTAATTTTTGTCACTTTGGCTTCAAATACTTCCCCGCGGTAGCTGTCCATCGTGACCATGATTTTTTGTCCAATTTTGACTTTTACTATATCATACTCATCCACCTGCATTTCCAAAAGGAACTCATCCTCATTGCCTATGATCGCAAGGGGAGTCTGGGGATTGACCATTTCACCTTTTTCTACCAATAGGGCATATACCTTCCCGTTGACTTTACTTTTTAAGAACAGATCGCTTTCCAGAGACTTGGACAGTGCCAAGCTTTTGCTGGCATTTTTTTCATTAAAATCAATTTCCCTTTTTAGATCCTCATACCTTAGCTTGGAAGAGTTAAAGAGGGTCTTCGAGTTTTGAAAACCCAATTCCCTTTGCTCGAGGTCCACCGCTTTTCCAATTCCCTGTGCCCATAATTTCTTTTGCCTTTCCAGCAAGATGGAATCATTTTCATACCTGCTCTTTGCCAATTCGATATTGATCTCCATGTCTTTCAATTTGGCAAGATTCTCCCTGCGGTCTGCATAAGCACGTACAAGTTCAGCGGTTTCCCTGTTCAGACGGGCGGTTTCATTGGTAATTTCCAGAATCACATCACCGGAATTTACCCGATCTCCTTCTTTTACATAAATTTCTTTTAATATCCCCGAAGTATTGGCAAATGCACGGTACTGATCTTTTGCCTTTATCAGACCCGAAGCAAAAACAGATTCGGAAATATTTTCTTTTTGTGGATAGACTGTTTCTTCCTTTTGGCCACATGAAAATTGGAAAAGGATCAAAAAAAATAAGGCAGGAACCTGTAATCTCATGGTGCTTGGTTTGATTGAAGCTAATTTAATTTGTATTGGAGAAAAAAAATAGTTTTGACGGACATTAATTGCACGCAAATTTCTAAACCAAAACATTGTCCTAACCTAAGTCAAAATCAAAATTTTAACCTGTCCCCTAAAGGACCTGAGGACTTCAACATGTTATTACTTGGTGGAAGAAGTAAACACTTTAAGTTTAATGTTTTGATTATAGGGCAATTCAGATATATAGACCGGTGAATCTGCTTTTGGTTCCGATCCATCATCTGTATAGCGGATCAGCAGGCCAGGGGTTTCCACATTGGCGAAAAGATATCCGTCTTTGATCAAAATCCCTGGTTTGGGTAGCCGGGTATTGACCCCCCCAAACAAATAATCCAATCTTGGAAGTTCTTTTTGCCCCACTACATTGGCAAATCGGTTCCAATCCTCTTCCCTGGCTTTTAACCTTTTGGCATCATCTTCCATGGATGTCCAGGCCGGATCCGGTGCCCAGGCCCTTTCCACCAGCCCCAACATTTTGGGCAATAAATAATATTCCATCATCTGCTGACCTTTTACTGTTTCAGTCCACAGTTGCCCTTGAATTCCTTTGATATTTTTCTTCCCTTCAGCTGATAGTTTTGCCTTTCCTTTTGCCAGGACTTTATGGTCAATAGGATTTCCATACATATCTGTATCATTGGAAATAAAATTATTCAAGGGAACCATCCGCCAGGCAGCTTTGAGATCCACATAACCTGACCACTCATGACCTGGTTCATCGGGATCGAGGTTATAAGCCAGGTCGAAGTAAATATTGGAAGAATTACAGATAATCACTTCATATCCGGCATTGGCCAGTTGGTAAGCCATATCTTCACCTCCCCAGCCTGCCACCGCATTCCAGGCATACACCCTGAAGCCCGCATCTGCAAATACAGGGTTAGGGCGGGCGGTTCTTTTGCCCTTTTCCTCTACCTCCATCTGACCTATTTCTTCCCAGCCTGCCGTTTGAATTCCTTTTTCTTGGAACATTTTACTGATTCTGGTATAAAAATAATTGGGCAGATCATGCACATGCCGAAGATCTGCATGTTCGGCAATGAATTTTTGACAGATTGGAGAACCTTCCCATACCCCCCGGGGAACCTCATCCCCTCCTGTATGAAAGGTCTGTATGGGAACACCCGATGCTGCATACATGGCCAGAATTTCATCTATTACTTTTTCATAAAAGGTAAATGCAGACTCCTGGCAGATACAGATGGTATTTCCTCTAAAATTCTGGGCAGATAGATATACCGATTGGTCCCCAAAATCCTCCAATAAAAATTCCCTTGCACCAGCTTCATCCCCTGCTGCCATCTTAGTTTGATATCTTTTTCTCATGGCAAGAATAGCAGCCCTGGAATGTGCAGGAACCCCTATTTCAGGAATTACCTCAATATGCCTTTCCTTGGCATACCGGAGTATTTCCTTGAAATCTTCCACTGTGTAAAATCCGGAGCCGTTGGGAGATAGATCTTTGTCAGGTCCAGATCCATAATAGGGCCAAAGGAAGTCTTTTTCTTCTTTGGAATGTCCTCTTTTGCTGCCTACTTCGGTGAGTTCGGGTAACCCTGGAATCTCAATCCTCCATCCCTCATCATTGGCAAGGTTCAAATGGAACACATTCAACTTATAAAATGCCATCAGGTCCAAGAGTTTGAGTACCGCTTTTTTAGTCTGAAAATTCCTGGCTACATCTAAGAACAAGCCTCTGTGCTCAAATCTTGGGGCATCTTGAATGGAAATTTTGTTAAAGCGGAGTTCAGTTTGGTTCCCTTCAAAAAAATCCACCGGAAGTAGGGCCAAAAGCGACTGAAATGCATAAAAAGCCCCTTGCTCTTGGGAAGCTTCTATGACAATTTGCTCTCCCACATCAAGCCTATACCCTTCTTTGCCCAAATCGGTCTTGCTTTTCCTTACCTTTATTGCCGCAGGATTAGAATTTCCTTCTTGGATTTTCACCTGAAAATAGGGACTCAGCTGCTTTGCAAAAAATTCGGTTGCATCCTGAAAAGCCCCGGCATCTATCCCCACATCGCCCTTTAAGACCAAATCACCTTCTTTCCATTGGTAAGCTTTGGGACTGGGCAAAAAGGGACTGATGCTTTTTGGATCAAGGAGTCTTGTATTTATGTTTTGCTCAAACAAATAAGCTGCTGTAGGAATGGGAAAGGGTTTCCCGTCGACAGCTTTCAATTGGTCTTCCAGCGTAAAGGCTTTGGTGGAATAGTTCTCTAAAACATAACCCACTTCCTGCTCCCCAAAAACAATGTACACACCATCCGGAACATGGCTGTTCTTTGTCAGAAAATTCCCGGATTGGTAAATTATTTCATATTGATCCCCTGGCTTCAACACAGGAAATTCTTTCTTGGGCCGCATCCTGAAAAAATCACCTGACAATT
Organism: Cecembia calidifontis; assembly: GCF_004216715.1. Classification (NCBI taxonomy): domain Bacteria; kingdom Pseudomonadati; phylum Bacteroidota; class Cytophagia; order Cytophagales; family Cyclobacteriaceae; genus Cecembia; species Cecembia calidifontis. The sequence goes on from NZ_SGXG01000001.1 coordinate 4,328,367, forward strand.
GTTCAATCTCTACCTCACCGGAAAGGATTTCGGGCTGAAGGGACAAAAAAATGGTATTGAAATAAATCTCCCAATTGGGTAACATCTCATACTTCCCCTTATTGGCCAAAGTGAATTTTGCCTGATGGGAGGGCCTGGGATCAACCTTATTATCCAATAACTCCCAGTGCAAATGGATTTCATCCGGATTGACGTGCTTGACTTCGGAAACGCATCCAAGAAAGGATAAAACAAGAAAGATTGAAAGAAAGGGTCGCAACATCGGCACAATAATTTGAGGAGCAGAGAATTACAAGTCTATTAAGTTAGGCAATCCGAATAAAAACCGCCAGCTTTTAACCAAAAAAATATTTTATTATCAAATTCTTTTCTTAAATTTTCGAGGAAGTTAATTCACCCAAAACAATATTTAACATAACCCAAAACCACTATGTCTCAACAAACGCCTTTAGGAGTTCCATTACAGGAAAGATATTTAGCCCTCGATGTATTGAGGGGACTTACCATTGCGCTGATGGTAATAGTGAATACCCCTGGTAGCTGGTCCCATATGTATGCCCCATTCATGCATGCGGATTGGCATGGATTTACCATTACCGACCTTGTATTCCCTACTTTCCTATTTGTGGTAGGCAATGCTATGAGTTTCAGTATGAAGAAGCTCGAACAAATGGAACAAGGTCCCTTCCTTAAGAAAGTATTCAAAAGAACATTTCTGATATTCATCATCGGATGGTTGCTGAACGCCTTTCCTTTTGTGGATTACAGCCCTGAAACAGGGTATACCATGATCAATTGGCTGGAAGTACGCTTATTGGGAGTCCTTCAAAGAATAGCGCTTTGTTACATGTTGGCCTCACTCATTTTATATTATTTTGGAAAGCGTGGTGCCATTATTTTCAGTGTGGTTACGCTACTGGCCTATTGGGGCGTATTGTATTACTTCGGAGATGCAGAAGACCCTTATTCTTTGGCAGGAAATGCTGTTTTGAAATTGGATTTATGGTTAATCGGAGCCAAATATCTGTATATGGGAGAAGGCATCCCTTTTGAACCCGAAGGCATCCTGAGTACCTTTCCATCGGTGGTCAATGTAATTGCAGGCTATTTTGCCGGAAAAGCTATTCAGCAATGGGGCAATAACAGCAAAACCGTGAAAAACCTGATTATCTGGGGCATCGGATTGATTGTTGTATGCCTGATCTGGGACATGGGGTTCCCTATCAACAAAAAAATATGGACAAGTCCCTATGTACTTTTAACAGTCGGGTTAGACCTGCTCCTCATGGCATTCCTGGTGCTTGTGATCGAGGTTTGGCAAAAAAGAAACTGGACCTATCCCTTGGAAGTTTTTGGTAGGAATCCATTGATACTTTATATATTATCCGGTGTTGTAATTACTCTTATGTACAATATTTGGATCGGAGAAAACACCTTGAAGGCAATCATCTACGAAAATCTTTTTACAAGTTGGCTAAGTCCCAAGGATGCTTCACTGCTATTCTCCATTACCTACATGTTGTTAATCTGGCTGATCGGACTTTGGATGGACAAGAAAAAAATCTACATCAAAGTCTGACAGGGTCTTACCTGTCGAAGAACGACCTTCTTCGGGAAACTTTCAAGTCTTGGAGAATCGATGATTTGACCCTGATATCCACATTATAAGACGTGAACCGCCCAAATGGAATCCAATTGACGTTCATTTGCCAGCAATGTAAGTCCCTGGCAATTCCGATCATGGTTTGGGTAATTTGGGCGGTTCTAAAATCATAACCACCGTTAAAATTGATTTTCCATTTATCAGAAATCTTCACATCCCCATTGATATTGACGGCAGAAGTAATGTTGGTCTGACCGTTTTGTGAGCGGGAATAGGCAATATTGTATCCAAATCCAAGATTCCATGGAATATCCCAATCAATATATTGGGAAGGATCATTCACTATCCTGTTGATTTCTTCTTCCACAAATTCATTCATAATTCCTCCCTGTTGTAAGAAGTCATTTGTAATTTGTTCCCTTACCTCCCCAGGGGATCTGCCATTCCTACTTGGATTTAAGCTACCATTGATGTTCATTTGAAGCGAGCGCAAGGTACCTATCCCCTGCCCTGCAGTCCAGGCAAATTGATTTACCCTTCTCTCTATCAATTGCCCTTGGCTATTCAGGGATTGCCTCCTGGCATAGGGGTCAATATTCCCGGAAAAGTTGACCGATACTTTATCTTCAAAAAACGAAGTCCTGGTGTTGAAATTGAGAGGCGCGAGATTGAATGAATCTGCGGCGAAATTATAATTGGTTGACAGGTTCAAAGACTGCAACAAAGGAATTTTTTTCGATTTTCCATCTCCTGATTCCTCATCCCCTCTGATTTTGGCCTCCACCACGTTTCTCAAATTAAAACTGATTGCCCTGGCCTCACCCAGTGGAGCACCGCCAAAAATAAATCCCTGATGCCTGGAGAATAGCTGGGACCTTCCTGAACTATCCACCTGGACCCATTGGTAATAGCCAAAAGCGGGATTAGAAAAATCCGGTGTGTAATTAAAACCAATGGAGGGCTGCATATGGTGACGGATAGCTTCAATTTTCTTCTTTCCCTTGAAATTGTAAAAACCGTAAATATTGGTGTTCATATTGAATGAGCTATTATAAAAGCTCACCCTATTAAAACCTGGCTCGAGGATTTTATCTACCCTGTTTTCTGCCGGATTATAGAAAAAATTAATCCTTTCCAGGTACCAAAGTTCCGTGAGGTTCATGGAAGCCGTACCTGTAAAATATTTGAATAAAGTAAAATTGGAAGTAATAGGTATGGTATTTCTGGCTCCATTGTCCGCATCCGCCAAAAGCTGTGGCAGATTAGCCAGGTTAAAGGGAAGTACATTGGGCTGATTAAAATCTGTCACACCTTGATTTTGTTGCAGTACACTGTTTTCCACTCCAAAATTTGGGGTAATCCTGTTGTTGATGGAATTTTGCAGGTTAAAATTCCAGGCCACGTTAAAGGTCTTAAGCGGCTCAAATTTTACATTTTGAAAAGGATTTTGCCTGTTCATGTTAACGGAAATATCCGGCAAAATAAGGTTCACTTCATCTGTCTGCACGTTTTGGGAATGCCTCAAATTCGCAGACATGCTGAAGGGTGTTCCCTGAAAAGTTTTACTGTAGGAAACGTTGGAGGAAAATTCAGAATTGACATTGGTGATGAAACTTGTCGGATTGATGACCACATTGTTGTAATTGGTCGTACCGGCATTGACGGAAGCAGAAAACCTGGAATTTCCTCGCGATTCAGGTTGATGGGACCACCTTACCCAGACCGTATTATAATCCAGAGGATTCAACTCTGTCAATGGACTTTTGAATCTTTGGTAATCCAGATCAAAAGAACCATTAAAGCGGTATCTTTTTTTATAAATGGTGGCAGCTTTGGCACCATATCCACCCTGTGAATAAACATCCCCGGTCACACGGGTATGGATATAATCATTGAAAGCAAAGTAATATCCAAAGTTGCGCAGGAAAAATCCCCTGACCTGTTCCTGTCCATAGGAAGGGAATACAATTCCTGAAGCTTTCTCATCCGGAGTATCTGGAATGATACCAAAAGGCAGGCCAGCAGGCGTGGGAATATTATTGAAATAGAGATTAAAAGGTCCCGTGACGACCTGTTTGCCCCTGATGGATTTGATCTTGGCCGCACTGATATGCCAGTGGGGCGTGGCCAGGTTACAGGTGGTGTAGTACCCATGGTCCAGATAAATACTGCCATCCTGGTCTTTTTTGATCGTAGTACCGCGCAAAAGCCCATCCTGCTGTTCGGTGACCACATCTTTAATGATGGCTTTCTGGCTCTTGAAATTATACCGCATCTCTTTGCGGATTTCATAAGTGGTATTTCCCTCCTTGAAAATGGGATTTCCGATGATATTCCCCAAGCTATCGGTCACTCCGGTTGCAAAGAGTTCACTTTTATCCCAATCTATAATGATCAAATCAGCATCTAACCTTATATTGCCGTATTCGAACCAGGCATCATTATAAAGGTAAACCCTGTTCTGGGTAAAATCCGTAATGATACTATCTTCAGCATAGTATTTGATGGTAGTTTGGATATCGCTCTTGGGAGGAACTACAGTGGTGGTATCTGTTTTGGGGATTGTGTCCTGGACTTCTTGAAGCGGATCCAGGTCAGGAAGAACCAAAGAGTTGGGATTTAAAACAGTATCTGGTGCAACGATTCTTCGTTCCGGCGCTGAAGTTTGGCCTCTTTTTTGAGCCATAGCACCCTGGGGAATGGACCAGAGCGGAATTAGAATCAGGAGCAAACAGATCCAAGTATTACGCACTTACTATTTCTATTTGTTTAAAAATTTATAAATTTTACGCGGGCAAAGTTAATAGTATTCACACGCATGAGAAGATTTAAAGTTAAAAATATTCTTACTATTTCGTTACTGACTACATTTTTTCTTCTAAGTGGCTTTTCATCCACCGGTTCTAAAGCACCGGAATACAGACTCAAGCGTGTTGTAATAGACGCCGGCCATGGCGGCAAAGACCCCGGAGCTTTGGGCGCTTACAGCAAAGAAAAGGACATTGCCCTTGCTGTGGCACTGCAGGTGGGCAAATATGTACAAGAACACCTTCCAGGTGTGGAAGTCATTTACACCAGAAAATCAGACGTGTTTCTGGAATTAAAGGAAAGGTCCAATATTGCCAACAGGAATAAGGCGGATCTTTTCATCTCTATCCATTGCAATGCCGCCGCCAACAAAGGGGTTTATGGAACCGAAACTTTTGTGATGGGAACCAAAAACTTTGAAGCCAACTTTGATATCGTAAAAAGGGAAAATTCCGTAATCCTATTGGAAGATAATTACAAGGAAAATTATGAGGGTTTTGACCCTTCATCTCCTGAATCTTACATGATGTTCAACCTCATGCAAAAGGCATTTATCTCCAATAGTATATCTTTGGCCGCAAAAATCGAAAATGATTTCAGCACAAGGGTTAACCGCTCCAGCAGAGGGGTTAAGCAGGCACCGTTTTATGTGCTGTGGACCACCAGTATGCCCTCCGTCCTGGTAGAGCTGGGCTTTATTTCCAATACCAATGAAGAAAAATTTTTGAACAGCAAAGAAGGCCAAACTTACCTCGCCTCAGCCATTTACCGTTCGATCAAGGCATACAAAGAGGAACTGGAAGAGCTTTAAAATCAAGGAGGTATTCCAAAAAAGCCCCATCTAGGCTTTTTCCTTATCTGCGTTCATCATTATTCATCCCGCCTGGCGGGACAAGCTTTGTGGTTCAATCTGATCACACCTGCTTCAAAAAATCCTTTTCTTTTACAAATACGGTCTACCGAAACTTCAAAACTCCCACACTTTCAACACTCCTGATTCTCTCCTCTCTGTGTATCTCGGTGTCTTCTTTGTGTATCTCGTTGTAATTGAAAAACCCTTTTTGCAAAAAAAAAGCTTCTCAACCCTCAAAGCTATGCCATCTCGAAATCCGGATTTTCACACTCTTTTTTTTCCTACTCTTCACTCTGGGCCCTCACCCAAAAGCTCTACCGGAGCTTTTTTTAACGCTAGTACCTCATCATAATTCATTCTTCACTCAACATTCTTCATTCAAAATCCATCACTCTCCATACCCCCGAATAATCCGCTGAATGTACTTTCCGATGATATCAAATTCCAAATTGACCTCATCTCCCACTTTCAGTTCATGGAAATTGGTGTGCTCATAGGTATAAGGGATAATGGCCACGGTAAAAGATCCATTTTTGGAATTGAAACAGGTTAGACTGGTACCGTTTACAGTGATGGAGCCTTTTTCAACCGTTATATTCCCTTTGCCGGGATCAAAAGAAAAATCAAAAAGCCAGGAACCATCCTGCTCTTTGATATTTTCTACCCTGCCGGTTTGGTCCACATGGCCTTGAACAATATGGCCATCAAACCTTCCATTGGCAGGCATACACCTTTCAATATTGACTTTCCTGCCAACAGCCCATGACTTCAGATTGGTTTTTTTTAAAGTCTCATCTATGGCTGTTACCCGGTATACATCCCCATCAATCGCTACCACCGTAAGGCAAACCCCGTTATGGGCAACAGATTGATCGATTTTCAATTCATGGGTGATGGGTGATTGGATATCAAAATGCACGTTGGTACCCTCCTTTTTTACATTGACCACGGTGCCTAAAGTCTCAATGATGCCTGTAAACATTTTTTGAATTTAAATTGCAATAAGTCAGACGATAATTGTCTGAAGATAAATTTTGCTCAAATTTAAGCCAATTAATCCCTTAACTTCGCATCTTTATCAAAAGTTTCTCCATAAGGCATGTTGAGATTAGAGGACACTTACCGACACAAAGGACAAAGACGAGAACTGGTTAAGTTACTTAGAACAAAAGGCATCAAAAATGAAGCGGTATTGCAGGCAATCAATACCCTCCCCAGACACTTTTTTTTCGATACGGCCCTAGACTCCCATGCCTATGAAGACAAGGCCTTTCCGATCGGTGAGGGACAGACCATTTCCCAACCGTATACAGTGGCCTTTCAGACAGAGCTGCTACAGATCAAACCGGGGGACAAAGTACTGGAAATCGGTACAGGTTCCGGGTATCAGGGCGCTATTCTCCATCTTCTCGGTGCAGCGGTCCATACCATTGAGTTTCAAAAAAAGCTCTACGAACGGACTAAAAAATTCATGGCCAAACTGGGGATCCCTCTCCACTTTTATTTTGGGGACGGGTCACAGGGTATACCTGAGCAGGCTCCTTTTGACAAAATCCTTGTCACTGCCGGGGCTCCGGTAGTACCCAAATCCTTATTAAAACAACTGAAAATTGGCGGAATCCTGGTTATCCCTGTTGGGGACAGAAAAACCCAAAAAATGCTGCGCCTTACCAAAGTAACGGCTACAAAAATCGAACAGGAGGAATTCGAAAATTTTGCATTTGTACCGCTATTGGGAGAAGAAGGATGGAAATAACAAAATTTTATACCGAATAGAAGAAAACCGACTTTTATTTGTAGATTAAAATTTTGTAATTTTGCCTGAAATATAGTTTTTATGACAAAAAAGAAAACTGCCAAGCAATCCGAAGTGGTAATGACCGAAATGGTTCTACCTAATGACACCAATACCCTTCACAACTTAATGGGGGGAAAATTGATGCATTGGATGGACATCGTGGCAGCAATTGCAGCGCAAAAACATTCCAACCGGATTGTAGTCACTGCTTCAGCAGATAGCATTTCTTTTAAACATCCCATTGCACTGGGAAATGTGGTAACACTTAAAGCACAGGTTACCAGGGCTTTCAACTCCTCTATGGAGGTTTTCATTGAAGTTTGGGCAGAAGATATCCCCGCCAATAAAAAAATACAGACCCACAGGGCATTTTTTACCTTTGTAGCAGTAGACCAAAATGGACGCCCGATAGAGGTTCCCGAAGTTTTGCCTGAATCCCCTGAAGAAATCGAGCTGTATGAAGGCGCCTTGAGAAGAAGGCAATTAAGACTGGTTTTGGCCAAGAGAATGGATCCAAATGATGCGGTGGAGCTTAAATCCATTTTTAATATGGAAGAACCCAAAATCAAAAAATAAACAAAAAGTATGCACCTTAAAGCCGAAGATTTATCCTCAATGGAAATTGAATTTGACTCTGGGGTGGTCCCCCCACCCTACAGTCATATTTTTAAACTGAAAATCGGTTTTGGGGCAAAATCATTGGAAACTTCCCTTGATCTGATTTACACTGACAGGGAAGAACTTTCCGAAGAAGAGATTTTTGATGAAGGATTTTCTTTGGACGATGATTTCCACTTCAAAGGGGAAATCTCAAAAATCTGGGAAAAACCTTTGAAGGATTTGTACCTTAAATCAAAGTGGACCAGTACACTTATGGATGAAGAGGGAGGAATCAGTCTGATGGTAAAAGACCGTCAGGGTAAAACTTCAAGAGTTATTCCCCAGAATCAACAGGAATGGCAGATTTTTGCACAAGATTTGATCCAGGCCATTTATGAAACCAGTAAAAAAGAACTTCCCTTAAGCCTACGCTACCTCATCCGGACCCAATCAGGGGAAAAAATGATCCATTTGACTGTTAAATTTTCAATCAGAAAAGTGGAAATAAAATCAAATGGAAAGATCATTGATGGCGACTGGGACAAAACCAAAGAGCTGCTTTCTTATGTTTTTCTCCCGGATTACGATTACTCCAAGGCCAAGCAACAAGTCCCGAACCATCAAGGACATTTTATTGATTGTGGAGATGGCTATTGGCATGAATTGGGAAAAGGAGTCGTCAACATTGACAACTCCTTCGATGCAGTTTCCAAAATCAGGGAAGGCTTTCAAAAACTGGTTTGATCAAGGGGTGGCATTTTTGTAAAAATCCCTGACAAAAGCCAAGAGTTGATTTTCAGTCAGTTTATCAGAACTTTCAACAGAAAGCCACTTTCCGTTAAATGCCTTGTTCTCCCTCAACCTGTTTCTCATTTGGTCTTTTACTGTACCTGGACCAAAAAGCAGAATATCATCATAGCCCTGTAATTTGCCCTCCATCATTTTGAAATACTCATTGAGTTCGTTTTGGGTTATGTTGTTTTTTCGGTATTCGTTATTGGATGAATGTTCCGGATTGGGAGAAAACCTGGTTTTATCATCCGTTTCCCCTTCGTACCTTCTCATGGACTCATACGGGGAATCCACTGTTTCTAACAAAACCGCATCACCATTATTATAACCGATCAAATGGGCCTTGGAATGATCTATCCAAACGCCAACCTGTTTAAATGAATTTCTGTCCATAGTATTAGGTGTTTATAATTGAATTAATGTTTTTTGGATTCAGCTACGATTATATTTTCAATCCCTTTCAATAAGGCATCCGGATTAAAAGAAATGCTGTCTATTCCTTCATCCACCAAAAACTGTGCAAAGGCTGGATAATCACTTGGGGCTTGGCCACAAAGACCTATCTTCTTCCCTGTTTTTCTAGCAGTTTGGATCACAGAAGAAAGCATGGCCTTCACCGCTTTATTATTTTCATCAAATAAGTCAGATACGATGGCCGAATCCCTGTCAATTCCCAAAGTCAATTGGGTCAGGTCATTGGAACCGATGGAGAATCCATCAAAAATTTCAGCAAATTCCTCAGCCAGAATCACATTACTTGGTATTTCTGCCATCACATAGACTTCAAGTCCATTTTTTCCACGCTCCAGACCAAAAGTTTTCATGACATCCAATACTTTTTTACCCTCCTCGACTGTCCTGCAGAAAGGAATCATCAATTTTACATTGGTCAAACCCATTTCATCCCTCACCACCCGCATGGCTTCACATTCAAGGCCAAATCCCTCTTTATAAAGGGGATGATAATACCTCGATGCTCCCCTAAAACCAAGCATTGGGTTCTCTTCACCAGGTTCAAACCCTTTGCCCCCCATGAGTTGGGCATATTCATTGGTCTTAAAGTCACTCATCCGTACTATGACCTCTTTGGGATAAAAAGCTGCTGCCACCATGGCAATGTTTTCCGAAAGCTTTTCAACAAAATATTTCCTCTTATCCGCATAATGCTGCGTGATGGCCTCAATGGCTTTTTTGTCATTTGATTCAGGTAGTTCCTCGAATTTTACCAAGGCCATGGGATGGATCCTTATGCTGTTGCTGATGATGAACTCCATTCTAAGAAGGCCTACCCCTTGATTTGGGTAAAATGACAGGCGAAAAGCATTAAAAGGATCTGCCAAAATGAACATAGGCTTGGTTTTGGTAGCAGGAAGCTGTCCCAAATCAATCTCTTTAACCGTCCAATCCAGAATTCCATCATAGACCGAGCCCTCATCTCCTTCCAGGCAGGACACGGTAATCTCCTGGCCGTCCTTCAATTTGGCAGTGGCATCACCTGTCCCCACTATGGCATTGATGCCCAGTTCTCTTGCGACGATAGAAGCATGGCTGGTCCGCCCACCTTTGTTGGTAACAATACTGACCGCTTTTCTAAGCATGGCATTCCAATCCGGATTGGTAATATCAGCTACAATGATATCACCCTGCTTTACCTTACCTGCATCTGCTATAGAATGGACTATACAAACCCTTCCTGAAGCAATGGAACTGCCCACCGACTTACCTTTGACAATGGGGGCAGATTTCTTCCCAATAATTTTATACTCCTTAATTTTTACTCCCTCTTTGGCCCCATGGACAGTTTCAGGCCTTGCCTGAACAATAAAAATCTCACCGCTTTGCCCATCCTTGGCCCATTCAATATCCATGGGCAGGCCATAATGCTTTTCGATTTTCAGGCACCAGTCTGCCAATAATTCTACCTCTTCCAAATCAAGTGAAAAACTATTCCTTTCTGCAGTACTGGTTTTTATATTCTTCACAGGCCTCTCCGTTCCCTTGGAATACACCATTTTGTTCTCTTTTGCACCCAACTTTTTATAAATCACACTTTGGATGCCTTTTTCTATGGAAGGCTTAAAGGCGTAAAATTCATCAGGGTTGACCGCTCCCTGCACTAAATTTTCTCCTAAACCCCAAGCGCTTGTAATGTAAATGAAATTTCCAAAGCCCGACTCAGGATCAATGGTAAAAGCAACGCCCGCACTCCCAAGATCGGATCTCACCATTTTTTGCACCCCAACAGAAAGTGCTACATGCATGTGTTCAAACCCATTGTCCTCCCGGTATTTGATAGCACGGTCATTGAACAGGGACACATAGCATTTATGTATGGCTTCCAACAGTTGATCTGCTCCCTCTATATTCAAAAAACTATCATGCTGGCCTGCAAAACTTGCAGTAGGCAAATCTTCAGCTGTAGCAGAGCTCCTTACAGCCACAGAAATTGGACTGCCGTGTCCTAAGGCTTCATAAGCCTTTAAAAATTCCTTTTTCAGGTCTTCATTAAACTTTCCTTTAGAAACCAATTCCCTGCATTTCATTCCAATTTCAGCCAGATTGCTCAAGTCTTTGGAATGGAGCTGGGCCAAGGTGTCTTTTAATACATTTTCTAACTGATTATCTTTCAAAAACACCCTAAAAGCCTCTGCAGTAGTAGCAAAACCATCAGGAATATTGATCCCAAGGGAAGACAATTCAGCCATCATTTCTCCCAAAGAGGCATTTTTGCCCCCCACTTTGGCAATGTCCCTGTTTTTGATTTTGGAAAACGGAATTACAAATTGGCTCATATTGATGCTTTTGGTAGCGTAATCAAGTTATGGGAAATGACGGAAAAAAAATATGACGAAAATCATTAAATGAAATGATTTTTAAGTCTACCAATACCTTCCAAAAGCAATTCACTGCCACAAAACCTTAATTTGTCAAGAATCTGGGTTATTTTTGAAAAAAAATCAAAAAGTGGACATTCGGGCAATTGTAAATAAAATCAAAGAAAAGGGAAGAGTCAAAATCAAGGAAGGCCACGGAACCATCCTTGAGCTTATCAGTATGGAAGATTGGAATCCTGAAACTGACGATTTTGAAGGTATTTTCCTTTTTTATGATCTTTTTCAGATCAGGACTGTGGCCAAGCCATTTTCTGATGTATCATTGGACATCGTGGAATTTGCCACCAAACCCACTATTTATCACACCCCTGTCAACAACACCTTGAAAAACGGACCGATTGAGCATGGTAATGTGCGGTTCGCGGTATTGAAAAAAGAGTTTTGGAACAAACTATTGTTTGCTTACGCCCATCCCCTTATCCTTCAGTATTCCAAAATTCAGGAATTCGATTTCCAGACCGACGATTATTTCCCTTTGCTCAGTGCAGGGACAAAAGAATTGTTTTTGAGTCCCGAGGGGGATATCAAAATCCATAGATCATGAATTTCAGAGAACATTTAGAGCGTATAGACATATTCAAAAGGGTAGGAAAGATCGCTGATGAGATGGGCCTGGAAACCTACGTCGTCGGTGGCTATGTCAGAGACCTCATTTTAAAACGCCCCTGTAAGGACATCGACTTTGTTTGCGTTGGCTCTGGAATTGCCCTGGCCCAAAAAGTAGCAGACAGCTTTGAAGAGCATGTCCCCCTTTCGGTATTCAAAAATTTCGGTACCGCCAATATCCGTCTCGATGACTGGGAGGTAGAGTTTGTTGGGGCAAGAAAAGAATCCTACAGGCATGATTCCAGAAAACCAATCGTAGAAGACGGAACACTTCAGGAAGATCAGGAAAGGAGGGATTTTACCATCAATGCGATGGCCATTTCTGTCAATGCACATAATTTTGGTGAACTGATTGATCCTTTTGATGGCATGGGTGATATCAAGCGAAAAATCATCAAAACCCCTACCGATCCCATTATTACTTTCTCTGATGATCCATTACGGATGATGCGGGCCATCAGGTTTGCAGCACAGCTACATTTTGATATAGAGCCTGATACTTTTCTTGCCATCGTGCATGACGCACACAGGCTTCAGATTGTCTCAGCTGAAAGGATCATGGATGAGCTGAACAAAATCATCATGACCCCAAAGCCATCTTATGGGTTTAAATTGCTTTTTGTCAGCAAATTACTCCAACAGTTTTTTCCGGAACTGGTGGAGTTGCACGGAGTGGATTCGGTTGGTGATAAATCCCATAAGGACAACTTCTACCATACCCTTCAGGTTTTGGACAATATTTCCGCGATGACAGATAACCTTTGGTTACGCTGGGCAGCCATTATGCATGATATCGCAAAACCTGCCACGAAACGCTTCAACCCAAAGGTCGGCTGGACATTCCACGGCCACGAAGACAAGGGGGCCAGGATGGTTCCGGGCATTTTCAGAAGAATGAAATTGCCCATGGACGAACGTATGAAATATGTTCAGAAACTGGTCAGACTTCATTTAAGACCAATTGCATTGGTTTCAGACAAAGTAACCGATTCTGCCATCAGAAGATTGCTGTTCGATGCAGGAGATGATGTCAATGACCTGATGAAACTATGCAGAGCCGATATCACTTCCAAAAACAACAACAAAGTACAGCGCTTTCTGGCCAATTTCGACAAGGTTGAAAAGAAACTGGTGGAAGTGGAAGAAAAGGATCAGGTCCGAAACTTCCAACCCCCTGTTTCCGGGGAAGAAATAATGGAAATATTTGGTCTTCCCCCCTCCAGAATGGTTGGCGATTTGAAGGAAGAAATCAAAGAAGCCATCTTGGAAGGACAAATTCAGAACAATAAAGCTGAAGCTTTGGAACTATTGTATAAATTAGCCGATCAAAGAGGATTAAAAAAGCAACATTAATTACCCTTATGAATAAAATTACCCTAATTATTGCATTATCCCTATGTTTGGGAACAGTGGCATTTGCACAGCAAGAAAACACTGCCTCACAGGATCCTGAAAGCTTGAGAAGGAGAAACGAAGCCGATCAAAGGGTCTATCAGCTTGCCATGAGGTACAATGACCTTCCGGCAGCAAGAATAAAGCTCATGGAATTGATTGAACGCAATCCAACCAACAACCGGTACCCTGAACTTTTGGCTACCCTCTATTTCGAAGCAGGACAGTATGCCTCAGCAGCAGTAGCCTCCTTGGACTTGCTTGAAAGAAATGACCAAAGCATCACAGGACTGGAAATCGCTGCCTATTCCTTAGAACAATTGGGCGCTTTGGATAGAGCACTTCCTCACTTTGAAAGGCATTATTTATTGACAGGTACGCTCTTTTCCCTTTACAAATCCGCCTACCTCCAATATTCCCTCAACAGGGAAGAAGAAGCGCTGAATTCTGTAAATATGCTGATCAAAGACAGAAAGTCCACGGAAGAAATGGTAGGTTTCCCTACTTCCAGTAATGAAACTCAGGAAGTAAATATGAAAGCAGCTGCGCTCAACCTGAAGGGAATGATTTACATGGGACAAAAAAATAAAGTGGAAGCAGTAGAAGCTTTCCGTCAGGCGCTTGAACTCGTTCCTAACTTTGAACTTGCCCAAGAAAACCTGAAAGAAGCCCAGAAAATGTAAACCTACACAACATGGAGAACCACAGCATTCATGATTTGGCACTTTTCCTTGATACAGACTTGTATGTGTTGCCTGAAGAAAGAAAGCAGCTGATCCAAAATCTGGAAAAACAGCCTGCTCTTTCAGTAAAAAATACGGTTCAGGAAGTGGAAATCCGGGAAGAGGAAGAAAGTATCTCCATGGAATTTGAAGGTGGATTCGAAAAAGGGGTATTGATTGCTTATGAAGGTCAAACCCTTTCCCCCCACCTGAGTGAACTCCTTTTTAAAATCCTGAATGCTGTGGGCTGCTCTTTGAAGGATATTGCCCTATTAAGCAGTCCCCAAATTGAGGGGACAAATATGGAGATTATCCAAGCCTTAGGCCCTGAAAAAGTTATTGTGTTTGGAAACCTAAAGCACGACCTCATGGCTTCCAAAAGAAAAAATTATGAAATTCAAATACTGGAAGGGGTTGAATACCTGTTTGCAGATGAATTAAATGCCATCCATGACGATAAAAACCTAAAGATTTCTCTCTGGACACAATTGCAGGCCCTTTTCAATATTTCAAAAAAATAACATGAGCAATCCTATTAGCACACAGGCCATATGGCTGAAGCGGTTCAAATTGATCAGTATAATTGAAGGGTTTTCCTTTCTGATCTTGCTATTTGTAGCCATGCCATTGAAATATGTAATGGATATGCCTTTGGCGGTTACCTATGTGGGGTGGGCACATGGCATTCTTTTTATGATTTATATCTATGTCGTTTTTCCCACTGCAAGAAAATGTTCCTGGAATTTCAGCAAAACTTTTTTTGCATTGGTTGCATCCATCCTTCCCTTTGGGCCATTTGTTTTTGACCGATACTTGAGCAAAGAAGAGAAAAATATGACACACTAAGAGGAAAATTATGGCGCTGATCAGCAAGAAAAAAAAGATTTATCCCATTAGTGATACACTAAGGGAGTATCTCATCAAGTACGGGAGGGAAGTAGATTTTCCCATACACTATGCTGATTTGCTGCGTTATAGTTCATCCATCCCGCTGTATGATTACAAAGGAAACGATACCCTTTGGGAAACCGTACTCTATTCCGAATCTGACAGAGAAGAAATCCATTACAACGTCAAAAAGATTTACTCTCTCCTCAAGGCGGAAGGAGACATGTCCGTCATGCAGCACCTCTATGTGGACAGGATCGATCTTTGCGTCTACGGCAATACCCAGCCCTTTCGGGTAAGGATTGTCAACCGAATCAATGACAACTTCGATTATTTTTATGTAAAAAACGCAGATGCTTCCCGGGTATATGGCTTGGAATTGGAGCATTTGCTTTCCCCAAACCGGATCAATTATCTGGTTCACCAAAATACCCTTATTGAAGAACACATTGCAGGAATACCCGGGGAGCAGTTTATGCGCCAATATGTCAATGAAAATATCCAAAACCCCATAAGATTGGCTAAAGAATTTGTCAAATTCAATGAACGCTGCTTTGTCCGGCTTCTTGGTGACATGCACTCCTCCAACTTTGTGGTGGATATTACCCCTGATTTTGAGGAAATCCACTACCGCATCCGGGCCATTGATTTTGATCAGCAGTCTTATGAGGGAAAAAAATCCATATACCTTCCCCAATATTTCAAACAGAACAATGCCCTGATCCAATTGGGGATCAAACATATCACACCGGAGTCCATGCGGCAATATCAGAAAGAAGAAAGGGCCTTGATTGCCAACAGGCTGAAAAGTTCTCCCAAAGAAATCGAAGACCTATTGAGAAGCATGGAAAAAGATATCATTGCTCCAAAAGAAAATATTGATTCGTTAAAAAAAGAACTGGCCAAACACTATAAAAATGACAATTTCTTGGCTTGTGAAAATATGGGGCAGTTATTGAGGACCAGCCTTGAACAAGTGCTCAAAAAATAGTTAAAATCCCTCAGTCCCTCAGCATCAAAGAATTTTCAGCTCATTAAAAAAAATTGTCCCGCGCTACAAGCACGGGACAACTTAACCCAGATTGCAGCTTTTAGGGGTTAAAAAAGAAAATTTCGGGAAATTTTCTTTTTTTTAGCTCCGATTATCCGTACCCCCCTACGTGATTTTTTTTCTACGGG
Source organism: Cecembia calidifontis (assembly GCF_004216715.1). Classification (NCBI taxonomy): domain Bacteria; kingdom Pseudomonadati; phylum Bacteroidota; class Cytophagia; order Cytophagales; family Cyclobacteriaceae; genus Cecembia; species Cecembia calidifontis. Next base: position 4,344,502 of record NZ_SGXG01000001.1, read on the forward strand.
CTGTATAAGGCCATTTTTCGGTTTGTAGTACACAAGGGGTATTGCATCTTGGGGTTCAATACCAGTACTTTACACCATGTATTTCAAGTTCTCTTTACGTAAACATCCCGATACGGGAATACTCAGCGGATACTACCGGCTGGTGGAAAGTTACCGTAATGCGGACAACAGGGTGTGTCATCGCACTATCCTGAATATAGGTTTCATGGAGGATGCTGCACCCGAGCAGCTCAACAAAATACAGAAACACCTTACCGAGAAGTATGAGCAGAAGGCTTCTCTTTTTGACCTGGAGGAAGATCCAATCGTCAGACGCTATGTTGAAGACTTCTGGAATCGGATCGTATCTTCCAAGAAGCTGGATATCAAGTCGGAACAGCAGCTGTCACGGATGGTGGATATGGATACCATCCAGCACAGTAATGCCAGGGAAATAGGAGCTGAGAATATTGCTTTCCGGACATGGGAGAAGCTACAGCTTACACCTTTATTACTTTCGGCGGGATTCAGCGCCGAAGATGCCAGTCTTGCAGCCACACAGGTTGTATCCCGTGCGGTATACCCCGCTTCCGAACTCAAAACTGTCCGTTGGATAAAGGAAAACTCGGCAGTCTGTGAGCTTACGGGCTATGATATGGATAAAATAACCAAGGACAAGCTGTACAAAAGTGCGCTTGAGCTGTACAAAGTCAAAGATTCACTCGAAAAGCACCTTTCCAAACGTACCAATGAACTCTTTGATCTGCAGGATAAGATCATCCTTTATGACCTGACCAACACCTACTTTGAGGGAGAAAAGCCGAACAGTAAGCTGGCACAATACGGAAGGAGCAAGGAAAAAAGAAAAGATGCGAAACTTGTTGTGCTGGCACTGGTAGTGAATGTGGAAGGGTTTATCAAGTACTCCTCAATCCTGGAAGGAAACATAGCAGACTGCAACACACTTGCCGCAATGATTGAAAAGCTTTCCGTCCACACCTGTACAGGACCTGCGGTAGTGGTACTCGATGCGGGCATAGCCACCGAAGAAAACCTGCATCTTATCCGGAACAAAGGATACAGCTACCTCTGTGTAAGCAGGACAAAACTCAAGGATTATAGCTATGTGCCCGACAGGCTTACAACTCTGCTGGAAACAAAATCAAAGCAGAACATCAGACTCAGAGCCGTGTCCACAGAAAAAAACACAGACTATTATTTAGAAGTCAAAAGCCCTTCCAAAGAGAAGAAAGAGGAAGGTATGAAGCTACAGTTCGAAGAAAGGTTTGAACAGGAGCTGCAAAAAATACACCATGCCCTCAACAGCAAGGGAGGAGTCAAAAAAACCGATAAAGTCCACCAGCGCATCGGGAGGGCCAAAGAAAAGTATCCATCAGTCCAGTATTATTATGAGATCACTGTTGAAAGTGACCCTAAAACAGAACAGGCAACAGCAATGTCATGGAAGAAAAACCCGGAACGGGAGCAGGCAAAAACCGATAATCTGGGCGTCTATTTTTTACGGACAAACCTGAACGTGCAGGAGGAGTACATCATCTGGAATATCTATAACACTATCAGGGAAATAGAAAATGCCTTCCGTACCCTCAAAACCGACCTGGACCTCAGACCGATTTACCATAAAAATGATGATGCCGCCATGGCACATCTACATCTGGGAATCCTTGCATATTGGATAGTCAATACAGTAAGGTACCAGCTCAAACAGAATGGAATAAAAAGCTGCTGGCGTGAAATAGTAAGAGTAGGCAACACACAAAAGGTCATCACTACTTCAGGGAAAAACACCTATGACAAAATCATTACCACACGCAAGTGTACAGTTCCAAACAAAAACCTAAAAGAAATCTACGACATCCTTAAGGCCAAATATCAACCGTTTAAAAAAAGAAAATCCGTAGTACACAAACTTGAACTCAAAAAAACAGAAATACCCAAATTACAGCTACTTACAGGCGGATAGCTGCAATCTGGGTTAAACTTTAAACATTCAACTTTTAAACATTTCAACTTATTCCCCTCTCTCCCTCTCTAAATCCCTAAGTCGCTCAGTATGGTAGCCACCCAACAACCCAGCCATCAATAGAATCTGACATCCGCAGCAGGATTGAGCTTGCGATAGGCATCCACTGCTCTTTTATTCAGCTTGGTATTGAAACAGATCAACCTTTCTATACCCATTAGGCCTTGTATGGGACGAAGAGACCGTACATTGGTATTGGCGATATCCAGCTCTTGAAGGTTTGACAAAGACTCAAGTCCCCTTAAGACCTTGATGTTGGTGCCTGACACATTCAATACCCTCAGTTCACTCAATGATGAAAGTGACCTCAAATCCTCAATTCCTGTATTGGAAAGATCCAGTACCCTCAACTTTTTAAGGAAAGATAAGGCATTGATATCACTTACAGGTGCATTGGAAATTTTCAATTCCTCAAGGAGTTCCATGCCTCCCAACACCTGGATATCAGTCAATGGAACATCATGAACTTCCAGTCTTCTAAGATTATTGAAAATAAGAAGCGGCTGAAGATTGGAAATGGAAGACCTGCCAATTTTCAACTCAGGACTGGCAGTCCATTTGTGCAAGGTCTCACTGTCCGGTTGGAAATTCCCTCTTTCAAATTGATCAACAATTAAATTTCTCCAGGCATCCGTCAGGAGTTCCCACCACATGTTAAGGGCATCGGTCCTGTAGATGATGTTGATCTTGGGATTTGTCACCAAAAACTCAGGCACTTCCTCTTCGTCAATCCTGGACCGGTCTATATTCAAGTAAACCAACTCAGGCAAATCTTTGAGCGAAAGAAAATTTTCAATAGGGGAATTTTCAAAATTAAGATGTGTCAATCCCGACAAATTAGAAAGAGGAGAAAGATTTCTAATCTGACTGTTTCTACCGGAAATGGACACCAAAGTCTTCATATCGGATAAAGGAGCTAAGTCCTGAACCCCCGTATTATCAAAATTGAGATAGCTTATTTTCCTGAACTTGAGTACCGGCCCAAGGTTAGAGATCCTACTTCCTGAAAGGTTCAGGGAATCCATGGCTACCGTCGCAGAAAGATCTTCAACAGAAGGCACTGCTTTTGACAGCGCAGGATTGATTGCAATCAAAGTCTCCTTCCAGCCTTCTGCCAGACCATTCCACCAGGTCTGAAGATTTTCCACATGGTGGATTAGCAATACCCGCCTATTTCGCCTAGTGAACTCGTCTGCATTGGCTTCAGAAATCCTGGTTCTATCCGCATATACACGCTGCAGGGTGAATTTATCATTTAATGGGGTCAAATCGGCTACCTCTGTCTGATTGATATTTACCATCTTGAGTTGATTAAGTCCGGCAAGAGGACTAAGATCAACGATATTGGTTTCCTGCAAATTGATTTGCTCCAGATTCTTTAATTCAGCCAACATCTCCAAGTTGATCAGGTAATTGCCGCTGATATCCAAATGTGTAAGATTTTCAAGCTCAACAATATTTTCTATATTATTGAATCCACTTCTACTCAGGTTAAGGTTTCTTAATGCTTCAAAAGAATTAAGCACCCCAAAACTTGAAATAGGAGTATTGACGACTTCCAAGGTATGGAGCTGTTTGAGGTTGCCGAGTTCACTGATATCCCTAATTTGGGTACCTGAAATGTTCAGATGAACAAGTCTATCTGAATATTTAATAAACTGAATGTCCTGCGTAGGTGTATTGGCAATATTGAGATAAGTTAGAAATGTAATATTGCTGATAGGACTAAGCTCCTGAATATTGGTATTGGAAATATCAAGATATTTAAGCTCCCTAAGAGCATCAATGGCATCGAGATCCTGAACAAAGGCATTGCCCGAAAGGTTGATGCTATCTATAGCACTTATTTTATAAAGGTCGTCCAAGGAAACAGAATCTGTATCACTCAAACCGATTTTCTTTCTAAAATAGTTTTCCCAGGTGTAAGACAGGTTTTTCCACCAATCCTTCAACTCCTTATCCCTGCTCAGTTTGGTGGTATAAATGCTGGCAATTTTCAGTTCATTGGATCTTTTGTCCACATTGACCTCAACAAACCTTGGTTTGGTATTGCTGATTTTTTCTTTGTTAAGTCCAATGGCTGTCAAGGTCCTGTCCATGGAAACCAAAAAGGAGAGCTCTCCATTGTCCCTCGCAAAAGGTTTGATTTCCCTCACTTTGAATTTAAAATTGGCATCTTTGAAAAAAAACTCAATGTCCTTCATGTATGCCGTAATATCTTTGTTGGTAATGACCTTTCTGTCCAACAGCAGGTCATCTTCCACCTGGACTTTTTCGTCCCTGAAAATCTTTTTGTAGGATTCCCGGATAATGACATCTTTGTCCCGGGCAGGGGTATCCTGACTGCCGAGCGTGTTTAAAAAATACTCTAAAAACCTGATTTGGTCCTCTACTTTGGAAGAGAGGTCCTTGATTTCCTGCTTGGAATATCCTGCTACCTCTTGGGCCAAGCCTAGATGGCTTTGGCCAAGAAAAACAGCGAGAAGGAATAAAAAAAGAGGTTTATTTCTGATCATAGATGTATCTCAATAAGGTTTCCTTATCTCCGGGATTGAGTTTTACCAAATTGCTTATCAACCATCCTGTATTGAAACCAGGACGATTAAATTGATTGAGTTCAAAATACCAATTGTTAATCTGGAAGAAATGGAATTTTACATCCGATATGGTTTCAAACCTGATATTGCCACGCTTCATTTCATACAAAAAAAGCGTCAGGTAATCCGGCTGGTATTCCTTGGGAGTAAAAGCTTCCGGCGTATCCGAATCCTGGAAAGCTTTTCTAAGGTTCATAAAGCCCAACTCATGGCTTAAAGGATGAAGAAAACCTTTATTTTCTCCTTCCGGTTTGTTGAAAATGTCTTTGAATGGCTGGAAAATCACCTTATCAATTACCCATTCATAACCCAAACCTTCCGGCTGGATTTTTAGAAAAAGCGTTACATTTTCTCTTTTTCCTCTGTAAGTGAAAATGGATTGTACTTCAGCAAACCATCCTTCCCTATGGAAATTGATATACTGGGGCATTACTTCTGAAAGCACCTCAGCCATAAATTCTCTTTTGAGGTCATTGGAAATACCTGAAGTTTCATTATCAAAAAGAATGCTGATAAACTTGCCCCGAAGTTCTCTATCCCTATATAGGGGATCACCGCTATAATAACGTTGGCTACCGTCAACACTTTCTTCAGCATTGAACCTTCTGAAAAATTGGTTAACCTGTTTGGTGGAAGCAGCGAACCTTCCATCGTCCTTAGGGGAACCGGGGCTGTACAAACCCTGCCCCGGAGCCATCTCTAAGGATAAGATCAATAAGAGTACTGATACTATTAATTTTCTCATGCGGAGGTTTCAGTCACGCGGATATCACCCAACATCACATCCCAGAACTCAATGGTTCTACCGGCAATCTGAGTTTGTTTTTTCTCCACGTAAATGGTGATGTCTTTTTTGGTTGTATCTCTGTAATTCAAACCTGATTCAAGAGAAGTTCCTTCAAATCTTTGGTAAACAGTTACCACTCCTACATAACGGCCATCAGGCTGTCTTTCCAAATCGGAAATGTAGTGGATATCATACCAGGTGATGTTCACTCTGTCATAGTTAAGCGCCATCAGCCTTTCGAAATACCTTCTAACTTTGTAGTAAGCGATTTCTTTTCTGTTCAAGGAAGAAACCCCCATTTCAGCACCAGGAGCGAAAAGCTCTTCAGCACGGTCCATTACTCGATTTGCCTCAGAAAACTGTGTTTCTTTGCTACCAATGATGCTGATATATTTACTCAAATCCTTAACTTTTTCCAAAGCAAGGGAGTCGATAGCCTGCTTTCTAGCTGGGCTGATATTGTCTGATTGCGCTACTGACACTGCTGCAGTGGCCAAAAACAGCATCAGAAATAGTGAGATATATTTTTTCATAATGATTAAGATTTCTGCAGATTATTTTTTACGACGAAGTTCCAATTCGGTTACCCTACCATTACCATCTAACCTGATGTCACTGATAAAGTTTAGATTCTTTTTAGTATCCTTCAGGTAGTGAAGGTACTTTTCAATGGTGGTAGGCTCATCATAGTCCTTGATACCATTTTCCTCGTGGATGACAATCAACACCGGAGTTTGCGGATTGGAGAACATACCCAAAGCTTCATTGATAGTCCTGTTAGCAGCATCAACGTTAGTGGACTGAGCAATGCTGTTGAAATAATTTTCCAATTTACCTACGGCAACCTCTTCAGCAGAAGGCTTAGGAGCAGCAGGAGGTGGAGTTGGAGCAGGCTGTTCTACCGGAGCTGGCGCTGGTGCAGGTGCCACTTTCTTTTTACTTTTACAAGCTCCCATGGCCAATAGACCGAAAAGAGCCAAAGTAAGCAGGGTGCTTACAGGTGATTGAATTGTTCTTCTTTTCATTTTTGGTTTAATAAATTGTTTGTTTTTTCTCTGACTTAGTCCGCATTGTACAAAAAGCATTCCATAGAAGTAATTCCCATGTTTTTTTAGGATTTTTTTATAAACCCTCTGCTCCTTGCAGCAATTGTCGGAAATAATTGCTCAAATGTATAGCAAAATAATTACACTTTATACAAGGTAATTTGCAGGAAAATAAAATTTATTTTCCCAATAAAAAAGGCCTGATTTTTTTTCATTCAGGCCTTTTATTTAAATGGGTTGTTTTTTAATCAAACAACTCCTTCAATTTATTTTCCAAAGAAGGCCCTCGGAGATCCTTTGCAATAATTTTACCCTCCGGATCAAGCATATAGGTGGCAGGTATGGCGTTGATCTGATAGGTGGCCGCTGCCACGGAATTGAAGTATTTCAGATCTGAAACATGGGTCCAGGTCAGGTGGTCATCCTCAATGGCCTTAACCCAAGCTTCATGCGTCCTGTCCAGTGATACCCCAAATACCTCAAAACCTTTGTCCTTATATTGATTGTAAAGCCTTACCACATTTGGGTTTTCTTCCCTACAAGGCCTGCACCAAGCTGCCCAGAAATCTATCAGCACATATTTTCCCCTAAGATCAGAAAGGTTCACAATTTTTCCGGAAGGATCAGGAAGAGAAATTTCAGGTGCCACCTGCCCCACGGACAATGCCCTCATCTCATCCAATTGAACCATCAGATTCTGCACGGTCTTAAATCCGGGATATTTTTGGTTCATCTTGGTAACAAGTTCATCCATAAACTGGAAATCCTTTTTGGGATTGATCATGGGAAGGGCTGCCAAAGCAGCAAAGCTTCCGTTCATATTTCCTACAAGCTCTTTGACTTTTTCACCGAGATCGGATTCCAGATTCATTGCCCTCAGCTGTATGTCCCTGATCTTATCCTGATCTCTTGCACTCATGGCCTCAAAATATTCGTTGTTAAGTCCATTGATGCTTTCTTCATATTCTTTCATCAGGGCTTCAATCTGAAGCATATACTGGGAGTCCTGAGATCCTTTCAATACAAGACTACCTTCATCAGAAAAATCGTAGATCAGCTCCACATCTTCATCATACAAGGCCAATCTGACCTCTTTCTTATCCATCAGATTGAGCATGTAAAAACCAGGACCTTCCAAAGTCAACTTATATTCAAATTTACCATTGGAGGAAGGAATGATTTCAGCTATCGTTGCGGACATTTCATCATTGAGGGCAGAAAGGACAATCTTACCTTCAGGCATATGGCTGAGCTTTCCCGAGATCACAACTTCTCCATCAAACTCCTTTTTGCCAACCCCTCCGCAGGAAATAAGGAGCAGCGAAAAAGAAAATACAAACAGTACTTTAGAAAGATTTTTCATATCAATTATCCAATAGTTCGGTCAATATTTTTGTAGCCACTTTAGGGTCGGCTTTGCCTTGTGATTTTTTCATCACTTGCCCCATAAACATCCCCATCAAACCTTTTTTCCCGGATTTGTACTCAGCTACTTTAGCAGGGTTTTCAGCCAAAACACTTTCTACAAATGGCTTAATGCTGTCCTCATCACTTTCTTGGATCAGGTTCTGGGCCTGGGCTATTTCTAAAGGTGTTTTTAACCTGTCTTCCAAAAGAATAGGATAAATTTTCTGGGAAGCAACGGAAAAACTCACCTTGCCCTGATCAACCAAGTCTATCAACTCTGCCAAACGTCTCGGTCCAATCGGGAAATCTGCAATGTGTAAGGTAAGTTCATTCAAATAGGATTTGACAGGCCCCATCATCCAGTTGGAAGCAGCCTTGTAATTGTTGGTCAAGCTGCAAAGCTCCTCAAAATACAAGGCAATCTCCTTACTGTCTGTCAAGACCCCAGCATCATATTCCGGCAAACCATATTCACGTACAAACTTATTGTAAAGTTGTCTTGGCAGTGCTGGCATGGATTCCTTGACACTGGACAGCCATTCTTCGGAAATAATCACCGGACTAAGATCAGGTTCCGGGAAATACCTGTAGTCATTTAGGTCTTCCTTGGTCCTCATTCCGGAAGTAGTCCCTGTGGTAGCATCAAATGTCCTTGTTTCGGAAATAATCTCAACGCCTGCCTCAATCAGTTCTATCTGCCGCTCAAATTCATGCTCAATGGCCCTGGCCACATTGCGGAAGGAGTTCATATTTTTGACCTCTACCTTTTTACCGTACTCCTTGGCGCCTTTTAGCCTTACGGAAATATTGGCATCACAACGTAAAGACCCCTCTTCCATATTCCCATCGCAGATTTCCAGGTACCTGACCAGTTTTTTGATCTCCACCAAGTAAGCGTAAGCCTCGTCAGAAGAACGGATATCCGGTTCAGAAACGATTTCTATCAAAGGAACCCCTGCCCTGTTGAAATCCACCAAGGTATCCACCTCACCTGCCAGGTGCATGGATTTACCTGCATCTTCCTCCATATGAATTCTGGTCAGGGCAATGGATTTTTGAGAGCCATCCGGCAAGGTAATAGGTACCTCTCCACCTACGCAGATTGGCCCTTTGTCTTGGGTAATCTGATATCCCTTCGGAAGATCAGGGTAGAAATAGTTTTTTCGGGCAAAAATGTTGGTCCTGGTGATATTGGAGTTACAGGCCAAACCCATCTTCATGGCATATTCCACTGCCTTTCTGTTTACCTTGGGCAAGGTACCAGGATGGCCTAAAGTGATTACAGATACCTGCGTATTGGGAAGATTACCAAATTCTGTGGAGTCGGCAGCATACATTTTGCTCTGGGTAAGCAATTGGGCATGGACCTCAAGACCAACCACCAACTCGTATTTATTTTTAATTTCTGCAGAAAGCATTGTGTTGATTTTTACTTCTTGGTTTCCAAAAATGGGTTCAAATTCAGGTAAAACCAAATTTGAACCCATTATTCTATCATTTCCCGGAGAACATCGCCTTGGCTTTTTCTATCACCAAAGGCAATCCTTCAATATTTTTACCCCCGGCTGTTGCAAAGAAGGGCTGTCCCCCTCCCCCTCCTTGGATTTCTTTAGCCAGTTCCCTGACCAGGTTGCCGGCATTCAAGCCTTTTGAACTTACCAGTTCTTCATTGATGACAACCGCAACCTGGGGCTTGCCCTCTATCTCCGCTGCAATCACGGCCAATACGTGACTGACTTCATTTTTAAGCTCAAAAGAAAGCTTCTTTAATGCATCAGCGGATGGCAATTTCACCTGTTCGATAATCAGATTGATCCCATCTACCGTTTTTACTTTTTGAAGCAACTCGGATTTCAAAGCAACTGCCTGCTGTAGGTGTAAGGCTTCTATTTCCTTTTTCAGTTCATTCCTCTCCTGAATCAAAGCCTCTACTGCCTTTTTAAGGTCCTTAGGGCTTTTCAACAATTCCTGGATTTCTTTTACGAGATCCAGGTGGCTTTGGATATATTCTTCAGCAGCTTTGGCGGTAATGGCCTCAATTCTTCTCACTCCTGCTGAAATAGAACCCTCAGAAACTATCTTAAACAGACCGATATTCCCGGTAGCGGGCACGTGGGTACCCCCGCAAAGTTCAACCGAGAAGTTTATATCAAAAGTGATCACCCGAACGAAATCCCCGTATTTCTCACCAAACAGGGCAGTTGCCCCTTGTTTTTTGGCCTCTTCAATAGGAACATTTCTTTGCTCTCCCAAAGGAATATTTTCCCTGATCTTTGAATTTACGATACGTTCCACCCTTGCGATTTCCTCTTCACTCATCTTTGCGAAATGGGAAAAGTCAAAACGCAAAAGTTCATCATTGACAAAAGAACCTTTTTGCTGCACATGGTCACCCAATACCTCTTTTAAGGCCGCATGAAGCAAATGGGTGGCGCTGTGGTTGTTCATAGTCAACAGGCGCTTTTCTTCATTGACTTGGGCATGAAACACAGCCTGTGGATTGGCAGGGATTTGGTCCACGAAATGCACAATCAGGTCATTTTCTTTTTTGGTATCCAATACCTGAATTCTTCCTTCGTCACTTTGAAGCCAACCCTGATCTCCAACCTGCCCACCGCTCTCCGCATAAAAAGGCGTCCTGTCCAAAACCAGCTGGAACCTGTCCCCTTTTTTATCCTTGATCTGCCTGTATTTGATGATCCTACTTTGGCTGCTGAGGTAATCATACCCTACAAACTCCACTCCTTCTTCTTCATTGACAATGACCCAGTCACCGGTTTCCTGCTCTGCAGCGGCTCTCGACCTGTTTTTCTGAACCTCCATTTCCCGGGCAAAACCTTTTTCATCTACCGAAAAGCCGTTTTCCCTCGCGATCAGGGAAGTCAGATCCAATGGAAAACCATAAGTATCGTACAACTCAAATGCAGTTTTTCCGTCAATTACCTTTTCACCACTTTGGGTGAGATCGGCTTTGATCTGATCCAGTTTTTTGAGCCCATTATCCAAAGTTCTTAAGAAAGAAGCCTCTTCTTCCATGATGACCTTGGCAATAAATTCCTGCTGGGCAGCTACTTCAGGGAAGATGTCCCCAAAATTTTTGGCCAAAAGGGGCAACAATTCATAGAGGAAGGGTTTGTGAAATCCCAAGAAAGTATAGCCATAACGAACAGCTCTCCTTAGAATCCTCCTGATTACATAACCGGCTTTGTTGTTGGAAGGAAGCTGACCGTCAGCAATGGTAAATGCTATGGCCCTGATATGGTCCACAATTACACGCATCGCAATATCAACCTTCTCATCTTCCCCATATTTTTTTCCCGATTTTTCTTCCACAGCCTGAATAAATGGCATGAAAACATCGGTATCGTAATTGGAAGATTTGTTCTGAATTGCCCTTACCAGCCTTTCAAAGCCCATCCCGGTGTCTACATGCTTGGCTGGAAGTTCTTTTAAGCTGCCATCTGCCAGGCGGTTATACTGCATAAAAACCAAGTTCCAGATCTCAATTACCTGGGGATGGTCATTGTTGACAAGATCATATCCACTTACCTTGCTACGCTCGGCATCGGACCTTAAATCGATATGGATTTCTGAGCAAGGCCCGCAAGGTCCCGTATCGCCCATTTCCCAGAAATTATCCTTTTTGCTTCCAAAAAGAATCCTGTCAGCCGGAACAATTTGGTTCCAGATTTCAAAAGCCTCCGTATCTTTTTCAAGTTGGTCTCCTGCATCTCCCCCAAAAACCGATACATAAAGTCTGTCTTTGGGCAGCTTGTATACCTCGGTCAGCAATTCCCAGGCCCATTCTATGGCTTCTTTCTTAAAATAGTCCCCAAAAGACCAGTTGCCCAACATTTCAAACATGGTATGGTGGTAAGTGTCCACCCCTACTTCTTCCAGGTCATTGTGCTTCCCGGATACCCTCAGACATTTTTGGCTATTGGCCACCCTGCTGAATTTTGGCGTTTCATTGCCCAGGAAATAATCCTTAAACTGATTCATCCCTGCATTGGTAAACATCAGGGTGGGATCGTTTTTGACCACTATCGGAGAAGAAGGAACAAATTGATGTTGCTTTGATTGGAAAAACTCAATAAAAGTACTTCTGATTTTTTTTGCTTCCATGTAAGCTTTTGAGAATGTTCGGATTATTTAATTTAATTGCTATCTTTGCTGCTCTTCGAGAATTAATCACCCAAAGCCCGTTAAGGGCTACAAAATTAGAAGAATTACCCTTCAAATCGTAATGAGTAGAATAAAATATTACTACGACCCCGAGACATGTAAATACGAAAGGTATGTGCGTAGCAAATGGGACATTGCACTGAATGCTTTAGGTTTTTTGTCTCTGTCCTCCATGTTGGCCATTGTTTTCATCCTGGTGTTCTACACGTATTTTGACAATCCCAAAGAATTGTTGCTCCAAAAGGAAAACAATGAGCTCAAGCTTTATTATGAGTTTTTGGAACAGGAAGTCGTCAAAATGAACCAAATGCTGGGAGATTTGCAGCAGAGAGATGACAACTTGTACCGGATAATTTTCGAAAGTGAGCCCATCGCCCCTGAAATCCGACAGGCAGGTATTGGGGGTTCTGACAGGTACCGCGACATTAGGGAGAAAGGGCTTAATCAGGAAAAAATGATCATTGCCCTTCACAGCAAAATAGATGCCTTGAAAAGGCAGTTGTATGTACAGTCCATCAGCTATGACGAGATTACTGAAATGGCCCTCAAAAAGGAAGAATATTGGGCCTCTATTCCTGCTATACAGCCGGTTTTGAATGAAAACCTCAATTTGTTGGCATCAGGATTCGGAATGAGATTGCACCCTATCCTAAAAGTAAGGAAAATGCATACCGGAGTAGATTTCACAGCCCCTAAAGGAACGCCGATATATGCAACCGGTGATGGCGTGGTCATCGAAGTTCAATCTGTTTTTGGGGGATATGGAAAATATGTGGAGATTGATCATGGTTTTGGCTTTGTAACCCGTTATGCCCACATGAATGATTTCAATGTCAAAAAAGGGCAAAAAGTCAAAAGGGGAGATCAGATTGGAACCGTCGGCAACACAGGTTCTTCTACCGCTCCCCATGTTCATTATGAGGTATTAAAAGACGGCAAATATGTCAATCCTGTGAATTATTTCTTCAAGGACCTTACCCCTGAAGAATACGATTTGATCTTGGAATTGGCTTCTAAGGAAAACCAGTCGCTTTCCTAAGCGTTGGAAGGATAAACATTTGACAATATAATAATGGCCTTGTCTTCGGACAGGGCTTTTTTTGTTATCCCGCGGCTACACCGCGGGAACAATTATGGCTGAGTCCCCTTTGTTTCAAGTCTTCGGACCTGCCCGAGGCAGACGGCCTTGGACCTCATTACCCTTTGGTTCAAGTCTTCTGACTTGGACCTCTTTATTATAATCAAAGACTGTAAATTCAACTCCAATCGGAGTTGGAAGAGGCGGGAGATCCGGATTCAACCTTCCCCGGGTGGCAACCCGGGGCAAATAACCTTCGGTATTGGACGCTAACCGCGTCCTACCTTCCCTCGTGCTGATCGGGATTTGTAATCCCGATCCGTGATACCCAAGATTTATAATCCAATTTTAACCGCAATGGTCACAAGGAATTCCCCAAGGGGCGCAAAAACCATCCAAATCCGCGTCTACAGCGTTCTAAAAAGATCCGGGTTTCTTATCGTCAGCGAGGGACGATTCATTTATTCCGAAGAATAGTGCGCCGACTCGGGGGACGGGCTGGGAACCATTTGCCCGGGGTTAAAACCCCAGGCTACCACTAGTCAGGCCCTACAGGCCCTTTTCTTAAAATCAACGATTACACGTTCACTTTTCTTCGTGAAAATCCTCAAGCCTCGCGCCTGATTTCATTTCCCATGCATCTATGATAACAGAAATAGACCAAAATCCCTAACAATATTAAATCAAGTTAATTAGTGTAATTCGGTAAATTCCTGCCTTCGGCAGGCAGGCGTGGATGCCCTATTCCCAAATCTCACTTTCGAAATCCGACTTTTTCTATTCTTCATTCTAAACTATCCCTACAACCCGAAAACAACGACAACCTGACAACAACGGCAACAACTCCTAATTCTAAATTCAACATTCTTCACTCCTCTTTTTCCAACCCAAATTTTCCCTTAAGATGAATTCTCTCTGTCTTCTCCGATACCTGCCGAATCACCTTATCCAATTCTTGGGCCGAACTAAAAATAAATTCAAATAATTCTTCAAAATTTTCTATACTTTGTTGAGGATCATGAATCCTTTCTATCTTAAGCATATTTACCAAGCCCAGCAGCCTGGCCAAAGGCGCCCTTACTACATGTGACTGCATCCATGCTATTTCTTTAAGCCTTGCATTCTGTACTTCAATGGCTTCAATATATTGATTTCTAAGGGTAACATCGACAGCGAGAACCAATACCCCCTTTAATCCATTGTATTCAATTCTATTTGAGCTGATTTCGACTTCAATTAAATCACCATTTTTCTTTAGATGGTGGAAAATACCTGAAAATAACAGCCCTCCCATTTCTTTTTTCACATTTACCTTTTCCTCCAATAATGAAATATCCTTATTAGGTCTAATATCTTTTATTGTCATGCTCAAAAACTCCTCTTTGGAATATCCATAACTAGAAATGGCAGCTTGATTAACATCCAAAAACCTTAAAGTCTCCAAATCATACACCCACATGGGCAAAGGACTCAATTCGAAAAGGTCCCTATACCTTTTTTCAGAATCCTCCAAGCGAAGGATTGCTTCTTGCAACTCATTAGCCCTTTGATCAAGACTTTGGGAAAGTTTAATCAATTGTAGCTCCCTTTCTTTCAAAATCGATATATCCTGGATTGCACCGAAAAACCTCTTAGGAAGCCCATCCTTGGTCCTTAGGAGAATTCCTTTATCCAGCACATGGGCAAATTCTCCTGTTTCTTTTAAAAAACGGAATTCCTGACTCCATAGATAATCTTTCCCCCTAAGGAATTTTTTAAAATTATTTAGCACCCGCTCTTTATCATCTGGATGGATCAGATCCTCGAATAGCTTTTGGCTCTTGTTGAAAAAAGAAAAAGAGTATCCGAAAAGCTTCACAAAATTATTTGATCTATATACCTAAAATCCGCAGGATTTTAGTTTGGAGATTTGAATCTGCTTGTTTGTGTTCATTTTTGGTCTAGTTCGGGAATTTCTTCCCTTTGATTGAAGAGTGTTCATAGTTTTGAGACAATGGATTTTAGGTTTGAGGATAAAATGGACGGTTTTTTTCCTCAATTTTAATGGAAAAGGCATACCTCTTCCCTGTAAATCTTTATTTTTTGAGCTCCTGAGGGGTTTTTATCTGAATTTAGTTCAAAATCGGCTTGTAATCCTTACTCGTGAACAGTTTGAGCACTTCTCTTCTTCCCGTTCTTATCCACTTGGCTGAAACAGTGATAAATCTGAAGATAAACTTCTTGAGCCTGTCGGTAGGCTTAAGCCAATCAACTTTTCTGGAATACTCTCCAATGATATAGGTGTAAAAATTGGCATACATAGCCGTCATAAGCATAAAGGAGGTATTCTCTGCAAGGAACGAACAGGGCAACTTAGACCAGCCAAAGTCATTGTTGAGTACATCAAACAAGCGTTCGCTTGCACCCCGGGCGTTATAAAACCTTACAACAGCTTCATTGGACGATGTATGTTCATTGGTCAGAATAGCCCTGTAAGTAAATGCATCTCCACTAAACACATCTGCCTGCCCGTCTTTACGCCTGATTCTGGTAATGACCAGCCTGTAAGACCTGTCTTTACCGAAAGGTTTGTAGTCGGATAGGTCAGTAACTTCCATTTCCTGTACACCCAAACGTATTTTCTGCCACTTCTCAGGGGCTATACTTCCAAGGATATTATCCAGTTTGGCACATCTGTTTGCCCGTATATAAAAGCTTTCGGTATGTGCTTCCAGTGTGCGGAGAACTTCTTCCTGATAGGATGCTGAATCGGCTCTGAACCTTCCGATACGGATATTTTCATTGGTAAGCTGCCCAAACATGCGTGTAAGTGTATCAGCCTGCAAATATTTGGCCTGACTGTTGCCATTTCTGCCCTCTACGTACACAGGAATGGCCTGTGAAAATTCAGGATGTGCTATGGAAGCTACACCTGGCTGATATCCATAGACGTGTTTATATGTCTTTTTTGAATCGTACTTTTCAGTTGGAATGACGGTGTTGTCATAATCGAGGTCGTAAGCAACACCTGACTTGAGTAATCCGGTCTTACAAGCTGATTTTAACAACAAGCTGTTGAGTTTTCCATTGATATTAAATTCATGGCTTACTCCACTGGACGGATTTATAAAGAGTTCTGTATCAACAGCAAGCTCTTTGATACCTCTCAGAATTGTATCGGCACTGCATACTGAAAATGAAGGGACCTGTTCAAGTGCGTCTCTCAAGTGAACATTGATATCTTCAGTACAGTCGCCACCATTAAAGAAAATAGCCATATGATTGGCGAAAATGTCACTGTATGAAAACCCTCCCCTTAAGGCTCTAACCCCCAATTGATTATCAATGAGTTCTGGGAGACCAGAATTTTTGAAAGAGTTAAAAACAAAATTAAAACCTCCGAAAGGTGTGATTTTTTCTGTCGAATTCGTAATTTTCATACCGCTTATCTAGTTTGAGTGGTATCATCTAAATAAGTGAAAAAAAACGAGCCGGAAAAGCCTGAATTGAATAAATTCAGCCACTTTTTCGGCTTTTTTTAAATCCGCCCTGCGGATTTAAGGTATATATCTTATCGTTTATTAAATCCCATTCCCAAATCGCATCAGATGTTGCTTTACTTGCCATTCTGAACCTCCTGACAATTATTCTCAATGCCCTGGACTTTTTTGAAACCTCTTTTTCCAAAATGGAAGGCAACTTGGCTAAAAAATATACTGCAATTCCGAAAAGTATTGAAAAAAATGACATGGATAGGAAAGGAGGCAGCATCTGAAAAACAGCATTAGATTTCTTTAGTTGAACTGTAAGAATCCAATTTCCTTGTTTTATTGTTTTAACAGTTTTAAACCCTTCATACCCTTCTTGTAGCGGTAAAAAAAATTCCTCAACATGAGTTACGGGGTTTATTTTTGAAAATTGCACATAATATTTGCTTTCTACTGGATCGTATTCCAACATATCAAAAAACGTTTCCAATCTGAAAATTACCACAGAAAAAGCAAAAAATTTTCCCTCTTTAAAAATCGGCAATCTCCCAACTATTCCCATCCCCCCTTGTTTGAGTTCATAGGGTCCTGAAAAAAAAATTTCTCCTTTCTCAATAGCCCAATAGGCCTCTATATACCTATGGGTAACTGTATCGTTAAAAATATCAAAACCAATTGCAGCTTTATTTTCTTCCAAAGGATACACGTATTTTATAACTCCCTCCTCATTCCATTGAATTGCATCAATTAAGGGAAACTTCCTCAAAACTTCTTGGCCTACACCATCAAACTCCTTTTCAAAATCTACCCTTTCATAAAGAAAAGTCAAAACAGTTGCAGCAGAATAAGCCTCCTGAAGAATAATATTGATTTTTTCCTCAATCAACGAAGAATATGACAACACCTCATCTTTTTCCTGGTCTTTGAGAATCTGATAATCTTTTAAGGTTATCAATTGACTCAAAATAAAAGCTAAAAGAAAACCTAAAAAACCGCTGAGAAGCGGAAATTTATAAAAAAAACCGAAATATTTGTAAGATTTGATTTCTTCCATTAGTTCTATTTTATGACTTTCAAATGGAATCATCAAGCAAGTTTAATTCAACTTCCCTGTATCAAGGTCCAAAGCGAAAATCTCAATTATCATTCCAATTTCATGACATCCCAATATTCAGAATCATTACAATTTTTTGATTCTGACAATACTTAATTCTTTGATCAAAAGATCGACTAAGTAGCTTGAAAAAGGAAAAGATTGTACAAACAAAGTACCGAAAGATCTGCTTACTTACCAATACTTAATAATGCCGTTGATTATCAATATTTTGCGCTATGTGTTAAAATCTGGAAATGTACCCAAATTAAAGCTCTATGAAAAAATATTCGCCATGTTAAGATGTCTATCGCTCCAATGGGGTAGTTCTTTAAAAAGGGTCCGTCAATACGTAAACCAACTTGGCGAAAACCCGCAATCCTCGCGCCTAATTCTCTTAACCTTGCTGGTATGAGGACAAAAAAATCATAAATACTAACAACATAAAATCTAGGCAATTCGTGAAATCTCTGCCTGGCAGCAGACAGGCGTGGACAAAAAAATCCCTCTTTTACCTTTTGCCTTTTACCTTGGCTCTTATTTCATTCTTCATTCCTCCCGCTGATCGGGATTTGTAATCCCGATCCGTGATACCCAGGATTTTTAATCCAATTTTATCCGCAATGGTCACAAGGAATTCACCAAAAGGCGCAAAAACCATCCAAATCCGAGCCTACAGCGTTCTAAAAAGATCCGGGTTTCTTATCGTCGGCGAGGGACGATTCATTTATTCCGAAGAATAGTGCGCCGACTCGGGGGACGGGCTGGGAACCATTTGCCCGGGGTTGAAACCCCAGGCTACCACTAGGCAGGCCCTACAGGCCCTTTTCTTAAAATCAACGATTACAAGTTACTTTTCGACGTGAAAATCCTCAAGCCTCGCGCCTGATTTCATTTCCCATGCATCTATGATAACAGAAATAGACCAAAATCCCTAACAATATTAAATCAAGTTAATTAGTGTAATTCGGTAAATTCCTGCCTGCGGCAGGCAGGCGTGGATGCCCTATTCCCAAATCTCACTTTCGAAATCCGACTTTTTCTATTCTTCATTCTAAACTATCCCTACAACCCGAAAACAACGACAACCTGACAACAACGACAACAACTCCTAATTCTAAATTCAACATTCTTCACTCCTCATTCTCCGACCTCCTTTATTTTCCCCGTCTCCAGATAGCACAGATACCCCTTTACCGGTTTTCCGCTGAGTTGCTTGACAAGATCCATATACTCCAATACCTGTTTCCCATAACGCTCATACTCCTCCCCTGTTTTGAAATCCACAACAATAGCCTCTTGATCTTTTAGGATGATCCTGTCCGGTCTTTTTTGCTTGCCTCCCGGTAATAGAATCCCCTGCTCGGTCAATAATATATTTCCAGTCTCAAACCAGGATGCAAACAAAGCATCCTCAAAAAGCCTGTCCAATTGGGCTTCAACCTCCATCAATTCCTCCCTGTCCAATCGCCCCTCATAATAGAATACCCTGATTTGGTTTTTGGCATCTTCTCTGCTTTTTGACTTTTCAAGCAACTCATGGACCAATAGCCCAAAATCCCGTCTTTTTCTTTGGGCAAGTCCCTCTTTGGAGAAATCCACAGCATATTGCTTCACTTTCAACAGAGAGGACCAGTTCTGATAAGCCCAGCGAAGAGGAACCGGAGCAGCTATTTCAGACTTCGAATCCACTTTCTCTGGCCAATCTCCAAAATCATACACCTTTCCATCCGGATCAAAGTCTTTATTGAAATCAAAGCCCATTTCCTGTACATAACTTGAACTCAACACCATCTGAAGATGGTAGGCCAATTGGTTATTTGAACCATCTGTTGCCTTAGTGGTAAATGGCGACAGGGACCAAAAAATCTCCTCTGCCCTGGTCAAAGCCACATAGACCATATTAAGTGAATCCAAATAGGCCAGAATCTTCCCCTCTTCATAAATTGAACTAAAATCGGATTTCGCCAGATCTTTGTTCAAGGATATTGGAATAATGGCAGAAAATTTACTTTGCTTATCTTCAAATGGAGCCCAGACCACATTGCTTTTGCTGGTATCAAATATCTTCCAGTCCAGGAAGGGCATCAACACCACCTTGAACTGAAGGCCTTTTGATTTATGGATGGTCATAATCCGCATGGCATTGTGGCTCTCCGGAATCCTTACCGTCCGCTTGTCCTTATGCTCTTCCCACCATTCCAAAAACCCCGCCAGATCGGCCCTATTGTTTACTGAAAAATCATAGACCGCTTCCTTAAAACCGGAAATATAGGCCAATTCCAAATTGTCCTCCTGTAAACCTAAAAATCCGATCAGTTCCTCAACAGTCTCCATCAAAGGCAACTGCAGTAATCGAGCCTCTGTCCTCTTGAACTCCTCCACTTTTTCCTTGAGAAAAACAGGAACCTTATCTATTGCAAAAAGATCATGGTCAACCTTTTCATTTTGCAACACGGAGCGGTAATACCACATGGTCTTAAACTGCACCAGGTCATCAGGACTATGAAGGTATTTCAAGCCTGCCACCAATGCCTTTACGGAAGCAGATTTGTACAAAAACATGGATTCATCCGAAAGCACATCAAAACGATATTTTGTTTCAGGATGAGCGGCCGCAAACTCCATCATACAATCTGCGATGAGCGCTCCTTCATTCTTGGTCCTGACCAAAAAGGCAATGTCCTTCAAGGCATATTCCCTATCTTGCAAGGCCATGACCATTTCAGGAAGTTTTTCAAGTACCATTTCCTTGAATTTCCCTGTTTCCTGATTCTTATCTTCCTCCAAAAACTCCAATCTCACTTTTCCTTTAAAAGCAGATTTTTGCTTGGCTGGAGAAACATGCTGAAAAACATCCTGATAAGCCTTACTGAGGATATGCCCCTCCTCCTCCACATGACTGAGTGCCAAAGCATCCTCAAAAGATTGGGGAAGTTTTTTGAATAAGGCATTGTTGAATTGGATCACATTTGGCAAGCTGCGGTAATTGGTATCCAGGTTTCTGTTCTCGATATATTGCTTACCAATTTCCTGCTCCACCTCTTCCAACAGCAGGCGCATTTCCCCTCCCCTCCAACGGTAAATGGACTGCTTGACATCCCCGACCAATAGATTCGTATTTCCCTGGGCAAGGGAATTTTCCAGCAAAGGCCTGAAACTTGCCCATTGAAATCCCGATGTGTCCTGAAATTCATCAATCAGGTAATGCCTGAATTGGTTTCCGACCTTTTCATATATAAAAGGGGCCTCATTCTCCCGGGTTATCTCTTTTAAAAACTCATTGGCATCGGAAATGAGCAACATATTTTCCTCGTTTTTGAGAACCGTCAATTCTTCGAGAAGATTTCGGAATACCCCGAAGACAAAAATATTCCTGGAAATTGCAGTCAAGGTCATCCATTTGACATACAATTCAGGAATTTTTCCAAGAATTTCACCCAATCCCTGATGATAAGCAGTGATAATGGCATCTTTCTGTTTACTGCTTTTTGCAAACCAACCCTCTTCGCTGTAAGCCCGGGCCATTTGATTATCGGTCAATTCCGGCACCGGCTGTTCCCTGTCCCCCAGTTTGGCAAACTTCAGGGCAAAGGACCTTGTACCACCCGAGAAATCAGTCCATTCCAGTCCGTTGGCTTTGCGGATACGCTCCGCTTCATCCCTGAGTGACCTGGTAATTTTAAAAAGTTCTGCTTTTCGCTCTCTCGTAAATTGCTGAAGTTGGGAAATGTTATCCCTCTCTTTCAGAAAAACCCGGATTTCAGGGGCAAATTTTTTAAAATTCTCCTGAAAAAGCTCCTTTCCCAGTTCCTTGATTTTTTTGCGTATATCCCAGGAATTGCCCTTTTCTATCTCTTCTTTGGCATAATCGACCAGCCACTCGTGCAGTTGCTCATCCTCCATTACTTTTTCCACCACCCGGTCCACCACCCGGTCCAGAACAGCATCCTGGTCCATTTCCACTTCAAATTTGGCATTGAGATCCATTTCCCGGGCAAAGGCCCTTACTACTTTTTGGAAAAAACTGTCAATCGTATTGACCGAAAACCTCCCATAATCATGAAGTATAGCTGTAAGTGTTTGGGCTGCCCTTACCTGAAGACCTTGGGTATCCAGTTCAAGGCTTTCCATCAGCACCTTGTCCATATACTCCTTCCCGTCAATCCCCTTGCGCATCCGCTTGAGCTCCTTCAGAATACGCTCCTTCATTTCCTGGGTAGCCTTATTGGTAAAAGTAACTGCCAAAATAGACCTAAAGGCATCCGGATACGACAGGGCCAATTTGAGGTACTCCATGGTCAGGGTATAAGTTTTCCCAGAGCCTGCAGAAGATTTGTAAATGATAAAAGGAGCAGAAGTTTTTTCCATAACCAAAAACTAATTTTATCAAAACAAAAAAAATAAGCTCCAAAAACAAAATGGATGACAGACATTGTCCGACAAAAGTTTTAGATTTGTTAAAGCACATTTTTTGAAAAATGATATGAAACCTGTCTTCACCCCATTAGAAGAAATCGGATTTTTTCTCGAAGGAGAAAAGGGAAAACATGCTGTCCTTGGGCTTTCACCTTTTGTCAGTGAAATTGAAGGACAGATTGAAAAAATAAAAAAAGCTGTTCCCGTGCATCTGACTGAAGGCTCCCTGCAGAAATACCTGGATATGGATGGCATCAAAACAGAACTCAAGCGCTATATCTCAGAATCCGGTTTGCTTGTGGGATACGATTGGGAAGACTGGATGGAAGGCAAGGAAATTCTGGACGGGGTAAGGCCCTTCGCTAAAATCAATAAAATCAAGGCCTGCAAACTCCTGACCCTGATCCTCAAAAGGGATGAATCACAGTTTGGGTATTTTGAATCCCATCTGAAAAAAGGCAGCATTCTGATCCTATTGAAAAAACTATTGGAACAGGAAGTGCTCAATTAACAAAGTAATCCCAATCTTATTGTTGGCCCGCTGATCGGGATTTATGATCCCAATCCGTGATACTTAGGATTTATAATCCCATTTTAAACCGCCATGATCGCAAGGAATTTTGCAACGGGCGCAAAAATCACCCAAATCCTCGTCTTTAGCGTTCTAAATAAAATCCAGGTTTCATATCGCCGGCGTCGCACCATTCATTTTTTCAGAAGATCGGTGCGCCGACTCGGGAAACGGGCTGGGCACCATTTGCCCGGGGTTGAAACCCCTGGCTACCACTAGGAAGGCCCTACAGGCCTTTATCTTAAAAATCACCGATTCAGCTACCGGCTTTTGTGAAAATCCCTAAGCCTCGCGCCTAATTTCATTTCCCTTGATGGTTTGAGGACAAAAAAAGACCAAAACCCCTAACAACATCAAAATTTAGTTAATTAGTGGGATTTGTGTAATTCCTGGACAAAAAAATCCCACTTTTACCTTTTACCTTGGCTCTTATTTCATTTTCCATTCTACATCCTTCATCCGACAACCCGAAAACCATGACAACCCTTCATCCAACACGCAACACCCCGACAACCATGGCAACCCGACAACAACGACAACCCTTCATTCCTCATTCTACATTCAATAAACCGCCTTCACCAACTCGATCTTCCTAAACTCCACGGGGCCATGGTCCCCCTGCAACATTATCGGACCGGGCAATCCTTCCTTGCTGTCCAATGCCCCTCCGGTAATCCCAGGTATAATCTGATCACAGATCACAGTTTTTCCATTGGCAACTACGGTAAGTCTTCTTCCAATCAATTTGATCTGAAATGTCTGCCACTCCCCTGCTTTTCCCGCAGCCATTTCATTGGGTGTGAGGAATCCGTAAACCCCACCGAACAATACATTGGATGGCTCTTTGTCATAATCATCCTGAATCTGCACTTCATACCTTCCCCTGAGGTAAATCCCACTATTGCTGCCCTCCGGATAGCGGAATTCCACCAATAACTGAAAATCCTCAAATTTTTCATTTGAAATCAGGTTGGCACCTGACTTGGAAGAGGTCAATATGCCGTTTTTGACCTCCCACTGATTTTGGTCTTTATCTGCATGCCAACCGCTTAAATCCCTTCCATTAAAAAGTGCTATAGGTGTTCCCCAAGTGGGTTCCTTTTCCCTCACCAAAGCTGGGGCACGTTCTCCCACAAAAGGATAACGTTTCCCATTGGGATACTGAATCGTTCCGTTCAGCTTGCCCTGGGTCAGTGATCCTTTAAACTTCATGTCCTTATTCGAGTCCTGCCACTGTGGCGGAATGCTGAAATGGACCTTCCCATTGTCAAAATGTACCTGGGAAATTGGTCTGGCACTTCCATCATCTCCCACAAAATACCCAACCAATACCTTAAACCCCGAGAGTTTTACTTCCAGCCAGGAAGGCGCTTCCCTGCCATCCATATCCAAAGTGATGTTCCAACGTCCGATCAGGTCCTTGGATTCAGTCTGGGCTTTTACCTGACCGATATGTAAAATGATTAAAACAATTGCTGCGGTAAGGCTGTATATTTTTCTGAGATTCATGATGATGAGTTTATGGGTTGAAGCCATGAATTTAAGTTAAAAATCAGAAATGGTAAAACCCATTGTTCCCAAAAGACCCTCTTGCTACTTTGTTGGGTCCGCAGGCCTATACTTTTTATCCGTGTTAATCCTCATTCATTCCACCATGCGGGACAAGTTCTGTGGTTCCCTCTGATCGGGATTTATAATCCCGATCCGCGACACTTAGGATTTACAATCCCATTTTAACCGCATCGAACGTAAGGAATTCCCCAAAGGACGCAAAAATCACCCAAATCCGGGGTTTCGGCGTTCTAAATAGATCCATGTTCCATATCGCCGGCGTGGGACGATTCATTTTTTCAGGAGATCCGTGCGCCGACTCTGGAAACGGGCTGGGCACCATTTGCCCGGGGTTGAAACCCCGGGCTACCAATAGGCAGGCCCTACAGGCCTGTTTTTCAAAATCAACGATTACACGTCTACTGGCCTTCGTGAAAATCCCTAAGCCTTGCGCCTAATTTCATTTCCTTTGATGGGGTGAGGGCAGAAAAATACCAAAATCCCTAACAATATTAAATCAAGTTAATTAGTGTAATTCGGGAAATTCGTGGACAAAAAAATCCAACTTTTACCTTTTTACATTGACTCTTATTTCACTTTCCATTCTACATTCTCAATTCCTCCAACCAGACAACCCTCACTGAACATACTGATTGTACATCTTCAGGTCCTTGATCCTCAGGTCAGTCCAGATCAACCTATGGATTAAAATAGACACCAAAATATTCACATCAAAACTGTCCTCAAAACCGTATGTCCTTCCCGGCTCAAACACAAAATAGAGGCTAGATTGGCCGAATTGCTTTTTGATCATGTACTTGTTTTCAAATTCAGGATCCAAATGGGGAACATTCCTCAGCACCTTGCTGACCAAGGTGGGGATGTTGGATTCAGACCTGCCAAAAAAATGTTTGTTGACCAGCTGACTGTACACCTCCTTGTCCATGCCTTTACCTTCCGCACTGAACCTGGTACTGCCCGCTACAATCTCCGTTTCGAAATGCAGGTAGCCTTTTTCAAAATCCAGGTTCTGCAACAAAAAGTTCAGGGACCGCTTCATGTAATTCTGGGTGGTTTCCAGGTGATTGGAGCCCTCCATGTATTCCCTCAGGTTTTGAAGAATGGTGGTCTTTTTGACCAGGTCTTTCCTTACCTGCTTGAACTCAGAAATTTCATTAAATTCCAAGACGATCTTATCTGGATTGGTAAAATGGGTCACTGAAATCTCATAATCAAAAACAGAATGGTCTTTTTCCAATTTCACCTCAAACTCCCTCTTACCCTGGGCATTGCCCAAATCCAAAAAACTCAGAAAAACATCGGGATTATCTATGGTAAACAAATCCAAAAATCTTTTCCTTAATTTATCCAGTTGAAAAACTTTTTCTTTAAAGGAAGGATTCGCATACCTGATCAGCCCATTTTCATCCAATATCAAAATGGGGGTTTGGAGTTGTTCAAAGTACTTTCTCATAAAATTCTGTATTACGGTCTATTTTTCTATTAATTTATTACCATTTTTTGGTAATTAAAGTCTATTCAATGCTGTCCTAAATAATTTTTTCTTCTCTAAGAATATTAGCTTAGAGGTAATTGTGAAGTGATTTATTTATAATCTGGAAAAAGAACCCCCTGTGGGTTATATTTTGGGGGTTTGTCATGATCTTCAAAAGGTCTGTCCAGCCAATTTTGCAATTCAATTTTGACGAAAATATTCAATCTGATAAATGCTACTAGATTTGACAGATGCCATCCGTATTTTGCGGATGCTTTCATTGCTTTTAACAGTAAAATTGTAATCAAGGCAGTCCATATCTGTATCATTACTGCGTTTTTTGAAGTTCCAATGAATGTCTTAATGTGGAGTAGCTGCTTAATATCCCTGAAAAAAACTTCAATTTCCCACCTTGATTTATAAAGGTCTCCGATTGTCTGTGCTGCCCAGGTGAAGTTGTTGGTGATGATTTCTATGGTCTGTTGGTTTTTCTCGTCCCAGACTGCCACTCTTCTGAGTTTTTTAGGATACTTAGTCTTAGACTGTGGGTTGGTCAGTTCTATTTCTTGGTCAATTAGAACATGCTGTGCCATTTTTTCTGGCAGTTCCCGTTCGCTGATCACGGTGTAAGCCAGGTTGTCCTTATGCCTTATGACAAAGAATACCCCTTTGCTGTCCCAAATATTTAGCATCGGAAAGTCATTGTAGTACCTGTCTGCGACGATAACAGAACCTTTTTCCAAAGGTATATTGTAAGCACCTTTATTATCCGCTACGCTTCCTTCTGTAATGTTCACATAAGCAGGAAGTTTACCATCATAATCTAACAGGGTATGCATCTTAACAGCGCCCTTTTTAGTGCGGAATGTGGCCCAGTCGAAGACAGAAAGGCAAAGGCTTATGACTGTTGCATCTAAAAGATATACTGGCACCTTGATTTTAAGTTTGACACGCCTGAGTGATGCCTGCTGTCCTAAACTTCCCAAAAGAGAATAATAAAGGTCTTTAAAAAGATCAGCATCTCTCCGCTTGTTCTGATAGCTGATACTTGACTTGGAAGGAGCCTTTGAAATCCCAAGATGGTTTAGGTTCCCCGTAGCTGAACGAAGACCATTGGATATATCTCTTACCGATGTGCTTTTTGCAAAATGACAGAAAAGCATTGATACTAGATGTGTCCAGCTATCAAAACCTTTACAACCTTTATCTGTCTGCTTATCTTGAACCAGTTTTTTGAAAGTTGAACGGTCAATCTTTTTAATAATCTGTGAAAACAATGTAATATTACACATGAGAGGTCTTTGTTTTTGGTGCAAACCCAAAATACACATTTTGGGCAAAAATTCAGACCTCTCATTTTTTATTTAGGACGCTATTGAAGTCTATTTAAATCTTAAACGCCATCAAAAAAAATTATTTATTTATAATTTTATTTTGGGAATTTAGTGAACAAAAACGACAAAAATCATACCAAAGCCCACTTCTTTCATCAATCAAAATTTTGTTTTTTGGCTTAAACCTATGGCGTGTCTACTTGCTGACCGGAACAAGCTGATCGGAATTTATAATCCCAATTACTGTCGTCCGACTAAATTACGAAAATTAGAATAAAGTCCTCTAGAATGATGTTAGAGGACTTTTTTTTTGATTTCAAAAAGTACCCCCTATCCTGAGAGGAATAATTGGGTTTGCATATTTTGAAGGTCTTTTTGAAATATACTTTTAAAGTAAGCTTCAGGAAAAAGTAAGAACTTTTCAAGACTGACGTAGGAGCAAAGATTTTTTGCTGCTACCATGACCATGGTCGAGAAGTCTTCAGCCTCTTTTATCCGCTTATGTAGAACTGTAAACAGCAGGTTGAGTATTAATGCCATCCAAATCTGGATTTTGATCCCGTTCTCGCTGTCCGACAAAAAATTTCTGAGCTCAAAATTCTGCTTTATCTGCTTGAAAAGCACTTCGATAACCCACCTGTTCTTATACAGAAGAGCTATGGTCAATGCATCCAATCCCTTAAGATTGGTGATAAATTCCAGCGTTTCACCGCTTTCAGGGTCAGCATAAACCACCAGTCTGGCCTCAACTGTCCGAGAAACTCCCTTCTCCCTGTAGCTCAGTGAGATAATCTGGTCCTTGATGATATCAATAGCATGCGTACAGTCAAACTCACTGACCACTTCATATCTTGCATTGTCTTTTTTTCTGGTCACAAAATATCTGTTTGAACTGTCCCATTTTTCAAAGCAGGAATAGCGGTTATATCCCTTGTCGAAAACAGCTATCCCATGCTCAGGCAGATCCATCACTTTTAAAAACATATTTTCATTTGTGGCCGCAGAACGGATACATATAAAATTGGGAACGCCTTCTGCCAGATTCATTTTAGCAAAAATCTTGGCACCTCCTTTTTTCTTTCCGTTCAGGGGATTGCGTCCGGCCCCTTTGAGGATTTCCTTGAACAGCGTGACCGTTGAGGAATCAAAAACCTCAACACGGCTGGGGTCGACCTCTCCACCGATATCAAGCCAATTTCCTACCAAAGATGCCCTATAGTATGAATACAGCCCTTTGTACAGTTGCTCAAAAACACGATAACTGCGCTTACGGTTTGCATCAGAAAGAGTACTCCTTGCAGGCAGCTGCTTCATTCCAAAAGGAATAAGCTTGGTAATGATCAGGCCGATGTTTTTGCATACCTCTCTTAGACTGCTGTTTCTGGTCAACACGGCATAAAAAATACAGATAAAGTGATCACTTGTTTTAAGTTTCTTGTAGTACCTATCCGAGTTTTCTTCCTCAACGACCTGATTGAATAGCTCTTTGGGAATAAGAGAAAGAAGTTGGGCGATGATAGGATGCCCAGACAAAAATTTATGCTTAACTTGAGACATATTGTTGGTTCTTGGTCGAAACAACAATATAAAAAAGATGGGTAAGTTCCAAAAGAGCTGCCCATCTTTGATTTTTGTACTATTCTAGGATTTTATTTTTTATCTTGTATCAGTTCTCGGACGACAGTAAATCCCAATCCATAATACCTTCTTGCTGATCGGGATTTATAATCCCGATCCGCGACACTTAGGATTTACAATCCCATTTTAACCGCATCGAACGTAAGGAATCCCCCAAAGGGCGCAAAAATCACTTCGGCGTTCTATAAAAATCAAGGTTTCATATCGTCGGCGTCGGACGATTCATTTTTTCAGAACAGCAGTGCGCCGACTCGGGAAACGGACTGGTCACCATTTGCCCGGGGTTGAAACCCCAGGCTACCAACAGGCAGGCCCTACAGGCCTGTTTTTCAAAATCAACGATTACACGTCTACTGGCCTTCGTGAAAATCCCTAAGCCTCGCGCCTAATTTTATTTCCTTTCATGGGGTGAGCATAGAAAAACACCAAAATCCCTAACAACATAAAATCAAGGTAATTCGTGAAATTGGTGTAATTCGTGGACTTTTTATCCGCGACCATCCGCCAAATCCGCGTCATCGGCGTTCTATTCCCAACCCATGTTCCATATCGTCAGCGTCGGACAATCAAATTCTTTAACCGATCAGTGCGCCGACTCTGGAAACGGGCTGGGCACCATTTGCCCGGGGTTGAAACCCCAGGCTACCAATAGGCAGGCCCTTCAGGCCTGTTTTTCAAAATCAACGATTACACGTCTACTGGCCTTCGTGAAAATCCCTAAGCCTCGCGCCTAATTTTCTTACCCTTGCTTGGTATAAGGGCAGAAAAAGACCAAAACCCCTAACAACATCAAAATTTAGTTAATAAGTGAGATTTGTGTAATTCCTGCCTGCGGCAGGCAGGCGTGGACTTTTTATCCGCGACCATCCGCCAAATCCGCGTCATCGGCGTTCTATTCCCCTCTGATCGGGATTTATAATCCCGATCCGTGATACTTAGGATTTACAATCCCATTTTAACCGCCTCGAACGTAAGGAATTCCCCAAAAGGCGCAAAAATCACCCAAATCCGGGTTTTCGGCGTTCTAAATAGATCCATGTTCCATATCGTCGGCGTGGGACGATTCATTTTTTCAGGAGATCCGTGCGCCGACTCTGGAAACGGGCTGGGCACCATTTGCCCGGGGTGTAAACCCCAGGCTACCAACAGGCAGGCCCTACAGGCCTTTATCTTAAAAATCACCGATTCAGCTACCGGCTTTCGTGAAAATCCCTAAGCCTCGCGCCTAATTTTCTTACCCTTGCTTGGTATAAGGGCAGAAAAAGACCAAAACCCCTAACAACATCAAAATTTAGTTAATTAGTGAGATTTGTGTAATTCGTGGACCTCTTTTTCCCATTTCGGTTTCATATCGTCGGCGTCGGACGATTCAATTATTCTGAAGAACAGTGCGCCGACTCGGGAAACGGACTGGTCACCATTTGCCCGGGGTTGAAACCCCGGGCTACCAATAGGCAGGCCCTACAGGCCTGTTAAGCTAAGACCAAAATCATCCATCTGAGGAGACCCAGCGCCTCTTTTTAATCTTCTGAGAAATTTATCCCTTTTTCTCCCTGACCCTCTGCGACTTCTCCGTGTATCTCGGTGTAATTCAAAAAATTGATCTCCTAAAGAACAAAGCGCCTCAACCCTTCAAAACTCCAACCTGACAACCATGACAACTCTTTATTCTCCATTCTTCACTCCTCATTCCTCATTTCTCATACTTCATTCCTCATTCTCCATTCTTTCCCCTCCTTGTATCTCAGTGACTTCTCCGTGTAGCTCGGTGTAATTGAAAAACCCCTTTGGTTCAAGTCTTCTGACCTGCCCGAGGCAGACAGGCTTGGACCTCTTTATTATAATCAAAGACTGTAAATTCAACTCCTATCGGAGTTTTGAGGGGCGGTTAACACGGATCAACCTTCCCCGGGTGGCGACCCGGGGCAAATAACCTTCGGTATTGGACGCTAACCGCGTCCCAGACCCCATATAGAATAAAACACCCAAACTTTCCTGGCTGCACCCCATTCTTCATTCCTAATTCTTCCTTCTAAACTATCCCCCCAACCCAACAACCATGACAACCCGACAACAACGACAACCCCTCATCCAACATCCCACATCCCCCATTCTTCATTCCTAATTTAATGCCGTTAAGTTAAGGAATGTGATTAAATAGATTTGTAATTCATTGAGTATTTCAGTTTAGCTCTGAATTTCCGCTTGAATACCTGGTTTCTTTTTGAATATTCTATTTTGGAAGCGATTTTCTTTACATATTTCTGGATAATCTGCTCCAATTCACCAATTAAATCTCTGATTTTAAGAATCAGGGATTTTGTTTTTGACAATGCATAAGTTTTATTGATTATCAAGGTCCTTGCTGACTTTGATGTCCGTCCTGTTTTGGTTTTTGGCTCCACATCATAGCAAAGAATATTGCAGAGTGATATGATCAGGGTCTTAGCATAGAAGTCCTGCTGGACCGCCCATGCTGTTTTGCCGGAAAAATCAGATACTTCAAGTCTTGATTTGATCAGTTTATATGCTTCTTCTATTCCCCATCTCTGTTTGTACAGGTTTATTAGAGAGGAGGCTGTATATTTTTTCCTGTCCAACAGCGAAGTCGCATATATTGAAATCTTACCCTTCTTATTCTTTTTCTTGATCAGTCTTACGGTCATGGTTTGGGATAACGAGGGATACTTTTCAAGCAGCCATCTGTATTTTGGAGGGAGTATTAATGTATATTCCGCATCAGAGGAACTACTTCGGGAAAAATCTTCGACACATTTCCACCAATTGTCTTTCATCCTGAAAAGAAAGTCGGCCCCTTTTCCTTTCAATTCGAAAAAAAGTCTCAGTGATGCATAATACCTGTCGCACACAAGAAGATCCCCTTCTTTAATATGTCCAAGATGGGCATGACATAGGGTGGCTTCCGAAGTGGTGTAGCTTTCCATACCGGCATCCAGTACAAGGCCGTTGTAAACATCATACAGGTAAGATATCCTGCTCATGTAATGTCCCGCATCCGCATTGGGCCCAAAACCATGATAGCTGAACTTCTCTGACATGGAGGGATGATCCGGGAGTTCAAGTGTTGAACCATCAACAGAAAGCACCCTATGCCCCTTCCATTTCTTGAACTTTGCATGTTGGTAAAAAAGACTGCAGATCAAACCGTTAAGCTTTTTAAAAACTGTATAGCACAGTTTTTTCCTGGCCTGGGTAAATGCACTTTTAGTGGGCGATAAGGAAGATTCCCCAAAAAACTCTTCAAGGCAGATATTAAGTCCTTTGTTGCTCTTTGACAAAATAAAAAGCACAAGAACTTCAAAGGAAAAGAAACGGTCACGAAGAAAATCTTTCACCGAAGTCCTACTTTCGATGGGGACTATGACAAAAACTGTGTAAGTTGGTTTTACTACTTACGAAGTTAAAGTTGTACCTCGAAATTCCCTGTGTGATTTAGAAGAAATCGCACAGGGAATTTGAGGAACCCGCGGTAGGCGACTCCCCGGTCTGTGTGTGGACAATTTCTTACCTTTATAACACACAGATTACAAAAATGAAAAAAGAAGATCTCCTAAATGATGACTTCCTCAAGCAGTTCAGGACTGCCGGGGAGCTTAATTCCTTCCTTCAACAGCTTCAGAAAAGAGCCGTTGAGAAAATGCTTGAAGGTGAGCTGGATGCCCATCTTGGCTATGAAAAGCATCAGAATTCCGATAATCCCAATTCAAGGAACGGCTATTCCACCAAAACAATAAAAAATACTTTTGGAGAGACTGAAATCAGAGTCCCGAGAGACCGGGACGGCAGCTTTGAGCCTGCCCTTGTGCCCAAACGCAGAAGCATGGCGGAGGGCGTTGAAAACGTGATCATATCCATGTATGCCAAGGGAATGTCAAACCAGGACATCGAGGAACAGATCCGGGAGCTTTATGACATCAATGTTTCCTCCTCCACCATCTCAAGGGTTACCGGTGCCGTAGCGGAGGATATTGTTGCATGGAGAAACAGACCGCTTGACCCTGTTTACCTGATCGTCTGGATGGACGGTATATCCTTCAAAGTCAGGGAGAACTCCAAAGTGGTCAACAAGACCGTTTACATTGCCGTTGGCCTCAGGACAAACGGTCTCAAGGAGATCCTCGGCCTTTGGCTCGGCAGGAATGAATCTTCGGCTTTCTGGATGGGGGTACTCACCGACCTGAAGGCCAGAGGGGTTGAAGATATTCTTATAACAGCAACTGACAACCTGAACGGGTTTACTGATACAATAAAGGCCTCATTTCCTCAGTCCGTCACCCAGATATGTGTTGTACACCAGATCAGAAACGCTTGCAGATATGTCGTATGGAAAGACCGCAGGGCCTTTACAAGGGATATGAAGGAAATTTATACTGCCCCTACCAAGGAGGCCGCATGGGCTGCCCTTAACGATTTTGCCAAAAAATGGGATTCAAAATACTCGTATGCCATCAAAAGCTGGAGGGACAACTGGGACGAACTCACCGTTTTCTTCGATTACCCGGCAGAAATCCGCAAAATCATCTATACCACCAACCTGATTGAAAATCTCAATGGAAAGATCAGAAAATACACCAAAAACAAGCTCTCTTTCCCGACAGATGATGCCGTAATGAAGTCTGTTTTTCTCGCTGCAAGAGAAGCATCGAAAAAATGGACTATGCCTATCAGAGACTGGGGAGCTATTCTTAACAGTTTCCTGCTTATATTTGGTGATAGGGTCAGGCTTCTTGAAACCTGACCATAAAACCATAATTTGAAGTTTACACACTTATCGGGATAGTGTCTTTCGATGATAAATTTTTCATAACTTAGTTTTAACTTGAATTCATTTACAATTAAAGTTTTAAGGCTTCCAGCACTCCCTGCTTTCGGAAGCCTTATTTTATACCTCTAATATAATGAATTTCAGTTAATTAACCACTAACTAAACGGCATTAATTCCTAATTCTTCATTCTAGACTATCCCCCCAACCCAACAACCATGACAACCCGACAACAACGACAACCCCTCATCCAACATCCCTTGTCACGTCCTGATTTTACTTGACACTTTTTTCTTTGTTTTTTCTTTTATTTTCAATCCTCTTAAATGCCCTAGAGCCCAAGTAAGGAGACCTGTCAAGGCCGGAGCGAAGCGACGTTTATATAGCCTTGACAGGTCTCTGTCTTGGGCTACTTTTGCGTTTGAGAGATGAAAACACTGTTAGTCCCTCATGTACCTCAATCGGCTTCTTCATATTTAATGAACAATGTGGCCTCTTTTCATTGTAGGCCCATACTCCATGCCTTACTGCTGCAAACGCTTCTTTGAGATTCTTAAACCTGTCCCCAAGTTTATATTCAATCTTCAGAATCCCGTTAACCCGCTCTGCCATTGCATTATCATAGCAATTCCCTGCTTCTCCCATACTGGACTTTATACCTTCCTTTTCCAGTAATTCAGTATAAATCTTACTGCAATACTGAAAGCCCCTATCTGAGTGATGAACAATGCCTTCTGTTGACGGACATTGTTCTATCGCCATTTTTAAGGCTTCTACAGCACATTTTGACTCAAGCGTATTCCCCAAATACCATCCTACTATCTTCCTGCTGTATGCATCGGTAATAAGATACAGGTACCTGAAGGAATCCCCGACACGGATATAGGTTATGTCCGAAACCCAGGCCTGATGGGCAGTGGTCCAGACATTGCCATTGAACAGATCCTCATATTTACTGTAGCGCATAAATGACTGCGTTGTAACAACATACTTCCTCTTGCGCTTGACCAGCAAGCCTTCAGAACGCAACAACTCAAAGAGCCTGTCCCTTCCTATGCTGATCTCCAACCTCACCGCATCTTCTCTGATCAACTCCTGAAGCTTTCTTGTGCCCATCATCGGATGCGTCCTCCGGTAATCCCGGACAAGCTCCAATACCAGGTCGTATTGTGCTTCCTCCTTCAACTTGGAGTCCATCCAACCATAATATGCTGACCTACTGTAACCAAAGTAAGTACAACCGGACTTAACGCTCACTTCTTCAGGCCTTTTTGAAACAGTCCGTTGCCAAAGTTTTTTTTTAAATCCGTCTTGTATTCATCATTTGCAACATCTATCAGCGTCTCAAGCATCTTGTTGGCAACTATCGAATCGGCCAAGGCAAGTTTTAACCTCTTGTTCTCCTCTTCCAGTTCCTTAAGTCTTCTCTTCTCATCCATAGTCTCTATTCTAACCCTTTTGTTCAACAAATGATCCCTGCCAAAGGACCTGACCCACCTCTGGATCGTCTCCGCTCCTCTAATATCATACTTCTGTCACGTCCTGATTTTACTTGACACTTTTTTCTTTGTTTTTTCTTTTATTTTCAATCCTCTTAAATGCCCTAGAGCCCAAGTAAGGAGACCTGTCAAGGCCGGAGCGAAGCGACGTTTATATAGCCTTGACAGGTCTCTGTCTTGGGCTACTTTTGCGTTTGAGAGATGAAAACACTGTTAGTCCCTCATGTACCTCAATCGGCTTCTTCATATTTAATGAACAATGTGGCCTCTTTTCATTGTAGGCCCATACTCCATGCCTTACTGCTGCAAACGCTTCTTTGAGATTCTTAAACCTGTCCCCAAGTTTATATTCAATCTTCAGAATCCCGTTAACCCGCTCTGCCATTGCATTATCATAGCAATTCCCTGCTTCTCCCATACTGGACTTTATACCTTCCTTTTCCAGTAATTCAGTATAAATCTTACTGCAATACTGAAAGCCCCTATCTGAGTGATGAACAATGCCTTCTGTTGACGGACATTGTTCTATCGCCATTTTTAAGGCTTCTACAGCACATTTTGACTCAAGCGTATTCCCCAAATACCATCCTACTATCTTCCTGCTGTATGCATCGGTAATAAGATACAGGTACCTGAAGGAATCCCCGACACGGATATAGGTTATGTCCGAAACCCAGGCCTGATGGGCAGTGGTCCAGACATTGCCATTGAACAGATCCTCATATTTACTGTAGCGCATAAATGACTGCGTTGTAACAACATACTTCCTCTTGCGCTTGACCAGCAAGCCTTCAGAACGCAACAACTCAAAGAGCCTGTCCCTTCCTATGCTGATCTCCAACCTCACCGCATCTTCTCTGATCAACTCCTGAAGCTTTCTTGTGCCCATCATCGGATGCGTCCTCCGGTAATCCCGGACAAGCTCCAATACCAGGTCGTATTGCGCTTCCTCCTTCAACTTGGAGTCCATCCAACCATAATATGCTGACCTACTGTAACCAAAGTAAGTACAACCGGACTTAACGCTCACTTCTTCAGGCCTTTTTGAAACAGTCCGTTGCCAAAGTTTTTTTTTAAATCCGTCTTGTATTCATCATTTGAAACATCTATCAGCGTCTCAAGCATCTTGTTGGCAACTATCGAATCGGCCAAGGCAAGTTTTAACCTCTTGTTCTCCTCTTCCAGTTCCTTAAGTCTTCTCTTCTCATCCATAGTCTCTATTCTAACCCTTTTGTTCAACAAATGATCCCTGCCAAAGGACCTGACCCACCTCTGGATCGTCTCCGCTCCTCTAATATCATACTTCTTTTGAAGATAAGAATAGGAACTTCCATTTTCCAGCTCCTCTACTACTTGCTTCTTGAAGCTAATACTGTACCTGTTAAATTCCCGAACCGTTTTTGTCATTTTTTTCCTGTTTTTAGTTTGACTTAATCTGTCAAGCTATTTCAGGACGTGACACCAACTTCCGAAATCCACCTTCCGAAATCCCACTTTCAAAATCCCCCTTCTTTCTCCCCATTCCCTGAAAAAGTAGCGGTCTCAAAAAAATCAACTGTACCTGTGCGTTCTTCCACATTTCCTTTTAAATAAAGAAACCCGGAAGTCCGTGGTTTTTACCACTTAATCCGGGTTTAACTATCTGAAAAACCAGTGTACTATATACTTATACTAATTTTTTCTGAACCACTTGAAGAATGAAAACTTCTTCTTTTCCATTTGGTAATATTCCCCCAAATACTTGTTCCTATCTGCAAAGATATAGGCATTCCCATAGCCATAGGTAAATCCTTTTGCATAATATCCGACACCTTTCATTCCATTGAATACACCATAGACATTGCCCACCTGTTGGTTTTTGTAAAGATCATTGATCATCACCAGGTGTTCTTTGCGGCTATAATACTGTCTGACCACATAGATATTCAGGTCAAAACTTCTCATCAGGTCGGTCGTCTCAGAAACAAGGCCCAATGGAGCCGTATCAAAAATGATCATATCATAATTTTCCTCCAAATAGGAAATCAAATCCTTCAATCCATCAGATAAAAGCAGTTCCGCCGGATTGGGCGGAACAGGTCCTGCCGGGATAAAGAATAAGTTTTCTTGCGGGGTTTTCTGAATGATGTCCTCTGCCTTTGCCTTCTTGATCAAAAAAGTAGAAAGACCTATTACGTCTTTATGGTTAAAATAATCAGATAAACGGGGTCTTCTCAAATCCGCACCCACTACTATAGTTTTCTTTCCCGCCAATGCCATAACGGAAGCCAGGTTCAAAGCACAGAAAGTTTTTCCTTCACCTGAAACAGAGGAAGTCACCAATATTTTTTTGCTCTTTTTCCCGGAAGCTATAAAACTGATAGCTGATCTCAAAGAACGGAAGGATTCTGCCACAGGAGACCTTGGATGATCGAGGACCACCAGGTTATTTTTATAGTCACTAAATCCAATAATCCCCAATAAAGGCGCTTCAAAATGGTTTTTGAAATCCCTTTGGTCCTTGATCCTTGGATCCAAAAGATCTGAGGCCATTACAAAACCCAATGGCAGAAAAATACCCAACAACAGGGCAATCAGGTAATTGTTTCTTTTATTGGGATAGACCAGACTGCCTATTTTCGCATAATCCAAAATGGTATTGTCGGAGACATTGGAAGCCTTGGCTATTCCCACTTCTGCCCTTTTCTCGAGCAGGTAGGTGTACAGGTTTTCCCTAAGATTAAACTCCCTGCTGATGCTTGAGAATTGGGATTCTGACTCAGGCATCCCCACAAACTGCCTCTGCAACTGCTGGATTTCCTTCTGGATGACCTCTTTTTTACCCTTGGTATTGGCAATCAGGTTGACAATATTCTCCTGCAGCGCATCCTGGACCTTCTGCATCTGCATGTCATTTTTCACCACCTCCGGATGGTTATCATTGACCACTGCCAAAAGCTTTCTCCTGTCCTGAGACAAATGCACCAAAGTCTGAATCAGGCCGTTGAGCAGAGGATCGGGAATCCCCACTACCGATGGGGCGATGACCTGGGAAAAATCTCTGCCTTTCCCTGCGATATAACGCTCAATACTTTCATAATAAGACAGCTGAAAATCCAGATCTTTCCCTTCCTCTTCCAACCGGTTCATTTTTTCAAGGATATTGGAAAACTCCGCCGAGACATTTACCAATTTGTTTTCCACCTTGAACTTCTGCAGTTCCAACTGTGCTTTTTTCAGTGAATCCTCCAAATAGGCGAGCTGCTGATTGATAAATTTCAAGGTGTTTTCAGCATTCCTGTTTTTTTCCTGCAGGTCATACTCAATGAAAGCTTCCATAAGGGCATTGATGTAATCCCGCCCCTTTTCCACCACGGTAGTAACCAGGCTAAGCTCCAAAGCTGAACCCATGCTTTTGACCATACTGACCTTCAGGGCAGAAGCCATACGGCTTTCCAAAGTGGCCGGCTGTATCAGTTTGAAAATAATCACCTCTCCCACCTGATTGGGATTGACCAAAAAGACAGTAAACTTTGACCTGGAGGTCTTGACTTCCTCTCCAAATCTAAAAACCCGGTCTTTGATCCCAGTGTCCACATTGGCTACGGCCGAATTGAGATCCCAGAATCCGGGTTCAATATCCTTGACCATAAAAGTCTCCGGACTCAGAATATGCAGTTCCATTTCCATCCCGGCAACCTGCAGATGGTCCCAGTCCACCTCTATCCGGATAGGGCTGCGGTCATAGAGTTCTACGGTTTTTATTTTCGTCTTGGCATAATATTCTACATCGAAATGTAATTTCTTCAATGCCTCTTTGGCCAAAATCTTGGAAGTAAGCAAAAGCACATCATTGTCCAGGGTCAATTCTCCTGTAAAAATATTGG
The DNA here is from genome assembly GCF_004216715.1 of Cecembia calidifontis. NCBI lineage: Bacteria > Pseudomonadati > Bacteroidota > Cytophagia > Cytophagales > Cyclobacteriaceae > Cecembia > Cecembia calidifontis. The sequence goes on from NZ_SGXG01000001.1 coordinate 4,383,342, forward strand.
ACCTGTCAAAAATCCTTGATTCCACCGTGCTTTTGTTGCCCACCAGGACAGTTCCTGATACTTCAAACCTGTCTACAGTGTAACGGTGGTAAAAAAAGACGGCAGTCAAAAAAACTACTGCTGTCAGCAGATAAAGAGGCCAAAACCTTAAATACTTCCGTAATAGATAACCAAGATCAACCGGTTTTTGCCCCTCTTTCTGATCCCTGTAATCAAAATCTTCCATAACGCTAATTACTGAATAAATTCACAAAAAGTAAGGTAGTCACCACCAAACCTGTGACAATCTGCACGACTCCCAGCAAATTGTCTGCCCTTCCGTACTGTCTGATTTTCATCGGTTCGAGATAGAGGATGTCGTTGTTCTGTATAAAATAAAATGGAGATGCCAATAAGGCCCTGTCATTGAGGTTGACCTGATGCAATTTTGTCCCTTCATCGTACTGCCGGATGATGAACATCTTGTGCCGCTTGCCCAGCAGGGAGGGTTCCCCCGCCGCCGCCACGGCCTCAAAGATCGTCACCCTATCCCTGAGGAGGACGTGATTGCCCACATTTTGGAATTCTCCCAAGGTAGTAAACCTCACACCCGCTATCCTTAGGCGGACCAGGACTTCTTCCTTGAAATAATCATTGATGGCCTCTTGGACCACGATTTTGGCCTGTTCTTCGGTGAGCCCACCTATTTTTATTTTCCCAAGTTTGGGTACTTCGATAAAGCCATCCTTGTCAATGCCATAGCCCGTAAAGAAAAACATATCTCCGCCGCCCATCATGCCCATGCGGTTAGCTCCTCCTCCCCGTGCCCCCCTGGCCCCCTGGAATTCAAAGCCTTTGATCAATTCCTCATCCGTAGCCGCAAAGTCAATGTCCACATAATCAAAAGGCTGCAGGATATACTGCTTCTCCATTTTGGCATAGGGAATAAAGGTATCGAGCTCAATGGGTTCGTTTTCGGGAAGGTTTTGCAGGTAAACAATCTTTTTATTGCTGATACAGGAAAAACTAACAGCAGCCAAAAAAAACAAAATGAAAATGTTCCTCATATTCAGGGTGAATCCAATCTTAATTCCAAATATATAGAAATATCTTTTTTATCGGGGAAATTTAAAAAATATTCTGCCGGGCAAAGCCAGTACCTTGGCTTTTCCATACTACATCCTAGCCTTCAAGAAAATGTTCAACAATGGGCTTTTTATTGAACTGACTACAACCCTAAAGCCATCCTATGGAATAAGGTCAGCTATTGTCCAAAGCTTTGCATTGTCATCTCGAACGTTGAGAGAGATCTTCTCTGTGTTGTCCTGCGGTTGCGCCGCGGGACCACTGGTCAATGAGCTTTCAGCTTTTTTTAACCACAATAGTAACATAAAAAACAGAGTCTTGGATTCTCCAAATGGTTAAAAATCCATTACTACACGCGATTAAAAAGCGCAGCTTTTTAATCTGTGCCTCCTGCATGAGGTGATTTCACGCCTCGGGCGCAAAGGATACGCAGGTGGCGCAACGTGGAATGTTCCTTATTCATGAAAACGGGGAATGACAAGGGGAAGCTTTTCCAAAAAACGCAGCAGCTTGTCAAGGAAAGCTAGTAACTTACTTTTTATGTTCCTCAATGACCTGAAGGTAAACCGAAAAATAATGCTGCAGCGTGTAGGTGTTGTTAATGGGATATTGGATAAATAAAATCAAAGCGCAATAAACCCTTATTTTACCTTTGATTTCTGAAATAGTTTCTACCTTCTTTTTTCCCTTTTGACTCTCGTTTCGAAAACTTTCAAACTCATGGCAAAAAACAAAAACAACAAAAAGTAAATCATCGTCATATTCTTCATACGCATAATAATACCCAGATTGCTTAGGGAATTAGAAAAAGCCAAAGCAGCCATAACAAACGAAAAAAGCCCCGCCTTGATGACCATAGGAGACTTCTTGAAAGCGTTTATTATATTCCCCTTATAAATAGCTGTGAAGGTAAGTAATAAATAAAAGAAGTTTTCAAAAGAAGATAATAGGGTGGCAAAATTATGTGCATCAATAAATAAGGGGCGGTACAGGTATGTGAATAACCTCATCGGAAAAGAATAACTGGAAATATCTACAGCAGAGCCTACTCTAGAAGTTGCCAAATGGTGTGAATAAAACTCGGCTTTTTCTTCAAATGCTTCGAGATTTGATGGATCGTCAATTCCTAAGAATGAAAAAACCCTATCATAAATAAAAAAACTACCTATTACCAAAACAAAAATCGCAAATGCCTTTTGAAGTGGTTTTAAATCACCTGAAAATAAAAGTGCAGCTCCACCTCCTACTACCATGATCAAAGCCATATGTGGCCTTACATGATAAAGCAAAATGAAAGTTAACATCAACAGTAAAACCCGTTTATTGGGTGAAGTCAAGGCATAAAAAAATCCTGCGATACAAAAAAAAGACAAACTGTCCTTTCCCACTCCGGATGACCAAAAGTGAAGGTTGGGCAAAAACAGTATTAGGGGAAATAAGGCATAGCCAAAAAGCCTGATATTAGCCGGAAAATTTTCCTTTATAATCAGAAACAAATAAACAAAACCTACATAGCCCACTAAGGAATATAACAAAGAACCAGTCCAATAACTCAATCCCAAAACTTGGGAAAAAGGGAAATTCAAAAAGAACATAAAAGTGGTACTGATACCATAAAAAGAAAACCAGGTTTCGCCGACAAATCCTCTGTTTCCAAAACCATTCCAATAAAAGGAGGCATCCGTGCCTTTGGCATAGAATGCATAAGCCAAGCCAATGAGCATGTGCCAATAAAACAATTGGATCAATGTATTTTTATGTTTTGCATTCAATCCATGTCTTGCTGCATTAGAATTCACAATTCTATGGCCAGCAAAAATGATTAATATCCAAAAAAGAAAATCCATAGGCGCTTATTTCTCCCAAGTATGGGCTTCAAATTTAGTTCTTTTGTATTGGCCGTTTTTCAGTACCAGCCAAACAAGAATACGATATAAGAAAAAATAGAAGACCAGCCCGAACATAACCAAATGTTGCTTTTCCAATTGACCCCATGTATTTAAACTGTAGAGATAGACTGAAAGGATTAAACTAATAATCAGGTAATACCTCACCCTGAAGTTATCCAAATCCCCTACCCATTTTTTCAGTATCGGTAATTGGTATTTCACTTTACAGGCATGTTCTATCGTCCTGATCAATGGAAAAGCCAAGAAAAACCCCACTAATAAAAAAGGATAAGAAATCTTGTAAAGGACAAGGGCAAAAAAAAGATACTTACAAGTTGAAAGACCGAAATAAGAAAAAATATTTATCCTTGATCTGAAGTGGTTATGAATCCAAAAGAATGCTCTGGTAAGCATGGCCAAAATCAGCATCCAATCCAACCGCAACAATCCTTCAAAGAAAACATGCAATAGAGCAAGTCCAAGGAAAAAACTCAACCATCTTATGATGGCGATCCATCTAAAGTGCTTTTGAATGAAAGCTACTTCGTCCATGGGGATCCGCATGGTAGGTTTATCCTCCAATTTTACAGTCAGGGCATCATTCTCCAAATACCCAATTTCATAAAAGGAAAACCAGGACCAATAGGCTAAGACGAAGATAGCGACAAAAGAAAGAAACTGCAGATCTGTCAAACTGTAGTTTCCTAAAAAAACGATCAATGGAAAAACCAGCACCCATGAAAAAATCTCAGACTTCCTGTTCAATCTTGAATAAAACAAGTAGTAAGTAGGTATGGAAAATTTTAACCAATTGTTCATTTTCAAATCAAAAACGACATGATGAATTTTATTTTAGAATGATTTCTAAAGCAGGAATTTCCGTTTTCTTCCAAAATGAAAGTTCTTTTGAAGCACTGACTACAATAGGTCTTTCAACCCTTCTCAGCAAGTCTACATCTTCTTTGTTATCGGTGATAAAGGTCGCATTTTTAATCTGAGAACTCCAATCTGATGCCAACAAATGTTTGGCCTTTTTTCCTTGGTTATCTTGGAGAATCTTTCCAGTATATTTACCATTCTTCACCTCCAAAGTAGTGGCAAAATATGCCATCGCATTATATTTCTCGGCGATTAGACTGACAACAGGTGCTACACTTGCGGAAGAAAATATCAACCTATTGGACTGCATGATTAGCACTTCCGTTTCGGGGATGACTCTTTTCTTTAAATATTGCTCAAAAAAAATTTTCGCCGTTACTTCCACCTTTTCCACGGATTCATTTTCAATCAGACCAATCAAATAGTACCGCAATTTTTGTAAGGAAAGTCCTGATTTGGAAAGCAAAACATACAAGACCTTTGCAGGAAGGGACATTAGTAACATAAAATAAATGTATTTGACCTTGTGATGCTTGGAGAAATAATACCTATAAAAATCATAAGTAGTATTCGACTTATAGAGTGTTCCGCAGATATCAGTGATTAAAAGGGGGTCCTTCATGGCTATTTGCTTCATCTCAAAGACAAAGGCTTACCCAATACATTTTGCATGACCTGAATATACTGATCCGTAATTTTCTCAATACTAAAACGAGCATGCGTTTCCCTTTGTATGGCGTATTTATCAAAATGCTCAATATTTTCTAAAGCCATGATTATCTTCTCGGCCATATCTTTGGGGTTTCCTACTTCGCATAAATAGCCATTGAAACCATCTTTAATCACTTCCGCATTGCCTCCGGGACAATCGGTAGCAATTACAGGAGTTCCCAAGGCCAAACTTTCCAGGATGACATTAGAGAATCCTTCATATCGAGAACTGGAAAGAAGTAACTTAGCTCTGGGAATAAAAGCATAAGGATTATTTTGAAAACCTAAAAACTGAACATACTCCTCCAAGCCTTTAGCCATAATAATATTTTGCAATTCAGGCTGAAGTTCACCAATTCCTATAATTCCCAATTTCAGCTTAAATCCTGATTGAATCAAAATTTCTAGAGCAGAAAGCATCATGGGATAATCCTTTTGGGGAAGCAAGCGGCCGATGGCCAACAAATCAAAAGTTTCCGTATCCTTCTCCGCCATTTTTTCAATCAAATGGGCATCAACAGGATTGTAGATTAAGCTGATTTTCTGGTGGGAAGTGTTGGTTTCATCAATGAAATCCTTTCTCATGGATTCACTTTGTACCACAATCCTATCCGATGCATTGGCTATCATTTTGTTCAAGGAAATAAACAAGTTTCTCTTTAAAGGATTTGAATACAATTTTTTCTCCGCACCAATTGTATTTCCCAACCTGGAAATCATTTTAAATGAGCGCCTATTAATGGATTTAACTATGGCTGCACTCACAGAAGCCCCTAAGGTGGAAATCAAAAGGTCTGGATTATTTTTCCTTAAAAAAGTCCATAAAGGAATCCATGCAAATTTTGCTGAGTCATAGCCCAATACATACACTGGGATTTCAGGATCAAGCAATGTTCCCAAAGGCCCTATTCTTTTACCTACCAAAAGTGTTACCGAATAATCTCTTTTAAAAAGGCTATTCAAAATGGTTATCATCACCCGCTCTGCTCCACCAGGTCTAAAATTAGGGATATAAAAGAGAATCAACTTCTTGTTTTTTTGTAAAAATCAGACTTCGTTATAGAATAAATTTTATAAAGATCCTTAAAAAACGAAGGAATCCATTTTCTTTTTTGAGATATAAGGACTTTCTCAAATTCTGGTTTAAAATATTTTTGATCGTGACCTAATTCAAATTTTATCTTTTCTTTTTGGGTACAAACTTTATTCAAAAGTTCCGAATATTGTTGGGCAACCACATCAATTTCGAATTTTGTTCTAACTGTCTCCATAGCATTCAATTTCATTTTTTCCAAAACATCCGGATTTTCTAAAAGAAATGCTACTTTTTCAACAAACGCATCCTTTTTTCTATCAACTACAAAACCATTATATCCATCCTGGATAATATAGTCAGTTACTCCTTCAATCTTTGTGGCTATTGGGACAGTACCTACTGACATTGCTTCTATTAAAGCTATACCAAAACCCTCACTAATAGAAGGCATTAAAAATATTTTAAACTGCCCAAGCATATTTGACATTTCATTAGGATGGTAATGACCATAAAACAAGATTTTTCTTTTTAACAATATATCGAATGAATGCAATAATTTTAAGGCATTTAAATCCTGACCTGAACCATAATAAGCTATTGAAAGATTTGTAATTTTTTTTTTTAAATTCGAATAAACACTTGGAAGAAATAAAATACCCTTTCTTGGATGAGAAATCCTTCCGAAATAACCGAGGTCGTACGTATTTGAATTATTTTTATTCACCTCATAAATGATAGTTGGGTTTGGAACTTGAAAAATGAATTTTTCATCAACTCCTGCTTTTTTTAGGTCACTAAGTTGTCTAGGAGTTGTTGCTATAATTGCAGAACAATATTGTAAATTATCCATAATGTTTTCATAAGTCAAGGTACTTGCTCTTTTCAATACCTTCACATGATTTGAAATTTGTTCTAAAATAGAATTAAATTGAGGATAATTAATCGGAATAAAAATATCCAAATGATGATTTGCAATAAAACTTAAAAAGCTATCTAAAAGTTTGCCAGGATCATTTTCCCCTTCAATTTGAAATATGTCATTTTCTAAATCAGATTTATTTAAAGACAATAGCGTCCTAAATAAAAAATGAGAGGTCTGAATTTTTGCCCAAAATGTGTATTTTGGGTTTGCACCAAAAACAAAGACCTCTCATGTGTAATATTACATTGTTTTCACAGATTATTAAAAAGATTGACCGTTCAACTTTCAAAAAACTGGTTCAAGATAAGCAGACAGATAAAGGTTGTAAAGGTTTTGATAGCTGGACACATCTAGTATCAATGCTTTTCTGTCATTTTGCAAAAAGCACATCGGTAAGAGATATATCCAATGGTCTTCGTTCAGCTACGGGGAACCTAAACCATCTTGGGATTTCAAAGGCTCCTTCCAAGTCAAGTATCAGCTATCAGAACAAGCGGAGAGATGCTGATCTTTTTAAAGACCTTTATTATTCTCTTTTGGGAAGTTTAGGACAGCAGGCATCACTCAGGCGTGTCAAACTTAAAATCAAGGTGCCAGTATATCTTTTAGATGCAACAGTCATAAGCCTTTGCCTTTCTGTCTTCGACTGGGCCACATTCCGCACTAAAAAGGGCGCTGTTAAGATGCATACCCTGTTAGATTATGATGGTAAACTTCCTGCTTATGTGAACATTACAGAAGGAAGCGTAGCGGATAATAAAGGTGCTTACAATATACCTTTGGAAAAAGGTTCTGTTATCGTCGCAGACAGGTACTACAATGACTTTCCGATGCTAAATATTTGGGACAGCAAAGGGGTATTCTTTGTCATAAGGCATAAGGACAACCTGGCTTACACCGTGATCAGCGAACGGGAACTGCCAGAAAAAATGGCACAGCATGTTCTAATTGACCAAGAAATAGAACTGACCAACCCACAGTCTAAGACTAAGTATCCTAAAAAACTCAGAAGAGTGGCAGTCTGGGACGAGAAAAACCAACAGACCATAGAAATCATCACCAACAACTTCACCTGGGCAGCACAGACAATCGGAGACCTTTATAAATCAAGGTGGGAAATTGAAGTTTTTTTCAGGGATATTAAGCAGCTACTCCACATTAAGACATTCATTGGAACTTCAAAAAACGCAGTAATGATACAGATATGGACTGCCTTGATTACAATTTTACTGTTAAAAGCAATGAAAGCATCCGCAAAATACGGATGGCATCTGTCAAATCTAGTAGCATTTATCAGATTGAATATTTTCGTCAAAATTGAATTGCAAAATTGGCTGGACAGACCTTTTGAAGATCATGACAAACCCCCAAAATATAACCCACAGGGGGTTCTTTTTCCAGATTATAAATAAATCACTTCACAATTACCTCTAAGCTAATATTCTTAGAGAAGAAAAAATTATTTAGGACAGCATTGATTTAAAGAGACTCCAATTACCTCCCAATCATACTTAATTAAGCCCTTTTTTAAATTAAGATATTGGGTATAAGGTCCGCTTACATGCGGAGAAATGGAGATTGCTAGTTTTTTCATAGAATATTTTTAAGAAATAAAAATAATGGTTATGTCTATTTAATATCCAAGGTTTAAATTTTTAACTAAGTGATCACCTTATTTATTAATAGATTTCTAATAAATGAATTTTTCATAATTTTCTTTGCTTAATATAGAATTCTCCACCAAACAAAGAAATAATCATTTTAATCAAGATCTGAAATCTTTTACGCCTATTGAAATAAGCTATCAAAAAAGCGCGAATAGCTTTATGTAACTCACCACTTGCAGCAGCTAAATCCCCTTTTCTTTCATGAATCTCTGACCATGGGATTTTATTTCTTTTTAGTGTCTTTTGGTGCTTTTCAATAAAATTTTCCACTGCCCTTAATTTTTTAGGAAAATTTCTGGACATGGAACCCGAATGGTAATAATAATTGACCAAAACCTCTGGCACAAATTCAAACTTACAGATAAAGGCCAAGCGGTAATACAATTCAATATCCTCTCTCCAAAAAAAATGCTCATCAAATCCATTGACCCGTTCCAAGTATTTCCTTTTTACCATCACCATAGAGGGTGGAGAAAAGTAATTCAATGCCAGCACTTTTTGGACCTCTCCTTTAACCTTAGGAAATTCTTTTTTAGAATGATTGCGATGGGAATCTATCAGGTTCCAACCACAGCTGATTACCCCAAATTCCTCCGGCAATTGCAAAAATAAGCTGAGTTGTTTTTCGATTTTTTCAGGCAGCCATTCATCGTCATCATCCAAAAAAGCAATATATTCTCCCTTGGCAGCATTTATTCCAGTATTTCTTGCACTGGGTAAACCTTTGTTCCATTCATGCTTTACATAAACAATACCCTTATTCCCATAAGAATTAACAATTAATTCCTTGGTCAATTTCCTAAATTCATTCTCTCCATCATTGTCATCAACTACAATAATTTCAATTTGCTTATACGTCTGATTGAGTACAGAATCAATGGCCCTGGCAAGAAATTCTGAGCGTTGAAAGGTGGGGATAATGACTGAAACCAAAGCTTGTTTCATTGAACTTCTATCAAAAATGGATTATGGATTTTAAAACGCACCTCCGGATTAATATGCTCTTGGATCAATTTAAATTTTGGTTCCAAATCTACTTTGGAGAAACCGTAAAACTTTCTGTTATGATAGGAGAGTTTATTCCTGGATGAAGCGTTTTTCAAGGCATACAATTTCCTTTTTAATTCAAATTTTAAGTAAAGTGCTTTGATTTGGGCATTACTCATCTCTTTTACTTTGCATTGCCCTTTTTCTTTTTCCACTTCTTTAATTACCTGAATCAGGTTTTCAAAAGCATTGCTCTTGAAATTTTCAAAAAGGCTGCTAACTTTTTCAATATTATTGATTTTACATCCAGCTTCTTTACCGGAAAGCACATCACGAAGGTAGTCAAAAACTTCGGTATGGTTTTTTAATTGTACTCCCATTTGATTTGGCAACCAAATATCCAAATTTGGATCATAATGAGGTTTATAATTGATTACCGGAACACCTGATAGCGCTGCTTCTATCGCAGTAGTACAGCCATCATGGATTACAGCTTTTGCACCCAAAATCCATGGTCCAACAGCACCTTCATGATTAACTATGATGTTATTTACACCCTTGAAAATAATTTTATAAGTTTCATGATTTTCAGAAGGATGGGGTCTGAAAACAAAATTGACTTCAGGGAATTTGACTGCAAGATGATGGGTTAGTTGAATCATAGCCACCATCTGATTGGTTGAATTTGAGAAAAAATCTATCCTTTTTAAGCGGGATTGAATGTCATCTACAAGATAATTTCCTATCTTAGAAAAAATATGGGATAAACCTATGCCATGATTAGCCACTCCATAATTCCCATTTATCAAAATAAAATCACCATACTTTTCTTGTAATTTTAAGGAAATAGGATTGTATATCCATGAATATTGTTTCGTATAAAGGTCAAATCTCGGATGCCCTGTCGTAATTATTTTAACATTTTCACTTCTATTTTTATCAAATTCATTTTGAAATTCACCCCATACACAAACTTTATCTTTTTCGTTAAAAAATCTGAGGTCATACTGCGATTTCAAAGTATTTTTCCAATCACTCTCAATTCCCGAAAATACTGCTCCTTCTTCATGAAGATAGACAACCTCAAAGCCTCTTGCTTTTAATGATTTATAATGCTCTCCATTTTCTAAATCACTTCTTTTTAAAAAAATATTTTTCCCAATGTAAATACCACCAAACAATCTTTCAGTGATTAAACTTAAAAAATCATATTGACCTATCCATAATTTCTTCCTTTGACTGGCAAGTTTTGCTGCCAAAACTAGTTTAAAATCAATCTCTCTATTTATGGTTTCAATTGGAAGTAAATAGTTCATATTTTTTCTTAAAAAAGGAAAATTTATTTAAAACGATCACCAATTCCATATTTAATTGTTGATTCTTTACCAATAAAGTCCGATAGATACTTCGGATGCATCCCAAATCCCGGTCTAATGCTCCTTACATTCTCCTCGGTAATGATTTCTCCGACTTCAATGTCCTTGACCACATACAAAGACCTGCAAAAATCACGGCTCTTTTGTTGTTTTTCGGTGAGATTGTAATCCACTACCCCAATTGCCTTTTCAGCCTCCCTGACTGCCTTAACCATATCCCCAAATTCCTGCTCGTTCATGGAAAAGGAAGCATCCGGACCTCCTATGGACCTGTCCAGAATAAAATGTTTTTCAATAATCTTTGCTCCAAAACAGGTGGCAACAATGGGTACCGTACTGCCCATGGTATGGTCAGATAGCCCTGTAATCACCCCGTATCTTTCCGCCATATCTTTCACCATCACCATATTGGCTTCCTCTATGGGGGCGGGATAGCTGGAAGTGCATTTCAACAAGGCCACCTCCCGGTTTCCCATTCTGTAGCAGGCATCCAATGCCAGTTCAATATCTTCCTGGGTGGCGATACCTGTTGAAATAATCACCGGTTTACCCTTGGAAGCCACATATTCAATCAAAGGAATGTCGGTGATCTCAAAGGAAGCTATTTTGTAAGCAGGTGCATTCAAATTCTCCAAAAAATCTACTGCTGTCTTATCAAAAGGAGAACTGAAACAGATGAGCCCTTCTTCCTTTGCTTTATTAAAGAGCGTTTCATGCCATTCCCACGGGGTATAAGCTTCTTTGTACAGGTCATATAGTTTCCTTCCATCCCAAAGGGTTCCTTTGATGATAAAGTCCTCCTTATCAGAATCCAAGGTAATGGTATCTGCCGTATAGGTTTGCAATTTGATGGCATCGGCCCCAGCCCGTTTTGCCGCTTTGATCGTAGCCAAGGCAGTTTCCAAGCTTCCATTGTGATTGGCTGAAAGCTCTGCGATAATAAATACGGGTGATGTTTTGCTAATATTATATGACCCTATTTGCATGTCAAATTTTAATTTCAAATTTCAATACGCCATTATCATGCTGGATTTTGTGAAACCCTAAACTTTCAAATATTTTTATCGAAGCAATATTGTCAGTTTGAACCAATCCCACAACTTTTTTCACTCCAATTCCTTCGTTCTTGAGATCAGATAAAAACATTTGAACAATTTTATTTCCAAATCCCCTGCCTTTATGTCCGGGCGCAATCAAATAACTGATGATTCCTTCTTGTTCCTTGATATCCAATCTTATAGAACCCACGGGTAATCCATTATCATCAAGGATTTTATAAAGACAATCAGGGTTAGAAATTTTTGACGTAAACCAACTGGTATGCGTATCAAGATTGATCCATTCCTTTGAAAATGAGTATTGCCTGGTTTCGGAATGATTGGCCCAATCAAAAGTCAAACTGACATCCTCTTGTGTAGCTTTCCTCAATGAGAGTTTAGTATGGATTTTAGTATGAATCAACACATCAATGAATTTTCCTTCAAACAAGCAATGTTCCCGTAATCTGGCATCTAATTTAAAACCTGCCTTTTCCAAAGCTGGGTAAAGTTTTGGACGGTTATCAAATGCATAGGTGAAAATTTTATGCAACTCCAATTCCTGAAAGGCTACTTCTTCTATCAACTTTAAATAAATCCCCCAGTGGTTTTCAAAATGTTCCTTTTCCAATGCCGTATCCATAATAAAGGATATCTCTGCATTTTTATCTATCCAGTTGATATGGACCAGCCCTCCGTAACCGATGCATTCTCCATTCTCTAAATAGGAAAACAAAATCTGATTGGGTTTATCCTGCTCAAAAAGTTGGGCTACCACATTTTCAAAATAAGCATCCTGATCAGCTTCTGTCAAGGGCTGATTCTGTCTAAGGTGATAAATCTGTTCATTGCGCCACTTCATAATGGCATACCTATCCTCCATTCTAATTGGAGCAATTGAATAGTTTCCGGAGGTGTAAACCTGCCTATTTAATACTTTGTAGGTAGCCATATTTCAGTTCTGCCAAATGCCAGTCATGTTCGTTGTCTATGTCCTGAACTTCCAATGTACTGATCTCCAAACCAATGGAATTATTTGTAAATAATTGCCCAGACTTCAAAAACCTATCTACTACAAACCAATACCATTGGCCTGCATCATGAAAGGCTTCCGGAAAATCCTGTGATCTTTTATTCAGGTTTTCCGGCCAGATCATGCCAACCCTTCCATCATCTGATCTTTTGAAACTCCTGAATATGGGATAAGAAAAAGCAGAAATTGGAAAAACACTATCCGCATTTTCTGTGATCAGTTTATTAAATCCTTCTGCTAACCTTTGGGCCGTTGTAAATGGCGCTGTTGCATAACAACAGCAAGCATATTCAAAACTTATCCCCTCATTTTCATACTTCTTTAAAACCTCAGCCAGCACATCAGCAGTCGTTGCAAAATCATCTGCAGTGGATGCACTTCTCATAAAAGGAACCTCTGCCCCATACTTTACTGAAACTCCTGCAATTTCCTCATCATCCGTTGAAACCATCACTTTATCAAAAAGTCCGGATTGCAAAGCAGCTTCAATACTATAGGCTATGATAGGTTTCCCCCAAAAATCCCTGATATTTTTCCTGGGAATCCTCTTACTTCCACCCCTAGCCGGAATTATACAAAGCTTACTCATCAAAAAACTTATATACAGACTGTATCACAAAATCCTGTTCCTCAAGGGTCAACGTGGGATACACGGGAAGGCTTAGGCAACCAGAATAATACTTTTCTGCCATTGGCAAATCACCTTCTTTCCATCCAAATTGCCTGTAATAAGGCATCAAATGGGCAGGTATATAGTGGATTTGGGCAAAAATATTCAAGCTTCTCAAATAATTTATTAACTCTTTGCGCTTCTCCACTTGAATCACATACAGGTGATAGGCATGTCCTTCAACCACTCCAGATTGGTGTTTGATTGGGGTAAAATCTTTAAATGCTTCGAAGTATCTGGTTGCTATTTCCTTTCTTTTTTGCAAACCTGCATCAGCTCTTTTTAACTGGCTTAAGCCTAAAGCAGACTGAAAATCAGTAAGTCTATAGTTATAGCCCAGTTCCTGCATTTCATAATACCATACGCCATGATCCTCTATCTTGAGCGTTGGATCCTGTTGTATGCCATGAGTTCTTAAGTTAAGAAGCTTTTTATACAATACTTCATCATTGGTGGTTATCATCCCTCCTTCCCCGGCTGCAATATGTTTGACAGGATGGAAAGAAAAAATAGCCAAATCAGCATACCTTCCCGAACCTGACATCACTTTTTCGCCAGCACTATTGATAAAATAGCCCCCCGGAGAATGGCAGGCATCTTCGATAATCCAACAGCCAAATTCATCTGCCAACGCTCTGAATGCTTCCATATCCACTACCCTGCCGGCAAAATTTACCGGAATAATACCTTTGATTTCTTTTTGAGTATCTGCCTCAAGTAGTTCTCTAACTTTATTGATATCTAATAAATATGTATCTGGATCAATGTCTGCAAAAACAACTTCTCCCCCACAATATCGGACACAGTTAGCCGATGCCACGAAAGTAATCGGAGTTGTAATGACCTTATCCCCTGGCTGTACTCCTAATGCCATCGCATTTAAGTGAAGGGCCGCCGTTCCGTTTGATACAGCCACCGCATATTTTGCGCCAACATAAGAGGCAAATGCTTCCTCAAATTTTTTTATATTCGGTCCCTGTGTCAACCATTCTGATTGCAACACTTCCACTACAGCATCAATATCTTCTTGGGTAATATGCTGTCTGCCGTACGGTATTTTTTTCATTTAAACTTTAAAAGTTAGCTGTACAATTTCATTTTTAATTTATGGATTCAATCCTGACCATTCTTTTGGATATTCTTATCAAGCAGAAACAATGAGCGGCTTTTTCTTTAACTGGATTTTGAAAAAGAACAAAATCAATTAACCATTTAAATCTTCAATTCCATCACCAACCAGAGAAAAATTCAACTGGCTTCTCCCATTTAAAATTATTTTCAAGGGCAGAAAGTTTACAAGACTTTGATTTGGTAGCACCCATTGACCTAATTTGGTCAAAGTCTAAATCATTCAACAAAGTCGCATTTTATTTCCCTTGCGTTTCCAAAAAGACTGAGATCACATTCTTTGTCCATTCGACAGAGTTTGTTCCATATCCCAATCCATTGTATTCAAAGCTTGGTTAATGTTTCTCTATTACGGCAAATAATTTTGATCTATAATTATCAGGGCCATTCAAATACGCTTTTTTCAAATCTTAAAAAAACCTGTGTTAATCAACAGTGGATATTTTTTTAACATTCAGGAAGTTAGTGGCTTTACTTTGGAAATATTCACTCCATTAATATAAAACCTTAAATCCGCAGGGCGGATTTAAAAAAAGCCGAAAAAGTGGCTGAATTTATTCAATTCAGGCTTTTCCGGCTCGTTTTTTTTTCACTTATTTAGGTGTTACCACACATCCTTGATAAGCGGTATGAAAATTACGAATTCGACAGAAAAAATCACACCTTTCGGAGGTTTTAATTTTGTTTTTAACTCTTTCAAAAATTCTGGTCTCCCAGAACTCATTGATAATCAATTGGGGGTTAGAGCCTTAAGGGGAGGGTTTTCATACAGTGACATTTTCGCCAATCATATGGCTATTTTCTTTAATGGTGGCGACTGTACTGAAGATATCAATGTTCACTTGAGAGACGCACTTGAACAGGTCCCTTCATTTTCAGTATGCAGTGCCGATACAATTCTGAGAGGTATCAAAGAGCTTGCTGTTGATACAGAACTCTTTATAAATCCGTCCAGTGGAGTAAGCCATGAATTTAATATCAATGGAAAACTCAACAGCTTGTTGTTAAAATCAGCTTGTAAGACCGGATTACTCAAGTCAGGTGTTGCTTACGACCTCGATTATGACAACACCGTCATTCCAACTGAAAAGTACGATTCAAAAAAGACATATAAACACGTCTATGGATATCAGCCAGGTGTAGCTTCCATAGCACATCCTGAATTTTCACAGGCCATTCCTGTGTACGTAGAGGGCAGAAATGGCAACAGTCAGGCCAAATATTTGCAGGCTGATACACTTACACGCATGTTTGGGCAGCTTACCAATGAAAATATCCGTATCGGAAGGTTCAGAGCCGATTCAGCATCCTATCAGGAAGAAGTTCTCCGCACACTGGAAGCACATACCGAAAGCTTTTATATACGGGCAAACAGATGTGCCAAACTGGATAATATCCTTGGAAGTATAGCCCCTGAGAAGTGGCAGAAAATACGTTTGGGTGTACAGGAAATGGAAGTTACTGACCTATCCGACTACAAACCTTTCGGTAAAGACAGGTCTTACAGGCTGGTCATTACCAGAATCAGGCGTAAAGACGGGCAGGCAGATGTGTTTAGTGGAGATGCATTTACTTACAGGGCTATTCTGACCAATGAACATACATCGTCCAATGAAGCTGTTGTAAGGTTTTATAACGCCCGGGGTGCAAGCGAACGCTTGTTTGATGTACTCAACAATGACTTTGGCTGGTCTAAGTTGCCCTGTTCGTTCCTTGCAGAGAATACCTCCTTTATGCTTATGACGGCTATGTATGCCAATTTTTACACCTATATCATTGGAGAGTATTCCAGAAAAGTTGATTGGCTTAAGCCTACCGACAGGCTCAAGAAGTTTATCTTCAGATTTATCACTGTTTCAGCCAAGTGGATAAGAACGGGAAGAAGAGAAGTGCTCAAACTGTTCACGAGTAAGGATTACAAGCCGATTTTGAACTAAATTCAGATAAAAACCCCTCAGGAGCTCAAAAAATAAAGATTTACAGGGAAGAGGTATGCCTTTTCCATTAAAATTGAGGAAAAAAACCGTCCATTTTATCCTCAAACCTAAAATCCATTGTCTCAAAACTATGAACACTCTTCAATCAAAGGGAAGAAATTCCCGAACTAGACCAAAAATGAACACAAACAAGCAGATTCAAATCTCCAAACTAAAATCCTGCGGATTTTAGGTAAAATATTTTTTTGACGCCAATTATGGAAATGATAGAACCAAATCAAAGAATTTCCTGCAATTCTACCATTTTTTTAAAATTTCCCGAATGATGGATCAATTTTTCAAAACTTCCTTTTTCTTCTATCCGGCCCTGACTCATCAGCACCACCTCATCAGCATTTCGGATGGTGGACAGCCTATGGGCCACAATCAGGATGGTGTATTGCCCCTTCAATTGGTCAATATTGTCCTGTATGGCCTTTTCGGTTTCGGAATCCAGGGCCGAAGTGGCCTCGTCCATTACCAGGATATCGATCTCCTTGTACAGCTCCCGGGCGATGGAAAGCCGCTGCCGCTGCCCCCCGGAGAGGTTGATGCCATTGTTCCCCAAGACCGCCCCCTCCTGACCCTCCAGGCTCCTCACAAAGTCTGCGATGGCTGCCTTGTCCAGGGCTTCCCAGAAGCGCTTTCGGTTGGTCGAACTCGGTACCGCCCAGAAGGTCACATTGTTGAAAACCGTGTCATTGAAAATCACAGGCTCCTGGGTAATGTACCCGATGCGGGACTGATAGGTGCGGATATCCAGGTCCCGGATGTCCTGCCCATCGATCAGGATTTGGCCTTTTTCGGGCGGCATCAGGCCGGCAATCAGGTTGACCAAGGTGGTCTTGCCCGAGCCCGATTCCCCCACAAAGGCATAGGTCTTTTTGGCTTCCAGTGCCAGGTCAATGTCCTGAAGGATGATTTTGTTTCCGTACCGGAAGTCCAGTCCCCTAAGCTGTATGCCTTCCCTGAAGCGCTCCAAGGGTTGCTTGCCGTAGCGCTCCTGTTGCTTGCTGATTTCCTTTTGGAAGCCCGTCATGTTCTCCAGCGAACCGGAGACATTGAGGAAGTTGTTCCACATGGTCTGCACATGCATCAGGTAGGTCAAGGCCCGAAAGAAAAAGAGCAGGGAAAGGATAATCAGCCCTAATCCGGAACCAAAGACCTTGACCTGCACGAGGATCACCGCCACCACCACCGCGATGGTCAGGGGCTCCCGGGTAGCCTCTAAGATGGCATTGTAATAGCCGATTTTTTTATTGTTGTCCTCGATGGAACGGATGGCGGTTTTGAGTTTGTCGGAAAAGACGCTGTTCAGGGCAGTAGCTTTTAGGTATTTGAAAAAGGCCACTTTCTGGATCAGCAGTCCCTGATAGCCATGGGCATCGAGGGTGATTTTTTTGGAAACCGCCTTGGTCCTTTTGTACAGCTGTTGAAAAAGAAAATTGGACAGCACCCCTCCCACCGCTATCAGCAGGGCAAACTGGGGATTGGCCAAGAAGGCCAGCAGCACATAGACCGTCAGCATGATGGCAGACTGCATGGTACTCATGTAGAAGCGGTAGGCATTGGCCACCCTTTCGGTTTCCCCGCTGAGGGTATTCTGAATCCTGCCGGCATCGGAGGTCACGAAGGCCTTGTACTGGAAATGGGTAAGCTTGTCCACATTGTCCAATCGGAGCTTGGAGATGAAATACTGTTGGACGATGACCTTGTAATATTGCTCCACAAACTTGGCGATGC
Source organism: Cecembia calidifontis (assembly GCF_004216715.1). Lineage (NCBI taxonomy): Bacteria > Pseudomonadati > Bacteroidota > Cytophagia > Cytophagales > Cyclobacteriaceae > Cecembia > Cecembia calidifontis. Next base: position 4,401,461 of record NZ_SGXG01000001.1, read on the forward strand.
CCTTGAGGGAAAAGAAAAAGAGCATGGTGAGCAGCACGGTCACCAGGCTAAGTTCCAGGCCGAGTATGGTGAGTCCCTTGACCAGAAAGGCCAGGTTGCCCAGTCCTTCTGCACTTGCTGTCCCATCCCCTACCATCTCCAGCATGGGGATAAACATGGCGAGGCCGAAGCCGTCCATCAGGCCTACTAGGATACTGAGTCCCAGGGCCACAAAGATCCTGTAGCGCAGTTGCAGGTAAAAGTAACTGAAATGCGTAAAGTATTTGAGGACAAACTTCTTAAGCAGCAACATCCGATTATGAAATAGACTGAGTACCAGGCGATGGAAAAAAAGGGAACTGACTTAGCCCCATCCCCGCCAATCCAAATATAAGGGGTAAGATCGGAGATAGGAACCTTCCGTCCCAATCTTCGGTCATAATCCCAACAGTAAGCGCATGAATGCCAATAAAAACCACAGAAAAAAGAAGGGCAGACCGGTCCATCCTGCCGGATTTCAGGAAGCGTAGGGCAAGGTAATAAGAAGGTAAGAGTAGCAAAATAGAATGGACATTATGCATCCAGGACCAAAAGGGCCGCACATGAAGAAAAAAAAGCAAAAGTTTCCCGACAAATTGCTTGAACCAAAACCAAGGGTTATAGAGCACAAAAAGGATGATTTGTATAAAAACGGAGTAGGATTTGTCCGGCATGCGCAAATCAGCAGGTGGCTCCAAGCTCAGATAGGGATAAAAATCTTTGCCTTCAAATAAAAACATACCATAAATCAAGTCTCCCCTTTCATAATCATACAAAATAAAAAATGTTTCCAACATGGTATTCAACAGCAGCATCATTCCTGCCAAGGTAAATAGAACCAGTCCGGTTTTGAGGAATGGGCTTTTTTTTTTTCCAGTAGCCATATAGAACAGGAACTGTCAGTGCGCCCAATAGGGCAATACCTGTGGGTTTACAGAAAATGGTAGCCAAAAATATGAAACAGGATAATGCTTTTCCAAGGATCCCCCATTGCTGACTTCTCCATTGAACCAGGCACCAAAGACTGAAACAGGTGAGGGAGATATAAAGGGATTCGGTCAGAATGTAAGCTGGATATAGGGTGTTTTTAAAATAAAGGAGATACAGTAATCCGCTTACCCCCGCTGCCCAATCGTTTTGTGAGTAAAGCCTTACGGCCTTGTAGAGGCATATCAGGGCTATAAGTCCCATGGAGTATTGGGCAAAAACAATCAGCGCCGGGGAAGGATGGAGATAAGAAAGCAGCAGGATAAAAATCGGGTAGGTTACGTACCAGATATTGTGTTCTTCCACAAAAAAGCCCAGCTCCCTCATATTGGCTGCATAATCCAAATAGCGGGGAGAATCAGCCACTATTTTGATCCCCAAATACTGAAACATCAGGTAGCTGCTGATCAGGTACAGGATGCCCAGGATGGGAAGAATGTATTTGGTTGGCATACTTATAAAATGGTTTTTTTGCTTTCCTAGCTATGCCGGTTTACTACCGGATTAGGCTTCACCTTGTCATTTCGACGACGAGGAACGAGGAGGAGAAATCTAAGTCACGGATAAAGGATTAGATTTCTCCTTTCAGTCTAAATGAATTGTGTTTGATTTCAAGTTTTGATCAAAATATTATTTTAAAATAAGATTAAGATGTCTGTAGTTTTTATCATATCCAACACCTGATTTAGCAACTGCAAACGCTTGTTTAATCAACTTATTCACCACCGCAGTCATGGCTACTTTATGTGCTTTCCCTTTTGCCCTCAGGCGTAGATATAAATATTTACATGTTTGATTATAGGCTTTAGCAGACTCATATGGGGCTGTCCGAAAAGGGCAGCTTTTTTTATGCCGCTATTTTTTGATTTTGAAAATCCAATGCCATTACCAGTGATCTTTGATTAGAATTTTCCTTTGGAACGTAAAATACCGGCCGACTATTGTAGGGTTTATAACCCAAAGATGATTTTTTAGATAGTTTTAGTCCAGAGTGCATACTTTTAGCCACCATTTTTCTCAGATTATGGCCAATTGCCATCAATAAGAACTCTAATTCCACTTTTTCTAAACCAGTGAGTGTAAATCTGTTGAATTTATTATTGCTTTTCAGCTGGCCAAACGCAGCTTCCGCCTCTATTGGTCTTTTGCTCCTGTGTTCAAGCCCCTTTTTATTCATTAGTTTTTCCTTGGCCTGCTGTTTTAAGAAGTTTAACCTATGGTTCACTTCGATTCTTCTGTTACCTGTCGCTTTGTGGCATTGTGCTCTTAAGGGGCATCCTTCACAGTTTTTTGCCTGATAATAAGTTACTTGAGATACATACCCATTGCTTGAAGTGCGCTTTCCTTGTCCAACATTCTCCATCCGCTGTCCCATGGGGCATACGTAAAAATCTTGCGCTGCATTGTAGAAAAGATTTTGGGGAAGAAAAGGATTGTTCTTTGTCTTCTTCTTTTGCTCCATGTGGAAGTAATTGTATTTCACATAGGCATCAACTCCCTTTTTTTCAAGCATTTCATAATTCTCCTCACTGCCGTATCCTGCATCAGCTACTATCTCTTTACTTTGTTTACTATACGATTTTTCAAAACTGTCCAAGTGGGATTTTAAAGTGGTGGTATCCCCTGCTGTTTGGTGGATAGTAGCATGGGTAATGAATTGATTTTCAGTTGATATCTGAGGATTGTAAGCGGGTTTTAGTTGTCCGTTTTTCATGTGGTCCTCTTTCATTCTCATGAATGTGGCATCATGATCTGTCTTACTGTACGAATTTCTATCCCCCAAAATCTCCAGGTCTTTTTCATACTTCTCCAGCTTGGGAAGATGTTCTTCCTGAAGTTTTTGAAGCTCCTTAGCAATCTTCTTTGAAGGCTCTTTTAGCTTTTTATTTATGGCTGAAAGCCGCTCCCTTAATTCTTCAGAATCAATTTTTTTAGGCAATTCTTCTTGATTAACTTCTTGATTATCTGATAGGATGCTTTCTTCGATATCTGATAAAACACTCTTGATCTTACCTTCTAACCTTTCTTTGTGCTTTTCAACTGTCTTACGCCAGACAAAAGTGTACTTATTGGATTTTGCTTCAATCTTGGTTCCGTCAATGTATTGTACATCAAGGCTTACATATCCCATCTCAACAAGCATTTTTACCACTTCGGCAAACAATGTCTTGATGGAGTCTTTTAAGATTTTACCGCGGAAATCGTTGATGGTTCTGAAATCGGGGGTTGAGTTTCCTGAGATAAACATGAAATGTATGTTCTCATTAAGTGCTTTGGCTATTTTCCTACATGAATACACATTGGATAAATAGCTGTAGAACAGCACTTTAATCATCATTCGTGGATGATAGGCTGATGTACCGCCTCCCTTGTACCTCTTTATAATATCACTGATATCCAAAGAGTTAACCACAGTGTCAACCAATCGAGCAGGGTGGTTATCAGGGATTTTATCAAAAATATTTGCCGGAAATAATTCTGGACAATTGCCAGTCTGATTTTTAAAAACTACCTTAGACATTGTTGTATTTTGTTCAACTCTAAAATAATAATTTTAGAGAAAATCAACAATAAAAAAAGGGTGTCTCGACTTTTCGGACACCCCCATCTTATCGAAGTCTTCTGACTGAAAAATAACCCAAAGCCGACCTAAGGAACTTGGTTTTTTGGAAGTAGGTCTTTTGGTTAATTTTTATCCGTGGCCCCGATTCTCGGGACAAGCTTTCCTGTCCCGGGCTATCCAATATAGAATATTCAGGATAGGACTACACCCTATCCTAGGCTATCCAGCCCCTATCTTATTAGCCAATCGTCTCCTGCTTAAAGGTTGGCAAGCTTGTTTCTAGTTTCTTGAGCTTAATTCTAATTTTCCCCGCCCTGCATCCTATCTCCGCCCTAAAATGACCCAAATGGATCACTTCTTAACGGTCGGTCCTCTCGCTTCTCGCTTATCATCTCTCGCTTCTCTCCTCAGCCCCATAAACCCAACCACTTATCCCAAAGGAATTTGTTGGGCAGGTTAACCAGCCAAGAGACTGTCAAAAATGAAAGCAGCGCCACTTTTTTCTTTTGAACATTTTCCACCAATTGACCCAAATGGGCCAGTCCGTACACATAGAGGAGTAGGACAATGGGAGATAGGATACGGAAATCAAAGGCATCAAAAGGGGAAATAATACGAAGAAATATAATTCCCAATAAATAGAATATGGCAACCTGAAAAGGTAAAGTTTGAAAAAGACCGGAAGGCCTACCGGTTTTTTTGATCAAAAAGAAAACCACCAATAACTGAAAGAGAAATAAGACTAATGCCAGGATATCTTTGGCCCCAAAGCTCCAGAAATTTCGGGCAAAGGCAAAGATATTCAACACTCCCCTGCCTAGGTAATAGAGAAAGGTATTGGTGCTTTCCTGACCAGGATATATTCTAGGTGCTCCTGTAAGATGGCCTGTCTGCCAATAATTGAAACCCAAGTAAGCAAGTAGATACAAGGCACTCAATGCCAAAGTATAGGCGTAGTGTTTTTGTTTTTTGGTCCCCAGATAGAAATAAGTGTATAGAAAATGGAAAAATAGAAAGGCCCAAAAAATTATTCCGGCATAGCGCAGAGTGAATAATCCAATCAAGACCAAAGTCAAGATCTTCCAGTATTTTGAGGTATTATTTTTTTCCAAAAGAACGACAAAAGCTAAAACAAAAAACAGGAAAGGACCTTCTGACCAGGTATGGGAATAAACCTCCATCATACCGTAAGAAACAAAGGCCAAAGCTGCCCAGGGTCCAAACTTCCCAAAGCGCTTGTAGAGCAGTATCACCATTCCTGCCAAAAAAAGCAGGTTGACCACTTTACTCGCCCACAGCAGATCGGGAATCAAGAGTCCCAAAGCAGCAATCAACAGTGGGTATCCTATGGGCCAAATAGCAAAATATTGAACTGGACTAGTAGCGTCAAACGGATAGGTATAAGGCGCTACCATACCTTTACCTGTAAGCAGGTTTTCGGCTGCCTGCAAATAAAAAAAGGAATCCGGCGATTGGTAATTTGTTGCCCCTGCACATGCCCTAAGGAAAATGCTAGCAGTTATCATAAAAAAAAGAAGACTTAAAATAATTAGTGTATTTTTTTCCGAAGCCATTTTTTTACTTTTTACTTCTTCAAACACTGATGACACAATTTCTGCTATCAAGAAAAATTAAATATCTTGAAAAAAAATATATGTTGATCTCATCAAAAGAACCCCAATTCCCAGAATCCTTACAAATTCCTTCATTTACTGGCGTTCGATTTTTTGCGGTTGTCTTGGTTTACTTTCACCATTTTAATACAATACCCAAGGATTATTCTCTTGGATATTTGCACGGAATTTTTCAAGAGGGATATATAGGGGTAACCCTGTTTTTTGTGCTTAGTGGATTTATTATTACTTACAGGTATTTTTTATTTTCCACTGTCTCCCTTTCTATTTACCTCTGGAATCGATTTAGTAAAATTTATCCTATTTATTTTTTTTAACTCTACTTACTTTAGGATGGAGTTGGCGTTTAGAGGCTTCGCTTTCTTCTGACCAATGGATGACTCTTTTCATGAACTTGATCCTGCTTAAGGGATTCTTTGGTGATTTTATCTTTACAGGTATTCCTCAAGCTTGGACACTCACTGTAGAAGAGTGCTTTTATCTTTCAGCACCCCTATTTGCATATGCATGGAGGAAGTCATTGAAATTGGTTGGTACGTTAGTTTTATTAATTTGGACAGTAGGTCTAATGTTGATTATTCTTCCAGACCAAATAATAAATTATGGATTTATTCCTGGTGCGTATTATCTTTTTAATTATACATTTTTCGGAAGAATCCTTGAATTTATTCTAGGTATGGGATTAGCTTTTTCTCTAAATAAGAAAACCAAGTTCAGGTATTTTACGGTAATGGGTTGCACTAACATTGGATTATGCCTTATCATTCTTTATTGGTTAGCAGAACCGGGCGGATTTGGGGACCAAACCTATCAAGGAATCTTGGTAAACAACCTTTTTCTACCTTTATTTGGTATTTTACCTCTAATATGGGGTTTAATACATGAAACATCCATATTAAGACAGCTTTTCTCCTCTAAATTATTAAGAATTTTAGGTGAAAGCAGTTATGTGTTTTATTTGATCCATATGGGGATCTTCCATAACTATCTTGCCAAAAACGGCTTTAACTATTTTGCGATTTTAAGTATTCTTTACTTGATCTCGATATTGATTTATTTTGGATTCGAAAAACCAGTAAAAGTTTGGTTGAGGAGTTTTTGGATTTCAAAAGTCTAATCCAAAAAACACTTACCTAATGGAGCTTATCTTTTATTAATGAAAGCTAAACTCGTAAATAAACGAAAAGTAAGTTTTTGCCCCAAAACTCTCCTTCCAATAAGCCAGACTTTCAAGCTTTTTTCCTGTCTGTCCATCATAGACCGTTCCCAAATCTATATAATGAATATTAGGAAGATTCATTAAGTAATGCATTAGCAAATCCATGGCCCTACTTATTTTTCCTTTTTCGGTAACCGCGGAATATTGAACTTTGATTACCCGAGGATGCCTGAAAATCACTATGCCAGCCAATAACTCCTCCCCTAGAAAAGCCGAGATCAGTTGAATTCTCCCCGGATGACGCTCAGAAAGCAAAGCTATTTCTTTCCAGCTATGGACTGGGGCTTTACCTATTTTGGCAGCATACATGGGAAGCATCAACTTTTCCCAAAATACCTGGGACACTTCTCCTTCCATAACTTCCAACCCTTTCCTTACCGCCCGTCTCACTCCTTTTTTTTTACCCTTATCTTTCAAAACAAAAGGGGCTTCAATCAAATAAACCTCTTTATTATCTGAAATCTCAAAACCAAGGGAATCATAATCCAATGAATTCAATCCTTTCTCTTGACCATAGTAATAAGGTACAGGAGCCACCCTGAGGCTTTTGATTTCCTGGTTTTTATAAAATTCAAGAATACTATTAATGATTTGGGTTTGGCTGAAAGAAGATAAATCCTTTTTGAATATCCATCCCCCAAAACTCAGTCCCTTGTGCGAAAAAATCTGATTGCCTACCTGATGCGCCGGAAAAACTGCCAGAAGCTCCTCTCCTTCCCATACCATCACCGATACATCCTCAAACCTGTCCCCATGATATTCCAAAAAGGAACGCTTGTGCAGGAAAGTGCCATTGGCGGAGTGGTCAATAAATGCTTCCCATTGCTCCCGATAACGCTCCTCATATTTCCTGACATCTATATTCAAATCTAATCTATGTAATATAAGATGCCTTTTCATTCTAAAAAGCGAAGCTTAGTATCAGTGTTCATCTGTGTCTATCTGTGGTCAATTTCGAAAGCTTAGCTTTTACTATCCCGTGATTAAGGGACAAATTGTTTAATAAAAAAAAGCGTTTTTAAGATTTCTCCTTCGTCAATATGACAAGGATAAACCACTTTCTCTTTTTGCCCTTCTGAGATTTTCATCACTTTTTCTCTCTGACTCCTCTGGACCCCTCTGTGTATTAAAAGCTAAGCGCAGTGTTTTTTCTCTTTTACACGTACTTAACCGAAAACCAAAAATCCACTCACCTCCTCCGGGTCGGCTTCCACCACCTGTACAATTACTTTACGCTGCAACTTTTCGTAGGTCTTTTCAGTCAAAAAATCCAGATAGTCCAAGTCCAAATCCCGCCCCACCAAGATCATCTCTATGGTTCCTGAATCAATACCCTGAGCATAATCCCCTACGATATAGGCCTTTTGCACATTCCCCATGCGTTTGACCACTTTTTCCATGAGTTCATCCAATCTCAGAAACTTGGACACCATATTCCTGATTTCCTGGTAAAAAGGATGCGATTCATTGGCACGGTAGAGTTTAGTCTTGCCGTTTTCCCGTACCAGCAGCAATCCTGCATCGGTGAGGCGGTTGAGTTCTACCCGCACCGAATTGGTAGATTCATCAAATTCCTTGGCCAGGGAGCGCAGGTAACCTGAATTGTTATGCGCAAAAAACTTCAGCAAGAGCTTGATACGGGTTTTGGATGTGACGAGGGAGTCTAGCAATTCGAGCGGTGGGTAAGTTATTCAGTTGGAAAAAAGTTGTCGGGTTGTCAGGTTGTCATTGTTCAGAACTGAATTCCTTTGACTTTTTTATGTTCTCCAGTTGTTATCGACATAGTTCAAAAAATTATGGATTTTGATACCTAAACCATCATAACATTCAATAAGTTGATTGGCTTCTTCTGACAAATCAGGATATAATCTTGAAATTTTAAAAAGGTGATTGATAGTCTCGAGATTGCTAGAATGAGAATAAACCAAAAACTTGATAAAGTCCTGCTTATATCTTTTTCTACCGTATCCTTCAACAATATTGGAATTGATAGAATCTGAAGATCTCCTCAGCTGACTTCCTAATTCAAACTTCTCATAGTTGGGGATTTTAAGAGAAAAAATATGAGTTTGAAAAAACAGATCAAGAGAGATATTGTAAATTTCTAGGTCTTTGTATGATTTCATAAAACAGTTATTTATTCCTTAAAATCAATCCAATTTATTTTATTTAAGCATCGCCTATTTAAAAAAATCCAACCCGACAACAAGGACAACCATGACAACATATATACCTTTTCCACACTCCATTCTACATTCTTCATTCTTCATTCAACCCAGCTTCGCACTTTCAGTCCCAGGCAGACCTAGCAAAAATCGAGTAAAAATCTTACTCATGAGTAACAAATTTACTCAGTGAATGGATTTATGCAAAGGTTTAAGGATTTTTTTCGAGCTGATTATATACTTAGCAAAATTCCAAGAACAAATCGCAGATTTCCATCAATTTTCCCCTGGCTACTTGGTTGAATTATTCAGACCTGTCCGATGAAGGCAGACTTGGACCCTTCAATGAACCCACCAATCTCCTTATTTCCTAATTCTTCATTCAAAAAATTCCCCCACTGTATCGTCGGCGTGGGATGATTCATTCCTTTAGAAGATATGTGCGCCGACTCGGGAACCGTGGTAATCATCCTAACCCTGGGTCTTGCCCCCACCTGGCGATCGCCTTAGACCCGGGGGTACTGATGGTTCAGCCCATTCTGGGCTGGCACCCAAAAAATCACCGATTCGACTACTTGGGTTCGTGAAAATTCTAAAGCCTCGCGCCTAATTTCATTACCCATGCTGATTTGATGAAAGTAAAATTCCAAAATCCCTATCAACATCTAAATCTGGTTAATTAGTGAAATTTGTGTTATTTGTGGCTAAAAAAATCTTTTCCACCTCAGAAATGACATCCTCAACCCTTCAAGACTCCCACATTCTTCATTCTTCACTCATCATTCTTATTTTCTCTTTTTTTTGAAAAAGCAAAAGCCAATCCAAAGACAAAAAGTAAATGGAAAAAAATCATAAAAAAAGACTTCATACGCATGATGATTCCCAAATTGTTCAAAGTCAAAGCATATACCCCCATCAGCAGCAGACCAAACAAAATCCCTCCCCAAGTAAACAACGGGACGGTTTTCCATCCTGAACGACCCATCAAGCCTATAGCTCCTATTATTAAAAAAAGGCTCAGTACATTTTCAGTACTTGCTGCCACATACCAAAGGCTTTCCCACTCTCCCATAAATGGACGGAAAAATAGGGTCCATAACCTCATAGGCCAACTGTAACTATTCATAGGCACGGCAGATTGGGCAGCAAATCCCTCTAGAAATTCCATTTGTGAAGCACTGAACTCCATGATTTTCTGGGGATGTAGAAAGGGAATATGGGTAATATAAAGGATAAAATCCAGCATCCCATAAGCCAACAGCCCGGCCACCAAAAGAAAAATCGCCTTAAACTTGTTGGATATTGAAGGAGTAAAAATCAATAAACCTATGAATCCCCCCATCAAAATAAACCCCTGCATGGGACGTACCAGGTATGAAATACCCAGCCCAAAGATCAGATATCCCCAAGCAGGCCTCATCACATGCAGCCCGCGGAGAAAAAGTACAATACCCAAAAAACTGATGGACTGCTTCCCAACAGAAGAAGACCAGAAGTGTAGGTTAGGCATCAAAAATACTACCCATAAGCTTAGTTGAATCCAATGATGCTTTTGGGTATCCACCTGTTCCCTTACCAGACCATAAAGAAGATAATAGCCATAGTAAGACAAAACACTAAAAAACAGATTACCTGACCATAATGGTAGGCCAAATACATAAGCAGGCCAATAGGTCAGCCATTGCATGAAATAAGATCGGGTACCCCAATGTGAAAACCAACGTTCGGGATGATCTACTTTTTCTGCCCTTAATTCCCAAAAGGAAATCGCATCGCCTCCATATTCTCCCAGATACCAGGTAAATAAAAAGGAAAAAGCGATATGGTAAAAAAAGAGAAATACCAGGAACTTTTGATCACTATGCAGCAACTGATTTTTCAAGATGACATTCTTGCTTTAATCCATTCCAATATATCATTGATTACCAATTCCTTTTCAGGTTCATTGATCAGTTCATGGAAAAGTTCAGGATAGCGGTGAAAAGTCTTGTCCTTCGAAGCCACATTCCTAAAGAAAATCTCAGAACCCTTGGGATTAGTCAGTTGATCATCCGATCCGTGAAGCAAGAGCAAGGGATAATGGAAAGAAGCGGCTTTTTCTTTAATTGCATCCATTATCCTGAGCAGTTCATAACCCGTCCTGGCGGGAACCGGATCATGATACACCAAAGGGTCTGCATCATACTTCCTCACTTCCTCAGGATCACGGGAAATCTTGTTACTGTCCAACTTGAGCACTTTGAGTTTAGGGGCCAACTTACTTACCAAGCTGGAAACAGCGATCAACAATTGGGAGACGTCATCAGCTGGCTGCAAAGCAGGAGCACTAAGGATGACACCTTTTGCCTCTGGCCGATATTCCAAGACATAGGCCGCTGTCATTCCCCCACCCATACTGTGGCCAAAAAGAAATGCAGGAATTCCGGGGATATAGGTTTTGACCTTGAGAAACAGGGCATCAATATCTTTCAAATAGTCCTGATAATTGGCAAAATAGGCAGTTGGTTTGGGGTTTGAGGACTTTCCATGACCTCTACCGTCAAATGTGAACACTGCTATACCTTCCCCAACGAGTTTGTCAGCAAAATGTGCATACCGGCTACTATGCTCCCCAAGACCATGGACAAGCAGCATAGAAGCCTTGGGTTGATCGGGAATCCAAGCCTGAAGATAGAGCACCAAATTATCATGCGTGGTATATTTTGTTTCGAAATGCTTCATTGTTACTTTATAATTTCGGGAAATTAAAAAATCCATTAAAGTCTTGATTTTCTTCCCATGGGCACTGTAATTCCAAGCCAAGGAATATCAACAAAACCATCAAAGTTTCCACTTACAGGCAAGACCAGACCATAATCAAGCCCTACATCCCCTATGATTCTCCTCCCTCCCATAGACAAAAGACCAAATGTCTCAAAGCCAGTGCTGATAATGTAGTTTTCTGTTAAAAAATATCCTCTTGGACCGGTTCTGACCATGCCGCCCAGAGTGATTGTTGGGGAACTGGCAATTTCTCCATCTGAAAAACCCCAGCCCAAGCCCAAAGTGATATTTTTATCTTTATTGCCAAAGGTATTGACCCCATATAAAATCCCAAAAGCTCCTCCACCGCCGATCACGGTTCCGAGCAATGCGCCGGCACCAACATTGTATATATCCTTAACTACCGGCACCGAAAACTTTGGGTTCAGCCAGACAGGGGTAGGTGCTCCTGCAAACAAAAACAAGGGGACAATCCCTGCGGACATAGAGAAATTCTCAGTGATCCCAAAAGAAAACTGGTTGAAAAAGATCCACACATTTTGGTAATAACTTTCACCAGATCGAAGACCATATCCATTCGGTGCGAAAAAATAGCGGGTAGCCTGGGGATTATCAAACCATAACTTTCCGTCTTTCACCTGACCCGATTGAATGAGTTCCCTAACAAGAATATCGGTCTTTCTGATGGTCACTTCTCCAAATTTTTCAGTAAGTAATACCAGTTTTTCATCATCTTCCAATGTGATCTGGCCTACAAACTCATTTCCGTCCCTGGTCTTGATTCTGTAGATTAGGGATTCTTCTTGATTGTCCTGTCCAAAGGTTTCGGTTATGGGAATTGTCATCATGGGAAATAGAAGCCAAAAAAGGACTAAGGGTCTAAATTTCATAGTTGGAGGGTTTTAGGAATAGAAAGATAGCCAAATTCCTTCAGACAAAAAGTTTTTAAGCGATAATGGGGTTTTTTGGTTCAATATTTTAGACTTTGTTAAAGTGAGGGTGTTACTTTCTTTTTTTGATACTATCTGTGTTCATCCTCATCCATCCGCGGTTCAATATAATCCGCACCATCCCTACCCGACCGTGCAAGCGGGGGCGTTCCAATCACATTCAGGTTTCATATCGTCGGTGTGGGACGAGGTTCTGTTGTTCAGCAGATTCCTGCGCCGACTCGGGGGACGGGCCGGACACCATTTGCCCGGGGTTGAAACCCCGGGCTACCAATAGGCAGGCCCTACAGGCCTGTCTTGTAAAAGACTCATATTACATCCATCTGAGAAGATGCAGCGTCAGCTGCTTGGTGTTCTTCCTTTATCTAGTCCTACTCAAAACGCTAGAATTATGTAGAAAACCTCTCTATTGAAGAACCAAGCTCGTCGAACCTTTAATGCTCTTCCTTTTCCCAAATCCGACTTTTTTTATTCTTCATCCTCCACTAATACTCCATAATCAAAGGAGATGCTTCACTACGTTCAGCAAGACAGTTAGATATACACTCACTCCTACTTTCAAAACTCCAACCCGAAAACCATGACAACCTGATAACTCCCAATCCCTCATTTTTCAAGGAATCCACTTGATATGCTTGAAGTTCGGTTTTCTCTTTTCCAAAAAGGCATTCCTTCCTTCTTTAGCCTCTTCGGTCATGTAGGCCAACCGCGTCGCTTCCCCTGCAAATACCTGTTGCCCTACCATTCCATCATCGGTCAGGTTCATGGCAAACTTGAGCATCTTGATGGATGTGGGCGATTTGGCCAAGATTTCCTGTGCCCATTCATAGGCTGTTGTCTCCAGTTCGGCATGCGGTATTACTGCATTGACCATGCCCATATCAAAGGCCTCCTGAGCGGTGTAATTCCTCCCCAGAAAAAATATTTCCCTGGCTTTCTTTTGGCCCACCATTTTGGCCAGATAGGCCGAACCATAACCGGCATCAAAACTGGTCACATCTGCATCGGTCTGTTTGAAAATGGCATGTTCTTTACTGGCCAAGGTCAGGTCACAGACCACATGAAGGCTATGTCCTCCACCCACTGCCCAACCGGGTACTACAGCAATCACCACCTTGGGCATAAAACGGATTAACCTTTGCACCTCCAAAATATTCAGTCTATGGTAGCCATCTTCCCCCACATAACCCTGATGTCCTCTTGCCCTTTGGTCACCTCCTGAACAAAAAGCATACACTCCATCCTTGGGCGAGGGTCCTTCTCCCGTCAAAAGGACAACACCTATGCTCGTATCCTCATGGGCATCCTTGAAAGCATCCAAAAGCTCGGAAGTGGTCTTGGGCCTAAAAGCATTCCTCACTTCCGGACGGTTAAAAGCTATTCTGGCCACCCCATCGCACTTTTTATAGGTGATATCATCGTATTCTTTGACCGTTTTCCAGTTTATTTCCATGGTAATTTGATTTAAAATTTTCCTGCAAGATAACAGCCTTACAGGAATTTTGTTGAATTTTAGTGCAGGATTGATCATTATGGGTAAAATCATTATTGAAAACAGAACTTATGGTTTTGATGAAATCAAGGAAGGAAATTGGTTGGAAAATGACCCCTATTTCCATCAGGCCCTGACGTTCTGTCAGTTGTGGCTTAAGGGGGCAACGGTATTTGAAATGCCCACCTCAGGCTCCACCGGTGAACCCAAAGACATTCAGGTCAACAGGAAGCAAATGGAAATTTCAGCCGCAGCGACGAGGGATTTTTTCCAAATCCCAAAAGGAGCCAAAATGCTTTGCTGTCTGAATATTTGGATGGTGGCAGGAAAGATGATGTTGGTCAGGGCGATGGAATGGGAGGCAGAACTTTACCTGGTCAAGCCCAGTGACAATCCTTTGCTGGAGTTGTATTTGGAATTTGATTTTGCGGCCATGGTTCCCCTTCAAGTGTCTGCCTGTCTGGAAAATGAAAAAACTGTACCTGTCCTGAAAAAAATCAAACACCTGATTATTGGGGGGGCACCTTCCTCTCCTACACTGATCCAAAATATACTGAATTCAGGGATCCGCGCATACCAAACTTATGGCATGACCGAGACAGTGTCCCATATTGCTTTGGCCAAAATCAACAGAGAGGAACTCGTCTATGAAGTTTTGCCGGGAGTGGAGATTGGAACAGACCAAGAACAAAGGCTATGGATCAAAGCACCTATGGCCTCACATCAAATCCTTCAGACCAATGATTTGGTAAAAATGATAGACAAAAGTCATTTCCAATGGCTGGGCAGGGCTGATTTCACGATCAATTCCGGGGGGATCAAACTACAACCCGAGCTAATGGAACCCAAGATTGCACCGGCTTTTGAAGCTATTTTCGGACACCAGCATTTTTTCCTGTTTGGCAAAGAAGATGAAAGACTTGGCCAAAAATTGGTTTTGGTCATTGGTCATGAGGATAAAGACGTTACAAAGGAACAGTTATTGCGGAATGCATTGAAGAACCTGTTCAACAGGTACCATTTACCAAAAGAAATCCTTTATGTTAAGGAATTCGTAAAAACAGCATCCGGTAAAATCAACCGACCTGCAACCTTTCAAAATAGCCAATGAAAATATCAATCATTATCTTGATGCTTTTTTCCTTTTTTCAAGCCATCCAGGAAAAAAACTCCCTCACCCTGACGGTCACCAAGGTGAAAAATAATCAGGGAGTAGTAAGGGTCCTTTTGTTCAGGGGCGGGGATGGTTTTCCCGATGCGGTTGAAAAAGCCTATGCCAATGCTTCCCTGAAGATTGAGGGCAATAAGGCCAGTATTACCTTTGATAATATTCCCACCGGAAATTATGCCTTTTCGGTATTTCATGATTCTCAGAATACAGGTAAGCTACGTACCAATGCCTTAGGGATTCCGAGGGATGGCTATGGTTTTTCCAACAATGCCATGGGAACTTTTGGACCTCCAAGTTTTGAAAAAGCCGCTTTCAGGGTGACCGCCGGTAAAAATTATGTTCAGATCAACCTGAGATAATTTATTTTTGCGCCAAAAATTTACTTCCAAATGATTTTATTGGATTATCCCTACGTTTCAGATTTCCTGAAAGACACCATTGTACAAAACCAATTTCCGGTAATTGCCACGAGTGAAGCGATTGCCATCATGGAGGACAGGCCGGCCAACTGGATTTCTGAACAAAAGGCAGTGGCGCAAATCAGGCAAAATCCACTTTTGCACCTATATACCAATTCAGAAAACAGCATCGCCTGGATTAAGCAACACCTTTCCGATACTTCCCTCCCTGAAAAAATTGAGACCTTTAAAAACAAATTCAGGTTCAGACAATTGATTCAGGAAGCTTATCCGGATTATTTTTTCAGCGCTGCCCAACTTTCCGATTTGAGGAAAATGGATGTATCCGCATTTAAATTCCCTTTCATCATCAAACCTGCGATTGGATTCTTCAGTATCGCGGTTCACAAAGTCGATAAGGTGGAGGATTGGCCGGAAATAGTAAGTAAAATTGAAGAACAGATCAAAAAGACCAGTAATCTTTATCCCCAGGAAGTGGTCAGCGATACAGAATTCATCATAGAATCTTACATCAAAGGGGAAGAGTACGCTTTTGACTGTTACTTCAACGAAAAGGGTGAGCCTACCATCCTCAATGTGCTTCACCATGTTTTTATGTCAGAGGCAGATGTAAGTGACAGGGTTTACACAAGTTCCAAAGCAATCATTGAAAGGTTAAGCCCAGCCATTATGGAATTTCTTCATTTGGTGGGAAAGAAAATTGACCTGAGGAATTTTCCTTTGCATATAGAAATCAGAGAAACAGCTCCGGGAAAAATCATCCCGATTGAAGTCAACCCTATGCGTTTTGGGGGCTGGTGCACCACCGCAGACCTGACCTGGTTTACATATGGTATAAATTCTTATGAATACTTTTTCAAGTCCCAAAAACCTGATTGGGAAAAAGTTTTCAAAGGAAGGGAAAATAAAAAATACAGTTTGATCTTATTGGACAACCAATCGGATGTGCCACAAGAGTCCATCGCCTATTTTAATTTTGATACGCTGGCCAAGGATTTTGAAAATCCCCTGCATGTCCGCAAGGTCAATATGGATAAATTCGGGGTTTTCGGTTTCCTATTTACCGAAACCAGTGAAGGTAATGAAAGGGAGTTGGATGAGATCCTGCATTCCGACCTTAAAAAGTACATGGTTTTGAAGTAATTTAAACCGCAAGGAATCCAAGGAAATCCCAAAGAGGGCAAAATCTGTAAAATTCGTGGCCTTTTTTCCGCGTCCATCTGCAGCCATCCGCGGTTCAATATAATCTCACCATCCCTTCCCGTCCGTGCAAGCGGGGGCGTTCAAATCCCACTCAGGTTTCATATCGTCGGCGTGGGACGGGAATCAATTGTTCAGCAGATTCCTGCACCGACTCGGGGGCAGAGGATTGGTCATTATACCCGGGGTAAAACCCTGGGTTACCACTAGACAGGCCCTACGGCCTGATTCACAAAAGGCTTCTATTACATCTACCTGAGAAGACCCAGCGCCAGCTGCTTGGTGTTCTTCTTTCGTCTTATCTACTCAAAACGCTTGAGTTATTTAGGAAAACCTCCCTATTAAAGAACAAAGCTCCTCACCCCTTCAAGACTTCCTCATTCCTCATTCTACATTCTCCGCTAATACTCCATAATTAAAGGAGATGCTTCACTACGTTCATCAGGACGGTTAGCTATACACTCACTCCTACTTTCAAAACTCCAACTCCACAACTTGACAACCTGACAACTCCTAATCCCTCATTCAACATTTCCCCCTTTTACCTTGTCTCGTATTACTCCTCAATACATTTCCCTAACTTTACACCCTCAATTTGACAATTATGAGTGATTCTCAGGGCACACGTATCAATAAATACCTCAGTGAGGTGGGCTTTTGTTCCAGAAGGGCTGCCGATAAGCTGATTGAAGAGGGCAAGGTAACCATCAATGGGAAAGTCCCGGAGATGGGCACCAAAATGATGCCCGGAGATGAGATACGGGTCAATGGGAAATTGATTGCTGAGCCTGAGGAAGAACATGTTTATATTGCCTTCAACAAACCGGTGGGTATCGTCTGCACCACAGACACCAAATCAGAAAAGGACAACATCATCGATTACATCAACCATCCAAAACGGATCTTTCCGATCGGAAGATTGGACAAACCAAGTGAAGGCCTCATCCTTTTGACCAGTGATGGGGATATTGTCAATAAAATCCTGAGGGCCAAAAACAACCACGAAAAAGAATATATAGTGACAGTAGACCGGATCATAACTTCAGATTTTATCCGTAAAATGTCCGACGGCATTCCTATCCTGGGTACTGTTACTAAAAAATGTGAGGTAAAATCACTGGGAAAATACAAATTCAAAATCACCCTGTCACAGGGATTTAACAGACAGATCCGCCGGATGTGTGAATACCTCTGCTATAATGTAACCAAATTAAAAAGAATTAGGATCATGAACATTCCCTTGGACTTGCCTATCGGAAAATGGAGGGATCTTAAACCCCAAGAACTCAGGGAGATCAACCTTCTCGTAGCAGATTCTAGTAAAACCCACGATGATTAAGTTTGATGATGAAGTTTTTTTGGCATGAAATTGGTTTTTGGAGATTGAAAAAATCAATCACAAAGACAATGAAACGAGTATCCAAATTTTCCAATCTATTATCCATTTTAATCTTAGTTTCTTTTCTAGCTGCCTGCAAAAATTGGAATAACACCCAAAAAGGAGCAGTCATCGGTGCGGGAACCGGAGCGGCTGTAGGTGCTGTCATAGGAAATAAAAGCGGTCAGGCAGGACGTGGCGCAGGGATTGGGGCAGTCATAGGTGGTGTAGCAGGTACGGCCATCGGGGTTTATATGGACAAACAGGCCAAGAAGATGGAAGAACAAATCAAAGATGCAGAGATCGAACGGGTTGAGGAAGGTATCAAGGTAACTTTTGCTTCAGGAATTCTCTTTGGTTTTGATTCCTATTCCCTCACACCGGCATCACAGGAAAACCTGATGAAATTTGCAGAAATATTAAAAGAATATCCTGACACGGATATCATGATAGAGGGACATACGGACAACAGGGGCAGCAGATCTTATAATCAGGGACTTTCTGAAAGGAGAGCACAATCTGTAAGAAATTACCTAAGAATGCAGGGTGTATCAGAAAGCAGAATGCAGACCGTAGGATATTCCTTTGACCGCCCGGTTGCCAGCAATGACACTGATGAAGGTAGGGCCAAAAACAGAAGGGTAGAAATCCTCATCACTGCCAATGAAAACCTGGTCGAGAAAGCTGAAAAAGGGGAAATCAGGAATTAAAAAGAAAAAAATTAAAAGAGCCATTTGAACAAAGTGGCTCTTTGACTTTTCTTCTGTTGAAATATTTTTTTTTACTGTCGTCCGACTAAAATAAGAAATTTAAAATAAAGTCCTCTAATGAAGTTTTAGAGGTGTTTTTTGTTGAAAGTCAAAAAGCACCCCCTATCCGGAAAGGAATAATTGGGTTTGTACATTTTGGATGTCTTTTTGAAATATACTTTTAAAGTAAGCTTCAGGAAAAAGTAGGAACTTTTCAAGACTGACGTAGGAGCAAAGATTTTTTGCGGCTACCATGACCATGGTCGAGAAGTCTTCAGCCTCTTTTATCCGCTTATGTAGAACTGTAAACAGGAGGTTGAGTATCAATGCCACCCAAATCTGGATTTTGATCCCGTTCTCGCTGTCCGACAAAAAATATCTGAGTTCAAAATTCTGCTTGATCTGCTTGAAAAGCACTTCGATAACCCACCTGTTCTTATAGAGAAGAGCTATGGTTAGGGCATCCAATCCCTTAAGATTGGTGATAAACTCCAGCGTTTCACCGCTTTCAGGGTCAGCATAAACCACCAGTCTGGCTTCAACTGTCCGAGAAACTCCCTTCTCCCTGTAGCTCAGTGAGATAATCTGGTCCTTGATGATGTCCAAGGCATGCGTACAGTCAAACTCACTGACCACTTCATATCTTGCATTGTCTTTTTTTCTGGTCACAAAATATCTGTTTGAACTGTCCCACTTTTCAAAGCAGGAATAGCGGTTATATCCTTTGTCGAAAACAGCTATCCCGTGCTCAGGCAGATCCATCACTTTTAAAAACATATTTTCATTTGTGGCCGCAGAACGGATACATATGAAGTTGGGAACGCCTTCTGCCAGATTCATTTTGGCAAATATCTTGGCACCACCTTTTTTCTTTCCGTTCAGGGGATTGCGTCCGGCCCCTCTGAGGATTTCCTTGAACAGCGTGACCGTTGAGGAATCAAAAACCTCAACACGGCTGAGGTCGACCTCTCCACCGATATCGAGCCAATTTCCTACCAAAGATGCCCTATAGTATGAATACAGCCCTTTGTATAGTTGTTCAAAAACACGATAACTGCGTTTACGGTTTGCATCAGAAAGGGTACTCCTGGCAGGTAGCTGCTTCATTCCAAAAGGAATAAGCTTGGTTATGATCAGGCCGATGTTTTTGCAGACCTCTCTAAGACTGCTGTTTCTGGTCAACACCGCATAAAACATGCAGATGAAGTGATCACTTGTTTTGAGTTTCTTGTAGTACCTATCCGAGTTTTCTTCCTCAACGACCTGATTCAATAGCTCTTTGGGAATAAGAGAGAGGAGTTGAGCGATAATAGGATGCCCAGACAAAAATTTATGCTTAAATTGTGTCACGTTGTTGGTTCTTGGTCGAAACAACAATATGAAAAAGATGGGTAAGCTCCAAAAGGGCTGCCCATCTTTGATTTTTGTACTATTCTAGGATTTTATTTTTTATATTGCCTCAGTTCTCGGAGGACAGTAATTTTTTTTTAAATTCTCAATCTGTTTTTTTATTCTCTTTTATGATCATCCGGCATCATTCCACTAACAGAATTTCAAAGAATTGACCGGTATTAAAGAACCAATATCCATGAATTTCCTATCTCAAAAAATTTTGGCCTGGTCAAAAACCACATAAATAATGATAACTGATATCATTAGGGACATAGATAATTAATAATTTGATAAATGACTTTGTTAAGAGTTTTATTAAAGCGTAGGTATTTTTAGGCTTTATTGGTTACATGGAAAACTCTGACTTGTATTTACTCAGTAAGATCATCAAAGATAATGTCAGGTCTTATGAAGCAATATTTAATAAATATTGGGAGATGGTCTTTAAGTTTATTGTAAAAAAAAACAGGTGATTACAGTCAGGCGGAGGATATTGTTCAAGAAGTCTTTCTTTTGGTATGGAACCGAAGAAAAAGCCTCCATATACATACGAACCTAAAAAATTATCTCTTGGCAGTAGCGAAGTATATGTATTTCAAGTCAATTGATACACAAACTTTACAGTTGGACGGAGAAGAATTGGAAGCATGCGGGATTGATCCCTACACACCTGAGACCTGCCTAGAGTTCGATGAACTACACCACCGTTATCTTCAATGCATTGAAAAACTGCCTGAAAAATACAAAGAAGTCTTTAAGCTCAGCCAACATGAGTCTCTTTCGATAACAGAAATTTCCGCCAAACTAAAGCTTGCGCCCCAGACAGTCAGCAATCGTTTGACAGCAAGTAAACAGTTGATTAGACAGGACCTGAAAAAACACTATCCCTTATTACTTTTTTTATTTTTAAATTGATTATTAATTTTTCATGTCTTTTTTTGAAAATTTATTAACGAAATGGTAATCATTTTTTAGGGTAAGAAAGTCAGTTTTGAGACACATATCTATGTAGTCTCAAATTATATGATGGACATACCCAAAAAAATCCGGCTTTTAATCTATAAAGATCTACGGGGCAAATCCTCGGTCAATGAACAGGAAGATTTAGACAAATGGTTTTTTGCTTATGAACATCCCAGCTATCCCCTAAGTTCCAGGTCGCTCAAAACCATCAAAAACCGTCAAAAGAAATTTTTAAAAAGTCAGATACAGTACAAATATTCTTTAGTTGATCAATACAAAAAATTTGCCGCTGTATTTATACTTTTTTCAATAGCCATTTCCGCGTATTTCTTATCAAATAGGGATTTTCCAAAATCTCAGCAGGAGAAGCCTGTTTTCTACCAGGAAATTTCTGCCAAGTTTGGAGAAAGAAAACTCATCAAGCTTAATGATGGAACCCAAGTGAAATTATTTGGTCCAACATCATTATTTATCCATGAAGATTATCCAATACTAAGGGAGATTAAGTTAGTTGGCGAGGCTTTTTTCGATGTACGGCATGATTCCCTGAGCCCTTTTTTCATAGATGCCGGAAAATTTAAAATTAAGGTGTTAGGCACATCTTTCCTGGTTCAGGCAGATAGCAGCCAAACCTCCTCGGTATCCATTAAATCAGGCATTGTAAATGTCAGCAATGAGCATGATTATTCAGAAAACCTCTTCAAAAATGAACAAATAGTTTTTGAAAAAACCGAGCCTCTCCCCTTAAAAAGGAAAATTGATCCGGAAATCAGTTTCGCTAAAGTTGAAAACATTTTATGGTATGAAAACACCAGGTTAGATTTTGTTTTGGAGGATTTAAAAAAATGGTATGGCTTAGAAAAACTGGAACAGATTGGTCCAATACATGAATTTAAAATTACCGGAAAATATAGAAACCAAACCTTAAAAGAAATATTACAATCCATTTCATATTCAACTGGAATTGCCTATGAATTAAATGACAAACAATTAAAAATCACAACAAAATAAAAAAGGCTGGCTTGCGCCAACAAGACCAGCCCAAACAAACTGTAAAAACTAACCTTAAATTATGAAAAAAAAATTACTCATCCTATTTATGAGGATAAGCATCCACATGTTGACTATTGCCTTTTTGGTTTACATCGGAAGTGGAATAGTCTGGGCACATGAGACAGATGCCCAACAATTGAAAGATACCTTCATTCAAACAAAGAAGGGGACATTTTCCTTAAAACAGGTGATTCGCAAGATCGAACAATCCAGCGACTTCAATTTTACATTCTACGATAGCCATCTATTGGCTACGGAGGTTGTAATTAAGGGAGGCAATTTTGACCTCGAATCTCTTTTAGAAGAAATAGCAAGGCAATCGGGTCTTTCATTTCTGCAAGTGAACAACAATATTGCCATCCGAAGCAACAGGGCTAAAGACATCGATTCATCAGTAAATGAATTGATAAACATTGAGGGTGTTATCAGAGATGCAAAAACTGGTGAACCTCTTCCAGGAGTGAATATTCTTATTAAAGGGACCACGAAAGGAACAGTTACCGATATAGAAGGAAGGTTTAAAATTGACGCGGAAAGAAACGAAACCTTATTGGTTTCTTTTATTGGATATGAAAGTCAGGAAATCCGTGTTGGCAATGAAAGCTTTTTAGTAATAACTCTAAACGAAGACAATAAAAGCCTGGATGAGGTAGTAATTATTGGATATGGAACCCAAAGTAAACAAGATGTCTCAGGTTCTATAGCATCCCTATCAGTCACAGATAAACGTTTGGCGGAACTTCCGCTCATGAATCCGGAACAGTTGATGCAGGGAAGGATTGCAGGGGTGAATGTGACACAAAACTCCGGAACTCCAGGAGGACGATCCACGGTAAGAATTAGGGGAGCTAGTTCCATTACAGGCGGAAATGATCCTTTATATGTTGTTGATGGAATTCCTATCAATGTTGGAAATTACAACGGGGCAGCAGGGGGTGCAGTATCTCAAAATCCTTTATCGAATATCAGCCCTAATGAAATTGAAAGCATTGAAGTTTTAAAAGATGCTGCAGCCGCTGCCATCTATGGATCAAGGGCTTCCAATGGTGTAATTATTATCACAACAAAAAGGGGATCCGAAGGACGGTCCAGAGTTAGCTTCAATGCATACACAGGAATTCAAGAAGTATCCAGACGCATACCATTGATGAATGGTCCGGAATGGGGCGAACTTATAAATGAAGCCCGTGCTAATGTAGGACTGGCACCAATTTTTGAAGACCCATCTACCCTTCCCACTACAGACTGGCAGGATGAAATCTTTAGGAGAGCTCCAATACAAAATTATGAGGTATCCTTATCGGGAGGAACCCAAAAATCACAATATTTCCTTTCCGGAGGTTATTTTGACCAATCAGGTGTGGTTATTGCCAGTGGATTTAGAAGGGGAAATTTCAGGTTTAACTTTGATCAACACCTTAATGACCGAATGAAAACAGGTGTAAGCCTTAGTTTAACCCGTTCAACCCAAGACCGTGTAAGTACAAGTGACAGGCAGGGAATCGTGGCTGTAGCAATAGTAAAATCACCCGCTATTCCTGTAAGATTAGAGGATGGAAGTCTAAATCCTGTGGATCCTTATATCAGTAATCTTGACAACCCTGTAATTATAGCTGAGCAAGTCAGAAATCAAGCTTTCAATAACCGTGTAATTGGTAATGGGTACATCGATTTTGAAATCATTGACGGTCTGACATTAAGAAGCACCCTGGGAGTTGATTATCTTGGCCTGGAAGAAGTATTATTTGTCCCAAGAAATAATTTGACCGTTGTGGGAAGGACTACTAATGGTTCTGGAACCAACAGCTTTACTCAAGATATAGGATGGATCAATGAAAATACTTTATCCTATATTAAAGAATTTTCTGCTGATCACCGCTTTAATGCATTATTAGGTTATTCTTTACAAACGTCTGAATTTTCAAGAACTATTGCTTCTGCCACCAATTTTGCTTTGGAATCTATCCCTACCCTTGCCTCAGCTTCCATAAAAAATTCAAGTTCTACTGGAAGCAGCTGGGGGCTGGTCTCTTATTTTTCCAGGTTTAACTACTCCTTCAAAAACAAGCTGGTTTTAGCCGCTAGTTACAGAATCGACGGATCTTCAAGATTTTCTGAAAACAACAAATATGGAAGTTTTCCATCCGTATCAGCCGCTTACCGCTTGGGACAGGAAGATTTTCTAAGAAATCTCAAGTGGCTCAATGAGTTCAAAATCAGAGGCAGCTGGGGAAGAACAGGAAATCAGGAAATAGGGAATTTCACATCAAGAGGACTTTTTGCTGGTGGATTTAATTACATTGGTTTGTCTGGATTAGCTCCAATACAACTGGAAAATCCTGACCTGACCTGGGAAACCACAGAGCAGACAAATCTTGGATTTGATTTTTCATTTTTGAATAAGCGATTAAATGTTTCAACTGATGTTTATTTAAAACAGACTTCAGGTCTTTTACTGGATGTTTTATTACCGGCCACTTCAGGATTCAACAGTTCTCTTCAAAACGTTGGTAATGTTGAAAACAGGGGACTTGAACTGGCCTTCAATTCTGTAAACATTCGAAACAATAAATTTTCGTGGTTATCAGATTTTAACATCAACTTCAACAGAAATAAAGTGACCAATCTTCCTGGAGGCCCCAGACCGCTAGGATTTAATGGTTATGCCAGCATTATCAAGGAAGGCTTTCCTCTGGGAACTTTCTATGGTTGGAGGATAATACGTGTGAATCCCGAAACAGGCAATTTCGACTTTGAAGATCTTGATGGCGATGGTAATATTCCATTTGCTTCCACAAGCACTGATGTTCAGGTTATAGGCAGTGCCCAGCCTAAATTCACAGGAGGGCTAACCAACACTTTTACATTAGGAAAGTTTGACGCTTCGGTATTTATGCACTTTGTCTATGGAAACCAGATTTTTGATTTAGCGGAATATTCTTATGGAAGACTTCATACCTGGTTTAATTCAAGCAGAAAAATAGCTGAAAACAGATGGAGACAACCAGGCGATATTACTACTGTTCAAAGAGCCGCTTGGGGCGATCCGACAAGAAATGGGTCTGTGTCTGACCGTACTATTTCAGATGGATCTTTCCTGAGGATCAAAAATGTCTCGTTAGGTTACAACCACAGTAATCCAAAATTAGAAAAAATCGGAATACAAGGGGTTAGGCTCTATTTGGCAGCCAATAACCTATTCACATTCACCCGTTACCAAGGATATGATCCAGAGGTAAACGGATTTGAAGATGATGCAAGATTTGGTTTTGATGCCAACTCCTACCCACAAGCCAGATCTTACATTTTTGGATTAAATGTTACGTTCTAATTTAAAGATAAACATGAAGAAAATACATAAAATTTCTATCCTGATTTGCTTCATTTTCCTTGCTCAGGCATGTAATATTCTGGATCAGGAACCTATTGATGCTGTGTCAAACCAAAGGCTTTTCACTAGAGGTTCTGATGCTGAACCCGCCATAATAGGAGCATATGAAGCTGCAGCCCGTCTCGGACAAAACTATGTTTTGATGGCAGAAATACCCACCAAAAATATTGTTGGAAATGCATTGAACAGACAGTTTGAACAGATGAACAACTTGTTGTTTTTAGATGACAACGGGTTCTACAACAACTTATGGAGAGAAAATTATCTCTTGATAAGCAGGGTAAACGTCATCATTTCACGAGTCCCTGGAATTGAAGACTTATCAACGGAAAACAAAAACAGGGTCTTGGCTGAAGCCCGATTCCTAAGGGCTTTTGCCTACTTCAATCTGGTGAGGTATTTCGGAAATGTTCCTTTGATTACAGAACCTACCACCACCGCAGATCTAGTAAGTCTTCAGGTTAGCAGAGATCCTACGGAAAAAGTCTATGAACAGATTTTTTCCGACCTTGAATTTGCCAAGCAAAACTTACCTGATAATTTCTCTGGTACGCTGGCAACAAAAGCAAGGGCAACAAAAGCAGCAGCTTTTGCTTTGGCAACAAGGATACACCTTTTCCGAAAAGAATATAGCCAAGTCCTTTCAAATTCGGAGCAGGTAATTTCATTGAGAGGGAGAAGCCTCACCAATTCCTATCAATCCCTTTATGCCGACAGGAATACCGATGAAGCAATTTGGGAAATCAATTATGACAATATCGTCACCAATACCATGGCAAGGACTTTCCTCCCTGGAGCCCTTGGTGGTGTAAGAATGCTCGAAGTCAATCCAGACATCATCTCGGCTTATGAAGCAGGGGACCTTAGAAAAAATGTCACAATTGGAATGCAAGCCGGTCAACCCTTTGTGAATAAATATACGAGGGCAAACTCAGGATCAGATAATATCATTGTCTTTAGATTGGCTGAGGTGCTATTATCGAGGGCAGAAGCCTTAGCCGAAACTTCTTTCCCTTCTTCTGAAGCGACGGAATTATTAAATGAAATCAGAAGACGGGCTGGTCTTAGCCCGGTATCACTCAATGAAAAAAATGCATTCATCAACCAATTGTACAAAGACCGAAGGTTGGAATTATGCTATGAAGGACATGAATGGTTTGATCTTGTAAGAACAGACAGGTTAGGTTCTGTATTAGGTATTACAGACCCCAACAAAAGAATTTGGCCTATACCGGCTGTGGAATTACTAAGAAATCCAAATTTATTGCCTCAGAATCCAGGATATTGATAAATTCTAGTCCTCCATTAAGAGGACGAATAGGGCAAAAAAAAGTAATTCCAAATACTAAATTAAAATATTAAAAAAAGCTGTGCGAATGCACAGCTTTTTTTTTTGCAGAGGAGGAGTGGTCAAGCCGTAAAGAAAATGTATTGTGGACATTTTTAGGTTTGGCCAGAAAGCAGGACCGCTCCCGACAACCCAAAATGAAAAAAGCCAACCTAACACTTAGCATTTGAATGCAGAGGAGGAGAGGACCGAGCGTGAAAAATTGCTCCGGTGGAGCAATTTAGCGAGGGGCCAGGTTGCAGGGCTGCCCCGACGACTCAAACAAAAAAGACTGAGCACTTGCTCAGTCTTTTTTGTGCAGAGGAGGAGGGATTCGAACCCCCGGTACCTCTCGGTACAACGGTTTTCAAGACCGCCGCAATCGACCACTCTGCCACTCCTCTATTCCAAACAAGTGACCTTGTTTTGGATTGCAAATGTAGCCGATAAGTTTGAATTTACAAATCCCAAAGCCCAAATAACTTTCACAAATTATTAATCGTCTGATTATCTGTATTTTTAATTTTAAACGATCAAAAAAACTGAAAATTTTTGAAAACTCCCGCCAATTTCTCTTTGGTTTATCAAACTTACTTCGTTATATTCAAAATATTATTTCCATATTTATTTGATGTTTACATACAGCCTACTGTACTTCCTGCTTTTTTGGATGACGACGGAACCCCAACCGTTAACGGAAGAACCACCCCAAAACCCTACTGAAAATCAAGAAATTAAGGACTCAAAACCCAAACCCAAATTGGCCATCTCCTTTGACGATGGCAATACTGCGGATATGCCCGGTCACACTTTGGATGAGTGGAACAACCTTATCTTAAAGCATTTAGATAAACATGGTGCCAAAGCGGTGTTTTTCGCTACAGGGGGACAACTCAATAGCCCAAAAGGCCGGCAATTACTGGAAAATTGGGTACAATCAGGCCATTATCTTGGCAACCATACCTTTACCCACCCCAGTTTCAACAGCGAAGAAGTAAGCCTGGAGGACTACAAAAGAGATTTCCTTAAAAACAATCCATTCCTTTCCCAATTCGATAATTTCGTGCCGTTTTTCCGCTTCCCTTACCTTAAAGAAGGACAAACCATAGAAAAAAGAGATGGTTTCAGAAGATTTCTTGAAGAAAATGGATTTAGGAATGGCCATGTGACCATTGATGGTTCTGACTGGTACATCAACAGCAGACTTCTCAGCAGGTTGAAGAGAAACCCAAAAGCTGATATATCTGATTTCAGAGATTGGTACGTCAAACACCATATGGAAAGGGCAAATTTCAATGATAGTCTGGCTACGGTCCTTACCGATAGAAAAATCAACCATGTACTTTTATTACACCATAATTTGGCAGCCAGTCTATTTTTAGGGGATTTGCTAGATGCCCTGGCCGCTGAAGGTTGGGAAATCATCGATGCGATGGAGGCCTATGAAGACCCTATTTATCAAAACCAACCCAAAACACTGCCGGCCGGAGGAAATTTCCTCCGTGCTCTTTCAAAAGAAGCCGGGATTTATGGATCTCTTTTTGCCCATGCTCCTGAAAGAGAAGGGTATTTAAAAAACCAGATGGATATTCTAGGGCTATAAAACCGAATGAGGCGTATTTCGGCTTATATATTCCACCAATAAGTAAATTTCAATGCAATGGACCTATCCTTTGCCTGAAAGGGTGCAGGTAAATAATTGTCGGTAAATACGAGGAATATATCCGAAGCAGGCTTGAACCGCTATTGCAACCTGGTATTCATATTGATGTTATCAATCTGCTCATTGTGCTGAAAAAAAGCGGTCAAAAAGAAATTATTGGTCATGGTCAGGTCAAACTTCGGACTTATCAACCAAAACCTGGTCACATTCCAGGGTTGAGTTAAATGGATTTCATTGTATTTGGCATTGAGGGTAAGGCTGAAATAAGGTTGTAACCTATACCCTATCTCTCCCGTCGCATTGTAAATTTTCCCATCAGCAAAATCCCCCCCCATTCTGGTTGAAAAAACATAGGTGAAAATACTTTGGGGCTTGGAAGTGTACTCTGTGCCCCAGGCATACCAACGGTGTTCGGTCCCTTTGGCCAAAGTATCACCAAGAAAATTGGTCGCGTCAAAGGGTGCCAATAACTTGATATAATCACGGGCTCCCCACACAACGAGGTTACTTTGAGTTCTAAACCTTACCCGGTAAGAAAGCCATGTTTCATTATCGGTTTGATTAAGTTCAGTATCAAAAAACATCCGCGAATTGAATTCAGGGCCATGGCTAAGGATTTTTTTACTTTTTGGAAAAAACAAGTATCCAATGGTGGGATGCACCTTACTAAATCCTTTCCTGGGCACAAATCCAACCTCAGCAGTATAATTTTCTGAAACATACTCATGCTGCATGTTCCAATACAAATTCCAACTGGTATACCTTAAGTTGGCGGCATATACCAAACCAGATCCATTTTGCAAGGCATTAAAAGATTTTAACACAAATGCTTTTCCGGTCCAATGGTTATTGGAAGATGCCAAATTGAATTCCATCCCCACATTCCTGTCAAAATCCGAACATCCCGGTTTGTCCAGGTAAGAAGGAGGCCTGAATATTCCCACCTGTCTATTGACAAAAATGGCCCCTATATTGGATCTGGCAAAAACCCTGCGCTGCAAAGAAATGACGGAAAAGTTCTGGGAATCCAATTCCTTCTCCTCCACTTGGGCAGTTTGCATGGTCATGGCTCCTATCTTCCAGTCTTGATTGATTTTACCGCTCAACCGGGCACCTGCCTGGATAGGGGCATCAAGCCCTATCCTTCTTGAAAAAAAGGGCCGGATGGTTTCATAGCCAAAATTGGCAAAAAGATCTCCGTTTTCAAGAAAAAACTGTCTTCTTTCGGGAAAGAACAACTCAAACCGGTCCAGGTTGGTCACTTGCCTGTCCACCTCTACCTGAGAAAAATCCGGATTGATGGTCAAGTCCAGGTTTTGGGCAGACCCCAAGCCGATTTTGGCATCCATTCCATAGTCATAGCGATAAGCAGCAGCACCATTTTCATTTCTCACCTTCCTCATCCCTCCCAATCCATAAGGAATCAGGGAAATATTGGGGGCGGAAGAAGGAGGCGGATTATCCCATACCAAAATGCCCGTATAGGCAAGGGAAGCTGAGGGAAATTGTCTGGGTACTGGTGCCCAACCGGATTTTTCTGTTGTTTTTAGATCCATCCGGCTAAAATTAATGCCCCATTCCTTTATTCCGGCTTTATACCGGATGGACTTAAAAGGTATAGCCGCCTCGAAAATCCATTTATCCTCATAGTTTTTTACTTTGGAAATCCATTTGTTATCCCAGCTTAAATCAACCTTTCCTCCATCATACATGATCCCGTCCCATTGGGCGCCCGCCGCATTGACCCCAAAAGAAAAGCCGTTCATCTGATCTTCAAAAGCATCCATGAAAATCAAAAAAATTATCATTTTTCCCAAAAGAAAAATCCCTCCTCAATGACTCCACCATATAGGGTCCGTCAACCGCATGGTGATTGACGACCAAAATGTACAGGTTTTTGTCGTCATAGGTCATGCCTACATCTGTTTCCACCCGGGAGAAACACGTATCCATAGGGGTAATCATAAAAAAATCGTTCGCCACCTCTGCCTCCTTCCAGGTATGCTCATCCATGACACCATCCACTGCTATTGGATCAAAAGTCCTGAAAATATGCAATCTATAGGAAGCGTTGATTTTTTGTCCGATAGCAAAACTTTGGATCCCGGCGAAAAGGAGAACCAAAGGAAAGATTTTTTTCATCAAATAAGGGGAATTGTGCTTGGGTATTCACAAAAATAAGAGTTGTCCTCCGCGAAATGCACCGGAATTCTACCAATGATCAAATTCAGTTAGGAAAGGGCTTTTTTCAGTGAGTAAAATAAGACTCACGCTACAAGCTAGCATCCCAGCTGAAATACCTGCTTCGATAACATTGCATGGCTGTTTCTGCTAATTTAGAACTTAGCGAATAATTGGCCACCGCTCCAACTCCCGCTCCGATGATGGGTATCAACTGTGCCAATTTGGCAAGATCCATATAATCTCTATATTCCAATTGAAATTCCCTCCAGTTGAACTCCTCTATTCCCCTTGGCAGCTTTTCCACATAATCATCCCAATGCTCAATGATATGAATGGTTTGATTCCGGGTTTCCTGACTTGAAAAGGCAAGTTTAAAAACATAGAGCATAAAAAGCCTTTCCTCGAATTTTTTAACATCATAACCATAAGCTGCCGAGATCTCAAAAAGCATTTTCATTTTGATGCTTAAAAAAGCAGGAAAATCTACAAGCCCTAGCCACAGTCCCCCTGCTCCTGTTATCGCTCCTTCTACTGATGCTGCATTTTTATAGATTTTGATGATATTTTTGACCTTTTCCTCCCTTTGGGAAAGATTGGACGCTGCAAAAGGTTGAGGTGTAATGTATTTTGTGCCGAATAATACCCCCTTGATCATATTCTCAATGGCAAAAGTAATGACCTTATGGACTTTTTCAGGAATCAGGTCATTGATGGCTTTCTGCGTTCCTTTTGTCAATTTATTGACAAGAGAAGGACTTTTCTTGGTTTTATATAACCAAGCCGTCATTTCAGCCAAAGCTATCTCATCGTAATGTTCTGTGTAGGTCAAGGAGTATTTCTCATTTCTTTCTTTAAAGAAACGATTTTAGCTCGAAATTAATCCCTTGAATCATCCAAATTTCTTCAGATAATTTTCTCCTATGTCCCTTATGACCAAAACCATACCATTACCCAAATCCAGATAACCATATTCAAAGTTAAACCAGATCAATTTATCCTTTCCAGGTAAAAAATGATGGGTATGGTATTTGAAATTATAGCCCATTAAAGAAAGCCTGTCTTTTTGAACTTTGACAGATTCTTCACCGTCTCTCAAAACTTTAGATAAAATCCTTCTGTTTCGCATGAGGATATTTTTAATCAAACTCACCTCATCTTCAACATCTTTTCTCCTTCCGTTATTGTAGCCACTCCTACAATTGTCTCCACAAAATCTCTTGTCCGCCCTACCATAAATCGCCGAATTACAGTAAAGGCAATGTCTCTTTAACCTCTGCATGTAAAAATAATTTAAGTTAACGAACAAATTGTACTGAGACTACTAAGTTAGTCAAAAACAGCTTCACTAAAAATACCTAATGTTAGGTATTTTTTCCCCATTTCAAAAGAATAAATCAGTCTTTCATTGTTTTTTCTCCCTAAAATTTCCCATTACTATTTTTTAAGGAAATCCCGAAGGACATAATGCAATATCCCTCCATTTTTGTAATATTCAATCTCTATCAGGGAGTCCAATCTGCACAAAACCTCAAATTCAATATCCTTCTTTGCTTCTATGTTAGCTTTTATTTTCAGCCTTTTCATAGCTGATAATCCATCGCTTATACCCAATATGCTAAAAGTTTCTTTACCAGTTAAACCCAATCTGTCCGCACTATCTCCCGGAAGGAATTGTAAAGGAAGTATTCCCATCCCAACCAGGTTACTCCTATGTATCCTTTCGTAGCTTTCTGCAAGAACAGCTTTCACTCCTAAAAGATTGGCTCCTTTTGCTGCCCAATCTCTTGAGGATCCACTCCCGTATTCTTTGCCTGCCAATACAATCAAAGGGGTATTTTCTCCCCGGTATTTTTG
Source organism: Cecembia calidifontis (assembly GCF_004216715.1). NCBI lineage: Bacteria > Pseudomonadati > Bacteroidota > Cytophagia > Cytophagales > Cyclobacteriaceae > Cecembia > Cecembia calidifontis. The sequence goes on from NZ_SGXG01000001.1 coordinate 4,433,996, forward strand.
GGAAGCTTCAAAAACAGTCATCTCCTCACCTGATGGGATATGTAAAGTAAATCCCCCCTCTCTGCTTACCAAGTGGTTTTTGATCCTGACATTGGCAAAAGTACCACGTACCATTACCTCATCATTACCCCTTCGGGAGCCATAGGAATTGAAATCTTTCTTTTCTACTCCCCTTTGAATCAGGTACTGCCCAGCGGGGGAATTTTCAGAAAAAGACCCTGCGGGAGAAATGTGATCTGTGGTTATGGAATCACCAAGTTTGAGCAGTACTTTGGCATCCACAATATCCCTCGGTTCTTCAACAACCTCTGAAATACCCTTGAAAAACGGTGCTTCTTTGATATAAGTACTATCCTCAGACCATTGGAAGACCATATCATTGGGAACCTGCAATTGTTGCCAGATTTCATTTCCTTCAAATATTTCCCCATAATTCTTTTCAAAATCAGCCGGTGAAAGCACCTTGGACATTACTTCATAAATTTCCTCATTGGAAGGCCATATATCCCTGAGATAGACTGGCTCAAGATTTGGATCATAACCAATTGGTTCATGCTGCAAATCCACATCCACTCTTCCCACCAAGGCATAGGCTACTACCAACATGGGCGACATCAGGTAATTCATTTTGACCTGTGGATGCACCCTGGCTTCAAAATTCCTGTTGCCTGACAAAACAGCACTAACAACAAGGTCGTATTCCTCAACGGCTTTTGCGATATGCTTGGGGAGAGGCCCGGAATTTCCAATACAAGAAGTACAACCATAACCTACCACATGAAACCTCAACGCCTCCAAATCATCCATTAAATTGGCTTTTTTAAGGTAATCACTGACCACTTTAGAGCCAGGAGCCAATGAGGTCTTTACCCAAGGCTTAACATCCAAACCCCTCTCCCTGGCTTTTTTGGCCACCAAACCCGCACCCAACATCACCGAAGGATTAGAAGTATTGGTACAAGAAGTGATGGCCGCTATTACAATAGATCCATCATGAAGGACAAATTCCTCATTGTGCACCCTCACAGCCACGGTTTTTAATCCTTTATTAGCTTTAGCCTCAACCTCTATATCTACCAAAGCACCAGTCCTACTTTCTGAAGGCTGACTTCCCCCCTCTCCATACCACCTGCCTACATCCCTTTTATCTATTGGAATGTAAGTTCTACCATGAACTTTTTCCAAGATTTCCCCAAACTTCTGCTTGAACTCCCGTACCAAGATTTTATCCTGAGGCCGCTTTGGACCGGAAACAGTCGGCTCTACTGATGAAAGATCCAATTCCACAATGGAACTGTATTTTATTTTTTCTTCTCCTTCCCTCCACAGCATATTTGACTTACAATAATCTTCCACCAATTGGATTTGATCCTTTGGCCTATTGGTTTTTGCCATATAATCCAATGTCCTGTCATCTATTGGAAAATAAGTTACCGTACAGCCGAATTCAGGTGACATATTGGAAATAGTGGCCCGATCGGGGACTGTAAGAGTTTCCAATCCTGAGCCAAAAACCTCAACAAACTTTCCTACCACACCGTGTTTTCTCAATAATTCTGTAATGGTCAAAACCATATCAGTGGCGGTGGTACCAGGAGGAAGCTTGCCGGTCAGTTTCAGGCCCACTACCTCTGGCATGATAAAATAAATGGGCTGCCCCAGAATTGCTGCTTCTGCCTCAATGCCTCCCACGCCCCAGGCGACAACCCCTATCCCATTGACCATTGGTGTGTGGGAATCTGTGCCTACCAAAGTGTCAGGAAAAACCTTTCCATCCCTTGCAATGACCCCCTGTGCCAAATATTCCAGATTGACCTGATGACAAATGCCCATACCGGGAGGCACTACTGAAAAATTATCAAAAGCCTTTTGGGCCCATTTCAAAAACTGATAGCGCTCACCATTTCTTTTATACTCTACTTCTACATTTTTTTGATAGGAATAGTTGGTCCCAAAATAGTCCACCTGAACCGAGTGATCAATCACCAAATCCACGGGAATCAAAGGATTGATTTTTTCAGGATCTTTTCCCTTTCGTACCGCTTCTGCTCTCAGAGAGGCAATATCGACGACAGCCGGCACCCCTGTAAAATCCTGCATCAGCACCCTGGCCGGTTTGAAGGGAATGTCCTTATCAGATGGCTCAGGAGACCATTTGGCCAAAGTTTCAATATGATCCCTGGTAATTCCAAAATCATCAAAATTCCTCAGTGCATTTTCCAAAAGTACGCGAATGGAAAAAGGAAGGGCATCAATTTGAAATCCTGCTTCCTTCAATACTGCCAAACTCCAGTATTGAAAATTTCCTTTTTCGGTTTTAAGGGACTTTAGGGCTTTAAAAGGGTCTTGTGACATGGCATTTATCTGTTTTGCGTGAGAATTATCAAAAATACAAGCACCCTAAATTTAGCCAATTAAACTGACAACACCAGAAAATCTAAACGGTGTGTTTCAGATAATCCAAAAAAATAGGCCAAATTCCTTCAGAAATTTGGCCTATTCCATTCAATTTTATTATCCAACATCAATTGCCCTCTTTGGCTTTATTCATTCTCCTGAAGCCTCTTCTAAATGGCCAGGTATATTCCAACGCTTCTAGCCCCCTGTTAAGGTTCATGGTGGAACTATCCGCATAAATCAAGGTATGCTTCAATCTTGCCGCAAATTCTTCATCATTCAGCACCATCCCCAGAGCATTGTTTTTATCATTGAATTTTTCGCTGACCTCATTCAAGCTCTGTGTTAGGATTTTGGCATTGTCCACCGTGGCCTGAAGCCCTTGAGCTGATGACTGTAAGTTTTTATACAGTTCCTTATCATTCATCAGGTCATGAACCAAATTACCCTCTTTGTTTAAATTGGCTGAAAATTTATTCAACTCCACCAACATCCTGTTGCTATTGACTGAAGCCCTCTCCAGATTACTCAAGATGCTTTTAAAATTTCCGGCCAGAACACTATCAGTCATTACAGCTCCTACAATCCCTTCTCCTTGCGCAATTTTACTTGTCAGGACTTTGAGGTTTTCAGTAATGGTGACCAGGTTTTTATTATTCTCCTGAAGGGTTTCCATCATCTTATCGGTATCCAAAGGCATCTCGGACATCAGCCTATCCCCATTTTCTACAGGAGGCGCCTGGGTAGTCCCTCCATAGATGACAATGATTTTATTGCCTATGAGACCATCTGAACTGATCGTAGCTTTGGAATCCTTTCTGATGTACTCTCTCACCTTCTCCTCCACATTCATCACGATTTCCACCTGGGAATCCCCAAAAAAATTGATTCTCCTGACCGTTCCGATTTTCACTCCGGAAAACCAAACATTGTTGCCGGTCTGCATACCCGCTACATCATCAAAAACAGCAGTCAGCTGAATACTTCTTACAAATTTTTTCTGTTGCCCCCCCAAGGTAAGCACCCCTGCCACAAAGATGATAATCCCAATCAGGACGAAGATGCCCACAATGACGGATTTTTTATTATCGTTTCTCATTATTTGATGAAATTATAGTCATAGAATGATTTAATGTTAGGATCTGTGGCATTTTCAAATACCTCCTCAAATGATCCCACGGCTTTAAATTGTCCCTCAACCAGAACAGCCATCCTGTCTCCCGTTACTTTGGCACAGGTTAGGTCATGCGTAATGACGATAGAGGAAGTTTTATATTCTTCCCTTACCTGATTGATCAGGTTGTTGATATCAATACAGGTGATGGGGTCAAGTCCCGCTGTAGGCTCATCATAAAACATGATTTCAGGATTCAGGATCAGCGTCCTTGCCACACCAATCCGCTTTTTTTGTCCACCGGAAAGCTCTGAAGGCATCTGATTGATGGTCTGGGGAAGGCCCACTGAATCAAGGAGATGCTCTACTTTGTAATCAATTTCTTTCCTGGTAAGATTTTTTATATTTCTTGTCAGTGGAAATTCAAGATTTTCCCTGACGGTCATACTGTCATAAAGGGCAGAGGCCTGAAAAGCAAACCCTATTTTCAACCTCAATTGGTTCAGTTCCCTCAAACTTAACTTTGAAAGGTCCTTACCAAGAATATTGATATATCCTTCATCCTGTTTCAAAAGCTGCACCAGGATTTTGATCAAAACTGATTTCCCACTGCCCGACTTTCCAAGTACGACAAGGTTTTCTCCCTTATAAAGATCAAGATCCACTCCCCGCAAAACGTCATTCTCACCGAAGGATTTGTATAATTTTCTGATTTCTATTACCGTCTCCCTCATAATTAAGCATATCGTATGGCATTGACTATTTGCAGTGCCAAAAGTTCTTCAATAAATATCAGGAACATGGACATTACAACTGAAGAGTTAGCCGCTTGTCCTACCCCTTCAGTGCCTTTTGTAGAGTTATACCCTTTATAACAACCCACAATTCCAATGGTAAACCCAAATACCAAAGACTTGATCACAGAGGAGAAAATATCCAAAAATGAAATGGATTCAAACACCTGAACAAAAAAGGTAGAAAGAGAAACCAGCTCGTTTTGGTTGACATTGATAAAAGAACCCATCAAAGCCACAAAATCCGTGTACATAACCAATACCGGTATCATGAATGTAGTGGCCAGGGTTCTGGTGATCACAAGATATTTGAATGGATTGATTGCAGATACTTCCATCGCGTCTATTTGCTCAGTCACCTTCATGGAGCCCAATTCAGCACCTATACTCGAACCTACTTTTCCCGCGGCAATAAGCGCTGTCACAAGTGGGCCTAATGCCCTGACTACTGCAATAGATATCAAAGCCGGCAACCAAGAAGTGGCACCAAACTCAGCCAGAGAGGGCCTGGATTGGTTGGTAAATACAATACCTATGATAAATCCTGTCAGGGAAATCAAGGGCAATGAACGGTAGCCTATTTCATAACACTGCCTTAGAATTTCTTTGAACTCATAGGGAGGGAACCAAACCTCCTGAAAAAATCGCTTAACAAAGGCAAAAGCATCTGCCAGACCCCTGAAAAAATTATCCAACTTCTTGCTTATGACCGGTCGATTGTCTTCCATAAACTCTAAATTCAATTCTTTTGAAACGCTAAATTAGGCAAAACAATTGAGCTTATGGAACAATCCCCAAAATCTCAGCCATAATTTCATTCTTAAGAGGCTTGATCAAAAAACCGGAAACCATGGAATAATTGAGGCTCATCTCAATGTCAACGGGGTCCATGGAGGAGGTAAGCATTTTAACTTCAATGGTCCTTTCTTTTTGCCTCAATAAGTCTAAAAACTCCCAACCTGTCATCTCAGGCATATTGACATCCAAGATTAAAAGATCCGCTTCATTACCCTCCAACCACTCTAAAGCTTTGTAGGGATTCTCAAAAAAGAACAGCTCTATTTCCGGTTTCAACCGCTGCAGATTCTTCCGGTTGATCATATGTTGGATGGTATCGTCGTCTACAAAAATTATTCTATTAACCATTCTGCTCATCACCTTTAACTACAACTTGTGATAAATGTTTTAATTCAATTTGCCTGGTCTACTACAAGTAAACTAATCGATCAGGAAAAAGTGATTAAAGGTACGAATTAAATGACATTATCATAAACAAGGGATCAAATTTTAAGCCATTTTGGCTTTTTAGACAAATCTAATTTTTTTAGCCGAAACAAATTAAGTCTTGGCTAATTCGATATTAAACTACAAATTATCAGTCAATTAAAACAAAATACTTCAATAGAAAATTTAACATTCTTAAGGTTTGACTTAAATCCAAGAAATGGTTGGCAATAAAAAATCCGGCTGAGCATTCAGCCGGATCCCTATGCATCAAAATCTGGTTTTCCGAAATCGGAAATCCTACTTCACATTTACTTCTTCTCCCCTCCTTTTCCTTTGTTACTTTCAGAAGAACTGGAACTATCTGTACCTGCTATGGACGATCTCATGTCTGTATCAGACTTGATATTTTCCATGCGGTAATAATCCATCACACCCAAATTACCGCTTCTGAAAGCTTCCGCTATCGCTTTGGGAACTTCCGCTTCCGCTTCAATTACTTTAGCACGCATTTCTACCGTCTTGGCCTTCATTTCCTGCTCTAGGGCCACTGCCATTGCTCTCCTCTCTTCAGCCTTCGCTTCTGCAACTTTCAAATCGGCTGAGGCCTGATCAATCTGGAGTTTGGCACCGATATTGGTTCCCACATCAATATCTGCAATATCAATGGAAAGGATTTCAAAAGCAGTACCTGCATCCAATCCCCTTTCCAAAACTAATTTGGAAATTTTATCCGGGTTCTCCAGCACACTTTTGTGGTTTTGGGCCGAGCCAATGGAAGTTACAATTCCTTCCCCTACCCTTGCCAGAATCGTATCTTCACCTGCACCCCCTACAAGCTGTGCAATATTTGCTCGTACGGTAACCCTGGCTTTGGCAATCAGCTGGATTCCGTCAGCTGCAACTGCAGCCACATTCGGCGTATTGATCACTTTAGGATTAACAGAAATCTGAACCGCCTCAAATACATCCCTACCTGCAAGATCTATTGCTGTGGCCTGTTTGAAACTTAGGTTGATATTGGCTTTATCTGCTGAAATCAGGGCCCTGATCACATTCGGTACATTACCCCCTGCCAGGTAATGGGTCTCCAACTCGTTGGTTGTCAACTGAAGGCCTGCCTTGGTAGCAGTAATCAATGAATTGACAATGACACTAGGCGGTACTTTTCGGATACGCATCCCTATCAACTCCCCTATACTCACCCTCACATTGGCAAATATGGCCGTAATCCACAGATTAACGGGAACAAAATAGAGAAAGATAAAGAGTAAAATCAGCCCTGCAAAGGCTGCGAATAAAATGAACGCTGAATCTGTAATTTCCATAAGTTATGCTTTAATGATGATTTTATTGTTTTCCAATTTATGAATGTAAATCTTGGTACCTGCCCGGATCAATCCTGAATCTGATTTTACTTCATAGATTTTGTCCCCGATTTCTGCTTTGCCTATAGGTTTGATATCTGAAATGGCTGTCCCTTCCATGCCCAATTCCAGTCCCTGAAGCCTATCATCAAATGCATGGCTGTTTATGGTGTCCTTCAGCGCAAATTTGCTCCAAACACCCGATCTAAATCCATAAATGATGGCAGAAAAATTGACCACAACTGCCAACAAAAGGATGATCCATGCTGTCTGTGCATCAAATTTGAGGAATGCATAATATATTCCCCCAGCCGTGAAAAAGACACCAATAAGGCCCACAAGGGTAGTTCCCGGAACGAACAGGATTTCTGTAAGGACCAAAAGAAGCCCCACGATCAACAAGGAAAGAAGAATGAACCAAGTCATTAATTTTTTTTCCTGAAATTAACCTTTTTTAAATATTCCTGAAACCAAAACCTTTTTTATTCGCTTCGCAAAATCGATCCGGTGAAGAATCCCGATCTAGAAGCTCTTAACGGAACAGGAATCAAAAAAGGTTTGAAATTATATAAAACCTACGGATAGTGTATTGATTCTTAGGTCCTCACTCAATTGGACACATTTTATTTTTCTCCCAAAGACCTTCCTTAAAAAAAATGGCTGCCCTTTGGACAGCCACCTTATATTTACTACAACTACTACATCAATATGCCCTGGCAAAAAGTACCCTTCCTTTAGAAGGCTTACCCGTAAGAATGCATTTTCCTTCTTCTGCTTTCTGATCGATAGGAATACACCTGATGGTAGCTTTGGTCAATTCTTTGATTTTCTCCTCAGTTTCGGTGGTTCCGTCCCAATGTGCAGCAAGGAAACCTCCTTTATTTTCAATCAAATCCTCAAATTCCTGCCATGAATTGACTTCCGTCGTCATTTCATTTCTGAAGTTCAAGGCTTTCTCATAAATGCTGTCCTGGATTTTCTCCAAAAGCGCTTCTAAATAAGTGTCTATTTGGACATCGTTGAGATTGACGGTTTCCTTGGTCAAGGTATCCCTTCTTGCCAGTTCGATCGTGTTGTTTTCCAAATCCCTCGGCCCCATGGCTATCCTCAAAGGAACTCCTTTTAGTTCATATTCGGCAAATTTCCACCCGGGTTTGTGGGTATCTCTATGGTCATAATGGACGGTGATGCCTTTAGCCCTCAATTTCGCCATAATTTCTTTGGCCTTTTCGGATATCCTGTCAAGCTCCTCGTATCCCTTGTAAATGGGAACAATCACCACCTGAATAGGTGCCAACTTTGGAGGTAAAACCAAACCATTATCATCTGAATGCGCCATAATCAAAGCCCCCATCAATCGGGTACTTACCCCCCAGGATGTACCCCAAACATAATCCAGTCCACCTTCCTTGGTAGCAAATTTGACATCAAATGCTTTTGCAAAATTTTGTCCCAAGAAATGGGAGGTTCCAGCCTGAAGGGCTTTGCCGTCCTGCATCATGGCTTCAATGCAATAGGTATCTTCCGCTCCGGCAAATCTTTCGTTGGCACTCTTCACTCCTTTGACAACAGGCACTGCCATATATTTTTCGGCAAACTCAGCATAAACATTCATCATTTGCACTGTCTCATCAATAGCTTCCTGTTTGCTGGCGTGTGCGGTATGCCCCTCCTGCCATAGAAATTCTGCAGTTCTTAGGAACAATCGGGTTCGCATTTCCCACCTTACCACATTGGCCCATTGGTTGACCAGAAGGGGTAAATCCCGATAGGATTGTATCCAATTTTTATACGTACTCCAAATGACTGTTTCAGAGGTCGGCCTTACGATAAGTTCTTCTTCGAGTTTTGCTTCAGGATCTACAACCACACCTTTTCCGTCCTCTGAATTTTTCAGCCTGTAATGTGTCACTACGGCACATTCTTTGGCAAAACCTTCTACGTGACTTGCTTCTTTGGAAAGGTAGGATTTGGGGATAAACAAGGGGAAATAGGCATTGGTGTGACCTGTTTCCTTGAACATTTTGTCCAGTTGGGCCTGCATTTTTTCCCAAATAGAATATCCGTATGGCTTAATCACCATACAGCCCCTGACAGGGGAGTTTTCAGCCAGATCTGCCCTTTTCACTAATTCATTGTACCACAAAGAGTAGTCCTCACTTCTTTTAGGTAATCCTTTACTCATAGTTATTTGTTGATTTGAAAAATCTATTTATCTTCGCTAAATACTGTGGGTGGCAAATATAAACCAAAAAATGTAAACCATATGGATTCGCCCACGTATATAAGAGTAATTAGTAAAAACCAACAACATGATGAACCTCAACAAAATATTGACACTTGGAGCTGGAGCAGTTTTGATGCTGTCCTCCTGCAGCAGCAGCTTCAATGCAATGAAAGGCGGCGAATCTGATGATTTGTATTTCATGGCCTCTGATGCAAGGGTAGCCACTGAATTTGCAGTCCGCAACAACAATCCTCAAAACTTTCAGTCTTTGAACAACACCGCTCCTGATGCATTTGAGCAGGAGAACTTTTCTGCCAGAAATGTCAATCCAGAATATCTGGCAAGGTATCAGTCCCAGACTGCTACGGAGGATTCAGGCATGGTTTATTTCGATGAAAATCAGGGAGCGCAAAATGCTCCTAATGTGAATGTATACAATAATTTCTATGGCTCCGGATTCAATGGCGCAGGCTTTGGCCAGAGTAGGTTCAACTTCAACCTAGGTTTAGGATTCGGATTCGGATCCCCTTGGGGTTGGGGAATGCCTATGATGGGCTGGGGCATGCCGATGATGGGCATGTGGGACCCATTCTGGGATCCGTTCTGGGGACCGGGTATGGGCTTTGGACCGGCTTGGGGCTGGGGCATGAGACCAGGTTGGGGCTTTGGATGGAATTCCATGTGGGGATGGAACGCAGGCTTCGGATGGGGCTGGGGTAACCCTTGGATGGGAGGAATGTGGGGCATGAGACCCGGATGGGGTTGGGGCCCAGGATGGGGTTGGGGTGCACCAATCATCGTCCTTCCTGGAGAGCAAGGTCGTCAGCTTGTCAGAGGTTCAAGATATAGCAGAGGTGCGGGTACTGCAGTTGCCGGTCCAAGAGGTTCGGCCGGTAATTATCAGCCTGCTACTGCAAGAGCTGCAAGAAGGGATGCAGCTACCAGCACAAGAGCCATTTCTTCAGGAGACAGAACCGCAAGCAGGGACTTTGGTTCTACCCAAAATGAATACTTAAGTGGAAGAAGTAGGGTTGCCAATACTTCAGCAGCGCCTAGTGTAAGAAATACAGGTTCTGCTGCAGCTACAAGACCTAGCACCAGAACAGGAATAAATAATGCAAGGCCTACCTATGACAATAGGACAAATCCAAATACCAGATCTTCTTATGGAACAACTCCTTCCAGAAGCAATACGGGTACCATGAACAGAACAAGCCCGGGAACAATCAATAGAAGCAATACCGGTACAAGAGGTGCAAGTCCTTCTTACAATAGGGGCGGAACCATGCAAAATACAAGAACCGCTCCAAGCAGAAGTACTTACTCAAGTCCTTCTAGAGGTGGCAGCATGAGCACACCAAGCAGAAGCAGCGGAGGTTCTTCTTTCGGCGCACCAAGTAGAAGCAGCGGTGGAGGCTTTAGCTCTGGAGGCATGAGCGGGGGTAGCCGAGGCGGAGGCAGCATCAGCTCCGGAGGTTCAAGAGGTGGAAGGGGGAATTAAATTCCCCCTTTTTTTTACCCAAAATCAAAATAAAGGCATATTATTTGTTTGCTTCATCTGTATTAAATAGCAATTATTTTATATGATTTCAATTAAGAAAGCATTATTGACAACCCTCCTCTTTTTGCTCTATTTGGGATGGGCAGAAGCACAGATTGGTTATTTTGAAGATGCATTGAGATTCAGCCAATTCCGTTCTACCGGTTCAGCAAGAATCATGGGATTAGGAGGCTCTCAGATTTCTTTGGGGGGAGATGTTTCCAACATCCATACCAACCCTGCAGGACTGGGTTTTTTCAGAAGGTCTGAATTCAGTTTTACCCCTTCTTATGGAACATGGGCTACTGAGACCGACTACCTTGGGCAGTTCCAGCAGACAAAAACCAATAATTTCAGCGTCCCCAATTTGAGTTTGGTCATAAGTAGACCAAAAGGACCACTTTCTTCCGGAGCGTTTAGAGGGGGTACATTTGGCATCAGCTTTAACAGAAACAATCATTTCAATACAGAATTTGGCTATTTCTCTGATTTTGAGGGACAGACTTCCATTATTGATTTTTTATTAAGACAGGCAAATGGGGTTCCGGAAAGCCAAATTGAAAGTATGGGGCTGACCGGTCTGGCTTACCAAACATACCTGATCAACCCAATTACAAGGGATGCCAATGGTAATCCAATTACAAATCCCACGCAATATGATTCATTTGTCTTGGGCTTTCCCTTTCAGGATGAAACCGTCATCACAGAAGGAAGAACAAGCAGCACCAATATCTCCTATGGCGCCAATTTCATGAATAAAATATTTGTAGGGGCTGGACTTGGTTTGATTTCATTGAACTATAGTTCTTTTAAATCCTACGGAGAAGAGTTTTTCAACGAACCTTTGATTGATACAAGGATCAATGAAAACCTGAATATGACTGGATTTGGGGCTAGTTTGAATTTCGGGTTGATATTCAAGCCTGTAGAGCAATTGAATCTTGGTGTAAATTTCCAATCTCCAACCTGGTATACCATCGACGAGCGGTATGAAGCCAGGATGACCAATAATTTTGACAATTTCTTCTTTGAACCTGAAAACATCATCCTTAGAAGAGAAGAGGCTGCCACTGATATCATTTTAGGAAGATGGAACCTGACTACTCCTATGCGCTTCAGTGGCGGTGCGACATACTTTTTTGGAAAAAACGGTTTTATCACAGCTGATATTGATTTCCTTGACTACAGCAACAATTCAATCAGGTCGAGGGATTTTAATCCAGCACCAGATAACCAAGAAATCAGAGCACTTTATGGACAAGCTTTCAACTATCGGGTAGGTGGCGAATACCGATTTGATGTATGGAGGATTAGAGGTGGGTACGGATTATATGGTGATCCATTTTCCAATCCGGCCGGATTTGACAGGAGCATGCAGCAGATTACAGGAGGCTTAGGTATGCGGTTGGACAAGTTTTATGTGGATTTCGCATTCATCCACTCCTCATTTGACCAGCTGTACAGCTCTTATACCTATATAGAAAATGGTGCAAATATTGGACCTGTAATTTCTATTAAAAACAGAATCAATACCGGTATGCTGACTTTTGGATTCAATTTCTAAAAAAAGTCATCAATTCAGATATCAACATCTCCGGGGAGATATCCTCTCCCCGGAGTTTTATTTTTGACTGTAAGTAATACATCTCTCGGGAAGCAAGGAGGTTTTTTAATTTTAAGATCACCTCCCCCTGACCAAGACCTGCAAATAAGGGCCGTTTTCCAATCTGATCTCCTGACAATCTCCTCAGAATCTCTTCCAAAGGCACATCCAAATAAACCGAGACCGACTTCTCGTTGATTAAGTCCATGTTGTCATTGAAACAGGGCGTTCCCCCACCGGTAGAAAGGACAAAACCTTCTACCCCATCAAGGACTTTTTTAAGGTAAAAACTCTCCAATTCCCGAAAACTCCCCTCCCCTTGTTCAGCAAAAATCTCACTGATCTTTTTCCCTGTTTCCTGTTCTATTAAATGGTCTAGGTCTATAAAAACAAAATTGAGCTGCTTGGCCAACTGCTTGCCCAAACTGGATTTACCTGAGCCTGGAAGCCCAACAAGTACAATTTTAAGTGGGGTTCTCATCACCTCAGCAATGCTATTACCTCTGCGGATGTTGGGGTATTTCTATAATGATATTTCTTAATGACCACTCCATCATTCAAAAGCATCAGTCCCGGATTGGAACGCATGATCGTCTTAATGACTGTGGCATCACCTTGGTATCCCTCAATCTTCCATTTCCTCTCAGCAATTAGTGCCTTTATTTCTTCTTCAGAGGAAGCAGCAACCAAAACAGGGACAATATCGGTGGATTGAATGCCACTTAGCATGGCATCAATTTTATCCAAATGAGACTTGTCCATCTTGGAAATATTGGTTATCAAAACCACAGCTTTCTTACCGGAAAGAATCTCATCCGTATAATCGCCATCTGCATTCCATACCGCAAAGTCAGAAATCTTTGGCAATGCTTCTTCATTTACCAATTTCATTTCCACAAATTCATAGCCCTCTTCACTTGGATATTGGTCAAAAACAAATAATTCATCCCCTTTTTTCATCACATAACTATACTGTAGCGGTGCTGAAGGCAGCATGGCTTCTGGAATATTTACCCCCTCCTTATATGCCCGAAAATCTATAAATGGCAAATTTCTTATGGCAGTGATAGCCAAATATACGGAAAGCACTAAACTTATACGGGTAGTCCATTTGGCCCAGGAAGGCCCTTCATTGCTAAAGTCTTTTCTAAAAACAAACAATACCCCTATTAAAACCAATAGGATCACATCTTTGGTAAATGACTCCCAAGGCGTCAGTTTGATGGCATCCCCAAAACAGCCACAATCTGTTACCTTGTTGAAATAAGCGGAATAGAAAGTCAGGAAGGTGAAGAAAAGGATCATCAGGGAAAGTGCCCATACGGTAAACCTAAGCCTTACTCCTAAAATGAGCATTATTCCCAAAACTACTTCTGCCACCACCAGAAAAACTGCCAAAGGCAATGCTATATCCTTGAAGATGTAAAAAAAGGAGGCAATGTCATTTGAAAACACATCAAAATACTCCTCCAATTTGATGGCTGTGCCTACGGGATCATTCACTTTAATCAGGCCTGAAAAAATAAACAAGCCTCCAACAAGCAAGCGGATGATAAATAACAGGGTATTTTTAAGCATGGTGATAACCTAATTTAATTAAACAAAATACTGCATAATTGATCATATCCTGATAATTGGCTTCAATGCCCTCAGAAACAAGGGTTACACCTTTATTGTCTTCAATCTGTTTGACACGGTACAATTTCATCAGGATGATATCTGTCATGGAAGATACCCGCATGTCCCTCCATGCTTCTCCATAGTCATGGTTTTTATTCTCCAAAAGACCGCGGGTAGCTTCTACCCAATGATCGTAAAGGGGCTCCAATTCTTCAAAACTGAGCTCTAACCTTTCATCTTTAGCGAGGGAAATCTGCATCAAAGCGATAAGGCAATAATTGATGATACCGACAAATTCATCCACAATGGGGTCATTTACTTTCTGACTACCCTTTTCCTGAATAGAGCGGATACGTTGCGCTTTGATAAAAATCTGATCTGTAATGGAAGGCAATCTCAGAATTCTCCAAGCTGTACCATAATCTATTGTTTTCTTCTTGAAAAGTTCTTTACAATGCCTGATTACTTGATTATATTCGCTGATTGTTTCTGTTTTCAAATTCTTTAACTTTAATGACTGAATTATTCCCTAAAACTTTGGATTCCGAAGATATATTATTTCCATCAAAAATAACACTTCGCATTAAAGGAAAGCTTTTGTTACTGGATCGGCCATGGGTTATGGGGATTTTGAATATCACTCCAGACTCATTTTATCCAGGCAGCAGGGTGTTTAAAAATTTAGATGTTATCTTAAAAAAAGCGGAACAGATGATCCAAGAAGGTGCTGACATCCTGGATATCGGAGGATACAGTTCAAGGCCGGGTGCAGATGAGGTAAGCATTGAGGAAGAACTTGACCGTGTACTGCCTGCCATCAGTAGGATCAAAGAACATTTCCCGGAAACATTGGTCTCTGTGGACACTTTCAGAGCAAAAGTGGCAGAGGAATCCATTAATACCGGAGCAGATATTGTGAATGACATCTCATCCGGGGAACTGGATCCTGACATGTTGGCAACTGTAGGCAAGCTGGAAGTACCCTACATTTCCATGCACATGAGAGGGACTCCCCGGGACATGCAAAGCTTAACAGACTATCGGGATATACTTTCTGAAATCATGTATTTTTTTGCCAAAAAAAAGGAGGAATGTAGAAAAGCTGGCATAAAAGATGTGATATTTGATCCAGGGTTTGGTTTTGCCAAAACTTTGGAGCAAAACTATTGGATTCTCAAAAATTTATCTTATTTTAAAACAATTCAGTCACCTATTTTGGTAGGGGTTTCAAGAAAGTCTATGATTTATAAAACTTTAGAAATCCCGGCTGAGGAGGCTTTAAATGGAACAACAGCCCTGAATATGGTCGCTCTCTTGAATGGGGCAAATATTTTGAGGGTACATGATGTGAAAGAAGCAAAACAAACCGTATCATTATTTAACAAACTACAGGCTTGAACCTTTTATTTAAAATAGGATTTTTGGACATCTCCATTGTGAATATCATCGATATCACCTTGGTGAGTATGCTTATTTATCAGGTTTATAAATTGCTCCGTGGCAGCGTTGCCATCAAAATTTTTCTGGGATTCCTTTCCATTTACCTCATATACCTTTTGGTTAGTGCCCTCAAAATGGAATTGCTTTCCATCATTTTGGGACAATTTATGGGGGTAGGTGTGATAGCGGCCATTATCATCTTTGCTCCTGAGATAAGAAAATTCCTTTTGATTATCGGAAGGTCTTCTCTATTGTCCAATGAGAATTTCCTTCAGGAACTGCTGTTTTGGAAAAAGAGAGAGTCACAGGCTTTTAACATCAACCCCATCATTGAGGCATCCAAAAGCCTCTCTGGCACCAATACCGGTGCTCTGATGGTCATTTCCAGTAATTCTGAACTGAAATTTTATGCAGAAAGCGGGGATATTTTGGATGCTGTAGTTTCCAAAAGGTTATTGGTCTCCATTTTCAACAAGTACAGCCCACTCCACGATGGGGCAGTAATCATCTATAATGGGAAAGTAAAAGCAGCAAGATGTATCTTACCCGTAACAGAAAGAGATGTACCGGCCCAATTTGGCTTAAGACACCGGGCGGCTATAGGCATGTCAGAAGCTACAGACACCTTGGTTTTGGTGATTTCGGAAGAAACAGGACAGGTTTCCCTGGCAAAGAATGGAAAGATACTGCATAACCTTTCCTTCCAGGAAGTAAGGGAATTTATTAATGAATACCTTTCCGGTGTAGATATTGATGAAAAATTTGAGCCTATTTCAGCTTACGAAAGGCAGAACTTGAAGAGGACAAGTCCAAGCAATGCATAAAAAAAGGCGCCTCAGGCGCTTTTTTTTATAGAATATTCAAAGATTGTTCTTTGATTTTTTCCAGTTCATCTTTCATCAGCACCACAAAACGCTGCATATCTGCATCATTGGCCTTGGAACCGATGGTATTGATTTCCCTACCTATTTCCTGGGAAATGAATCCCAGTTTTTTCCCCTGATTACTTTCTTCCAAAAGGTTTTTTTCAAAATAATCCAGGTGTGTTTCAAGCCTTACGATTTCTTCGGTGATATCTATTTTTTCAAAATAATAAATGAGCTCCTGTTCAAAACGGTTTTTGTCAAAATCATTTTCCTCCAACCAATCTTTGAAATTGGCACGTATTCTGGTCCTGATTCTTTCTTTCCTTATCGGATCGGCTGTTTTGATTTTTTCAAGGCAATTTCTGATTACCGTGAGGTTTTCCAAAAATTTACTCTCTAAAACCGCCCCTTCGTCTTTCCTAAAGGAATCGCATTTATTGAGGGCCTCTTCTAAAATTACCTTCACTGCTTCCCATTCTTCAGAAACCGAAGTTTTTTCTACAACATGGGTGATGACACTGGGAGATTGCAAGGCCAATTTGAACAAATCCTCTGTTTTGGCTCCTGAAGCATCTGCCAATCTACTGTATGTGGCATAATAGGAACGAAACAATTCCTCATTGATAGCAACAGGTAGTTCAGCCCCTTCTTTATTGGTAAACTCTATCACCAGGTTAACTTTTCCTCTGTCCAAAATTTTGGTCACTAAATTCCTGATTTCAAACTCTTTTTCAGAAAACTGCTTAGGACTCCGTATGGATAAATCCAAAAATTTTGAATTGAGGGTTTTTACTTCAACACTTATAATGAATTTATCATTTTCTATTCCGGCCAGGCCATAACCGGTCATTGATTTGATCATAAATAATAATGATAGGGATTAGAAATTATACCCGAAGGTAACATAAAATCTCAAATCATCACGTTGATAATTTCGTACAGGCCTTGCCAAATCAAATTTAAAATAATAGTTAAGCAGGACAGTCCTTACACCGGCACCATAACTTTGAAGCCATGGATTGTTGAAATTATTGATGGTGATTTTAAACGGAGAACCTGGAGAGGTTATCACTTCGGTGTTTTGATCATTTACCCTCTCCCAAGGAGCAGCATCATTCCAAGCTGAACCTATATCATAGAAAGCCACCATCTGGAAATTCCTGACGAAGTTTGAGGTGATATTGCCTCTGGAAAGGTAGGCAAATAATGGGATTCTGAGTTCATTGGTGAAGGTAATCACATTTCTACCCCTTATTTCATCAAATAAATACCCCCTCAAATCCACAAACTCCGCAAACAGGATATTGGAATTTTCAACTCCTGAGGGATTCCGGACAGGAGATTGTTCAGGTCTGTTGGCCGGTGGGTTATAAAACTGATTGAACAACCAGTTATTCATTCCCCCTACCAAATAATTCTGCGGGTTTTGACCGAAGAACGAACCAGCGTATAATCTTGATGCAAAAGTGATGTTTTTATGGATTTTTTGGTAATTTCTGAAATCCAGGTAAAAATTTGAGAAAGACCTTGAACTATGGTTGAGCCCTTGGTAGTGGACAAAACCTACTTTGCCTTTCATCCCCTGCTGCATAAATAAGCCCAGAGTCTCTGTCTTGTCAAAAACAAATTCAGCCCTTCCACCTGCATATTGCACATCAAATCTGTTCTGTTCAGGTATCCGTCCAAACAATATGGAGTCTGAGTTGAGATTGAAATATTGGGTCCTGGCTACAAAAGGAGCCAAACTGAACCTACTGTGTGTATTGAAAGGATAGGCAAAGCCCATTTCAACCTTATTGATCACATATTTTTGGAAGGTTTCACCTTCCGCAATCTGAAGGGCCCTTCTATCAAACCTTAGCCTGGCATCAATTCTTTGCTTGAGGTATTCATACTCAAAGAATACATCACTACCTGATCTGAAATCCAAGGGAAACATAATCCCTCCCTGGAATACATGATCATCTAATATGTCCGTCATCTTCCCGGAAAGTGCTATCCCAAATCCCCTCAATGGATCCACCACCCAGTCTGTCCCTAAATTATTGGTAAGAAACTGAGGTTTCATTCTGCTTGGGCCTGTAACCCTTCGCTGGGCAGTCTGCCTTCTGAAATTCTCCAAAAGATTGCTTCTTTGACCTGCTGCTGCCTGTGCACGCTCGGTCACCTGGGGCTGCTGTTGTGGAATGGTGTCAAATACGTAGTTGTCTGTATCAATACCGGCCCTTCTTTCAAACCTCAACCTATCCAAACTTATGGATCCTGTAAGACTCTTGGGTTTGGGTATGGTGTCCAGGGCGGCGGCTTCAGTTGTCCGTAAGGTATCTCCCCTTTCAACTCTTGGGGCTGGGCTCACAGGAATGCCCATCATGAGGTCTTCCAATCGGATATTTCTTAGTGTATCGGGTCTAACCTGGGCCGGATCAGTGACAAGCGGATCAACAGCCCGCTGCATTGCCCTTCTTTCCCTCGTCACTTCCTGAACAGGGGAAGTCACTTCAGCCGACTGATCCTCAGCTCTTCTGGTGGCCAACCTTTCAGACAAAACCTTGGCCTGCATCAATTGAATCCTTGGAGTGCTGGGTGTAAATTGGTCGATATTGGAAAAGCTCTCCACAACCAATCGGCTCTGGTTGCCATCTCTGTAGGAATAGGCTATTCTGTTGGTCTTGGAAGAATAATCAAAAGCCTCAATGCTTCTATTAAATGCTGATACCTGGCTGACTATCCCATTGGAAATAGTCAACCGCATAAGGTTATTGATACCACTTTGGTCACTGATCGTCAAGATATTGTTGGAATTCAATACCCTGGGCTGATAACTTTTGTGATTTAAATTGGTCAATTTTTCAACAGGCAAGGAGTCCCTTAAATCATATTTGAAGAGGTTAAAATAATCAGGCAGCAACTTCAAATCCGGAGTCCTGGTCAATAGGGAATCAGGAATTTCAGTAAAGTTGGAGGCATAGATTACTGTACTGTCATTTAAAAATACAGGCGTAATATTATCAAACACATCATTGGTCAAGCGCCTGCCCACCCCTCTTGCATTTAGACTGTAGATGTCTGTCCTCCCATTTGCGATGGCTGAAAGCACCATATTTCTGCCCGTAGAATTAAAATCAAGACTCAGAATCTGGGTGATATTACGCAGGAAAATCTTATCCTGAGCCGAACCATCAATAGCCCTCATCCTCAAGGTAGTGGTTCCTCTTCTGAAAGTGGCAATAGCCAGATTTAAGGTATCCTTCCAGGCAATAATCGGAGAAGTTTTATTGACGGGCAAATCATTGGACACAGAGCCCCCGGAATAAATTGTCCTTTCTCTTCCGGAACTCATTTCCCTGACCTGTACCCTATATCTTCCTCCATTGTTGATTACATAGGCAAGGTGCTTTGCATCCGGGCTGAATTTGATGTCATTGATGATCCCTTCATGGTTAGGACCGGTGCTTCTGATGACATTATCCTTTTTAATATCTTTGAAAGCATTGAAAACCTGTTGGTTGGAACTTTCATAGTACTGCCTCCATTGCTCTAAGAAAACATTGAAATTAACCCCAATGGTGTTGGCAATGCTGTTTTCTTCGTTTCTATTGATCCTGCTTAGGTTAAGGATACTGGAGACATACCTTCTGCCATACCTTTCCACGATAAAATTCCAAACAGATTGGCCCAAAAGCGCTGCTTCTTTTTCCTTATAGCGGTGTAATTTAACAGTCTTAGTATCCCTTAGATAATGCCTCACAAAATCATCCATCTCCCTGCTCCAGCCATATGCCAAATACATGGCTGCACCTTCAATATACCAATCAGGGAAACTGTTGATCAAAGTAGATTGAAAGGCATCTGCAATGGTAGAACCATATAGCATCTCTTCTATGATGACCTTTGAGGTAGTATAAATGAGGTCTTTTTTGAACTGTTCCCATGTTCCGGTAAAAGCGACCTCACCTATCAAGCGGCTGAAAAATTTCTGACCATCTATGGTAAATTGATCCTTATTCAGGTTGACATTACTTTGCAGCCGTTCTTCTGCTGAATTATAAATGAAAATTTTAGGCTTGGTATAGGCCACATAACCAATCTGTTGGGTCAATCTGTCAAATTCTTTCTCCAAGTAATCTATGGCCATTCGGGCATTGTTCATGCCGCCATCATAATAAAAAACTTCGAAATTATTGGAGGTATACTGATACCATTCTATATTTTGATGCTGGACCCTACTTTTACCGAATCTCTCCTTGTCAAACTGTGAGAAAGCAGGATGGACTGCCAGCAGAATTAAAATCGAAAATAAAATACGCGTCAACTTTTCTTTCATGCGGTTATTAACACTTCGACTTAAATATACTTAAAAATACATTATGTTCATTTACAACGTATGATGTTTGCTTCAATTTCCGGTTCTTTTCCTTCAAGCAACAATTCTATGAAAACCTTACTGAAATAAGGAACAAGGGATACTCCTTTAGCCCCAAAACCATTGAAAATGTAAACGTTTTTAAAGCCTGGATGTTTTCCCAAAAAGGGCCTTCTGTCTTTTGTGGCTGGACGTATCCCATGGACATGTCTAATAATTTTTTTTTCTTTTATTTTCAGAAGCTTATCCAGCTTCTCAAGAATTTCATTTTTCCCCCTTTCCGTGGGCCCTGAATCCAGATCATGCCAACTGTAAGTGGAACCTACCCTATGCCTGCCATCGGGCAGCGATATCCTAAATACCCCCCTGTTGATAATTTCTTCCGGATGAAATTCTTGTTCAATATCCATAATCTCACCCTTGACGGGAGCAAATGGCAAATTGCCAAAATATTTACTTTGAAGGGCCCCTAGCCCATTGCAATAAATGATTCCTTTGGCCATGATGTCTTTATAGATGATACCACCTTCATCCACTTGCAATGCATCTTCCTCAAAATGTTCCTGCCTCAACATTCCACCATGAATCATTTTTTGAGCATAGGCATCCAAAAGTTTGGGAATATCCAGATATCCTGAATTCTTAAGCATAATCCCTCCAAAAGGATTGACTACTTCGGTGTAACGCTCTTCGGTATAAATTTTTTGAAAATACGGCTGCAGCAAAGGGTCACCACTGTGCCCCATCCATTCATTTTGCTCTTCAATACTTAAGAACGGCCTGTAAATGGATTTACGGATCAAGAATTTTTCCCCTAAAAAATCCTCTATTGATTGATAAAATGGCTCTATCTCAGGAAAAAGTTGATCTGCCAACCAGGTTCTGACCATTTTCTTGCCGGTTACCGGATTGTACAAACCTGCGGCAACCCGACTGCTCAAATTGCCTGAAGGGGTATCGTAAATTATGAAACGGAGCTTTTTTTCCACCATCCTAAAGGAAAGTGCAGTACCGGCAAGCCCCTGCCCAATGAGTAAAAAATCTACTTCCATGCCCAAAAATATATTCTTTCTTCGTTATTTTGAGGCTTAAACGAGAAGATTGTCTATGCTGCAACTTAAATCTTTTACTTTTAATCCATTCATGGAAAACACCTACCTCCTCTATGACGAATCGAAAGAGGCTGTGATTTTTGATCCGGGATGCTTTGAAAAATATGAGCAAAGGGAACTCTCTGATTTTATTGAAAAGGAGGACCTGAAAGTAAAATATTTAATAAACACCCACTGCCACATCGATCATGTGCTTGGCAATGCTTATGTCAAGAGAAAATATGAAGTCCCATTATACATCCATGAAAGGGAACACCCTGTTTTAAAATCAGTATCCGCTTATGCTTCTAACTATGGCTTTGCAGGGTATGAGGAATCTCAGCCTGATTATTACATCAATGAAAATGATCAGCTAAAATTTGGTAATAGCAGCTTGGAAATCAGGTTTGTTCCGGGCCATTCTCCCGGGCATTTGGTGTTTTTCCATGAGGAAACAGGTATTTGTATTGCTGGCGACACTTTGTTCCAAGGAAGCATTGGTAGAACTGATTTACCGGGAGGTGACCATGACACCCTTTTAAATGCCATCAGGACACAGATGTTTTCATTACCGGAAAACACCAAAGTATATCCCGGACATGGGCCTATGACCAATATCGGGTTTGAAAAAGAGCATAATCCCTTTGTCGGAAAAAGAGCGAGGTTCTGATGATCAAAAAACAAATCCCAAATACCCTCACTTGTCTCAATCTCCTTTCCGGCATGTTGGGCATTTACTTTGTTTTGGAAGGAAATATAAAATTTGGCGCATATTTTATTTTTGTTGCCGCCCTATTTGATTTTTTGGATGGCTTTTTGGCAAGGATTTTAAAGGTTCATTCAGAAATTGGAAAAGAACTGGACTCCCTGGCCGACTTGGTAACTTTTGGGGTTTTGCCTTCTTTTGTTCTATTTCAAATGATCAATCAAAACGGAGACCTGGGATATTTACCTTTCTTTGTTTTCATTGTTGGAATATTTTCAGCGATCCGCTTGGCCAAATTCAACGTGGATACGCGGCAAAGTGACAGGTTTATCGGTGTCCCCACCCCTGCCAATGCTTTATTGATCAGCACTTTGCCCTTTTTGGCAGAAAGATTCCCGGGAATATCCCAAACCCTCAACCAGCCTCATTTCATCATGGTTTTGGCCTTGGTTTTGTCTTTTTTGTTGGTTTCTGAATTGCCCTTGATTGCATTGAAATTCAAAAACTTTGGAATTAAAGACAATATATTCCGCTACCTCACGATTTTGATAGGTATAATCTGCGTCTTCACCCTGGGTATAGGTGGGATACCATTTGTAATAATTTCTTATATTGTACTGTCGGTGATAGAGGGATTATTTACCAGAAATGCTAAAGCCAATTAGATTCTATACCATTTTTCTCTGCTTTTTTTATCTCTTTTTTGGTAAGCAGGCTTGGACTTTGGCCCAACAGGGCCAACCTTTTTTCAAATTCCCAATTCTTGAAGATGGCGTCTATAAAATAAGCGCCCAGCAGGCACTTTCTTTGGGTTTTACCGATCTTGATGCAATTGGAGTCTATGGTTTCCCCGGTATGCTGCCCCAAAAGCTGGATAGTATTGACTTAAATTTGAGACAGATTCCATCCAAAAGGATTGGCAACGACCTGTTTTTTTTCCTGACGGGACCTCACCAAGTTTCTGTAAAAGAGGGAAATTTTGACCTACAGGTACACCATTATACCGATACCCTATTTTATGTGATCGGTCCAGCTGAAAAAAAGATGGAAATTCCTGATAGCCAATCGAAATTATCCGCCCCTGAATTACAAAAAATCTATGGAATCCAGTTTATCAAATGGGAAGAAACCAATCTTTTGACTTCTGGAAGGTCTTGGTATTCCAGACCGATTTTCAATAGGGACAGACAATCCTTTAATTTTTCACCCATGCAAGGGGCTACGGGCAGCCCTCAACTAACCGTAAAGGTGATGGGGCAATCCTTATCGGAAGGAAGAATGGAATTTTTCCACAACAACAACTTAGTGGGCAATGTCAGCATTTCAAATATCCCCAATTCCCAATACGGCATCAAAGGCAGGGAAAATACTTTCCGGGCAAATTTATCTACTACTTCAAATTACAATATTCAGGTGAATTTCAACAGTGCAGATGTGAACGGAACGGGTTACCTTGCTCATGCCTTCCTGACTTTTCCTTTTTCCCCTACTTCTGCCCCTGCAGGCCGGTATTTGATCCAGGAGGGTGGCGTAATTCCAAGAAGAACAGGATTGCAACAATGGCTGATCCGGGATTTTTATGAAGTCCAATCTGTAGAAAACCCTTCGATTACACGCCCAGGGGATCAATTGGTACTATTTGCCCCGCAAAACATCCCCCCTATTCATAGCGTGGAAAATTTAAACCTCGATGCAAGAAATGCAAACGGCAATGCCGAATTGATCATTATCACCGCAGCATCACTTTCTTCACAAGCCAACCGCTTAGCCGCACACAAAAACCAAATTGGAGTCAGCACGCTGGTTTATACTGTTTCTCAATTATATGATGCATTCGGCTACGGAAATAAAGACATTACTGCTTTTAGAAATTTTCTTGCCTTTCTTTTTCAGCAAAATAGCTCCTTAAAAAATGTTTTGTTTTTTGGAAAAGGTACTTTTGACTACAAGGGGGTTCTGGGGGGAAGTCCCAATTTGGTCCCAACCTACAGTTCCAGAAACAGTTTGAATCCACTGGCAACCTACAGTTCCGATGACTATTTTGGATTCCTGGAAATTGGTCAGGGGGAATGGGAAGAAAGTGCCGCCGGGGATGAACTGCTCCGCATTGGAGTTGGAAGAATACCGGCAATCAATTTTCAGGAAGCCAGGGAGGCAGTCAACAAAATCATTTCTTATGAAACCAATTTACAAACGGAGGGTAGCTGGAAACGTAAATTGGCCTTTTTCGCAGATGACGGAGACAATAATATCCATTTGAATGATGCAGAGATCCATGCTGGTTTTATTCATGATAACCATCCTGAGTTTGAAGTCATCAAACTTTATTTGGACAGGTTTGAACAGGAAAGGGACAATAACATACAGCGGTCTCCACAGGCGAGGGACGCTTTGCGGTCTACCTTGCAGGATGGGGTATTGTTATTAAATTATATCGGTCATGGAAATGAAACCACTTTGACGGCTGAGCGGGTGTTTACAGTTTCAGACATTAATGACTGGCCTGAAAATTCCCGCCTGCCCTTATTTATCACTGCCACCTGCGAGTTTGGAAGGCAGGACAGTCCTTTTATCCGGTCAGGGGCAGAAGATTTGCTTTTTGCCCGGAACAAAGGGGCCATTGGATTACTGACTACAGGAAGGCCGGTATTCAGTTCAGTGAACTTTGCGTTGAACAAAGCTATCATTGAGGCAGTTTTTCAGAGAGTAGAGGGAAGCTTTCAGGATTTGGGCAGCATTTTTAAACTCACCAAAAATAACAGCCTCAACGGTCCATTTAACCGAAACTTCTCATTGATAGGAGATCCATCATTAAGACTTGCCTTGCCCGAACTGACAGCTGAAACCCAAAAAATCTGGGATATTAGACTGGAAATGGAAAAGGATACCCTGAAAGCCTTGCAACAAGTCAGGATTAAAGGCCAAATCACCGATCCATTGACCGGAGCCCATTTGGTCAACTCCAAAGGAAGGTTTAACCTCAGCCTTTTTGACAGGCCTGAAAAGGTGAAAACTCAGGGAGACGAAAGCAGTCCAGTAGAATTTTGGGAGGAAAAGAATCTTTTGTTTCAGGGAAGTGGCACAGTTAATGATGGGGAATTTATGACAGAGTTGATGCTTCCCGGAAGCATTGATCTGGCACCGGGTCAGGGAATCATAAGGATCCTGGCAGCACTGGAAGATGGAAAGGGTGAAGCATTTGGGGCAAAAAGAGTTATTATAAGCGGAAAAGATTCTTTGGAAATCCTAGATACTGATGGTCCTAAAATCAGGTTATTCTTTGGGGAAAACTTGGAGGAGACAGCACCTGTCATTCCTTCAAGGACCTATCCTTTGAAAATGACCTTAGAAGACAAAAGTGGCATCAATATTTCCGGATTTAGCCCAGGCCAGGGAATCACCTTGCAGGTGAATAATGACCCGCCTATTTGGCTGAACAGGAGCTTTACTGCCCTAGCTGGAGGGTTTAAAATCGGGGCGATTTACACCCAATTGCTCAATCTTCAGGAGGGGTTCAACACTTTAAAAGTTACCGCCTGGGACAATGTAGGCAACCGTTCTGAGCTTACAAGCAGTATAGAAGTGAGAGGGAGCCTAAGAATGCAAATCCTCAATGCAATCAACTACCCCAATCCTGCGATTGAAAGGAGTAATTTCAGGATACTTCATAATAGGCCCAAAGAAAACTTATTGTTGACATTGGAGGTTTACTCAATCAAGGGAGATATAATATATCGTACCTCAAAACGTTATGTTGAGGCGGAAAATATTTTGGATGATTTGGAGTGGATTTTTTTCCACAACAAAACAAAAAATCCCACAAAAGGAATGTATATTTACAAGTTGGAGCTAAGGTCTGAAGCGGATGGAACTTCGGATTCTTGGAGCGGAAAAATTATTATTCAATGAAAATAACGGCAAAACCATTAGTTAGTTCATTTATTTTTTTATGGATAAGCCTACTGTCCATACAAGCCCTAGCGCAGAACTCACCCATTATTACAGGCCAGGACCCCAATAGAAGGGTCATCACCACTGCAGTTCCATTTTTGAATTTTGCTCCTGACAGTAGATCTTCAGCGATGGGAGATGTAGGGGTTGCCACCAGCCCGGATGCATTTTCAGCCCATTGGAATGCCGGCAAACTTTCTTTCGTAGAAAACGATATGGCATTTTCTCTTTCCTATTCCCCTTGGCTGGGCAGGCTGGTTAACGACATGTTTGTTTCTTATCTGACTGGCTACAAAAGGATTGATGATGTATCTGCTTGGGGTATTGACCTCAGGTACTTCAACATGGGGGATATACAGTTGACCGACGGAAGAGGAAACGAACTGGGAGAGTTTACCCCTCGCGACATTGCGATCGGCGGTACTTACTCCAGAAAACTCTCCGACAATTTAGGTCTGGGCATTTCTGCCAGATTTATACATTCCAACCTGTCTGGAAATATATCTTCTGTTGGGGGCAATGAAAGCCGTCCAGGTATCAGTGTGGGTACAGATGTAGGCCTCTACTATACCAAAGAAGTTTTTCCTGGAAATAAATCAGGGGTATTTTCTTGGGGAGCCACCATCACCAATATTGGTCCAAAAATCACCTATAATAGTGCGGAAGACCTGGATTTTATCCCAACAAACTTAAGATTGGGAACAGCCTACACCATCAATTTCAATGACATGAATTCCATGACTTTTGCCCTGGATTTCAACAAACTGATGGTACCTTCCCCTCCCATTTGGCGAAGGAATGAAGACGGCTCATTAGCTACCGATGCCAATGGCAACCTGATTATAGAATCCGGTAGAAACCCCAACCGTCCTTTATTATCCGGCATGTTCGGTTCATTTGCTGATGCGCCTGGAGGATTCAGGGAAGAGATGCAAGAGGTGATGATTTCCTACGGTATGGAATATAAATACAATGATATGTTTGCCCTCCGTACGGGATATTTCTTTGAAAATCCCACCAAAGGTGGGAGAAGATATTTCACCATGGGCGTAGGATTCCTCTACAAAGAAAAGTTTGCTTTTGATTTTTCATACTTAGTTCCTCAAGTCCAAAACCATCCATTGGCAGAGACCCTAAGGGTCTCGTTAACTTACAATATTCCAAGATTATGATAGTAGACAGATCAATTGCTCCGGCTTTTCAGATTCCGGATAAAATTGACTTTCCTTCACCCATACCAAGGACTCTAAAAAATGGAGTCCATTTGTATTTTATACCCACCCCTGAAATCGGTGCCGTAAGATTGGAGATCAATGCCGATGCGCCGGCCACCCTTGGGGCAGAAGAAATAAAACTGGCGTCTTATTTTACCCTTCACATGCTGATGGAGGGAACCAAGGGAAAAAACTCTGCGGTCTTGGATGATTTCTTCGACACTTATGCCTCGGAGGTGGAGGTTATCAATACTTTCGAGCATCAGGGACTTTCCCTATTGACCACGAAAAAACATTTTCAAACCGTCTTACCGGTATTTAGGGAATTGCTTACGGAAGCCGTTTTCCCTGAAAAAGAACTTGCCAAAAGGAAATCACAAAAAATCCTGAGCTTAAACATTCTGAAAGAAAAAACAGGAAACAGAGCTTCCCAATTGTTCCGTCAAGAGCTCTTCGGTAAAGACCATTTTTATGGCCAAATTACCGAAGAAAAGGATGTGGAGGAAATCCAAAAAGAGGACCTCATTGCATTCTACAGCAATCAACTGTGGACCAATACGGAAATATTCCTTACCGGTAATTTAAGTAACTCGGAACTTGAATTCATTGAAGAAGTTTTGGGTGACCTTCCGGTCCATCAGGTAAACAAAAACCTCCCCCACTTTGAAAATCAAAGCCATCCAAGATTAGTTGAGGATAGGGAAAAAGCACTGCAGTCCAGCATCAGGTTAGGTTGTCATCTTATCCCAAAAAACCATCCGGATTATTTCGGACTTTGGGTATTCAATGTATTCCTTGGAGGTTATTTTGGAAGCAGACTGATCAAAAATATCCGAGAAGACAAAGGGCATACCTATGGCATATACAGCAGCATAGGCAGCCTCCAAGCAGCCGATTATTGGGTGGTAATGGCAGATGTGATCAAAGAAAACAGAGAAGAAGTAATCGAAGAAATATATAAAGAAATCCAGAAGCTCCAACATGAGGAAATACCTACTGCAGAATTGGAAACAGTACGCAATTACCTGGTAGGAAATCTGCTTTCCAATTTCAGTTCTGCTTTTGAGCTCATCTCGAGGTTTAAGTCAATCCATCAGTCAGGATTGGATTTTGGGTTTTACAAAAAACAATTGGAATACATCAAAACTTTTGAAGCTGAAAAAATCCAAGAGATCGGGAGAAAATACCTGAATAAAGAAAAAATGGTGGAGATTATTGTTGGTTAACCTGTCCGGAGAGACTTTAAAAATCCATAAATGGCTGAAATGTCACAGTGATGCTTCAGCCAATTTTCGTATAATTTCATTCTTATTCCCTTCGCGCCCAAATCATCTGCCAACTCAAAAAATCCTCTAGCTACCTGGAAATTGGCAGACAAGAGTGCATGCTTCAATTCAAATTGCACACGAATTAATAGCGCCAAATCCTCTTTAGGATTTTTGTTCATAGATTTGATTTTTTGACAGACCTTCAAAGTAGAAGGAAGCATGACTGATTGGTACCTTTTGTATTGGTCCACAGACATGGCCTTGGGATGAAGTCTCTTTTTGATCCCAAAATGGTCAGAAAAAACAAAAGGATATTTTCTTGCCAACCTTACCTGTATGTCAAAATCCTCATAACTTAATTCCTCATCATACCCCCCTTCCAAACGAAAAGTAGAAGAACGGATTATCATGGTGACTGAAAGAATATGGTGTTTGGCCACCATGAGTTCATAAACATCCCCATCTATGACCGCATATTGGAGTTTCCCTTTACTACTTCTTGGATAAAAAGTCCTGATTTTCCCATCATTAGAAAAGAGGTAAGCATCAGAAAAACAAACAGCGGCCTGAGGGTACTTTTCCAGACACGCTACCGACTTAAAAATATGTTCTTTACAAATCAGATCATCACCGGAAAGGTCTATGAAGTACTCCCCTTTTGCCTGTTCAAAAGCCCGGTTGAAACTTTCACAGTACGGAATGCTTTGATTTCGGGAAATGAAAATTACACTTATTTTTTCCTTATTCTCTTCCAGCCAACCTTTGATTTGCCTCACAGAATTATCCGTACTTCCATTGTCTACTATGATCAGCTCCAAATTTGGATAATCTGACTGCAAAACAGAATCCAAGGATTCCCTGACATAATCCTCTTGGTTAAATACGGTACAGATGATACTGACCATTGGAGATGAATTCATGGTCTATCTTTTCTCGGTTTTAAAATAATCCTCCTGCATTTGTCTGAAGGAATTCTTGTCCCTAATATAATCTGCTTCATCAAATGCCCTATCTGCCATTACAAGCAAAACCGCCTCCCTTCCAAATGTAACAGAAGACCAGGTCATATTAGGAATGTATAATGCCTCGTCTTCTTTTTGAAGGGTAAAAATATATTGTTTACCGTCCAGGCATTCAAGATTGACTTGGACATTGCCGCTAAGGCAGATCAAAAGTTGGTTTTCCTGTTTATGGGCATGCACCCCTCTTTGTTGACCCTCTGGGACACCCAAAATCCAAAATGACCTTTTTATCGGAAAAGGAAAAAGCCCATTACCCTCAAAAAAAGTAAGTTTACCGGTTTCAGTAATATGGCTTTTAAGGTGGATCAGTTCTGGTCTATGAAGGTTTGCTTTCATGATCCTAAATTAACTTATCCTTAGAAAACCACCTATGCCTGTATGAATTTATTAATTTTGACGCTAAAATTTGAGACGCACCATGTCGGAAAGCCCGCAAACTGATACTTATTTAACATTAAAAGCAAAATCGGAAGGTCTGTACAAGGAAAAAGGCAGCAAGTTTTTGGCTTTTGCCTTTCCGGTAAAGGATGAAACTGAAATCAAGGAAATACTGGATCAGTTAAGGAAAAAGTACTACGATGCCCGCCACCATTGTTATGCTTATATTTTGGGTAAAAACCAGAACATTTACAGGGCCAATGATGATGGAGAACCCAATCATTCTGCTGGGGATCCTATCTTAGGACAAATCCGCTCCCATCACCTTACCAATGTGCTGATTGTGGTAATTAGGTATTTTGGAGGCATCAAGCTTGGGGTCGGTGGATTGATACACGCTTATAAAACAGCCGCTGCGGATGCCATTGCCAACAATGAAATCATAACCGCTGTACTACATGAAAGAGTCAAACTTGATTTTGATTACCTCAGTATGAATGAAGTGATGAAACTGATCAAAGATTATGATCTTCAGATAACAGATCAGCATTTTGACAACCAATGTCAGCTCGTAGTAGAAATACGGCAAAAACTCCTGGAAGAAATCAGTCATAAAATCTCCGATCTGAACGGAGTGAAAATGCATATCCTAGGCTACGAATAAAAATAGAACCATTACTTTCTTTTGTGCATTTTGGTCACTGTTGTGATTCCATTTTAAACCAACCATTTACTATAGGTCAAAATTACTTTAAGTCCTTACTTGATTTTTTTACCACAAAAGATCCATAAGTTCGCAAAAGTTAATCTTCTCCAAACCTTCCGAAATCCGAAATCTTCTAAAATTCACCTATTAAACAACTCATCCAAATACCCTTGGTATTGAAGTTTTTTATAGATTTCCAGACAGACCCAGGCATCAGTGGCAGCATACAGCATTTGCTTATCCGTAAGAACAGATGCTTCCCAATTGGACACTTGTTCGGATTTGGATATCCGCATATTCAAAACCATGGCAGCAAGATTTCTCACGCCCACATTTTCAAAACCTACTTTTTTGAGTTCGTCATTGAGGTCAAAGAAACTCTTGGGCTGAAAGCCAACTGCAACTTTTCTTAAAGCCCTCAGATCATCCAAAACTGCTGCCCCGATCTTAATAATACTGGGTTCTTCCAAGATTTCCTGTATCAAACCAGGCATCCCGACTTCATTGAGCCTGATAAGATAGGCGACTTCATCAGTGGCCAACTGTAACAGGGAAACATAATACTGGGATCCTTTTCGGAATGAAGGCCTTGTTTCAGTATCAAAACCCAATAATTGATGTCTTCTCAGTTCGTCGGCAACGTCCTTGATCTGATCTTTGGAATTGACCAAAACAATTTCACCTTCAAACTGTCCAAGCGGTAACTCGTTAATTTCTTCCTTAGTGATTCTCTTAAGGATCATACAGCCAATTCTTTTTTGATATCCTCCATTTCCTCTTTGGAATAGAAAGTCATGCCCAGCTTAAAATACCCGAATAAAATGGTCATAAATGGAGAGATGATATTGAAAAAACAATAAGGTGCATAAGTCAAAGTAGCAACACCCAGGACAGAAGCCTGGGTTGCGCCACAGGTATTCCAGGGAACCAACACAGACGTCACCGTAGCACTGTCTTCTAGGGTCCGGCTAAGGTTTTCAGGTTTCAACCCCCTTTTTCTGTAAATATCCGCGTACATTCTTCCCGGCACGAGAATAGCCAGGTACTGATCCGAAGTAGTCACATTGAAAAATACACAGGTGGCTGCCGTAGAAGCTATCAAAGATCCCACGGAATGCACTTTTTCTATAATAGCCTCTGCCAAGACTTTTAACATTCCACTCTCCTCCATAATACCACCGAATATCATGGCACAGATAATCAGCCAAATGGTATTCAACATACCAGACATTCCTCCTGTGACCAAGAGCTCATTGACTACATCATTACTGGTCGTGATGCTTATTTCACCATATAGTGCCATCATCACTGCTTTATAAGATTGATAAAGAAAAGACTCAGCAGGAGCGCCTGCGATTACAGAAATCACTTGAGGCTGGAAAATGACCGCAAAGACCCCACCCAACAAAGCCCCGGCCAGAAGAGCCGGAACAGCGGGAACTTTTTTGACGATCATCACCAAGACCAAAACCGGTACAATAAATAACAGTCCGTTTATATTAAAGTTTTCAACAATTACTTCTGAAATTTCCTTTACCTGTGAAACCGAACCTTCAGCACCTGAAACAAAACCTATGACCCCAAAGATGAGCAAAGTAATCACAATGGAAGGAACCGTTGTTTTGGTCATATGCCGGATATGGGTAAACAAATCTGTACCTGCCATTGCCGGTGCCAGGTTGGTTGTATCCGATAATGGGGACATTTTATCTCCAAAATAGGCTCCCGACAAAATGGCTCCTGCAATTATCCCCTCACCAAAACCAAGTGCTTTACCAATACCCAAAAGGGCAACACCCACAGTGGCCACTGTAGTCCAGCTGCTACCGGTAGCCACGGACACTATGGCGCTGACAATACAAGCAGCTATCAGAAAAATGGTAGGATTCAGGATCTGAAGCCCATAGTAAATCATCGCAGGAACAATTCCACTCAAGAGCCATGTACCTGCCAAAGCCCCTATCAGTAACAAAATCAAGATACTGGACATGGCAGAAGAAATGCTCTTGACAATACCGTCCTGAAGTTTGCCCCATTTGATCTTCAGCCTGAATATAGCCACCAAACCTGCTATTGCAGATGAAATAACCAGTACCAGCTGATTGGATCCTGACAATCCATCCGTACCGAAAATCATGATATTGACGACCAAAAGGACAATTAAAAATAAAATAGGAAACAAGGATTCCAGTAGGGTGGGTGCTCTTCGACTAGTTACCATTCAATACAGATCAAAACATTTTAAAATCTGAAATTACCTTAAATCCGCAGGGCGGATTTAAAAAAAGCCGAAAAAGTGGCTGAATTTATTCAATTCAGGCTTTTCCGGCTCGTTTTTTTTCACTTATTTAGATGATACCACTCAAACTAGATAAGCGGTATGAAAATTACGAATTCGACAGAAAAAATCACACCTTTCGGAGGTTTTAATTTTGTTTTTAACTCTTTCAAAAATTCTGGTCTCCCAGAACTCATTGATAATCAATTGGGGGTTAGAGCCTTAAGGGGAGGGTTTTCATACAGTGACATTTTCGCCAATCATATGGCTATTTTCTTTAATGGTGGCGACTGTACTGAAGATATCAATGTTCACTTGAGAGACGCACTTGAACAGGTCCCTTCATTTTCAGTATGCAGTGCCGATACAATTCTGAGAGGTATCAAAGAGCTTGCTGTTGATACAGAACTCTTTATAAATCCGTCCAGTGGAGTAAGCCATGAATTTAATATCAATGGAAAACTCAACAGCTTGTTGTTAAAATCAGCTTGTAAGACCGGATTACTCAAGTCAGGTGTTGCTTACGACCTCGATTATGACAACACCGTCATTCCAACTGAAAAGTACGATTCAAAAAAGACATATAAACACGTCTATGGATATCAGCCAGGTGTAGCTTCCATAGCACATCCTGAATTTTCACAGGCCATTCCTGTGTACGTAGAGGGCAGAAATGGCAACAGTCAGGCCAAATATTTGCAGGCTGATACACTTACACGCATGTTTGGGCAGCTTACCAATGAAAATATCCGTATCGGAAGGTTCAGAGCCGATTCAGCATCCTATCAGGAAGAAGTTCTCCGCACACTGGAAGCACATACCGAAAGCTTTTATATACGGGCAAACAGATGTGCCAAACTGGATAATATCCTTGGAAGTATAGCCCCTGAGAAGTGGCAGAAAATACGTTTGGGTGTACAGGAAATGGAAGTTACTGACCTATCCGACTACAAACCTTTCGGTAAAGACAGGTCTTACAGGCTGGTCATTACCAGAATCAGGCGTAAAGACGGGCAGGCAGATGTGTTTAGTGGAGATGCATTTACTTACAGGGCTATTCTGACCAATGAACATACATCGTCCAATGAAGCTGTTGTAAGGTTTTATAACGCCCGGGGTGCAAGCGAACGCTTGTTTGATGTACTCAACAATGACTTTGGCTGGTCTAAGTTGCCCTGTTCGTTCCTTGCAGAGAATACCTCCTTTATGCTTATGACGGCTATGTATGCCAATTTTTACACCTATATCATTGGAGAGTATTCCAGAAAAGTTGATTGGCTTAAGCCTACCGACAGGCTCAAGAAGTTTATCTTCAGATTTATCACTGTTTCAGCCAAGTGGATAAGAACGGGAAGAAGAGAAGTGCTCAAACTGTTCACGAGTAAGGATTACAAGCCGATTTTGAACTAAATTCAGATAAAAACCCCTCAGGAGCTCAAAAAATAAAGATTTACAGGGAAGAGGTATGCCTTTTCCATTAAAATTGAGGAAAAAAACCGTCCATTTTATCCTCAAACCTAAAATCCATTGTCTCAAAACTATGAACACTCTTCAATCAAAGGGAAGAAATTCCCGAACTAGACCAAAAATGAACACAAACAAGCAGATTCAAATCTCCAAACTAAAATCCTGCGGATTTTAGGAATTAATAAAATTTTGCAAAATCAATGCGAACCGAGCAGATTTACCAACTCCCCTGCTGTCTGCCAGCCAATGGCTACCCCCATCCCCCCCAATCGGACAGCTATTCCAATGTGAGGATAGGGAGATTGCACCAAAGGCCTTTTATCTGGCCCAAATGCCATGATTCCGGACCATTCCATTTCAATTTGGGGAGTACTATCCGGAAAAATAATTTCTTCCATGATGGAGAGAAGGTAGCTCCGGATTTTGGGATTTATTCCAAATTCCACTGTTTCTTCCCCCTGGAAATCCATATTTCTTCCCCCTCCCAGCAAAAGCCTGTTGTCGATATTCCTAAAATAAACATAACCCTTGTCATAATGGAAAGAGCCCTTCCAGGGAATTTCCTTTTTCAATGGTTCAGTGACCATCACCAAGCCCCTGCCAGGTCTGATATCAAGTTCAGGAAGAAGGGATTTGGTAAAAGCATTGGTACAAATTGCCAATTGCTTTGACTTAAATAGGATAGGGTTATTGGAGGCAGTAGAAATTTCTATTCTCATTTCTTCAGGATATAAGTCCAATACTTCACATCCTGTTAGGATCTTGATTTTCAGTTCAGAACAATAATCCCACAAAGCATTGAGAAATTTTCCGCTATCCAGTTCCCCCTCAAA
Organism: Cecembia calidifontis; assembly: GCF_004216715.1. NCBI lineage: Bacteria > Pseudomonadati > Bacteroidota > Cytophagia > Cytophagales > Cyclobacteriaceae > Cecembia > Cecembia calidifontis. The sequence goes on from NZ_SGXG01000001.1 coordinate 4,469,465, forward strand.
AGCATTTTGAACTATTGCCTTTACGCCATTACCGAAACCCATGCTTTGGTATCCATCTACCAAGTCAAAAACCTTAGCCTCAAAAATGGGGTGAAGTAAAGCATTCACCTGGTCCATTTTTTCCAGGAAATGGATCTCTTTTTCCGTAATCAATTCAAAACCTCCGAATGGCTTATAATCAAGCTGCCTGTCCCCGAATTTATTTCTGATACCCAAAAGACCTTCATACCTTCTTTTAACCAAGCCCAGGACTTCCTGCGCAGGCAAAACTTCCAAATCATCTAAAATTTCAGTCAAACTCCCAAAACAGGCAAATCCTGCATTTTTTGTACTTGCACCGGAAGGAAAAAGCCCCCTTTCCAGCACCAAAACAGACCTGGAAGGGAAGCGCTCTTTGTATTGGATGGCCACAGATAATCCCACTATCCCCGCTCCGATTACAATTAGGTCGTACTGAAGAAAATTTTTTTTCTCCCAATAACTCAGCATAAGATGAGATAAATTTTCAGGCTATTTATTAAATTCAGGACTATTATCCAACCTAAAGCTGATTAAGCCCAAAATACCATGAGAAAAATTGATGATTTGCTTTATGAATATGGCCTAAGCCATCAAAATGAAACCAACAAAACCATCCACTGGATATGTGTTCCCGCTATATTTTTTAGCATTGTTGGTTTGATTTACAGTATTCCTCCTGATTTTTTATCCGGATTATTGCCTTTTTTGGGAAGTTTTGCCAACTGGGCAACACTCATCCTTATAATAGTCCTTTTCTATTATGTTTCTTTGTCCCCTCCACTTGCTTTAGGCATGTTCTTTTTTTCGGCAGTTTGCCTAGCTTTGGCCAATTTGATAGATTTGGTATCTCCTATTCCTCTTTGGGCCATCAGCATAGGAATTTTCGTGATTGCCTGGATTTTCCAGTTTTGGGGACATAAAATCGAAGGCAAAAAGCCTTCTTTTCTTAAAGATCTACAATTCCTACTCATAGGCCCTGCCTGGTTAATGCACTTTATTTACAAAAAGCTGGGGCTTGCCTATTAATACAAGCCAAATCCCATGGAATCCCTTGTCGTTTTTCGACAGGGGATTTTTTTCCAAAACATTTAAAATCAGCTGGCTATGTGCATTGGAAAAATGGTATTTAGAAAACCCAAAGGGATTTTTATTTTTTTCCTGCTATTTTTAAGTTAGATAAACCAATCAGCAAAAGTCCAGTATATGTTTCATTTTATTTTTACAGCTGTAGAATTACCCATGCTATCCGACATTGTTTGGATCTTCGGATTGGCCACTTTGGTGATCCTGGTTTTTATGCGGCTTAAAATCCCTACAATTATCGGATTTCTATTCACAGGTGCTATAGCGGGTCCATATGGCCTTTCTCTGGTACAAGCTTCCACTACGGTAGATGTCCTATCTGAGATTGGCGTTATTCTCCTGCTATTTGTAATCGGCATGGAGTTTTCTTTAAAAAGCCTCATGGCCATCAAAAAAGCAGTTTTTATAGGTGGAGCGCTACAGGTTTCTTTGACCATTTTAGCTACCACTTTTGTGGCTTATTTCCTTGGGTTTAACTGGAATGTAGCTGTTTTCATTGGATTTCTATTTTCCCTGAGCAGTACCGCAATTGTACTCAAACTCCTACAGGAAAGCGGGCAGGTAAATACAATTTCAGGCAGAACAACTTTGGCCATACTCATATTCCAGGATATAGTCATCGTGCCCTTGATGTTATTTACACCAATGCTGGCCGGAGAATCGGATAACGTGGCTTGGTCCCTGTTTTTGATGGCAGTGAAAGGAACTTTGGTGGTCATTTTGACCCTATTGAGTGCCAAATACCTGGTACCTATTCTCCTTTACCGTATTGCAAAAACCAAAAACGAGGAATTGTTCCTTTTAAGTATTATAGTGATTTGCTTTGCTGTGGCTTATGCCACTTCCTTGTTGGGCTTATCGCTTGGGCTTGGAGCGTTCTTAGCCGGACTCATCATCAGTGAATCAGATTACAGCCATCATGCTACTGGTAAAATCTTGCCTTTCAGGGAGGTATTCCTAAGTTTTTTCTTTGTGTCGGTAGGCATGCTGTTTGACATTACCTTCCTATTTGAGCATATATTACCCATTCTTGCTCTGACTGTTTTGACCTTTGCCATCAAATTCATTACCGTAAGCATATCGGTGAGGGCTATTGGCCAAGGATTCAAAGAGGCATTTATAGTGGCTTTTTCCATTTTCCAAGTGGGCGAATTTTCTTTGTTATTGGCCAAAGTGGGAAGGAGCTACCAGCTTTTGGATGCCGAAACCTACCAGTATTTTTTGGCCGTTTCAATTCTTACCATGGCCATCACACCTTTTATCTTGAAAAAGCGGGAGGACTTTTCCTGTGGTATTTTGAATTTACCCTTACCCAATCAGCTGAACAAAAAATTTGGCAATGAAAATTTACCAGAGCTTGAATTGGAAGAGGAGCTCAAGGACCACCTTGTCATCATTGGATATGGCTTGAACGGCAGAAACCTGTCCAAAGCAGCCAAATCTGCCAAAATCCCCTATGCCATCATAGAGATGAACGCCAAAACGGTCAAAGAGGAATCCATGAAAGGAGAGCCTATCACTTATGGAGATGCTGCCAATGAAACAGTGCTGGAGCATGTTAACATTAACAAAGCCAGGGTGGCAGTAATAGCCATATCCAATGCAGAAGCGACAAAGAGGATTGTGGCATCCATCCGACACCTGACCCAAAACCCCTACATTATCGTAAGGACCAGGTATGTGAATGAAATCGATGAAAACCTCAAACTGGGTGCAGATGAGGTAATACCGGAGGAATTTGAAACATCCATCGAAATTTTCACCAGGGTACTGGGTAAGTACCTTATTCCTAGGCATGACATAGAGGAATTCACAGAAGAAATCAGGTCCCACAATTACGAATTGTTCCGCTTCCCTTCAGGGGAACCTAGACCAAAAGTAAAAATAGCCCTCCCTGAAATTAATTTTGTGGGCGTTATGATAGAAAGGGACAGTGGAAAGTACATCAATAAACCCCTAAGAGAAGCCGGCATCCGGGAAGACTTGGGAATCAATGTAGTTGCCATTAAGAGAGAGGGAAAAACCATTACCAGCATTAAACCCGATGAAAAGTTGAAATTGGGAGACATAGTCTATGTGGCTGGTAGACCTGAAGCTTTGGAAAAATTTGAATCCGAAGTAGAAGTTGATTAATGTGTTATTGTGTTATTCCAATAGTTTAAAATTCCTTAGACGGTTCAAAGAGTTCCCGTTGTAAGGGGAGTTGATATTATCGATAATGGATTTCTTTTCCCTTGCTGTCAGCCTCCAATTTAAAGAGGCTCTTTGGATTTCCTGTTCCTCTTGTTGTTTAAAACTCCCCCCATCATCAACCAGCCCTCTTTCTTTGAGGTATTCCAAAGTGGAGTATTCAAATTCAATCCTTTCTAAAGGAAAATCAAGGTCTTCTTTCATTCTGGTGAATAGTACCTCATTATAAAGTGTCTGTACATTGTCCCAATTGATATAGATATTTTTGAGAGGAGTAAAAAATTTCTCCAGGATGGTTGGAGGAAGTTTTTGGTCGATTTCAGAAAACTTCTCGGAATCCCTTATAGTCAGTAATAGAACACCAGATGTATTTTCCTTGATCCAATCCTTAAAGACATGAATAAACTTCAGTGCATCCTGCATGCCGAAATTATCGGATAATCCGGCGTCCATGATTTCCATCTGTGGGGTAGATGGCAATTGTATGTTGGGGGTAATAAAAGGGAATGTGGCACTCATTCTTAATGCAGTAATAAACCGGAGAGCGCCAGCATCATGATGTCTAAAAAACCGTTGAAAGTCTATCCCTTGGCTTTTCTCATTCATTCCCTCAGACCTTTCAGGTGAAATCCCCATATAAGAAACAGGAAACGGGGACACATATAGTTTGCGTCCATCATTTGTAATCAAAGGGGCAAGTGCCATCATAGGTATTTTGGACTCATATTCCGGCAGGAGATAATCCGAAATAGGCTTATCCAACAACCCTTCAGTATTGATATTCAATTGATTTTCGAAAGCATAACCTCTGTCTTTCAGGTATTTTCTTCCCTTGTATTCAAAAAACTGATTTCTGAAAAGTAGGTCATTGACCAACAAGGTGAAAATGATAGGGTTAAGGTTATCTGAGGAAATCTGATCCAGATACAATTCATTAAAAAGGTCGATTGTCGGATCGGATTGAGAACGATAAAATAATTCCCTGAACATCGCTGCACCGATCAATCCTCCTGATGCTCCGGATATCAACTGGGCATGTTGAAAAAGCCGGTTTTCAGTAGCAGCCTGAGCTTCCTGAAGGACCTTTAAGGACCATAGTGCAGCACGTTGCCCTCCCCCACTGACTGTGATCAGGACCATTTTGGGTTTGGAATCAACAGGAAATTTGGCCCTCCAGTTTTCCAGAATTTCCAAAGTAAAATCCCTGTCTTTTTTAATAGTATCCGGATGCAGCAGTTCATTCAAGTTGTCTAAATTATATAAGGCAGGATTTCTGTCATAATCCAAACCAAAAGCTTCATGGGGCCTATTGAACCATTCTGTATTGGAAAGCGAATTGAAAACCAGTACCATTCCGACCACCGCAGGGGTACCCCATTCTCTTAACCAAAACGAGATTGCCCCCACCAGCATGGTGGCAATGGCAAGCAAAAGAATCCCACTTGCCGCTGCGGGAAGTTGCAAATAGGGGTTTTCTCTAAAAATGCCCATGATCAGGATCAAACTGATCAAGGCTGTCTGAATTATGACCAGGTTGAGGTGGTTCTGGTCAAAAACCCTGAGGAGTTGCTGCCCTTCAAAACCCGAGAGATCCTGTCTTACGGGCTTTATCCGAAAAGAAATATCCAGATAATCCAGGACCTTATTTTTTGCCCTTTTATTTTCCTTGATGCGCTTGAGCATATTGGCCCTGGAAAGCTTGGTCCTCCGTAGCTGCTTTTCGACTGTCCCTGCAAAAAGGATGAAAAAATCCTTATTGGTAAATCCAAAATACAGGAACAGTAAGGAAAAAGTGAGCAAAGTACCTCCTATAAAGCCTAACAGGTATTCCAAAAGGACCCAATTGTTTTCAAGTTCATTATCCAGCTGGAAATGTAAAAATCTGATCAGGTAGATGATGTAAAAGAGTAAAGGAATAATCGAATTGTTCAGGCAGTACTGAAGAAATGGTCTGGGTATTATGGCAAGGAACTTAAATCTTGGCCCATCCAGAATATAGGTGGTCATGTGGAAGGCCATTGTAAAAATGGCAAAGGCAACCCCTACAAGAAAAAAACTTTGGAAAGACACTTTATTGAGGTATTCTGGATCTAAAAAAAGATACGGGATGCCCAGCACCGATCCAAATCTTTGGAAAATGATCAATAACAGTAGCCCCCAAGTAATTAATAGTAAAAGATTTTTCTTGAGGTGAAGAAATAGTAACTGAAAAGGAAAACTGTAAATAATCTTATCCCACATACGGCTTTTGTTCCCTGAAAATATAATGGAATTTTAAATGAATTCTAAATCCTGAATTTCATTGTGCCTTTAAAGTCAATCCACTACCTTCGCTTCCTGAATTTAATTTGCGGAATATGAGAATTTGGTTTTTGTGCAAGGTGAAATACGCCAAAGAAAACGAGCAAGGGCTTTTAAAAAATGTTTCTGAGCAATACCTGGTTGATGCCGTATCCTTTACTGAGGCGGAGGCGAGGATTTATGATATGCTTGGCTCTACGATTAGGGGTGATTTTCAGGTCACCAATATCTCCAAGAGTAACTTTGTGGATGTATTCCCTTACGATGATATTGATATTTGGCACAAGTGCAAAATCACCTATGTGGTAGCAGATGCAGACAGTGGCAAGGAAAAAAAAGTTACCCAATACATGTTGGTGACTGCCCATGATGTCAAAGAAGCCTATGACCGTATCCATGAAAGTTTGAGCAATATGTTGGTAACTTTCAGGGTACCTGACATCACGGAAAGCCCCATCGTGGAAGTGTTCCCTTACGAGCGTGACGATGAAGAATTACTTCCTCCCCCACCCTCCAATTTAAAACCCCTGAGTGAAGTCAAAGCAGAACAGGAAAGAAGGGAAGCAATCAGGCAGGAAAATATGGAAAAACTAAGCTCGTCTTCAGAAGAGATGCCAAGACTAATGGAATATGAAGATGAATCTGAATAGATTTAATTGATTAAAAATCATAAAGACCTGGTAAAGAATTTTGCCAGGTCTTTTTTTCTGATTTGACAAAAAAGATAGCTGAAGCAGTTTAGGAACAATTTGACAAAAAAATACGCATATTTACATAAGCACGTATTCCTATGAAAACTAAACTCACCTTAACCATCAAAAAAAGTGTCATTGATACAGGGAAAAAAGAGCCAAAGCCAGAGGTATTTCTTTATCAAGAATGATTGAGGAAATTTTTGAAGATTCAGAGGAGAATGCAATCAAAACCGAGCATCAAAGAGCTGCTGAAAGTTTATTAAATACGCTTGAAAAATCATCATCTATCGACACATTACCTGATGAAGAATTATTAAAAGAGCATGTTAAAAGGAAGTTTGCCTGAGGTTCATCTTGATACAGATGTTGCATTTGACATCATTTCTAAAAGATCCCCTCATTTCGAGGTCTCTGTTAAGCTACTTGAACCGGTAATCAAGGATAAAATTGCCCTCCTTATTGGAGAATGTAGCTTATCCAACTTAATTTATTTAACCTACGATATTTACAAAATTGAAAATGCAGCTTCTAAATTAAAAGACTTTATAGGGGCATGCCACGTAATTTCTGGAGGCAATAATTTAATGAACCAAGCTTTAATAAAGAAGATGCCTTACCATACTATACTGCTGTAAATCATGGGGCAGATTATTTTATTACCCATATCAAAGATTACAAAAATGCAATTGAAAATTTTCAAGTTTTTACTCCTTTAGAATTTTTGCAATCTTTTTAAATCAAGCCCTCAACTGATTATCAATCACAAACTGTATCAAATCTTCCAGGGAAATTCCAGCCCTTTGGGAAGCATCTGCTATGTCTTCTCGGCTAACCTGAGCAGCAAAACTTTTGTCTTTTAACCTTTTCTTAACCCCTTTGATTTCCATGCCTTCATAGCGTTCGGGCCTCATCAATGAATAAGCATGAACAAATCCGGAGAGCTCATCGAAAGCATAGAGCATTTTATCCATTTCAGACTCAGGATCCACTCCAAAATACCGGGGGCCATGGGAAGCTATGGTTTTTATCATCCTTGGATCTTGGTTTCTGGTCTCCAACTCTTCAATAATCTTTCTGCAATGATCATCCGGCCACTGATCCCAATCTGCGTCATGCAAGAGTCCAGACAAATGCCATAAGTGTTGAGTAAATTCATCGTAACCCTTTGCTGCTGCAAATTCCTTCATCAAATGACCTACCTGTTGCATATGGAAAAGCAATTTTTCATTCTTCACCCAATCTTTTAGCAAATCCATGGCTTGGGGCAAAGACATGACATTCCCAAGATCGTCTTTTCGTCCAAATTCAGACCTGTTCAGAGGATGTGTTAAACTCATTTTAAACCCATTTTATTGTTTTTTGAATATTTTTTTTTGCTTTTTAATTTCATGGAAATTATATTGGTTCAAATTTTTAAAAATGAACCCAAACTCACTTTCAAGCCTTCAGACAGAAGAAAAATTGTATTCTTCCACTTACCTATTTGCCATTTTGTTGGATAATAAGCAACAAATTGTCAGTGCAAACCCAAAACTTAGCCAGGAATTGGAATTTGCAGGATCCAAACTTAATGGTTCCAGCTTATCAGATTACATTTTTCCTAATGACTTTTCAAAATATCAATTCCTTTTGGAAAACACACTATCTCAAAAATGAAGAAGTTTCACCATAGACCTAAGAATGTTAAGAAGGGATGGAAAAGACTTTGAGTGGTCAAAATGGGAGTTTTTCCTTAGGTACAGCGACAATAAAATGATGGATATTTCAGGTGTAGGACATAAAACTGAAACTGTATTCTTTAGTAAAAATAAAACGGTCGAAATGATCCAGCTTCAGAAGAAATTACTTGAAAATATTACCTTCTATCAATCCCATGATATGCGTGCAAGATTGGCCAATATCTTGGGGATTTTGGAAGTAATGGAACAGGGCAATAGTTTTAATAATAATAGAGATCTTCTTCAAATGCTTAAATATGAAGCTGAGAAATTGGACAATGCCCTCAAAGAAAGCATTGCCCTTTCTGTAAATCTGAATACCTCGATAGGGGAATAAAAAAACTGAAATCAATTGGCTCTTAATTTCACCTGAAATCCAGTTTGACTCCAAGCGAATTTCAGCAGGCCATTTTTACCATCCAAAGCCACCACTTCAAAGCGAAGCTGTTCGACAGATTCTTTTAAAGTGGAAGGCACCACTTCCCATCTACCCACATCTTCAGATTCCTTGTAATCATCCGCCAAATGCTGTTCATAATTCTTGTTGAGAATTAAGGTCCATTTTTCCTTTCCAGGGATGGTGAACAGCGCATACTTCCCTGCTGGAACCCGAACTCCCTCTATAAACAAATCCTGATTAAATGAAATACTGGTAGCAGTATGTGCCCCTGTCACCCAGACATCGCCATAGGCTACCAAACCTCCGAATATTTCTCTTCCCCTCACACTTGGTGCAGAATAATCAATATGGACATGGTTAGATCCAATATTCGCCATGGCCGCTGTCCTTGGACTTTTTGAATTTGAAGATCCTGCATGGGCACTGTGGTCATGTTGGCTATGATCAGCAGATTCCTTTTTTGTCTCGCTCTTAACTTCTGTAGGATTAGCTGTACCAGTTACCCTCCTTCCCGGCTGATACGTCTCCTTCACCTCTCCGCAGGTCAACATCATATCGCCAAAGTAAGGGTTTCGGATTTCCTTCTCTCCACTGAGCCAATAAGCGCCTTTGTCCCTAAAGGCCATTGGACAATACTGACGGTAGATCGTGTAGTCCACCACACCGAAATATTCCACCGCTTCAATCAGGTTATCAGAAAGGGTCTCAAAGTGCTTTCGCTGTTCCTCCACATCAGTAGTCTGAGCGATTTTATCCAAACTGTTTTGGATGGGCCTTAATAAATCCCTCCAGATATCTTGCGCTTTACCTTCCAACAACTTTCCATCAACTTTTCCCAAACTGGCCTTGGCAGGACTTACTGACCTCTGGGTTTCTTGCGCATTGGTTTTCACCAGGGCATCTTTGATCGCTAAATAGCTTTGAATAAGCGATGTCAATTGTTTTTTGAATTCTTCTGATACCTCTAAAGTCTTGACTTGAGGCCTGAGCATCATGCTGTAATTACCGGACAACTGGGCAGCTGCATCCACAGCAAAAACCCCATTACTGACTACCTGCTCCCCTTCTTCCACTCCGGAAAGCACCAAATAATCATCTCCGACCCGGGGACCCAGTTCAATTTCACGCATTTCAAAAGCGGGGGCTTCCCTATTGCCAACCTGCACATAAACCACTGATCTTGGCCCTGTCCAAAGGATGGCTGTCTTGGGAATCATCAGTCCGGACTGTGCAGATTGGGAAGTGGATATGGTAGCGGAAACAAACATCTCAGGCTTCAATTCAAAATTGCGGTTGACTGCTTCTGCACGGATGCCCACCGTACGGGTATCCGGATTCAAAACCGGATCGATATAACTTACCTTGGCCTTGAATTCTCTTCCCGGATAAGCAGACACCTGGAAACTCAGGTCATCGCCCTTGCGGATGATGCCCAAATCGGATTCATAAGCATCCAGAATCACCCAAACTGAACTCAGGTCAACAATTTCAAATAGGGCTGTCCCACGGTTGACAAAATCTCCTACTGCAACATTCCTGGCGGTAACCACTCCTGCCACATCAGCATAGACATCAAACTGTGTCTGCACTTGGCCTGAATTTTCTATTCTGGCAATCTGCTCCTCTGAAATCTTCCAAAGCCTCAGTTTCTCTTTTGCAGCCTGATAAAGGGCTGGTTGGCGATCTTTGATTTTGGCAGTTTCCAAAAGTTCTTTTTGTGCATTGACCAAGTCCGGAGAATACAGGGTAGCCAACTTCTCCCCTCTTCTGACTTCCTGGCCGGTGAAGTTGACAAACAACTGATCAACACGTCCTGAATAATTAGCGGTAAGGCTTTTCACCCTTTGCTCGTTAACCTGGATTTTACCAGTGAGAGTGAGTTTTCCTGTACCTGAACCCGATTTCACCCTTGTCAATTGTACATTGGAAAGGGCCATCGCTTCCGGGGTCATTTCCAGCACATATGGGCTACTGTTTCCCGAATTGCTGCTTACAGGCGTCAAAGCCATCCCGCAAAGCGGACATTGACCAGGTTCATTTTGCCGGATCTGTGGGTGCATGGAACAAGTATAGATGGTTCCGTCTTCCGCTACATGGAAGTGCTCATGGTCAGGATGATCGCCCGTCCCACGGACCAACCAACCTGCCAGGCCACCGAAGAACAGGCAGCCGAAGATGATGATGATTATGTTTTTATTTGTTTTCATGTTTTATTTTCTAGACTCAAGACATAAGACACAAGATTCAAGAACTTGCGACCTTTAAGGTTTTTTAAAACCTGGAAGGCCATACGATAATTTACCGAAAAACCTTCGAGGTCTCAAAGACCTCAAAGATTAGAAACCAACCAAAGTTTCCATCCTTGCAAACTGAATTTCTCGTTCAATCTTTGTATTCAAAAGGTTTAGGCGGAAATCCAACAGCTCCTTTTGAATGTTCAGGATTTCTTCAAAAGAGCTTCCTTCGGTGGCATAGGCCGTAACCGAAAGTTCAAGGGTTTGCTCGGTCAATTCGATTTGCTCTTCCAGCAAGCGGATTTTGCGGTCAGTATCTTTGATGGATGCCAATATGCTTTCAAACTCCGTCTCCAGATTCCTTTGCAGATCCTCCTTTTGGCGCTCATTGGCCTCCCAGTAAAGCTTGGATTCGGCTTCCATGGCTCTGTACTTTTTGCGGTAAACCGGCAAGGTGAGGGTAGCCATGGGCATGACCATATTATTGCCCATACCGGCAGGCATATAGTACATGCCATCCATGCTCCCTACCATACCTGATTCAGGTCTGGGAGAAAAAACCATGTAATTTACCCCCAATCCAAACATGGGTTTACCTTCCAGCTTGGCCATTTCTCCCTGCTTCTGGTAGGCCAAACCTTCTTTCTCCAGCATCAAGAGCATGGGGTTGGTTTCAAGGATTTGCTCCAGCATGGCCAATTCCCAGCCCATTTCTTTCTGGCTTTCCAATTGGTTTTGAATATTGACCGGTTCATTTTTATCCCTGCCAAGCAGTTGGTTGAAGCGGACCAAAAGTGGTCTTTTGTCCACTTCCAGCTGTTGCAGATCGGACTCCAGGGCCTTGATCTGCACCTGTAGCCTCAGCACATCCGTCAGCTTCCCTGAAGCAGAACCAGAACCCATGCCAGACATGGCGGAAGTCGATCGGGAAGATTGGCCCATGCTTGAGGCACTTCCGGCACTTGCTCCACCCATACCCATACCATCATCTGCACCTCCTTGCTGGCCTCCCCGGGCAGGTCTTTTGACAGCAGAAGTTACCGAAGACACAGCATCAGCGGTATTTCCACCCTGATAACGGATAATGGCCAAGCGCTCCAAAGACTTCAAAATCTCCAGATTTGAGTCGGTGATATCGATGGTATTCTCGAGTTGCTGCAACTGGAAATAGGTTTCCTTTACCTGATAAAGGAGCACATTGCGCTGTTGTCTAAACTCCTCATATTTGGCCTCCGCCATGAGGGTAGCTTCTTCCTTTTGTGTTTTGAGCATCCCAAACCAAGGGAACATCTGCATCACCGAAGCCTCGGCCCGTTGATTTCCCATCAAGAGCTCCATAGGTCGGGTAAACACCCCAATGTTCAATTGGGGATTCTCCAGACTTACCTGGTTTGTTTTTTCTAATGAAGCCTGATACCCTTTAAATGATGCTTGAAGTGCAGGATTGTTATCGACTGCTATTTCTAAGTATTTTTCCAGAACTTGACTTTCTGCAACTTCTATATGAATAACCGCAGATACTATTAGAAATAGATATTTGTAGATATTCGATATGGATAGATATTCAATTGGACCCCAACCTCTTTTTTTTGTCGAAAATCCGGTTAATCTATTATCGATCGCTAATTTTTTCTTCATTTCAATTCATTTTTTGAATTGTAAATTGATTTGATGTAGTTATTTAGTTTCACAGCTAATTTTTCAGCTGTATCCTTTGCATCATTAAACTCATCATCAGAGATCACACCTCTTTCATGCATTAAGCTCAGCCAATGATTTACAGACTCCAATTTTGAACCTCTACTATTGTATAAAAACCTTATCCTGTCTAAATAATGATATCTACCATAAGCTTCTGCAAGATTGGCTCCAATGGAATCTGAAGATTCTATAAATTGATCTCCCATAATTTTTCTCATTTGCCAATTCAATTTCGAATAAATGGCCCATGCCTTTTTAGATAATGCTCTTGACAATTGATAGACCTCTAAGTCTTCCAATTTTATATAATCTTTATTTTCCCCCATAACATCAATGATTAAATTAAACAACTGATTTATAGACCAATATCTATGAATATCCAATATCAATAAATATCAATTCCTTTTTACCCTAAACTCTTGATACTTCCCATAAAGCACCGGCACAATAAACAAGGAAATCAATGCCACCGTCATCCCACCAAATGCCGGAATGGCCATAGGGATCATAATGTCGGAACCGCGGCCTGAACTGGTGAGAACAGGCAGCAACGCCAAGAGCGTAGTGGCTGTGGTCATGAGGCAAGGCCTAACCCTTTTCAGACCAGCCTCCAATACTGCTTTGCGGACCTCATTGACATTTTTAGGTTGGAATTTTTCGAAACTTTGTTTGAGATAAGTTCCCATCACCACACCATCATCTGTCGCGATACCGAATAGGGCGATAAAGCCTACCCAAACTGCCACGGAAAGATTAAAGGTGCGCATCTGGAAGAGTTCACGCATGTTGGTACCTAAGAAATTGAAGTCGAAGAACCAATCCTGCCCATACAGCCAAAGCATCATAAAGCCTCCCGAGAAGGCCATAGCAATGGCCGAGAAGATCATCAATACCATGGCAGTAGACCTAAATTGGAAATACAGAATCAGGAAAATCACCGCCAAACAGAGAGGTATGACAATCGCCAGGCGCTTCTCTGCGCGGATCTGGTTTTCATAACTTCCAGAGAAAGTGTAGGAAACCCCTGCCGGAACTTCTAATTCTCCGGAGTTGATTTTTTGTTGGATAAAATTACGGGCATCATCCACCACAGAACCCTCTGCAAAACCATCTCTTTTATCAAACAGCACATAGCCCACCAAGAAAGTATTCTCCCCGCGGATCATCATCGGCCCAGGACGGTAACTGATTTCGGCCAACTGACCCAAAGGAATCTGGGCTCCCGTTGGTGTGGTCACTAAAATACGCCTCAGGGCCTCTGGATCATCCCTGTACTCCCTGGCATAGCGGGCACGGATGGCGTAGCGTTCCCTGCCTTCCACAGTGGTACTCAGCGTCATGCCTCCAATAGCCACCTCAATAAATTCCTGTACATCGGCAATGTTAAGCCCATACCTGCCCAACTGGGTCCTGTCCAGATCTATCTCCAAGTAAGGTTTGCCTAAGGAGCGGTCTGCAAAAACAGCTTCTGATTTCACAGAAGGGACTTCCTTCAGGACTGCCTCCAACTTCAAGCTAAAGTTTTCTATGGTCTCCAGATTGGGACCATACACCTTCATTCCCATGGGCGCACGCATACCTGTCTGCAACATGACCAATCGGGTTTCAATAGGTTGGAGCTTGGGCGCAGAAGTTACCCCCGGAAGGTTGGAGGTACGAACCTGGATTTCATCCCAGATATCATCCGGTGTGCGGATTTCATCCCTCCACTGACGGAAGTATTGCCCTTTCTTTTCGTCTGCTACAAGGTATTTGGAAATGTTTCTCGCCACGGCCCTGCGTTGGGCCTCGTCCATGTAATTTTTATCTTCATCCCAAATAGCCCCATCCTGACGGTCATACCACCACACTTTGCCATTGACCTGGATCAGGTAATTGCCCTCCCTGTCCACCTTGAAGCGGAGTTTGCGGGCATTCTCGTCCTGCAGGTATTCGGTTTTGTAATTGATGATGTTTTCATACATGGACATGGGTGCAGGATCCAAAGGGCTTTCTGCCCTTCCTGCCTTACCCACCACCATTTCCACTTCAGGAATAGCCTGAACCAACATATCCAGTTGTTTCACGATCTGCATATTAGCCTCTACACCCGAATGCGGCATGGAAGTCGGCATCAAGAGAAAAGAACCCTCATTCAAAGCCGGCATAAATTCCTTGCCCATACCTGGGAAGGCGTGTACCAAACCTGACCAAACTGAAGTGGTACGGATATTTACCCCGACCTTATCAAATCCCGTGGCCACAAAACCAAAAATCTTTCCGAAGCCCAACCAGATATTCACCGCCAGAAGAATGATGGTCAAAGGGATCAACAAAAACACCTTGGCATGTTCTAGGCACCAATGAAGAAGCCTAGCATAGTATCGGATAAAGAGCGCGAAGATGCCCAAAACCACACCTACCACCAGTCCAATAAAAAGGAAATTCACAAAAACCGACTGGGCCAATCCCAAAGGTCTCCACTCAATGGCCAAAAGCACTGAAACAGCCACTACGGCAATGATCATGGCTACCTGATTCTTGTATCGACCTTCTTTTGTCTGCTTGGGGAAGAAATAATGGATCAAATGATTGGCTGCAAATGCCAAAAGCACCCATCCAGCCCAAGGGAAATAAAAGAGAAGAATCAATCCAGCCACAGCCATCAAGCCATTTAGGATAGTCTTGTAATTTTTGGATTTCACCTGCGCACCAAACACCCAATGTGCAAAAGCCGGCATAAAAACTAAAGTAAAGATCAATGCAGCCACCAAAGCAAAAGTTTTGGTGTAGGCCAAAGGCCCAAAGAGTTTTCCTTCTGCCGCTTGAAGCGTAAATACCGGCAAAAAGCTGACTATAGTGGTCATCACGGCGGTCAGGATGGCCGAGCTCACTTCGGTAGTGGCATCGTAGATCAGTTGGAGTTTGGTCTTTTTCCCATCCGATTCTTCCAAGTGGCGAAGGATATTTTCATTGAGGATAATCCCCAAGTCCACCATGGTACCAATGGCAATGGCAATACCTGAAAGCGCCACGATATTGGCATCTACACCCACATACTTCATCATGATAAAACACATCAGCACCGCCAGTGGCAAAAGTGCAGAGATCAACAGGGAAGCCCTGAGATTGTACACCATCACCATGATCACGATGATGGTAATCAGGATCTGCAGGCTGATGGCTTCATTCAAAGTATTCAAAGTTTCCTTGATCAAACCTGAACGGTCATAGAAAGGAACAATGGTCACTTTGGAAACCGTACCATCCTCTAATGTTTTGCTGGGCAGGCCGGGGGATATTTCATCAATTTTGGCCTTAATGGCATCAATGACCTGCAAAGGATTGTCTCCATAGCGAGCTACTACTACCCCGCCTACGGCTTCGGCTCCGCCTTTGTCCAGGATGGCCCTTTCTGCACGGCTTGCAGGACCTATGGTCACTTTGGCAATGTCGCGGATGCGCAGAGGTACATTGTTACTTACCTTTACCACCGCCTTTTCAATATCTTCCAAGGACTTCACATATCCCAATCCACGAACAATAAACTCCACTTGATTGATCTCCATGGTATTGGCACCAATATCCAGGTTGGACTGCTTGATGGCATTCATCACCTGCATCATCGACACATTGTGCGCTTTCATAGCCACAGGGTCCAGGTCCACCTGATACTCTTTCACATGGCCACCGATGGTCGCCACTTCCGCCACTCCTTCCGTGCCTGCCAGGCCATAGCGTACGTAGTAATCCTGTATGCTTCGGAGTTCGTGCAGATCCCAACCACCGGCCGGGTTACCCTTCTCATCCCTGCCTTCCAAGGTGTAGAAATATACCTGTCCAAGACCCGTTGCATCGGGTCCGAGTTTGGGTTGCACACCTTCAGGCAGTAATCCTGCAGGAAGCGAATTCAACTTTTCCAGAATTCGGGAGCGGCTCCAATAGAATTCCACATCATCCTCAAAAATGATGTAGATTGAAGAAAAGCCGAACATGGAGGTGCTTCGGATAGATTTTACACCTGGCATCCCCAAAAGGGAGGTAGTCAAAGGATAAGTGATCTGATCCTCCACATCCTGAGGAGAACGTCCCATCCAATCGGTAAAGACGATCTGTTGGTTCTCACCGATATCAGGTATGGCATCTACTGGCACAGGGTCGTTGGGGAGAAAACCCGTGCTCCAGTTGAAGGGGGCCGTCACGATCCCCCAGCCTATCACGAGCAAAAGAAGTATTACTGTGACCAGTTTATTTTCGAGAAAGAATTTTATGATATTGTTTAGCATAAATTCTGTATTTAGCTTAAATCATCTGCACATCTTTTGAGTGATGGAGACAGATATTTATAGATATCGGATCCGCTAAGGCGGACAAGGTATTTGTGGATATTGTATCCCAAAGCAAAGCTTTAGCTTGTTTAAAAAAGGGAATAGCGAAAAGGGCTTTGGCTTGACCTGTCAGGCTATGAAAACCTTATAGATTTTCATACTAGATCGACTGTTGATCAGAAATCTCAATGAATCTTTGTGCCTTAGTGTCTTCGTGGCTACCCTTTCTACTTGTGGGAAAAATCAAATCAGGAATACCTGACAAAAAATATAGATAGGAGTATTCTGAAATATCGGGGGTGAGGAATCAGCAGAGGCTGTTTTCTCTTCTGTAGTTCGAAAAATTACTGGTAATTCAAAAGCAGCAGCATCAAAAGTAAGTAACTCACATACCTGATGCTGGAAATCCAAAATATCAGATAGCTGTTGATCGGAATTGGGAAGTTCCAATTTGGAGACATCATCACAGCATCCCGACATAGGGGTGTCTGACCCACAGCAGGTTTTGTATTCGGCAAAAACATTGATCCTTTGGAAGTCATCCCCACAAAAATGCATGGAATAGCTCAAACCTGCGTTAAAAAACACATAGAAAACAAGGAGTGCTATTTTGATGAATGACTTCACGAGAAATAATTACGCTACAAATTTATGAAGGTTCTGTTTTGTAAATGTATAGAATTATTGTTGGAGTTTCAAAAATCATATTGAAACCTTAAACCCCAATGCCTTGCCGAACCGTCTGAAATGATAGTAGAGTGGACCATATCTCCTGAAGTTCCTTCATACTTCAATTCCTTTTATTCTTCAATGCAAATCTCTACATGGATAGACGAAATCATGGAAAACTAGAATCTATAACTAAATAAAACCTGATAAAAAGGTGTGATACCTGATTGCCAGGATTTGACAGTGCTGTTTTCATAGCTGATGATAATGTTATCTTCATTAAAAGTCGATACGTAATCGGTATCCTGCTTTTGATGGGAGTATATAGTTTGCAAACTACTTTCCACTGAGATGGCAAAGTTGTTGCCCAACTGGTGAGTATAACCCAGAATTCCTGCAAACCTCAAATTTGTTTCGCGATAGTAGTCATGCCCGACTACATTCCAGCCAAAGTCCCCTGTGTAATCTTTGAGATTTACCTTCCTGAAATATCCAAGATCTGCACCAAAGTAAACTGAACCCTTGTCAAATATCAGGAGCTCTCTTTGTATACCTGCAGAGACAAAAAAGGAGTTGACACGGTAATCAAGACCAACTTTATCCTCATTGAATGCAGAGTCAAGGTAAGCATATCCTTCCGCTCCCAACCGCAACCGTAGACTGGTTTTTTTGGGAGCTTGGGGATTCAACATAAACCTCCCAAAAAGCGAATAGGCAGGAAGCTCATTTTTATCAATCAAGGAAAGCGCATCTAAACCTATTTCCCACCTGGGAATCCTGTCGCTAACTTGGGCATAGGACTGCTGTTGGATTGAATACAATATCAAAATTATAAGAAAAAAAGCCCTAATAACGTTTTTTGATAATTCAGAACTCACGATTACGTATTTCATCTTTGTAATTTATTTCTCTATTTTTAATTGAGTCTTGGTAATGTAATTCCCATTTCGGTAATGTAGGATATAAATTCCAGCAGGAAGGTCTTGAATGTACATGGTCTTTTTCTTAGAAATGGTTTCTACCTTTCTTAAGTTACCATTTTTATCATAAAGAAGCACCTGTCCCTCATTTACACTTTTTCCTGTCTTTTTTTCGTGTTCTTCAACACCCAAAAGTGAAACAGAGACTTCTTCAGAAGACGGGTTTGGATAAAGTAATAGACATATATCCCCGTTTTCTGGATTACAGCCACTTCCAGGTGGGCAAGAAAATGGATCTGAATATAAGTTTGTCGTTTTCCATTGGCTCCAACCACAGCCATTATTGACTCTTACCGACACAGCAGCATCTACATATTGTGATGGTGAATAATTCGCAATATTAATAACAAAAGAATTTGGATTTGAACCATATTGTGTTGAATATCCATTCGTCACCTGTACTTCATATTGGTAATTTGGATTATATGGACTAATATGTGTTACATATACTCCATTTGGACATACATATGGATATCCACCCGCAGAGGAATCAAATGCAGGATTAATTATATCTTCTGTTTGAATAGGTCCCACCTTGATTTGTTTTGTGACCACATAATTACAAGCCCCCGATACAGTAAATCTTAGGGTTGCAGTTCCGGGATTTGAACTAGGTTGTAAAAATGCAGAAGAACCGTTGCCAGATGAGGTAACTACTCGATTAGATGGGGTAACAGTCCATGAAATTGAAGAATTGGTCGGAGCATCAATTAAAGAAAATGTACTTCCACCTGAACAAACAGATTCATTTGGAGGGCCCAAAATAGTTCCTGCGTTTTGCGGTGTAATAGATTTAGATGTAGTAACGACACATCCTGAACTAAGGGAGATATTAACTGAAAGTGTTTGCGATGTAGAACCAGCAGGTGTAATTGTCCTTGTTCTTCCGGTTCCAGTCATCGTCCAACCTGACGGTAAGTTCCAGTTATATCCATTTGCTACAGCACAAGGCAAATCCTGTACAGAGGCTAAAAATGGAACACCACATTTTATTTCATTCGGAGTTGTAATAGTTAGAGAAGGTGTCCTATTTATAACTATGGCCCTTGGAAGACTATAATGCGGAGTACCCCTTCCCTCTGTATTTGTCCAAGCTCTTACAGTAACACTCCCACTTACGCTACTGCAATTTGGAATGAAGCTTTGAGTGTGGGCATTTGCTGAAGTAAACAATCTTCCAGTTCCATTAGAGGTTGTACCATCCGCAAACTTCCAACCTGCTGGAATAGTCCATTCATAGCCAGATGCGGCTCTACCAACACCGTTTGGAATTGCCATGGGTGATATACTAAAAGAAACTGGGTTGGTCTGACAGATAGGCACATTTAGAGATGATGAATTATTTATTTGGGATGGGGTTTCGCCAATTATTGACATTACGTGATATGAGTTTTGAGACTCAAAACTCCTATTAAATAAACTGTTGTTACATGACCCAAAGGTGATTTTTACTTTGGCACCCTGGCTCTCGGTCTTCTGATTTCCCCAAGTAACCAATATATCATCAAGCGTTGGGTTTATAGTAGCAGTTGCACCGCCGTTTCCAGTGACACTTGCACTTCTCGTACTACAAATAGGTGAATTGACATTGTCAGCATCAATTTTATATCCTAAACTAAATGATGTTTGCTCCCCATACCAAAATGGTGATGAACCATATGGGGTAAATATAACATCAGGTTTTGGTGGATCTGTTTGTGAAACTGATGTAAAACTTATCAAAAAGAATATAAAATATATAAAAGCTTTTTTCATAATTAAAAATTTATAGTAAACAATATTTGATAGAATGGTAATACTCCAAAATCTATTTTATTAGAAGATACTGAGCCCCATGAGATCGCATCTCCCTCTTGGGTTTCTGCCAAGTAATCTTCATTCTTGTAAGTTCTTCCTGCGAAGAGACCTGATTCAAAAGAAACTTTTATTTGGCTAATTGGTTTGTAACTGAACCCCATTAATACATTTATATTCATAGAAAAATTAGTTCTGTCTGTTGTATATAACATCAGAGTTTCCTCAGAAAAGTAAAACGCACTAATTGTTTGTATTCTCCTTATAAAATTCAAATCTCCTCCGTAGTACATTGAATGCTTAGCGGAGCTAACAAAATCCTTTTGGTATCCTAGTGAAAATAAAGTATTGGCCGCTTTATCATCAACCAAAGTATAAAATTCATCTGGTGTTTTCTTCTCAAAATTCTGAATTTGGTACCCAACTCTTGCCCTTATAAAACTTTCCTTTTCAGCATTGGGATTTAGCTGATACCTCCCAAAAATGGAATAGGAAGGCAGTTGGTTTTTGGAAAAAAGTGACAAGGCATCAATTCCTACTTCCCACCTTTTACTATCCTGTTGTCCATAGACGGATAGTATAAAAAAACATGGCAATACTACCAAAACAAAGGTTTTAAATTTCATTTGTTCAACTGTTGAGTTATTATGGACTTTAATATTAATTAAAATAAAATACTATACCTAATTAAATAAAAAAAAACAACCCTAAGATCATAGTAATCAATAACTTAAATTTTCTTCTATTAAAATCATCCTTATCTAAAAATCAGATATCATGTCTTATTTTGTTATTTTGGATCCTTCCACGGTCACTATTTTTGATTGGGTTTTGAAGATATACTTTTTAAGAGTTCCCATTCTTAATTTTTCCCAGTTGAGGGATATCTTCTCCGGGCAACCGTTTCAAATGAAAGTTGTTAATATTGAAATTCTAAGAATTCTTTAATTAAGATCAACACAGATACATACCAATGCTAAAAACAAAGAAAATCTAATTGGAAAATACCAACTTCCAGTTTGCCTTTACTCCAAAAAATACAGACTTGGGAACCCTTAGAGAGACCTTTTCACTAATCAAGTTTTCCATCTTCATCCCGTGGAACATGTCAAAGACCGGAATTTCAGGATCGACGGAAAGTACATCTTTGAGGTGGATGGCAAGAATAAAACCACTGAGCAAATTCAGGGAATTTAAAACAGCTTTATCGCTGCTGATAGTATTGAATATAGAAATGAAAAACGTATTCAACTCTGGCTTTTTGGTTTTTTACACTGAGATTTTAAACAATCGAATTTTTCTTAATTTTCAAAACCTAAAAATTAAAAGTGTTTTTCACAACTCAATGCACTCCCTCAAACCAATTGAAATACTGTTTGATGATATTTTCTTTTTCCAAATGCAGGTATTCCAAAAATGCCTCAGCCACAGGTGAAAACCGCTTATTTTTTAAGTAAATCAGATTCCAAGTGGTTACTATAGGCAGATCATTTACCGGAATGATCTTCAAATCCCCATCCTTAATTTCATTTCTAAGCCCTATAAGAGGCATCACCGAACAACCTAATCCTGCAATTACCGCCTGTTTCACCGCCTCATTGGAAGTGAGCTCCAATTTTTTGCTTACCGGAATATTGTTTTTCCTTAAATACCGCTCCATGGTCAGGCGGGTACCTGACCCATGTTCTCTGAAAATCAGGGTAATCTTTTCAAAAATCTCTTTTCCATAAACTTTTTGGTTCAGATCAAAATCCTTGTTGGCCACCAAATAAAGTTTATTCTCCATAAGGGGAATCGCCTCCACCTGCATGGCTTCAGGAAGAATTGAGACCAAAGCGAAATCAATTTCGTTTTCATCCAAACTGTTGATGACCATGGCCTTATTGGTCACATCGAGTTTGAGTTCTATGCCCGGATTGGCTTTTAGAAAATCCGCCAAAAAATAAGGCATCACATATTTCCCTGTGGATACCACAGATATCTTAAGCCTTCCAGTCAATTGACCTTTGAATGAAGCAGTCTTAAAATTAATGGCATTGACCTGCTCCACTATTTTTTCAGCAGCCAAAGCAATTTCTTTTCCAAAATCTGTGATGTATAACTTCCTACCTACTACTTCGGTCAGCGGTATATCAAACTGCTCCTGAAAGTTTTTCAATTGTATGGAAACTGCAGGCTGTGTCAAATGCAGCTCTTCTGCTGCTTTTGTTATACTTTCAGTCTGTGTGACCTTTAAAAAAACCTGAAGTTGATGGAGTGTATAGTTCATAAATTTTATTTATGCAATTCATTATAAATATAAATGAAAATATATTAATTATACTGATCAAATTTGTAAAAGGTTTCAAAACTTCAAAAAAATGCCCCAGAGGATTTTCCTAAGCTGTTCTTCCAATCCTATCAAAAGCTACCTTAGGAAGCATTACCAATCTGAACCTTTCCTTTTTTCTTCTCCTGGTACTGTATTTGAGTCCAATTCGGAAATAGATCTGGATAAGATATATTGGATGATCAAAGAATTGGGGCCGGTTGAAATTATCCAAGTCCATGATATGGATTCGGTGTTTCTAACGGACATCATTTTGGACCAAAATGAAATTGATTTCCCCGGAAGAAAAGTGCTCTCAGAACTATACCACAACAATACCGCTGAAGTTCAAAAAGAGGCCAAAACCCAATCTAAAGTAGGGGTTTTGGCCTTGTTACATATGGAATCACAGGCACAGTTTTTGATGCACCACAAAAAACTCTCTGAACTTTATTTGGAAGGACTGATCCAATTCAAAGGCCTTCTGACCCAACTACAAAAAAACAAATCGATTGAATTCGAACTCGAATTCCAACACCAACCAGTATGAATTACCATTTATTGATTGACAACTTTACCAATCCTGCATTTTTATTTTTTGTTTTAGGAATTGTGGCGGTAAGGTTAAAAAGTGACCTGGAAATCCCTAACAACTCCTCTAAATTTATCTCCCTTTATCTTTTGTTTGCCATTGGATTCAAAGGCGGACAAGAGCTTGCCCACAGCGAATTCAACATGGGAATCATTTGGGCGGTACTTTTTGGCATTGGAGTAGCGAGCATCATTCCCCTGTACACTTTCTTCATACTCAAAAAACGTTTCAGTGTAGAAAATGCAGGTGCAATAGCTGCTGCTTATGGTTCGGTATCCGCTGTAACTTTTGTGACTGCGGTTTCTTTTCTGGAAATCCAACAGCAGCATTTCAATGGTTACATGGTGGCCATAATGGCATTGATGGAGGCTCCTGCCATCATATTAGGGGTACTTTTGATCAAAATCTTTTCGGAAGAAAGCAATTCCCAAATGAAGATCAGAAAAGTAGTGCACCATGCCTTTACCAATGGTTCGGTACTTCTCATCTTAGGAAGTCTGATTATCGGCCTATTGGCATCTGAAAAAGAGGCAAGAGGCATTGAGCCTTTTACCACTGATATTTTCAAAGGTTTCTTGGCCATTTTCCTGTTGGATATGGGCATCACCAGTGGTAAAAAATTAAAAGATTTCTTGGATTCAGGAAGATTTACAGCTGTATTTGCGCTAATTATCCCTCTTATCAACGGAATAATTGTGGCCTACATCTCACAATTGATCACACCCAATACAGGGGACCGCTTTATGTTTGCCATCCTTGCCGCTTCAGCTTCTTACATTGCCGTCCCTGCAGCCATGAAGATTGCCGTTCCCAAAGCAAATCCGGGGATATTCCTTCCCATGGCCTTGGCTGTAACGTTCCCTTTCAACATTACCCTTGGTTTTCCGATCTATTATTGGGTAGCCAGCAGCCTTTAATTTTCATTAAAAAATTCTCAAAAATTTAATTGAAGATATTAGTTTTAAGCAAAAATTTTAAACCTCGTTTTTACTATGCTTAAAACACAGTTGAGTACTATTCTTTTCGTCCTGCTTTTATCCTTCACTGCGAAGGGGCAAATTGAATCCAATATCATTAATGCTGCACATGCCTACGCCAGGGCACAAATCAACTCAGATGTAGAGGCTATACTTAATTTTACCCATCCTGGATTGATCGAACAGGCAGGCGGCAGAGAGGAAATGAAAAAAACCTGGCAAAAAATTTATGACAACCAGCAAAGTAAGGGAATAAGACTGCAGGAATTCAGAGTAAAAGAACCCATACAGCATACCCGATCCAGTGGTGAAATCCACGCACTTGTTCCGGTAGTAACTACCAGTAAAGTCCCCGGTGGGCAACTTATCACGGAAACCAACCTCATCGCCGTTTCGGAAGAGGGAAATGATCGCTGGTATTTTTTAGAAACCACGTCCATAGATGAAAGGAATGTAACCAAAGTATTGGAAAAATGGGACGGAAGCCTGATCCTTCCTTTCAAAAAAGCACCTGTCTTCAAGGAAGACAAAAAATAAAAAACCCTTCCAAATTCGGAAGGGCATCAATCATTAAAGATTCCTGATTTTCCATTTTGCTTTGAGATAGCCCCAAACTACTTTGGGGCTCATTGCTTTTTTCCCCTGGAAGCCTCCATCATATCCCACAACTCCTGAGGAATCATTTCCAAATTATTGAATTCTCCAGCTCCCATGAGCCATTCACCTCCATCAATGGTAATCACTTCCCCATTGATATAAGCAGAAAAATCAGATACCAAATAAGCCGCTAGATTTGCAAGCTCCTGATGCTCCCCTACCCGCCCTACAGGCACTTTTTTGGCTGGATCGAATTTCTTGACCAAATCCCCCGGAAGTAACCTGCTCCAAGCACCCTCAGTAGGGAATGGCCCGGGAGCAATGGCATTGCTGCGGATTTTATATTTGGCCCATTCCACGGCCAAAGACCGGGTCATGGCCAACACACCGGCCTTGGCTGCTGCACTGGGAACGACATAACCCGATCCTGTCCAGGCATAGGTTGTCACAATATTCAAAAAGGTCCCGGCCTGTTTTTCCTTGATCCAGTGCTTACCCGCAGTCAAGGTTACATTTGAAGTACCTTTCAGAACAATATCTAATACCGTATTGAAAGCATTGGTGGATAGCCTTTCGGTTGGGCTGATAAAATTACCGGCGGCATTGTTCAATACCACATCTACCCTTCCATAATGGGCTATGGCATCAGTCCACATTTTTTCGACCTGTTCAATCTCCCTTACATCACAGGCCAATGCCAAGACATTCCCGCCAGTTTCCTTTTCCATTTCTTTGGCTGTTTCCTGAAGCACCTCCAATTTTCTGCTGGTGATGACAAGGTTGGCTCCCAATTTCAAAAAATACAGCCCCATGGATTTCCCCAAACCAGTTCCTCCACCTGTAACTAATATAGTTTTACCTCTCAAAGCACCTTCTTTGAGCATTCCTTCTGTGTAATTCATATCATTTGGATTTATTGACCGTTGAATATAGGTAATCCCAAAACCAAAAAAAAGGTTGGAACGGGCAATTTGGCATCATTTTAAATGTCAATGAAAGAAAGTAGATTTACATCCTCATTATTTGGCTATGTTACAGAGATTCTTATTTCTTGCACTGGGTATTTTAGTTCTCGTTAGTTGTAATACGGACATAGATAAAAACATCACCACAGATTTACAGGTTGAAGGAAAAGAGATCTTCCATATCAATTTGGGTTTGGAGGACGCCTATTATTTCGCTTTTCAGTCATTGGATTTTTACAGAACAGTCATTCCCGACTCCTTACCCAGCTGTCCCACCGTCACCATCAATGAGGCGGAAAGAAAAGTAACCCTAACCTTTGATAAATCCGCCAATTGCACTTCGGGCAAAAAACTACAAAGGTCTGGAAAAATCCATTTGCAATACCTGAATGCAAATGCCCTGGAATCCATTACCCGATTGGAATATGAAGATTATGAGGTCAGAAAAATCAAAATAGAAGGGCGAAGGGATTTTAAACAAGTCAGAAGTTTGACCAACCCCAATAGGAGAACTGAAGAGTTTGAAGACCTCTTATTCATCGATGAGTTTGAATCTTCTAGCAGGCTCAGGGGCAACTATGAATTTCAATTGACCTTTCTGAACGGAAGGCTCTCAGGCTTTGAAAGCTTTGGCAGTCTGGAAGGAAGGAACATCACAGGAAGGCCGATCACCATGGACCCATTGGCGAATAAAAGGTATTTGGTGGAATGTATTAGTGGAGGAATGGTAATGCCAATTCAAGGAAGTGAAAGGTGGCAGATTTTCAGAAATGCCACATCTTCCACTAACCATACCCTGCTTTATGAAAATGAGTCCGGCTGTGAAATCAAGGCCAGAGTAAACCTTTTTGATGGCAGGGTCCTGATATTTGAACTATAAATAAAAAATCTTTTAATTTATGAAAACCCAACAACTTGTAGACCTGAGTTCTTTTAAAGGAACCATCATATTGCCCTTTTTTGAAAATGAAAACGCCATACAATCTAGATCAGAGTTCCAAAATATCCAGGTATCCAAGACTATTTTTAGTGGGAAAAAAGATTCCCAATACCTTGTAGCTGACTCAGAAAATGGAAATATTTTCATTTTTCTTGGCTTAGGAAAAAATCCCACATACAAAGAAATTAAGACTGCATTCCGAAGATTGACAGCCAAACAAGCTGACTTTTTCAAGGAAAACGTACTGCTGCATATTGCCGAGGACATGGATGAGCAGATGCTCGAAGCTGCAGTTTCAGGATTGCTCCTTGGCACCTATAGATTGGGCCATTACAAAAGTTCATCTGACAAGAAAGTAGATTGGGCGAAGGTTACACTGTCCATTTTCACCAACCTTACCAATGCTGAAAAAATCATCGCAAAGGCACAAAAAATTGCGGGAGCTCAATTGGAAACCTTCCATTTGGTGGATTTGCCTCCCAATAAAATCACACCAATATTTCTTGCCGAATGGGCTGAAAATGCCGGGAAGCAATATGGCTTTAAAACCAAGGTTTTTGACAGGAAAAAAGCCGAAAAAGAAAACCTGCATGCTTTTCTGGCAGTAGGTCAGGGAAGCCAGAGAGAGCCCCAGTTTATCATCATGGAATATAGGCCCAAGCAGGCCAAAACACATGTTGGCCTAGTGGGTAAAGGAGTAACTTTTGACACCGGGGGGCTCAACATCAAAACGCAGGGAATGGTGCACATGAAATGCGATATGGGCGGGGCTGCCACTGTTCTTGGCGCCATGCAGCTGATCGCAGACCTCGAAATGCCTGTACAGGTTACGGCCATCGTTCCCTGTGTGGAAAATGCCATAGACAATCAGGCTTATTTACCTTCAGGTGTCATAAATAGCTACAGTGGTAAGACCATTGAGGTGATAGACACAGATGCAGAAGGAAGACTGATTTTGGCTGATGCCCTCACTTACCTGGTCAAAAATTACCAAACCGATACCCTCATTGATTTTGCTACCCTTACCGGCAGCGCGGTAGGAACTTTTGGTTACGAATGTGCGGCACTGTTTTCAAAAAATGAAACCCTTCTAAAACAGATTCAGGAAAGCGGTGAAAAAGTTGGGGAGCGGGTTTGGCCACTTCCCATGTGGGATGTGTACCAATCGGAAATGGACAGCGAAATTGCCGATATCAAAAATTACCATGGCAAGCCTCATGCGGGTGCCATCACAGCAGCGAAATTTTTGGAATTTTTCACCGAAAACCATCCTTCCTGGGCCCATATCGATATTGCGGGAACTGCCTTTGGGGATTCGGAATTTGCAAAAACCAAGCATGCTACTGCCTTTGGTGTACATTTATTGCTTAAATTCATGGAAAATCTTTAAGCTATGAGCGATTCACATAAGACCTTTTTGTGCATTTCCAATTATTTTAAGGGAAGTGCTTTCCTGATTGCGCTTAAAAAAGCAGGTAATACCGTTTTTTTGGTCACATCCGAAAAACTCAGAGAGAGCAATTGGCCCCATGAATACCTGGATGAAATTTATTACATGCCGGGTCAGGACCTGGACTGGGACATGGAAAAATTACTCGCGGGTGTAGCAGGTATTATGAAGCACACCAAAATCGATGCTATTGTAGCATTGGACGATTATGACGTGGAAAAAGCTACTTTTCTAAGAGAACACCTCAGGATTCCAGGAATGGGGCAGACTACGGGCAGGTATTTCAGAGACAAATTGGCCATGCGCATGCGTGCCCATGAAGCAGGTGTTTTGGTTCCTCCTTTTTCAGCCTTGTTCAATGATGAAGATATCAACCGGTTTGCTGATACGGTTCCTGCCCCCTGGGTATTGAAACCCCGTTCTGAAGCCTCTGCCCATGGCATCATCAAAGTACATGACAAAGACAGCCTTTGGCAAAACATTCATGAATTGGGGGACAACAGGATCAGGTACCTCGTGGAGCAATTCAAACCGGGCGATGTATACCATGCCGACAGCTTAAACCTGGATGGAAAGACCCTTTTTTGTACAGTTTCCCGATACTTAGCTACCCCCATGGAAATCTCACAGGGGGGTGGTATTTTCCGAAGCGCCAATATTCCATATGGTTCAGAAGATGACAAAGCCATCCAAGAAGCCAATAAAAAAGTAATGAAAGCCTTCGGAATGAAAAATGGAGCTGCCCATACCGAATTCATCAAAGGCAAAGAAGATGGGAAAGTTTATTTTTTGGAAACCTCATCACGGGTAGGCGGGGCTCATCTGGCGGAAATGGTCGAAGGAGCCACTGGCATCAACCTTTGGGCCGAGTGGGCCAATATTGAAGATGCAATCTCAAAAGGCAAATCTTACAAACTGCCAAAAGTATCCAAAGGCTATGCCGGCATAGTGCTTACCCTCTCTAAATACGAACACCCTGACCTCTCTTCATTTGATGATCCTGAAGTGTGTTTCCGTGTACCTTTGGAATACCACGCCGGTCTGATTGTCAAATCCAAAAGCAAAGAAAAGGTAATGGAACTTCTGGATGATTATGCCGCAAGGTTAAGTGATGGTTTTTCTACTGTTGCAGAACAGGAAAAAGTCAAGAAATTTCATTGAAATGGATCAGAAAGGGATGTTTATTCATCCCTTATTTGTTTTTACCCCTGATATTTACCGTTCGCAAATTTTAGGTTTTTCAAGAGGATTTAATGGATAGTTTTACCATGAATCCAGTTAAAAAATGAGAAAAATATTACTTTCAATCCTTCTAATTGGCTTGACCTTTCAGTCCATAGCACAAGTAGATACCCTGGAAGTTCTCAGCAGTGCCATGCAAAAAACGATTAAAGCTGCCATTGTTAAACCTTCCACTTATTCCTCTTCCCAAAATCAGCAATTCCCCACAGTTTATTTGCTCCATGGAGGTTCCGGTAGCTTTTCCGACTGGCACCGGAAAGTGACCCAGGAAAATCTATTAATCGATCTTGCCAACCAATACCAGGTATTGATCATCACTCCTGGGGTGGGCCCTTCCTCTTACTATTATGACAGCCCAACGATGGATACAGTAAAGTATGAGACCTATTTTATCCAAGAGCTTATTCCTTTTATTGACCAAAACTACAGGACCATCAACAAAAGGGAAGCCAGGGCCATTACTGGCCTTTCTATGGGAGGGCATGGGGCCATGATGCTCAGTGCTAAAAATCCAGAACTCTTCATTGCTGCCGGAAGCATGAGCGGGGTAATGAATATTGATACGGATTTATGGATACATAGCCCGGAATTTAAACAAAGCAGAAAAGAAATGCAGAAAGCCATGTTGGGCGATATACAATATAAAGCTCCTTTCAGTGAATATACCGCAGTAGGCTTGGTGGACAGGATGAAAGAAAATGGGATTGCACTTTTGATTGATTGCGGGGTGGATGATTTTCTGATCAATACCAATAGGCAAATCCACCAACTCTTACTGGAAAATAGCACGCCCCATGAATACACCGAAAGACCTGGAGCCCATACCTGGGAATATTGGACAGAGGCTTTGCCTTTCCACATGCTGTTTATTGATAAAGTATTCAAAAAGCATGGAACCAAGTGACAGCATTTAATCTCCTTCATTTAGACTTAGCATCATTTAACCCATTTATGACCAAAAAATCCACATTATTTTGTTTTTTGATCCTTTTGTGGTCCTTTGCCACAGCCCAAAATGACCTGCAGAGATGGCAAAATAGGGCTAACCAAACCGAAATCATAAGAGACGAATGGGGTATTCCCCATATTTATGGAAAAACAGATGCAGATGCAGTTTTTGGCATGATCTACGCCCAATGTGAGGATGATTTCAACCGGGTGGAAGTAAATTACATCAACGCCATGGGGAGGATGGCAGAGGTGGAAGGCATCTCACAGCTCTACTCCGATTTCCGCATGAAGCTTTACATTGATGAAGAAATCGTCAAAAAGGAATACGCAGGCTCCCCTAAATGGCTGAAGGACCTGATGGATGCTTGGGCGGATGGCATCAATTATTTCCTCCACACCCACCCGGAAGTTAAACCCAAGCTGATCACCAAATTTGAACCCTGGATGGCCCTGACCTTCAGTGAGGGGAGTATCGGAGGTGACATTGAAACCATTTCGGTCAACCAGCTCAAAGCATTTTATGACAAGGATTTCCATGCCAATCTGGTGCTACAGGAAAGAGATTGGATGGAAGAACCCAGAGGCTCTAATGGTTTTGCCATTTCCCCGAAACTGAGCAAATCGGGGAATGCCCTTTTGCTGATCAATCCCCACACATCCTTCTATTTCAGGCCTGAAGTGCATATGGTCAGTGAAGAAGGACTGAATGCCTATGGTGCTGTGACCTGGGGACAGTTTTTTATCTACCAGGGATTCAATGAATTCAATGGCTGGATGCACACCTCCAGCCGGGCAGATGCCATCGACCATTTTGCCCTGAGGGTTGAAAAAAAGAACGGAAAATACCATTACCTCTTTGGTGAAGAATGGAAACCTTTAACCGAGAAGAACATCCTTTTGAAATATAAAGAAGGGGATGAAATATTGGAAAGGGAAATTACTGCTTATTACAGCCATCATGGCCCTGTCATCAGGGAAGAGGATGGCAAATGGATTGCCATTTCCCTGATGGTAGAGAGGGTAAAGGCCTTGACCCAATCCTACAGCAGGACAAAAACCAAAAACCATCAGGAGTTCAAAGCCACCATGGAACTGAAAACCAATTCTTCCAACAATACAGTTTATGCAGACCGTGACGGGAATATTGTGTACTACCATGGCAACTTTATCCCCATTAGGGACCCTCAATTTGATTGGAGAAATGTAGTGGATGGCAGTAATCCCGCTACAGACTGGAAAGGGCTCCACGAAGTGGAAGAAATGATCTATATAGAGAATCCTGAAAATGGATGGATACAAAATTGTAATTCCACCCCTTTTACGGCAGCAGGCCCTTATAGTCCCAAAAAAGAAGATTATCCTCCTTACATGGCCTGGGACCTTGAAAATGCCAGAGGACTCAATGCTGTAAGGGTACTGACAGGTCAAAAGGATTTCACCTTGGAATCTTTGATCGCAACTGCCTACGAACCCACCTTGATGGCCTTTGAACCATTGATCCCGGCCTTGCAGAAGGCTTATAATGCCCTGCCGGATAGCCACCCTAAAAAAGAGCGCTTAAAAGAGCCTATGAAGGCGCTTGCCAACTGGGACCTTAAAACGGGAGTAAATTCAGTAGGAACGAGCTTGGCTGTCTTATGGGGAGGACAATTAATGGCGGATGCGAGAGATTTGGACAGGCCCTGGGATGTCTACATTTTTGATTTTCTTGCCCAAGAAACCACAGACGGGATGAAACTGGAAGCCTTTGAAAAAGCGATCAACAAACTGAATGAGGATTTTGGGACTTGGAACACCCCTTGGGGAGACATCAACCGCTTCCAGAGGGTCACCAATGAAATCCAGGGGAAATTCTTTGACGAATTGCCCAGTCTGCCCATTGGATACAATTCCTCCCTTTGGGGATCTTTGGCGGCTTATGGCAGCAGGGCTTACCCCAATACCAAAAAATGGTATGGAAATGTGGGCAACAGTTTTGTGGCCGTAGTGGAGTTTGGGGAAAAAGTCAAAGCGAAGAGTATCTTGGCCGGGGGGCAGAGCGGCAATCCATTCTCCCCGCATTTTGTGGACCAGGCAGAAAAATATGCCAAAGGCGAGTTTAAAGACGTTCATTACTACAAGGAAGAAGTATTGAAAAACGCAAGAGCAAAATATAAACCGGGAGAGAGGAATTGATACCTAAAAAATCAACCCCGGATAAAACATTTGATCGTTGATTGAAAGCTATTTCTTGATATGGGGAGATGGAATGAAATCCCTAAAATCCGCAGGATTTTAGTTTGGAGATTTGAATCTGCTTGTTTGTGTTCATTTTTGGTCTAGTTCGGGAATTTCTTCCCTTTGATTGAAGAGTGTTCATAGTTTTGAGACAATGGATTTTAGGTTTGAGGATAAAATGGACGGTTTTTTTCCTCAATTTTAATGGAAAAGGCATACCTCTTCCCTGTAAATCTTTATTTTTTGAGCTCCTGAGGGGTTTTTATCTGAATTTAGTTCAAAATCGGCTTGTAATCCTTACTCGTGAACAGTTTGAGCACTTCTCTTCTTCCCGTTCTTATCCACTTGGCTGAAACAGTGATAAATCTGAAGATAAACTTCTTGAGCCTGTCGGTAGGCTTAAGCCAATCAACTTTTCTGGAATACTCTCCAATGATATAGGTGTAAAAATTGGCATACATAGCCGTCATAAGCATAAAGGAGGTATTCTCTGCAAGGAACGAACAGGGCAACTTAGACCAGCCAAAGTCATTGTTGAGTACATCAAACAAGCGTTCGCTTGCACCCCGGGCGTTATAAAACCTTACAACAGCTTCATTGGACGATGTATGTTCATTGGTCAGAATAGCCCTGTAAGTAAATGCATCTCCACTAAACACATCTGCCTGCCCGTCTTTACGCCTGATTCTGGTAATGACCAGCCTGTAAGACCTGTCTTTACCGAAAGGTTTGTAGTCGGATAGGTCAGTAACTTCCATTTCCTGTACACCCAAACGTATTTTCTGCCACTTCTCAGGGGCTATACTTCCAAGGATATTATCCAGTTTGGCACATCTGTTTGCCCGTATATAAAAGCTTTCGGTATGTGCTTCCAGTGTGCGGAGAACTTCTTCCTGATAGGATGCTGAATCGGCTCTGAACCTTCCGATACGGATATTTTCATTGGTAAGCTGCCCAAACATGCGTGTAAGTGTATCAGCCTGCAAATATTTGGCCTGACTGTTGCCATTTCTGCCCTCTACGTACACAGGAATGGCCTGTGAAAATTCAGGATGTGCTATGGAAGCTACACCTGGCTGATATCCATAGACGTGTTTATATGTCTTTTTTGAATCGTACTTTTCAGTTGGAATGACGGTGTTGTCATAATCGAGGTCGTAAGCAACACCTGACTTGAGTAATCCGGTCTTACAAGCTGATTTTAACAACAAGCTGTTGAGTTTTCCATTGATATTAAATTCATGGCTTACTCCACTGGACGGATTTATAAAGAGTTCTGTATCAACAGCAAGCTCTTTGATACCTCTCAGAATTGTATCGGCACTGCATACTGAAAATGAAGGGACCTGTTCAAGTGCGTCTCTCAAGTGAACATTGATATCTTCAGTACAGTCGCCACCATTAAAGAAAATAGCCATATGATTGGCGAAAATGTCACTGTATGAAAACCCTCCCCTTAAGGCTCTAACCCCCAATTGATTATCAATGAGTTCTGGGAGACCAGAATTTTTGAAAGAGTTAAAAACAAAATTAAAACCTCCGAAAGGTGTGATTTTTTCTGTCGAATTCGTAATTTTCATACCGCTTATCAAGGATGTGTGGTAACACCTAAATAAGTGAAAAAAAAACGAGCCGGAAAAGCCTGAATTGAATAAATTCAGCCACTTTTTCGGCTTTTTTTAAATCCGCCCTGCGGATTTAAGGAAATCAGTAAAAAGTAGCTTGAAGGTACAGATTATAATGGTTTAGACCTCCTCTTAATTCAGACGGATGCGATGCAGTTTTCGGATGGAACTTCATCGAGAAAAAAAAGGGCGATAAAAGATTTCGCCCTTTTTTTCATAAATTGTATAGCCTATTGTTTTTTAATAACTTAGGCTATCAGATTAACCATGGATCATGATCGGAAAAATTCTAGCCCCAATACTTATCCTTATCCTCTTTAGCAGCCATGTGGGGAGTCCCGGAGTTATTTTTGAGGGGTTATTGGGTCCCTATAGGGTGTTGGCAAATATTAATCCTCCTGATGTGGTACCCGGAACAGCAGTAGTGACGGTCATCATTCCGGAAACCCCTGAAGGAATCTCTTTGGAGGCCCGACCGGTTTATTGGTCTGCAGGGCTTAAAGGCACCCCAAAAGCAGATCCGCTCTATCCTGTTAAAGGTGAAATAGGAAAATATGAGGGTGAGCTTTGGTTTATGGAACCGGGAACCTCCAGTGTGCAATTAATGATGACTGTAGGAGGCGAAACCTTTGAAGCCATTATCCCGGTCATGGCTGTACCCACTGCACAAAAAGAAATGCCTGTTGAGCTGGGCATCATTTTGGTCCTATTGGGGGTGCTTTTGGTGGTGTTGATGGTGACCATCGTAGCCTCAGCTATGAGTGATTCCATCCGTGAACCGGGTATGGAAAGGACAGTGAAAAGCCAAAAAAGAAAGCAGATTGGTATAGTAGTCGGAACCTTGGTCATGCTACTGATCCTTTGGGGCGGAAAATCCTGGTGGGATGCCGAATCCAACCAATACCGGAATTACATGTTTGAACCCCTTAATGGAACTGCTACTTTTGAAAGCAGTCCCGAGGGAAATTTTCTGCACCTGGAAGTTGACCCGCTTAAATCCACCCAGGGAAGGGTAACCAGAAGGATCAGCTTTATAGTTCCGGATCATGGGAAACTCATGCACCTTTTTCTGATCAGAAAAGGAGACCTTGATGTTTTTGCCCATTTGCACCCGGAGCGCCTGGATACTTTGAATTTCAAGGTCAAATTACCTCCACTACCTTCCGGGGATTACCATGTGTTTGCAGATATCACCCGATATACCGGTTTTGCAGAAACGATTGTTGCTGATCTGACCATTCCTGAAACCAACAATTTCAAGTTGGCTTCCAATGATCCGGTAATCTTGGGACGTGATGACACCTATACTTTTTCCAATCCTGTCTCCAACAAATTGATCACTTTGGACGGGGATATCATGATCTGCGGCAAGCCCGGTATCAAAACAGACCTTCCCGGAGGGTATTCGGCTGTTTGGGAAACAGAAACCGGAAAATTTGAAGCGGGAAAATTATATAGCTTAGACTTTGCCTTATTTGACCCAGAAGGTGAACCTGCCAGCCTTGAACCTTATTTGGGCATGATGGGCCATGCAGTAGTATTGAAACATGATGGAACGGTTTACATCCATTTGCATCCAACAGGAAATTATTCCATGGGCTCACAGCAAATGCTGGTGGACAGGTTCAAATCAGGAAAAATCGGATTTTCAGATATACCACAAAGTTTGAGTTTTCAGGACAGTATTGATCGGGTAGTGGCATTTCTCGATGCCTTACCCGATGCGGAAAGAGATAGCCTTTTGATGGGAAATATGGTCCATTACAATAAGACGGATCCGGGGCATGAGGAACACAGTATGGTCAGTTTTCCTTATGCTTTCCCTGATAAAGGGAATTACAGAATTTGGATACAGGTAAAAATTGACGGAAAAATCGTCAATGGTGCTTTTGATGTAGAAGTAGAATAAAAAAATTATGAAAACGAATTTCAGTACCCTGACCTTAGAGGAAACCCTTCAGTCCTCGGAAACTTCTGTGACAACGCGGGTAATCCCAAGCTTTATCTATGCCTCCGTCTTTGCTTCTTTTTGCATAGCTGTAGGTTTGCAGTGGGACATTTCCTGGCACATGAGTGTGGGAAGAGATGGTCTTTTTTCACCACCTCATTTGGCCATCTACCTGGGGGCCATCGTGTCAGGTATATTCTCCGGTATCAAGGTCCTGAAAACCAGTTTTTGGGGAAGCCTGCAAGAAAAACAGGAGACCATCAAGTTTTGGGGTATCTTCCATGGTTCCTTGGGCGCTATGTTTTGCATTTGGGGTGCATTTGCCATGCTGACTTCAGCGCCTTTCGATGATTGGTGGCACAACACCTACGGGCTGGATGTAAAAATCCTTTCTCCTCCTCATGCTGTTCTTGGATTGGGCATGATTGTCATCCAGTTTGGTGCATTGATATCGGTCATTGCGGTTCAAAACAGACTGGGAAATAACCTTCAGGACAAAGCCAAAACCCACCTGCATTGGTTATACGCTATGAGTTCCGGTTTTTTGCTGGTGATGGGCTATACATTCTTTGCTGAATATTTTTTCCTAAGTAGGCAACACCATGTATTGACCTATCAGGTTGCCATGGCCGCCCTTCCTATCCTGATGGTTTCGGTAGCTTATGCTTCTCCCTACAAATGGGGAGCCACCAAAATGGCCATTGTTTATACCTTATTGATGGCAGGTATGGTCTGGGTATTGCCCCTTTTTCCCGCGGAGCCCAAGCTGAGTCCGGTGTATAATTACATCACCAGGTTCCAACCTTTCCATTTCCCATTTATTTTGATTGTACCTGCTATGGTTATCGATCTCATCATTTCCAAATGGAAAAGCAGGAATAAATGGGTGCTGGCAGCTGCCTTATCCCTTGGGTTTGTCATCAGTTTTGTTCCCGCACAATGGTATTTTGCAGAACTGCAGATGTCAGAATTCGGAAGAGGCTGGTTTTTTGGCAGGTATTCTTACCCTTACTGGGCGAATCCTGATTCACCATACCGCTATATTTTCCATCCTGAATACATCAGTAGAGGTTGGGATTTGGTCAAAGGATTGGGAATTGCCGCCCTGATAGGACTCATTACCTGCAGGCTCGGATTAGCCTGGGGCAATTGGATGAGTCAGGTAAAAAGGTAATCCTCCGAGGGGATTGGTTGATTTGGAAAACAGTGCATGAATTTGATTGGTTTTGGAATGATAAAATCCAAAACCAATCTATTTTAGCTCTTTTTACTCCCGGAATCCTTCTGGACAAGTTTTGCCCTTGCTCTTATTCCTAAACTGCAACCTGGCCCTTGGCTAAAAATGTACAGAGGGACATTTTCTTGACGCTCAGTCCTCCCTCGCAACTAGTATTTAGCTTCTCAAAAATCACGGCCATCGGTTCGGGACCGTATGCTTGTTCAGTATCCTTTTGGCATCTTCCTGGACAGCAGGGAATTTTTGGGCCTGCCAGATCTTTTCTCTGGCAAAACGGGCCGCTGATTCCAGTTCCACCACAGGAGCAGGGTAATCAATTCCTATCCTCACGCGATATAAATCCTGTTCAATAAGGGTCATGTTCCAGGGCTCATGGATCAAGGGAGCAGGCACATTGATCAATTCAGGCACCCATTTTTTGATAAATTCCCCCTCCGGATCATGGTCTTGGGATTGTTTGACAGGATTATAAATACGCACGGTATTGATACCGGTTACTCCTGCCTGCATCTGCAGCTGCGGATAATGAATCCCCGGTTCAAAATCCAAAAAGAGCCTTGCCAAATGGTCCTTCCCCACCCTCCAATCCTGCCATAAGTGATGGGTCAAAAAAGATACCAACATGGCACGCATCCTGAAATTCAGGTAGCCTGTTTCGCGGAGACAGCGCATACAGGCGTCCACCAAAGGATAACCTGTTTCCCCCTCTTCCCAAGCTTTGACTTTCTTTTCATCATAGGGTTTTTCCAGTTCGTCAAAACCTTTATTTACGTTTCTGAACTCCATTTGGCATTCCATCTCAAATTTTTGGATAAAATGACAATGCCAACGCAGCCGGGACTGGAAATTGGTAAGGTTACGGACCTGGAATTTTTCCTTTTTCCGCTTTTCTGCTGCCTGGAATACTTGGCGAACGGACAGATTTCCCCAAGCCAAATAAGGAGACAGACGGCTACAGCCTTTCCTGCTGAGTTCAGGTTTGCTGATGTGCTTATTGTAATTTTTGACCCGATCCGAAAAGAAGGAATCCATGTACTTTCGCCCTGTACCCTCACCCCCTTTTTGCATATTTGGCTGGACAGTTTTCCAGCTTTCGGGAATTTGTTCTTGATCAATACTTTGCAACAAGTCCTTAGAAAGGGTAAAAAACCTGGCCTTGGAAAGCTCAGGGTCTTTTGTCGGCCATGCCATGAACGCATACCAGTCCTTGGACCAGTTTTTCCTATCCTTTCTTCCCCGGCTGACGCCCTGCTGCTGAAATTCATTCCAAACTATGCCCTGGGATGCAAAATAATCAGCCATGGTTTTATCTCTCTCATAGGTAACTTGAATGCCTGTTTCCACATGGGAGAATACCTTTTGCACCTGATAGTGGGTTGCCAGTTTTTGAAAAACAGGAAGGACTTCTTGATAAAATACATGTACTTTCCCATCCCAACATTGCAACTCTTTGTTCATTTCTTCTAAACTCTGCCAAACAAAGCGCCAATGTCTTTCATTGCTTTGAGGCGCCCGAACCAAAGAGGGCTCAAAACAGTAAATGGGAATAATGGGCAGACCCTCGGCAATCGCCACAGACAGGGCTTCATGGTCCTTCAACCTCAAATCCCTTTTAAACCAAACAATATTCACTTTTTGCATCCCTTGAAAAACAAAGGACAAAAGCTAAAGTTTAGGGAATATGAAGAAACTCAAAAATCTTTCGCAAGAAGCAATTGACAGGATCATAGAGATGGCCTGGGAGGACAGGACTCCTTTTGATGCCATTACTGCACAGTTTGGGCTTTCAGAACAAGAAGTCATCACCCTGATGCGCAGGGAGATGAAAGAAAGTTCCTTCAGGATGTGGAGAGAGCGGGTACAGGGAAGGGCAACAAAACACCGGGCAAAAAGACCGGAAGTTATGGAGCGGTTTAAATCTACCCTTCAGAAAAACATCAGCCTGAACAAAATTTCCAAACGCTAAGGTTATGCTTATATTAAGATTTTAAGAAAAAGTTTCCTTTTTATTAAAGGACATTTAATATTCCCTTTGCGTTGAGGCAATCTTGGTGATGTACTTTTGGGAACGTACAGCAAACGAACATTTTTTACTAACCTTGCAAAAACTTTTAGGCGTCGATGTGAATCGACGCTTTGCTGTTTTTTTAGGGGGTAAGGTTATTTCCAGCCCTCAAAACTCCCCTTCCGGATCTTTTTGTATGCTGAAGGGGTCATTCCGGTATGCTTCTTAAACTGTGAGGAAAGGTGCTGCACAGAGCTATACCCCAGTTTCCAGGCCATTTCACTCAATTGGATTTCCTCATAAAACAACCATTCCTTGACCTTGTCCAATTTTAATTCAATAAAAAAGCGTTCTATAGTGATTCCTTCTGTACTGCTGAACAAGTGGCTGATGCGGGAATAATCTTCGGGAATATGCTCCCTGATAAAATCTGAAAGGTTGAATTTTTCTGAAATATCTGCATTTTGGATCAGTCCTTGGAGCAAGCGTTTGACCTCCTCTATCTTTTGCACCTCTCTGCTTTTCAGGATTTCAAATCCCAATTGGTGAAACTCTTGCTCCAATTGGATAAATTTACTTTCCTCTATTGGATCGGATAACAATACTTTTCCCAATACGACTTTCTCAAAAGGAATAGACAGTTGTTGCAGTGCCTGTTCCACCGCTAATATACAGCGGGGGCAAACCATATTTTTGACCTGTATTTCCTTTACAACCTTTTCTTCCATTTCCTTATAACACCTTCTCCATCACGATCCGGTAATCATCAATTCCACCTTTCTTGATCAAATCCACAATTTTGAAGCCCCTATTGAGCCCAAAGTGAATCATTTTTGAAAATCGGTTCCGCGTTTTGAAATAAACTTTTAGATAACCATGATTTTTGGCCCAATGTTCCTGTTCATCGGCCAATTTGGTCGCAATACCCAATCTTCTATAACTTTCCAACACCCCACCCATCCAGGAATAAAATGATTCAGGCGAATCCCGCTGATAGCCCACTTTAAAACCAACGGGTTTGCCATCCACCTCGGCAACCAAAATCAGGTGAATGGTATCCTTTAGCCTGTCTTCATAGGTTTTCTCGGAAAAAGGCTGGAAAAATTCCGTTACTTTTTTGGACAGTTCTACTACTTCTTTGATGTCGCCCTGTCTGATTTTTATCTTTCTCATAAACTGATTTCCATTTTGATATTACAACGGCCATATTGACTGCAGCCCATATCCACTTCCATAAAGCCCAGTTTCTTATACAAATGCAATGCAGCTGCCAGCTTGGTATTCGAATAGAGTATTACTTTTTGCGCCCCTAAGGCTTTGGCTTTATCCAAAATAGCCTTCCCTAACTGGAATCCAATACCCCTACCCTGTCCTTCAAGGGCTACGCCCATTTTGATCATTTCAAATATGCCAGGCTCCTTGGAAGGAATAAGGGACACTGTGCCTAAAACTTGACCCTGCTCTTGCGCAAAGATGATATGTCCACCTTTATCCAGAATATTTGCTTCAGGATTTTCGAGTTGGGCGATATCAAATGGCTCCAAAGAAAAATATTGCTCCACCCAAGCTTTATTGATGCGCTCAAAATCAGGCTGAAGTTCAGGTCGGTAGTCGATTATGGTGATGGTATTCATAGCGATTGAATTCATTTTATGAATATAAGCACAAAAAATTAGTGGGGAAAAAGCATCCCTTTCCTGATGGTGAAATTTGGAATTAAGTTATAATTGTCATTTCGACTAAAAGGAGAAATCTAATAAACAAACAATATACCTCCAACCAAGTTGCCAAAACCAATATCTCAAGTAAAGTCATTCTAAAAATTTCCTTATTTTTGACCTTTGTTTTACACCAACCAAAAATTCAATATGGGATTATTAAGCGGAAAAACGGCTCTGATCACAGGAGCATCTAAAGGAATCGGCCGAGCAATTGCCATCCGATATGCACAAGAGGGCGCCAATGTAGCATTTACTTACCTTTCCAGTGTAGAAAAAGGACAAGCTTTGGAAGATGAATTAGCCGCTTTTGGCATCAAAGCCAAGGGCTATCGCTCTGATGCCTCTGACTTCAAAGCCGCTGAGGAATTGGTCAATGCGGTGGTGGCTGAATTCGGTACTTTGGATATCCTGATCAATAATGCCGGCATTACCCGTGACAACCTATTGATGAGAATGACCGAAGAAGCATGGGATGAAGTGATCAATGTGAACCTTAAATCCTGCTTCAACACCGTAAAAGCTGCCACACGTACCATGATGAAGGCCAAAGCCGGTTCCATCATCAATATCACCTCAGTGGTAGGTATCAAAGGAAATGCAGGACAGGCCAATTATGCCGCCTCCAAGGCAGGCATCATCGGCTTCACCAAGTCTGTGGCTTTGGAATTGGGTTCCAGAAATATCCGCTGCAATGCGGTAGCTCCTGGTTTTATCGAAACAGAAATGACTGCTGTATTGGATGAAAAAACCGTTCAGGGCTGGAGAGATGCTATCCCTATGAAGCGTGGCGGTCAACCTGAAGAAGTGGCCAATGCTTGTGTATTCTTAGGTTCCGACATGAGTTCTTATATTTCGGGACAGGTGCTTCAGGTTGATGGAGCGATGCTCACTTAAGAGGCGAGATGCGGGAGATTAGAAGCGAGAAGCTAGATAAGAACCAAGAAATAAGAAGCAAGATACAAGACCTGTGTTTTGTAAAGTAGGAGATTAGTCCTAGGAGAAAATAATTGATTAAAGTGCAATGACCTTTGAGATTTTAGAAATCTCGAAGGTCTTTTTTTTGTCATTAAACGACTTCCAATTTTTTAGGCTGCAAATATTCCACTCGGATTCTGATAATTATTGAAAAGTGATTGAAGCCTAGTATGTTCCTCAAAGATTAGAAAAAGCGGGATTGCAATAATTCGTCTATCAGCGCTCTTCTTTACTTTTTCCCATCAGTGAAAAACCTTGTTTAGACTTAGTATTTAACGAAAGGAAAAAACTTTGTTTGCAATCACAACCTTTTGAATAAAATCAAGTATATTAAAATGATATCATTTTAATATCATACCAATATGGAAAAATCAACCAAACCCCTATCCGGCTATTTGATGCTCTTGATAGCAATAGCCATGATTCCTGCCATTGTTTTTGCAATGATCAACCAGATTTATTGGTTGGGCATAGCACTGATTGTACTGTTTATCCTGATCTTGCCGGGCTTCTTCACCCTTCAACCTAATAAGGCGATGGTGTTGATCTTATTTGGAGCTTATAAAGGCACGGTTAAAGACAATGGATTCTTTTGGGTCAACCCATTTATGACCAAGCAGAAGATTTCTTTGCGCGTCAGAAACTTTGAAAACAAACCACTCAAGGTAAATGACAAAATCGGTAATCCGGTAATGGTAGGCACTATTGTGGTATGGCAAGTAGAAAATACTTTCAAGGCCACCTTCGATGTGGAAGATTATGAAAATTTCGTCCACCTGCAGACGGATGCCGCGGTCAGAAAAATGGCTGGCAAATATCCTTATGATGATTTTGAAGCAGAGGATGCAGAGATCACCTTACGTTCCGGAGTAGAAGAAGTCAATCATTCCCTGGAATTGGAGATTTCCGAGAGATTGGAACATGCAGGCATCAAGGTGATTGAGGCAAGAATCTCCCACTTGGCTTATGCCTCTGAAATCGCTTCGGCCATGCTGCAGAGACAGCAGGCCACGGCCATAGT
The DNA here is from genome assembly GCF_004216715.1 of Cecembia calidifontis. Classification (NCBI taxonomy): domain Bacteria; kingdom Pseudomonadati; phylum Bacteroidota; class Cytophagia; order Cytophagales; family Cyclobacteriaceae; genus Cecembia; species Cecembia calidifontis. The sequence continues at coordinate 4,512,329 of NZ_SGXG01000001.1, forward strand.
TGCCGCAAGAAGAAAGATCGTGGACGGAGCTGTAGGCATGGTGGAAATGGCTTTGGAAGATTTAAAATTGAAAGGGATAATAGACTTTGAAGAAGAGAAAAAAGCAGCCATGGTCAGCAACCTGATGGTGGTGTTGTGTTCGGACCGTTCTGCCAGTCCGGTGTTGAATGTTGGGACCCTTAATCAGTAGTGGTATGGTGGTCAATGAAAACCTGGATCTCAGGGGAACCATGGTCATGTGGGCCATCATCCTGCTAGAAATCCCTACGCTGACCCTTCTGACAGTCTTGTACTTTACCGGAAATTTGGGTGAAGATGGATGGAAAGTAATCCTATTTGTTGCAGTTATCATGATAGCAGCCTTCACGCTATTGATGAACCTGCGGCTCAGATTGCGGATTGATCCCTATGGCTTGGCGTTTCAGAATCCTCCCTTTTTGAACAGGTGGAAGAAGATCAGCATTCCTGAAATCCAATCCATTGAGGTCAAAAAGTCCGATGGCATGCTGGAATATGGAGGGGTCGGTGTCCGGTTTTCCAGAAAAACCACTGCCTATTTGTTTTATACAGACCATATCTTGATTGTGCAGACTGCTAAGAAAAAATACGTGTTCAGCACGAAGAAGCCTCAAGAAGTTGAAGCAATTATACAGTCATGGAAAGTTAGCCAAAGTGATTAGATCGATCAATTATGTCCAATTACATTTTCAAAGAAACACAAAGTTTTAACCAACCTTGGATTTGGGGGATACTAATCTTGGTCACAGGGATCACATTATATGGCCTGATCTCCCAACCCATCAAGGGTTGGGAGGCAGTCATCCCTATCCTTATCCTTGGCTTGGTGATTCTTCTATTTATAAGTATGCGATTGAAAACAAGAATCGATGCAAGCGGTTTGAGCTTTAGCTACACCCCTTTTATTGGCCAAAGAAAATACAGCATGGCCCAAATCCAAAACCTGGAACTTATCGAGTACAACTCTCTGCTCAAATTTGGGGGTTGGGGAATCCGCTACAATTTGAATATGTGGGCGTATAATGTAGGCGGCAAACATGGCTTGATAGTTTCCCTTAAGAATAAAAAATTTCTTATCGGTACCCAAAAACCGGAAGAAATGAAACATGCCATTGAACAGTTTAATGAATTAAAATCAGGAAATCATGCCGGCTAAGAAACCATTTGCCCTTAGATTGGACGAGAAGATGATGCAGGCTGTGGAAAAATGGGCAGCAGATGAATTCCGCAGTACCAATGGACAGATTGAGTGGATTATCCATGAGGCCTTGAAGAAGGCGGGGAGGTCACCAAAAGAAAGAAATAATCAATCATAACTATATTTGATATGCTTGATTAAATACCCATTGTCAAATCCGCCTGATGCATTTAAAGTCTTTACAGATCTATCCTTTTCCTGCAAAAACTGGCTTGAAGGAAGCCATTTACCAGTGGTCCATTCAAAGTTGATGATATTCTCAAAAAAAATCTCCCCAGATTTTAATTCATCCGTATAGAATGCTTTGTTTGTATTCCGCTCATTTAAACTATATGCATATTCCATTTTTAAAATAGCAAAAGTCAATAAATCAATAAAAATCATACCTTTAGGTACATAAAAATCCTTTGCAGAATTACCTGCTATTGAGACAGGAATAGATTTAGATGAATGCATAATCCTTATTTTATAACATTCTCTTCCATTAATTCGAGATATTCCTTCAAGCTTAAATTTATGAGTTTTTAAAAATGTTGAATTCACAAAACCAAAATGGTCTAAATCTTGAGTTTTTAGGTTGTGGTTAAATAGAGGATTAAACAAGAGATTTCTTTTAACCGGGAAAAATCTCTCCAAATAACAACTTAAGGACGACAAATTATCACAATCATCATTCTCAACAGCATCAGACCTATTAATACTTCTCTCTTGCAAAACTTGTATGATTGTAGATGGATTATTTACAAAAAGAGACTCCAACCTATTGTATGCACCTTTATTCTCCTTTGAAAAAACATAATTTGATTTTGATTCTAACAAATCGAATCCTCCATTATCAATCTTAAAAGTTAGTTTTCCTGTTCTCTGGATAACCGGTTCAAAGCCAAAACTAAAACTCATTTTTTCCTCCATCTTACCGTTTACATTACCATAAAGATGGTTAACTTTAAAGTTAAGAAGCATTTTTTCTAAAATATCTGTAACCTTTAAGGGCTTAGCTTTCCTTGTACTTACGGTAACTTGATTCAATTCAATGGGTTCTTCTTTTAACAAAACAACAATCGTTTTCTTATCTCTAAGGAGCACCTCTTCCCTAAAGATTTCGTATCCTAACCTTTGGACCACTACAGTGCACCTACCATAAAAATTTTTGATAATAAGCTCTCCTCTTTCATCAGAAACATAATTTTCCCCACAAACACTTACTGAACTGAATGGAAGGACCTCAGAAGTCAGTTGGTCTTTGATGATTATTTTTAGGTCACTTTCTGTTTTTAAGAAAAACATGACCAATACAATTGACAAAAGAATTTTAACCACAAAGTAAATCTCTATTTTCCACATAGTCTATTAGATGTATTTTTTTCAATCTAAGGTTAACCAGATGATTTCTATGGGTTTTAAAAGGGTATTTCCAAAAAAGCCTTGAATTATCAACTAAGACATCACCTCTAAAATCAAAGACATCCTGTTCATTTCCTGAAACCCTTATTAAAAGCACATTGTATTCTTGACAATTTGAAAAAATAAAATTCTCAGCAATGACAGTACAGTCATAGCACCCATAAACATCATAAATAAATAGAAAATCATATTTACTCAATCCTTTTATACCTAATTCGTAAACATAATATAATACTCCCCATTTGTTGGACCAAAAGTATCAGTTGCTAAGTTAATTTATTTATTTGTTAATATATCCTTAGTTGTCCTATTTCCCAAGGGGACCCTTGGGAAATAAGACAACTAACTTTTGCTTTATGCTGCTTTTTGGGTTGCCCCAAAATACCTTTCCCCGGGCTTCTCCCTGGTGGTATGATGGACCTTTTGGTTGTAATATTCAATATACTTTTTGACACCTTTGAGCAGGTCATAACCGTCCTCGCTTGGGTTCAGATAGATGTAATCATACTTGATCGACTTCCAGAACCTTTCAATATATACATTGTCCAAAGCCCTTCCCTTTCCGTCCATTGATACTTTGATATCCAGCCCTTCAAGGTAATTGATCCATAAGGCTGATGTGTACTGGCTTCCCTGATCGGAATTGACTATCTCTGGCTTACCATATTCTCTGATGGCCTCTTCGATTACCTGCTTACACCATTTGGCGTCCTGACTGTTGGATATACCCCATGACAGTATCCTTCTGCTGTAAACATCCATGACTGCGGTCAGGAACATAAACCCCTTCTGCATCGGAATGTAGGTGATATCGGTTACCCACACTTGGTTGGGTCTTTCAATCTTTAAGTTCCTGAGAAGATAAGGCCTGATATATTCACGCAAACCGGATTTGGTAAGGTTCTTCCTCCTGTAAAGGGTTTCCCTGCCCATCAGCCTGAAAAGCCTCCTGATGCGCTTTGGGCCGACAACGAAGCCCAGTCCTGTCAACAGATAGACCATCGACACAACGCCTTCAGTAGGGTGATCGGTAAGATGCCTGTCCATGATTCCCATAAGTTTCAGATTGACCTCGTTTTCCCCTTTTGGTTTGTAATATAGACTGCTTCGGGGAACCTCCAATACTTCACACTGTCTCCTTATAGACAGCCCCTTATAATCAGAACAAATCAATGTCGCCCGATCTTTCATATCCCCAGTTTCTTGCAGCTTTTTTTTAAAAAGTCATTCTCTACTTTTAGCTCTCCGATCTGGGCATAGAGCTGCTCAAGGGCAGGGCCTTCTTCCTTTTTCTTTGAATGCTCCTTTTCAAATACAGCTGACATATTATCCAAAAACTCACCCTTCCACTTGGATATAATCACAGGGCTAACATCGAACTTCTTGGACAATTCAGCCAATGTAAACTGATTCTTGATTGCTTCAAGGGCTACTTTTGCCTTGAACTCAGGAGAAAACTTTCGTCTTGTTTGCTTGTTCATAAGGTTAAATTTAAACAGTTTTTTTTAACTTAACCTCTGGTCTCAATTTTGGGGAGTATTATATAATCATTGTATAATTCCAATTCTGAATCAAATATAATTAGTTCACTTTTTCCAGATTCTCCAGAATTGCAACTATTCAAGACTAATAAAATAACTATAATGCAATTTATTCTCTTCATTATTATTAAAAATATGTTTTGCAAAGAAAATTCCTTTAGACAAACCTAAAATGGCATTCATGAGTAAGTCTCCATTTTCAAAAAGGATTTCTCTCTCTATTTGAAAATCATGATTTAAAACAAGAAGAGAACTATTTCTCTTATCCCACTCCTTTAATTTCCCTTTGTCATCAAGAGCTTGGTAAGGATGCATAAACAAGATTGTATACTTATTTAAATCTTCGTGAAAATTGAGATCAAAAAATGTTGCAATTTCAGATCTATAAATCGCGTTTTTAAATCCATCATCATGAATCCCTTTATTTGTTGGAGGACTCATCATTTGAACTTTAGAACTTTTTAGAGGAACCTTTTTCTTAATTTCTAATGAGTTTAAATCATAAATCAACAAATATGGATAAAACGGATAACTTATAATTAGTTCTCCCAAATTATTGATAATAAAATTTGGAGAATAGAAATCGGTATTCACTTCTTTATGATTTAAATATTCCCTTAAAAATGAAGCTTGCCCAAATTGATTAAGTTTATTTTTGGTCAAATCAAAAATTGCCATTTGTGGTTCTTTAAGGTATTCAGAGCTTTCTAGCAATCCAACATGCCTATAGTTGAAAATAACTCTCCCTGAAAAATAAATAGGCTTGTTTTGAATAAATGGAAGTAAATCAAAATATGGATTACTTATTTTTTCAAATGAAAAATTAGAATAAACATTCCCATCAATATCAATCCAAGCAAACTGTTTTGTATCATTCATAATAATTAAAATACTATCTAAATTATGAACAAAGAAAGAACTTAACTTGCCTTTTAATTTATCTTTGAGATAAATTGATTTACTTTTTTCTGGATTTGACAGGTGAATTATATCCATCCTTTCATTCATTAATGAAGGTCGGAAGCCAAAAAATAAAGTATCCTTAAAAATTTGCTTAATTTCATATCTAGGGAAGAATTCACTCCCAATCTCAACTTGTTTAACACTATCATCTAAATAATATAAAGTTTCCAAATTTTTGGAGTGAATTTTATATTCTTTATGAGATTTATTGCAAGCTAAAAATAAAAAAAAGGCAGCGAAGAAATACGCTGCTCTTTTGAAAAAAAACAATTTATTCATTTTAAAATCAATTTTAATTACTGTCGTCCGAGAACTGAGGCAATATAAAAAATAAAATCCTAGAATAGTACAAAAATCAAAGATGGGCAGCCCTTTTGGAGCTTACCCATCTTTTTCATATTGTTGTTTCGACCAAGAACCAACAACGTGACACAATTTAAGCATAAATTTTTGTCTGGGCATCCTATTATCGCTCAACTCCTCTCTCTTATTCCCAAAGAGCTATTGAATCAGGTCGTTGAGGAAGAAAACTCGGATAGGTACTACAAGAAACTCAAAACAAGTGATCACTTCATCTGCATGTTTTATGCGGTGTTGACCAGAAACAGCAGTCTTAGAGAGGTCTGCAAAAACATCGGCCTGATCATAACCAAGCTTATTCCTTTTGGAATGAAGCAGCTACCTGCCAGGAGTACCCTTTCTGATGCAAACCGTAAACGCAGTTATCGTGTTTTTGAACAACTATACAAAGGGCTGTATTCATACTATAGGGCATCTTTGGTAGGAAATTGGCTCGATATCGGTGGAGAGGTCGACCTCAGCCGTGTTGAGGTTTTTGATTCCTCAACGGTCACGCTGTTCAAGGAAATCCTCAGAGGGGCCGGACGCAATCCCCTGAACGGAAAGAAAAAAGGTGGTGCCAAGATATTTGCCAAAATGAATCTGGCAGAAGGCGTTCCCAACTTCATATGTATCCGTTCTGCGGCCACAAATGAAAATATGTTTTTAAAAGTGATGGATCTGCCTGAGCACGGGATAGCTGTTTTCGACAAAGGATATAACCGCTATTCCTGCTTTGAAAAGTGGGACAGTTCAAACAGATATTTTGTGACCAGAAAAAAAGACAATGCAAGATATGAAGTGGTCAGTGAGTTTGACTGTACGCATGCCTTGGACATCATCAAGGACCAGATTATCTCACTGAGCTACAGGGAGAAGGGAGTTTCTCGGACAGTTGAAGCCAGACTGGTGGTTTATGCTGACCCTGAAAGCGGTGAAACGCTGGAGTTTATCACCAATCTTAAGGGATTGGATGCCCTAACCATAGCTCTTCTCTATAAGAACAGGTGGGTTATCGAAGTGCTTTTCAAGCAGATCAAGCAGAATTTTGAACTCAGATATTTTTTGTCGGACAGCGAGAACGGGATCAAAATCCAGATTTGGGTGGCATTGATACTCAACCTCCTGTTTACAGTTCTACATAAGCGGATAAAAGAGGCTGAAGACTTCTCGACCATGGTCATGGTAGCCGCAAAAAATCTTTGCTCCTACGTCAGTCTTGAAAAGTTCCTACTTTTTCCTGAAGCTTACTTTAAAAGTATATTTCAAAAAGACATCCAAAATGTACAAACCCAATTATTCCTTTCCGGATAGGGGGTGCTTTTTGACTTTCAACAAAAAACACCTCTAAAACTTCATTAGAGGACTTTATTTTAAATTTCTTATTTTAGTCGGACGACAGTAAATTTTAATCCCTTAAATCCGCAGGGCGGATTTAAAAAAAGCCGAAAAAGTGGCTGAATTTATTCAATTCAGGCTTTTCCGGCTCGTTTTTTTTCACTTATTTAGATGATACCACTCAAACTAGATAAGCGGTATGAAAATTACGAATTCGACAGAAAAAATCACACCTTTCGGAGGTTTTAATTTTGTTTTTAACTCTTTCAAAAATTCTGGTCTCCCAGAACTCATTGATAATCAATTGGGGGTTAGAGCCTTAAGGGGAGGGTTTTCATACAGTGACATTTTCGCCAATCATATGGCTATTTTCTTTAATGGTGGCGACTGTACTGAAGATATCAATGTTCACTTGAGAGACGCACTTGAACAGGTCCCTTCATTTTCAGTATGCAGTGCCGATACAATTCTGAGAGGTATCAAAGAGCTTGCTGTTGATACAGAACTCTTTATAAATCCGTCCAGTGGAGTAAGCCATGAATTTAATATCAATGGAAAACTCAACAGCTTGTTGTTAAAATCAGCTTGTAAGACCGGATTACTCAAGTCAGGTGTTGCTTACGACCTCGATTATGACAACACCGTCATTCCAACTGAAAAGTACGATTCAAAAAAGACATATAAACACGTCTATGGATATCAGCCAGGTGTAGCTTCCATAGCACATCCTGAATTTTCACAGGCCATTCCTGTGTACGTAGAGGGCAGAAATGGCAACAGTCAGGCCAAATATTTGCAGGCTGATACACTTACACGCATGTTTGGGCAGCTTACCAATGAAAATATCCGTATCGGAAGGTTCAGAGCCGATTCAGCATCCTATCAGGAAGAAGTTCTCCGCACACTGGAAGCACATACCGAAAGCTTTTATATACGGGCAAACAGATGTGCCAAACTGGATAATATCCTTGGAAGTATAGCCCCTGAGAAGTGGCAGAAAATACGTTTGGGTGTACAGGAAATGGAAGTTACTGACCTATCCGACTACAAACCTTTCGGTAAAGACAGGTCTTACAGGCTGGTCATTACCAGAATCAGGCGTAAAGACGGGCAGGCAGATGTGTTTAGTGGAGATGCATTTACTTACAGGGCTATTCTGACCAATGAACATACATCGTCCAATGAAGCTGTTGTAAGGTTTTATAACGCCCGGGGTGCAAGCGAACGCTTGTTTGATGTACTCAACAATGACTTTGGCTGGTCTAAGTTGCCCTGTTCGTTCCTTGCAGAGAATACCTCCTTTATGCTTATGACGGCTATGTATGCCAATTTTTACACCTATATCATTGGAGAGTATTCCAGAAAAGTTGATTGGCTTAAGCCTACCGACAGGCTCAAGAAGTTTATCTTCAGATTTATCACTGTTTCAGCCAAGTGGATAAGAACGGGAAGAAGAGAAGTGCTCAAACTGTTCACGAGTAAGGATTACAAGCCGATTTTGAACTAAATTCAGATAAAAACCCCTCAGGAGCTCAAAAAATAAAGATTTACAGGGAAGAGGTATGCCTTTTCCATTAAAATTGAGGAAAAAAACCGTCCATTTTATCCTCAAACCTAAAATCCATTGTCTCAAAACTATGAACACTCTTCAATCAAAGGGAAGAAATTCCCGAACTAGACCAAAAATGAACACAAACAAGCAGATTCAAATCTCCAAACTAAAATCCTGCGGATTTTAGGTAATCATTGAATATTATAAGATTTCCTATCACCAACCAAGCACTTGCTTTTCCAAGAACTTGCACAATAGGCTCCAGATGGAGTTGACCCTCCTCCATAAACATCAACCCACTTCCCAGTTTTTGGTGCAGCAATAACCTGATTAGTGGTTGAAAAATAACTGAGGGACAAACATGATAACGCTAATCCCATCAAAAATAAATTAATCTTTTTCATAAATTATTTGGTTTTAGTGAAACATATCCAAAAATAAAAAAATCAAAAAAAAAAAAAATATGCATATTTATTTTTGATAATTTAATGAGTATATAACAATACATTTTTCGCGAAATCATACAAAGTCAACTGTCTTATTTCATAATATGCCGTCCAGAAATCCCGTAAAGACTGTATGTAGGCCCTTCTGTTTCTGTCCTTTTCTTCTTGGGCGATGTTCAGATCAGTAATCGAAACATTTCCGCTTTGGTACCTACGCAATGAAATTTCATATCTTTTATCTGCTACTTCATCGGAAAGCTTGGTGATTTCCAATCTTTCACGCAACATCGAAAAGTTCTTCACTTTGGTAAAAACTTCCTGCTCGAAATTGATGACTTCCTGCTCTACCGTATATTCTACCAGGCGCTTATTGGCCTCAGCCACTCCCATCCGGGCCCTATTCCTGCCCCAATCCAAAATGGGCACAAAAAAACCCATATTGACCAATGTCTGTCTATTGGGATCCGAATAAATGTCCCGCCACTGTAGGGCGGCATTGTTCAATCCGTAACTCGCATTGAACATCACATTGAAGCGCTGACCTCTGGCCTGTGCCACACCGGATTCAGCTTCCAGCTTGCGCCTGTCAAAACCCAATGCTTCTGCCCTATTCTGAAAAGCATAATCAATGGCTTCTTCTACATCTATTTCAAATTCGGGGAGTTCTTTGGGAGGAATTAAAGTCAGCTCAGCAGTCTCATTGATCCCTACATAGGATTTCAACCGCAAAGCATTTGCTTCCAGGTCCAATCTCGCCTGGGCCAAATCCTGTCTTGCCTGCAAAACCTGTAATTCTACCTGAAGCAATTTATCCTCGTATGTTGTACCCAAATTGTAGCGCCCTTTTTCAATTTTCAGGATTTCCTGGGTGTTGTTCAGATTTTTGGAGGCAATTTCAAAATTTACCTGGGCAATCAGAAAATCAAAAAACAACTGGGTCACTGTTTGGGAAATCTGTTCCATTTCTTCGACATACTCCCTCTTGCTTTCCTCATAAAGCAGAGGTTCGATTTTCTTGTCCCACTTTAGGGGATTGAATGCGAAAAGGGGTTGACTGAACCGCACATTGATAGGAACACCGCTCCACTGCGTCTGGGGAAAGCCTGCCGGCGCCAAGAAATTATCAAATCGGTTGGTAGAGGAATTGATAGAAATATTTCCTCCTGTGGCTCCGATCATCTGTTCCATCCCTAACTCCAGATCCATCAGGTTTTGCCTCACTTCCCTAAAACCAATACTACCATCTGGCTGGACAACATTATTAACAGACTGGGAAAATCCCGGCAAGGTCCCTCCCAACCGCAATTGGGGATTGTAATTGGACCTGAAATACCGATAGCTCCAATACCTGTTCTCTTTTTTGGTTTCTGCCCTCAAAGCCGCCGGGGACCGGGACTTGGCCCTTTCCACAATTTCTTCTAAGGTAAACTGGACTTTTTCCTGGCCATAGGAATACGTCGTTAGAAAAAACAGCCCAAGCAGTAAACCAATAGGATGAAAGGATATTCTCATAAACCATTGAATTTTGTTAAAAAGCTCGCTTACAATATCGGACTTTTCCTGATATACCGAAAGAATTAGGCTGAAATATTTTAGATTTTTCTGTTAAAAAGCCTGTAGAACAGCTTTTAAACACCTTGCTTTTTACGGCTTTTGAATTAGGATTACTAAATTGCGCTGCCTTCTCAAGAAGAATTTCTGACTTTCATTTAGGAAATACCATTCATGAAATCCATTATCAGTTTTGTCATCCGTTATATTCCAAGAAAATACCTCCAACTGGTTTCACACTTTTTCCTTAGGGTACTGGCTATTTTTTACCAAGGCAACACGGTGACCTGTAATGTGTGTGACCATTCCTTTAGAAAATTTCTCCCATATGGAAGAAAAGCCAGGGAAAACGCCCTTTGTCCTAATTGCCTCGCTTTGGAAAGGCATCGGTTAATGTGGCTGTTTTTGCAAAAAGAAACCGGTTTTTTCTCCCAACCATTAAGGGTATTGCACATTGCTCCTGAACTTTGCTTTATTGACCGGATGAAGGCTTTACCCAATCTGGATTACATCACAGGAGACATAGAATCCCCTTTGGCTACCGTCAAAATGGATGTACACCAAATCCCTTTTGAAGCAAACAGCTTTGATGTGGTCTTTTGCAACCATGTGCTCGAACATGTGGATGATGACATTCAGGCTTGCAGAGAAATCAACCGGGTGCTTAAACCGGGTGGTTGGGGAATCATCCAATCTCCAGTCTATGATTTAGAAAAAACCTTGGAAGATAAGAGCATCACTAACCCTGCTGAGCGGGAAAGGCTATTTGGCCAAAGAGATCATGTCCGGAAATATGGGAAGGATTATGCGGCAAGATTGAGCCAATCCGGTCTAAGGGTAGAGGAAAACAATTTTGTAAAAACCTTGGACAAAGACTTGGTTCAAAAGCATGCCCTACCGGAAAATGAGGTCATTTTTTTCTGCTCGAAAGGATCATGTTAAGACTTGCCTGACATCTTTTTCCTTAAAAGTGCTGTAATTAACCCCAGGCCATAAGCACTCAGTTGCCCGAAAGAAGTGCAAACTGACAAAGCACCCACAGCAACAGATTTTTCTTTAACACTGGCATCCAAAAAGACCAAGAGAAGCCAGATTCCATAAAGACCCGCTCCCCAGGTGAAAGGACTTTTCCCTGTTAAAAAAGACAAAAGAGTCAAAACCCAGCCAACCAGAAATAAAGAGGGCATTACATGGACCAATTTGATGGCCTCTGGGTGGAACTTGCTGACATGAACCCGGTTTTGTCCAAAAGAAAAACTTTGGACAAGAAAACTTTCCCAGGTATTCCTTCTTTTGTGGTACACATAAGCTTCTTCCACCAATTCCAATTTGAAGCCCAGCTTCTTAAGCCGGATGGACAATTCAATATCTTCTGCCCTATTGGGATCAATAAATCCTTTGGTGGCCTCAAAGGCTTTTTTTGAAAGCCCCATATTGTACCCTCTTGCCTGGTACTTGGAAGGATCTTTCATTTTTCCTCTGATTCCCCCAGTAGTCAAAAAAGACGTCATACTGTAATTGATCGCCTTTTGAAAGGATGAAAAATCCTTGTCTGCTGCATCCGGGCCTCCATGTGCATCCAGGTTTCTTTCGACTATAGCTTTTTTTAGGACTTCAAGGTATCGGGACGGGATGATACAATCCGAATCAAAAAGCACAAAATAATCCCCATTTGCCCTTTCCATTCCAAAATTCCTTGCAAATCCCTGACCAACATTTGAAATGGAAAAATATTGGATATTCAAGTCGTTTGAAAAAATTGTGATCGCCTCTTCACAAGGAAAAACAGACCCATCTTCAACTATGATTACCTCAAAATCTTTATAAGTCTGTTGGACAAGACTTGCCAATAGTTCTTTGATCTCTTGAGGACGGTTATATACAGGTATGATGATAGAGAAGAACATCAGTTATTGAAATTCAGCTCTTCTTCAACATTATAATCTGCTTTCTTGATATTGTTGGAAGCCATGATTTCAGCTAAAAACCCTGTTAAAAACAACTGAGCTCCCACAATCAGTGCTACCAAAGCCAAAAAGAATAGCGGTTGATCGGTAATATTCCTAACCACCAAACCTTTGGAAATCCCCCTTATTTTTTCGAAAATCAACCAAAAAGTAATGATGAAACCGGTCAGAAAGGAGATGGTCCCCAAGGTTCCAAAAAAATGCATGGGTTTGCGCTTATAGCGGTTAACAAAGGAAACAGAAATCAAATCCAGGAAACCATTGATAAAGCGTTCCCATCCAAACTTGGTCACCCCATATTTCCTGGCCCTATGTTCCACCACTTTCTCCCCGATTTGTGTAAAGCCGTTCCATTTGGCTATCAAAGGAATATAGCGGTGCATTTCCCCATAAATATGGATGTTTTTGACCACTTTATTCTTGTATGCTTTCAGGCCACAATTGAAATCATGTAATTTGATCCCTGATATTACCCGGGTCACCCAGTTAAAAAATTTGGACGGAATGGTTTTGCTAATGGGATCATGCCTTTTCTTCTTCCAGCCGGAAACCACATCATACCCCTCCTCCGTAATCATCCGGTATAAATCCGGTATTTCATCTGGACTGTCCTGTAGGTCTGCGTCCATCGTAATGACCACCTCTCCTACTGCCTTGCTGAAGCCCATATCCAATGCTGCCGACTTCCCATAGTTTCTGGTGAAACTGATTGCCTTGACAAAAGGATTGATGGAAGCAAGCTTCTGGATCACTGACCAGGAATTATCCCTGCTTCCGTCATTGACAAAAATGATTTCATAGGAAAAGCCGTGTTCATCCATCACACGGCTTATCCAGTTATGCAATTCAGGCAGGGAATCCTGCTCGTCAAATACCGGTATTACAAGGGAAACTTGAACCATTTATTCCTAATACTCCAATGATTTATCCTTCTTCTTCACAATTCCAGCGACAATCAAAGATAGAATACTATAAAAGATAATTGAGATTAAATTTGCCTTAAAAATCCCAAATACTGTATACCCTTCTATAATCCCATCCCTCATTTCATCAATTTGCTCATCACTTAAGGCATCTGCTGCCCCAAATCTTTCCATGATGGCAAGCGTATTTTCAATTGACTGTTCGGCAAGCCTCGCGGGGAGCGCAGGATCAATAACTACAAATAACAATATAGAAGTGACAAAGCCTATTAAAATCATCACAACAAAGGCAACTATTGAGAATTTATAGGCCTCACCAAATGAAATAAACCCACCGATACTCTTCCTATACCTAATTCCCAATATCACCGCCAATACAGTAAAAACTGCAAGTAATCCAAAACCATATGCTCCAGAGGCAAGGGTATTGGGATTGATAAAATAAATAAGAAATGTAAAAATTGCACTTACAATTCCAAGAATCAAGCCGGCATTTACCCCAGCTTTTACGGCACTTTCTTTTTCTTCCATGGGTTGAATAGTTTAAATTTTTCTTAAAATTATTGAAATTATGATAGTAAAAAAGAGTCCAAATGCAATTTTGAAGACAAAATCAGTTATAGCTACATCAAAAATGCTAAGTCCCAACATCTCCTGATAGGTTTTATCATACGATGCCTGACCCAAGGTATTGATGATGTCTTCTTTTTTATCCTTCAACACCTGCATCATATTGTTTTTGATATTTTCAAAAAGCCCTGGGCTGAATAGCAGCCCCATATAAATCCCAAAAAAGGTAATCAATGCATTGATAAAATAAATCAAAAAGCCAATGGTCATGCCCTCTGCAAAGCTCAGCATATTTTTATTCAGCTTAAACCGATAAAAATATATACCGCCTCCGACAAAAAAAGGAGTAATAGCAAAGCTAAAAACCTTGCTGATTAAAGTCGGATCGGGTGTAAAAAGGCTAGCTGCATAAAAAGTAAATATGGAAAAACCCGCTGCAAGGAAACCTATTTTATAGAAATAATTAAAATGTTGTTTCATGAATTAATCTTGACAAACCTATCCGAATTGATTACAAATTTCACTTTTCCTTTGAGAATTCCACCAAACCAAGGATGATTGGCTGAATGGGACAGATTCGTTTTTTTATCATACATCCATGTTTGAGAAGGATCAAAAACCGTCATTTGGTGGATTTTTTCTGTTTTCTCACCAAGTATTCCCAATGGACCATCGGTGATTTTTGAAATCAAAAGCGGCCAACCCAATTCTTCGGAGAGTTGGACCATTGCCGGCAAAAAGGTCTGAAGTCCTATCATCCCCCATTGTGCCAAATCAAACTCCATATGTTTGGCATCAAAATCCTGAGGCTGATGGTTGGATACTATGGCATCTATGGTTCCGTCTTTTAAACCGGCTATCAAGGCATCCCGATCTTCTTTTCCACGGAAAGGGGGCATCACTTTGAAATTTGTATCAAAACTCTGAAGATCCTCATCACTGAAAATCAATTGGTATATTGAAACATCTGCAGTTATCTGAAGACCTGCTTTTTTGGCTTTCCTGATGCTTTCTACCGCTCCTTTGGTACTAATAGTCTGGAAGTGAATTCTTCCTCCTGCATATTTTAGAATTTCGATATTCTTCTGAACCGCCACATCTTCGGCAAGATTGGGAATTCCTTTCATTCCTATCCTTGTGGAGACCACCCCTTCATGCATTTGTCCAAACAAGGAAAGCAAGGGTTCATAACTTTGGTCAAACAAAGTACCATTGAATTTTTGAAGGTATTGCAACACCTTCATCAACCTGTCCGGATTGGACAAGGGGTTCAAGCCATCTCCAAAAATATTCACTCCTTCTTGATGGATATCCAGGATATCCGTGAAATCTTCTCCATTACAGTCCTTGGTAGCAGCTGCATTGATGATCAGGTCCGAAACCCAGTTTTTGGTCTTTGAACGTAAAAACTGTATATCATTCTTATCCTGAATGGCGGGATGGGTATTAGGCATTAAGACTGCTTTTGTAAATCCGCTGGATTTTAAAAGCTCTCCCAAACTCTCCAAAGATTCCTTATGCTCTTCTCCTGGCTCTCCTCCAACACATCTCAAATCTACCCAACCTTTGGAAGCAAACAAGCCTGAACAATCTATGACTTCATCGATTTCTTCTGAATAATTGTCACTTTTTAGTAATACTTCGGAACCCGTATAAATATAATCCTGGGGTGAATGGACTTTATTTCCATCGATGAAACTTAAAGATTGAAGCAGCTTGGCCATGTTCAGAATCGTTTGTGCAAAACTGCAATAATATTCTAAAAAAAGGAAACGATGACCTGAACTTTTGGAAAGCAGGGATCACCTGGGATTATAGTCAATTTAGAGCAGGATTTGGAACAGAAAACAAGAAAGTGTTTTTGTTCCACAACTTGTCCCGAATTTCGGGAACAGTGACAAAAGCAAACAAAATAAGTCCACCCTGACCTGTCCTTCCGACATCACCCTTCCTGTCCTTCCCTGAAATAGGTTGACCGTTTTTAACCGAGAAAAAAGATGTTAAAAACAGGAAAAAGGATTAATTCTCAGCGTAGATTTTCAGAGGAATTTAAACGTAAGTTGGTTGATGATTTTGAGAAAGGAATCATGACAGTTCAGCAAATGGAGCGACATTATGGAATTGTGAACTCAGTTATTTATCATTGGATTTATAAGTATTCGACCTATAATGAAAAAAATATCAGGATAATTGAGATGAAAGACAGTCAAACCAATAGGCTCAAAGAACTCGAAGAAAAGGTCAAAGATCTCGAGCGTACCGTTGGCCAAAAACAGATCATGATTGATTATTTGGAAAAAATGATTGATTTGGCCAAAGAAACTTACTCAATCGATATTAAAAAAAACTCCAAAACCCCACACTCTGGTGGTTCCAATCCAACAAAAGTATGATAAACCATTCGCTCAATGAACTTTATCGGACTGTTGGAGTAACCAAGCAGGCCGTTCAACAAGCCAAAAAAAGGCAGCAAGCATTCGATCTTGAAATTGCCCAACTGGTAATCCTGGCCGATGAGCTCAGGGAAGACCATCCAGGATGTGGGGTCGAAAAAATGTATTATACATTGAAACCCGAATTCATGGGAAGGGATCAATTCTGTGAAATTTTCATGGAAATGGGATATGGTATCAAAAAAATAAAAAACTACCAGAAAACCACTTACGCAGGCCTTTATTCTTATCCAAACCTTATCGAAGGTATGGCCATAAACAGACCTTTTCAGGTCATCCAAACCGATATCACTTACTTTTACCTCAATGGTGAATTCTATTATTTGGTCTTCATTATTGATGTTTATACCAGGATCATCGTGGGATATTCGGTCAACGACAACTTGCGCACAGAAGGTAATATCAAAGCTATGAAAATGGCCCTCAGTACTTTGAGATACCAGCCTTGGGGCCTGATCCACCACTCAGATAAAGGTTCCCAGTACAGTAGTAAAGAATACACCTCCTTGCTCAACAAAAACAATATCCATATCAGTATGGGAAATATCGCATGGGAAAACCCCTACGCAGAACGAATCAATGGAATCATAAAAAATGAATACCTCAAAAGGTGGATAATCAAAGATTTCAGCGACCTGAAAAGAAAAGTGGCGAAAGCTGTAGCCAACTACAACAGCATAAGACTACACAGGGGATTTAAAATGAAATACACCCCCATGGGATTTTATAAAAATATACTAAATTTAAAAGCCCAAGAAAGACCGACGGTGATTGTTTATACCGAAGGAAGAAAAAACTTCTTAGGGGCATCGAGCCCCTTCGAAGTTTGCCCAAGAGAAGAACCTCTGGCTCATGATTGCCCGATGGAAATATTTAATGAATGTTGAACCAAACGGTCAACGCTATTCAGGGAAGAACATCCGACCTCCCCCATTTTCCCTGTCTCTTGTTTCTTGAGTCTTGAGTCTAATCTCTCGCCTCTCGCCTCTAATCTCTCGCTTCTCGACTCTATCTTCTCCCCTAAACGCCAAAAGCCTCCCAGTTTCCTGAAAGGCTTTTAAATAATGTGGCGGCGATCCCGATTCCCGGGACAGGCCCTACTCTCCCGGGTGTAACCCCTTCCGTTTTGGATAGAAAACACAAAAGCCAGCATTGCTGCTGGCTTTTAATAATGTGGCGGCGACCTACTCTCCCGGGTGTAACCCCAGTACCATCGGCGCTGCAGGGCTTAACTTCTCTGTTCGGGATGGGAAGAGGTGGGACCCCTGCGCTGGGCCGCCTATGCTTTTAGATATAAGACCGAAGACACAAGACATAAGACTTAGCTCTGTCTGGCTTCCGGTCCATATATTCAATATCTTAAGTTCTGTTGACGTGCACCGAGTCCCAAGTCTTGTATCTTGTGTCTTGTGTCTCACGTCTAAAATGATCATGTCTCGCGGAAAATGCAACAGGCAGACTTCAGTAAGCTTTCGGGCTATTAGTACTGCTCGGCTTTGTCATTACTGACTTTACACCTGCAGCCTATCAACGTCATCGTCTCTGACGGCCCTGTTCGGAAGTCTCATCTCGGAGGGAGTTTCGCACTTAGATGCTTTCAGCGCTTATCTCTTCCCGACGTAGCTACCCGGCAGTGCAGTTGGCACCACAACCGGTACACCAGCGGTCAGTCCAACCCGGTCCTCTCGTACTAAGGTCAGGTCTCCTCAAACTTCCCACGCCCGCAACAGATAGGGACCGAACTGTCTCACGACGTTCTGAACCCAGCTCGCGTGCCACTTTAATGGGCGAACAGCCCAACCCTTGGGACCTTCTCCAGCCCCAGGATGTGACGAGCCGACATCGAGGTGCCAAACCTCCCCGTCGATATGAGCTCTTGGGGGAGATCAGCCTGTTATCCCCAGAGTACCTTTTATCCTTTGAGCGACGGCCTTTCCATTCAGTACCGCCGGATCACTATACCCGTGTTTCCACCCTGTTCGGCTTGTCGGCCTCACAGTCAAGCCCCCTTATGCTATTGCACTCCGCGCACGGTTACCAAGCGTGCTGAGGGAACCTTTGGAAGCCTCCGTTATCCTTTTGGAGGCGACCACCCCAGTCAAACTACCCACCAAGCAATGTCTCCCAATCACGTTGGGATTAGATACCAGGCAAACAAAGGGCGGTATTTCAACAGCGGCTCCACCGTGCCTGGCGACACAGTCTCACAGCCTCCCGCCTATCCTACACATCGTTTACCCGATACCAATGCTAAGCTGCAGTAAAGGTTCATGGGGTCTTTCCGTCCCGTTGCGGGTACACGGCATCTTCACCGTGACTACAATTTCACCGAGCTCATGGCTGAGACAGCGCCCAGATCGTTACACCATTCGTGCAGGTCGGAACTTACCCGACAAGGAATTTCGCTACCTTAGGACCGTTATAGTTACGGCCGCCGTTTACCGGGGCTTCAATTCAATGCTTCTCTTGCGATAACATCCCCTCTTAACCTTCCGGCACCGGGCAGGTGTCAGGCCTTATACATATTCTTTCGAATTCGCAAAGCCATGTGTTTTTGCTAAACAGTCGCCTGGGCCTTTTCACTGCGGCCCCCCTTGTGGGGGGCGCCCCTTCTCCCGAAGTTACAGGGCAATTTTGCCGAGTTCCTTAGCCATGACTCACTCGAGCACCTCAGGATCCTCTCCTTGACCACCTGTGTCGGTTTGCGGTACGGGCGCACATACGCTTATCGCCAGAAGTTTTTCTTGGAAGCCCTTAGGGACTCTGTCCGCTCCCCCGTAGGGTCGCGGTACTGTCAGGTTCGGCTAAAGCTGCGCATTTTACTACAGCTCCATTACCTACACCCTTTAACGCGGTATTCCGTCACCGCGCGGTCCTTTCATCACTCCGTCACTCCGTCACCTGTATGTGCGGTATGGGAATATTAACCCATTTGCCATCGGAATCCCCTAACGGGTTATCCTTAGGTCCCGACTGACCCTGATCCGATTAACGTTGATCAGGAAACCTTGGTCTATCGGTGTGGGGGTTTCACGCCCCCATTATCGTTACTTATGCCTACATTTGCTTTTCCAAACGCTCCAGCGCACATCGCCATGCGCATTCACCGCCGTTTGGAATGCTCCCCTACCACACAGACTGATGTCTGTATCCTACGCTTCGGTATTACACTTGATGCCCGTTTATTATCGACGCCCTGCCGCTCGACCAGTGAGCTGTTACGCACTCTTTAAAGGAATAGCTGCTTCCAAGCTAACCTCCTGGCTGTCTCTGCAGCTGGACCACCTTTGTTCAACTTAGTGTAAATTTCGGGACCTTAGCGGTAGGTCCGGGTTCTTTCCCTCTCGGACTCGGACCTTAGCACCCAAGCCCTCACTGCCGTTACAGTATCGACGCATTCGGAGTTCGTCAGGATTTGGTAGGATGTGACTCCCCCTAGTCCTATCGGTAGCTCTACCTCATCGATACTTTCCACGACGCTGTTCCTAAAAACATTTCGGGGAGTACGAGCTATTTCTCAGTTTGATTGGCCTTTCACCCCTACCCACAGCTCATCCGGAAGCTTTTCAACGCTTATCGGTTCGGCCCTCCAGTACGTGTTACCGCACCTTCAGCCTGGCCATGGGTAGATCACAAAGTTTCGCGTCTGCCGCCACTGACTCAACGCCCTGTTCAGACTCGCTTTCGCTCCGGCTGCGGACCTTAAGCCCTTAACCTCGCCAGTGACGCGCAACTCGTAGGCTCATTATGCAAAAGGCACGCCGTCATCCCGAAGTATCGGGACTCCGACCGCTTGTAAGCGCACGGTTTCAGGCTCTCTTTCACCCCGTTATTCACGGTACTTTTCACCTTTCCCTCACGGTACTTGTACACTATCGGTCTCCATGTAGTATTTAGCCTTACCGGATG